>JAHDDL010000021.1 GCA_020629415.1 Maribacter sp. | reverse complement strand
ACGGCATCTAGTGCGGTGCCACCTTTTTCTAGAACTTCCCATGCTTTGGCAGTTGCATTTCCAAAATCCCAAGTGCAAATAGCTATGGGTAGTACAGGTGCATTATCTGCTTTTTCAGTTTGGGGCATTTCTTTATATGAAGCTAATATGGGAGCAGAGACGATACCCGTGGCTACGGTGCTAGAATTTCTTAGAAACTTTCTTCTTTTCATGAGATGGGTTCTTTACATTTAGTAACTTTAAATATAGCAATATGATAGTAGAAGTTTGTGCAAATTCCTTAGAATCTGCCTTGGTCGCGGAACAGGCTGGAGCAGACCGTATTGAGTTGTGTTCGGAATTGGCGGTGGGCGGACTAACTCCTTCTTACGGGTTGTTGAAAGCTGTGAAAGAGCAAGTATCTATTCCGGTGCATGTACTGATAAGACCTAGAAGTGGAGATTTTACGTATTCAGATGATGAATTCAATATTATGCTTGCCGATATTGCACTTTGTGTTGAAATGGGATTTGACGGAATTGTATCGGGGGTTTTATTAAGCGATTTTTTGTTGGATGCGGATAGAACGCAAATCTTAAAAGATGCGGCAGGTGAGTTGAAATTTACATTTCATAGGGCTTTTGATTGGATTGAAAATCCGTTTGAAGCATTACAAAAGCTGGATGCTATGCAGGTAGATTATATATTGTCATCAGGTCAACAAAATTCGGCACTTTTGGGAGTAGACCTTTTATCGGAATTAAAGAAGAAAAGCAAGAGCGTACAGATTATGCCTGGATCTGGTATAAACGCTGGTAATGTTGAAACTTTTAAAACCAGGGGATTTAGTGCCGTTCATTTATCGGGAACAGCTTTGGTTAAAACAATACTTAATAAACCTAATATATCAATGAACTCGGAAGGCTTTTTGAGCGATGATCATGTTGCCATTACGCAATTGGAAAATATTAATGCAGTTGTGGCTAAGGTTAAATAAATTGCAAATGAGCACATATACCGCTGTGATACAGATATCTTTGTAAAAAATTCTATCATGATACGTTGGTTTATTTTCGTCATAGCTTATGTTGCCTTAAGTTTTTATGTGCTGCAGGCATTAAAAACCATTACTAGACAACCATGGTGGTCGTGGATTTATATTGTGGTTTCATTAGCGGTTATGTTAAATTTCATCTACCAATTTTCAGTTGGAGAAGAGACAGGCCGTGTTCTAAGTATTTCTAAGAGTTATGCTTTCGGATTTTTATTGACCATGTTGACTTTCAATATCATTACTATTCTGTTTCTGTTTTCTGAAGATATGTATCGCCTTATTTCTGGACTATATCAAAAGTTATTTGGTGAGGAAAAACAATTTGGACTTCCTGCCCGTAGAAGGTTTCTGAGCTTGTTGGCCTTAGGTGTGGCCGCCATACCATTTGGCGCGCTTTTGTATGGTATGTACAAGGGTAAGTACAATTTTAAAGTATTGAAATATGATTTGGAGTTCGATGATCTACCTGATAGTTTTCACGGCTATCAAATTACCCAAATATCTGATATACATAGTGGTAGTTTTGATGACAGGAAAAAAATTGAGTACGCAGTAGACCTTATAAATAAGCAAAAAAGTGATGTATTGCTTTTTACAGGTGATATGGTGAATAATATGACTTCTGAAATGGAACCTTGGGCAGATCTGTTCAGTACCCTTCATGCTAAAGATGGTAAGTTTTCGGTTTTAGGAAACCATGATTACGGTGATTATATCCCTTGGGATACAGAAGAACTGAAACATCAAAATCTAGAAGATCTTAAAACATTACAGAAGCAGATGGGTTTTGATCTGTTGCTTAACGAGCATAGATATCTTAAAAGAGGTGATGATAAAATTGCCCTAGTAGGAGTAGAGAATTGGGGTAAAGGCGGCTTTAAAAAGGCCGGTGATCTCAAGAAGGCCGCTTCACAGATAGAAGAAAATGATTTTAAAATTTTAATGAGCCATGACCCCTCTCATTGGGAAATGGAAGTTATAAAAGATGACTACCATTATCATCTGACATTAAGTGGTCATACCCATGGTATGCAATTTGGTATAGAAATACCTGGATGGATCAAATGGAGTCCGGTGAAATGGAGATACCCTTATTGGGCGGGCATTTACAAAGAAATGGGGCAGTTCATTAATGTGAACAGAGGTTTTGGTTTTTTAGGATATCCGGGTAGGGTAGGCATTTGGCCAGAAATTACCGTGATAACTTTAAAGAAAAAGGCATTAACATGATTTTAACCCTTTTACGATGCTACAATTAGCCCGCTAAGAGTAGTATTTTAACAATTTTTATTACATTTGGCTAACAAAGAAAAGCATTTTATATGTCCAAATTTGGTGAACTAATAGATTTAAATGTACCTGTTCTTCTGGATTTTTATGCAGAGTGGAACGAACAGTCGACTGCAATGCATCCTGTATTAAGGGATGTAGCCGCTGCACTTGGTAGTAGAGGTAAGGTCATAAAGATAGATGTAGATAAGAACAAAGAGCTTTCTCAGGCTTTGCGTGTTAAAGGCTTGCCTACACTTATGATCTACAAAAAAGGAGAAATGGTATGGAGACAAAGTGGTGAGCAAGATGCTACTACGTTAATGGGTATTCTTAAAGAATACGTTTAAAACATAACATATAGAAATAAAAAAAGCTTTGAGTTTGTGCTCAAAGCTTTTTTTTGTGACCATTTATAATATCTATTCTATAATTTCGGTCTTCGTATTATCCGGTAAAATGGTATCGGAAACCGGTACGGTGTCCATCATATCGGGATCGCCCTGTTGCATTTCTTCGCGCATGTCCATATCATCCTCGTCCTTATAAAAATGCTGGAATTTATCAATGTACTCATTAAAGATTAAGGTCTCTTTTTCTGCAATGTCTTCACTGTCATTGGTGATGATCATATCTATATTACGTCTATAGGCCTCCATATCTGCTATGATATCGTCAATATTACTGTATTGTTCATCCAAGCTTGTGGAAGCGTAATACTCCAATCGTTCTTGGTACTTGCCTTTTAACTTTTCAAAAAGAGCACGCGCTTTTTGGTTTTCACCAACTTTGTAATAGCCATCTATAAAAGGTTCTACAAGTGTATAGTATCCAAATTTATCTACAGGCATATTGGTCAAGGAAATTTCGATGATATCTTTCGCCTTGTCCATTTTGTTTTCCTTGATCAACGCTTCTGTTAAACGAGCTAAATTACCTCTAAAGGATACGCTTTGAATACGGGTTTGTGTATCGTGGTAAATGTCGCCACCTGCATTGCCCCAATCCCAACCGGTAACAATATCATACATTAATTCGGTATCTATTCTTCCTAGTTCAAAAGCATTAGGTCTTTCTGTACGGATAGGCACTAGTTTATATGCCAAACCATCTAGTTGAAGGTAATCTTTCATCCAAAGGTATTCGGCATCATCAAAACTACCTCCAGAGAAGTATAAAGGACGTTTCCAGTCATTGTTCGCTAAGATGTCAAGCATCATCATGCTTTTTTTGGTAATAGCACCTGGTAGATCTATATCAATGAAATCAACAATTTGGTCGGCGTCTTTTTCTTTCACCAAGCCACTGCTCAATACATTTTGTTTGTTTACAGGCACCCTAATTTTATTGGTAGGGTAGTATACCATGTTTTGAGTGTCTTCTGAATATTGACTAAGGTCTGCGCCATTTTGCTCAAACAAGTACTTTAGTTTAGTTCTTGGTTTATCACTATCGATCCAGTTAATAAAATCTTTAATGGGCCATCTGTTTTCCGTAATGCCTTGGTGGTATAGCACATCTCTTGATCCCCACCTGTATTTCTCATGAGTAATTTGTGAAGGTATTGGCGCGCTTTCGTAAGCTGCAGCTTTCATTTGGTCAACATACCAATCTGTTTCAAAAAGACTGGTACATACTACACGAACGTCCGTTCTGTAATGTTCAATTTCTTGTGCGTACCAAATTGGGAACGTATCGTTATCTCCAATGGTAAATAAAATAGCACCTGCATCTTCTTGGCAAGAATCTAAATATGCCTTTGCAGACGAGTTTGCCGTGAATTTACCTGATCTATCATGGTCGTCCCAGTTTTGTACTGCCATTACCGTTGGTACCGCAAGCAATGTTACTATAACTACAGCAGGGGCTAATATTTTAGGGGTGATCCATTCTTTAAAACTATCATACAACCCATATACTCCTAAACCGATCCAAAGGGCAAAGACATAGAAGGATCCTACAAGGGAATAATCTCGTTCACGAGGTTGAAATATGCCTGGGTTCGTATAAAATTGTATGGCCAATCCGGTAAACAGAAAGAACATCAATAATACCCAGAATTGCTTTTTGTCTTTTGAAAGTTGAAAAACAATACCAATAATTCCTAGAATTAATGGCAAAAAGAAATAGGTGTTCCTACCTGGGTTGTTTTGAATATCACTAGGTAAATTATCCTGACTGCCTAATCTAATACTATCAATTACATTGATGCCACTTAACCAGTTTCCATTTTCATTATATCGACCCTGAACATCATTTTGTTTTCCAACAAAATTCCACATGAAATAACGTAGATACATGTAGTTGAACTGAAATTCGAACATATACTTAACATTGTCCCATAAGGTAGGTGGTTGTACTTCTATATACTCATCAAAACGTTTTAGGAAGCTTATGTATTGATCGGCACCGATCTCACCGTTGGCAAAACCAATTTTAACCTGTTCTGCAGCTTGCCTTAACTCTTGATTTGGTTGTGTGATCCTAAAATCTAAGGCGCCAAAATAGCGCATGTAGTTCTCTGCATTTTGTGAACTCCACATTCTTGGTAACAATCCTTGGTGTTTAGGATTGGGGCCTTGAACGGCATCTTTGTATTTATTTACTATAATGTACTTTCCTAAAGTATAATCTTTTTCATATTTGGGTTTTCCGTCTTGGTCTTCACCTGCCGGTGCAAACATATCTGAATAATAGGTGCCATAAACAGGGCTGTCTACACCCGGGTATTGCTCTCTATTGTAATATGCTAGTAGTGCTCTTGCATCTTCTGGATTGTTTTCATTGATGACAACTTTGGCATTTGCTCTAATGGGTAACATTAACCATGATGAAAAACCTAGGAATAAAAACATTAAACATAAAACAATGGTATTGCCTGTTCTATAATTGTTCTTGCGTGTATAGTTTAGACCAAAGTAAAATGCCGATATGAAGAGGAGACCTATTATTATAGACCCAGAATTAAATGGTAGCCCAATACTGTTAATGAAGAATACTTCTCCCCAGCCAAATAATTTAAGAACGTAGGTAAGTGAAAATTTATATACCAACATTAAAATGGCAATAACAATGACGTTGGCCAGTAAAAAGTTCTTTACTGTAGTCTTTTGGTAGGTTTTAAAATAATAAAGTAGGCCAATTGAAGGGATTGCCAAAAAGCCCATAAATTGAACTCCGAAAGTCAATCCTACCACAAAAGAAATTAACACGAGCCATTTATTGCCACGGGGATCATGTAGGTTATCGGTCCATTTCAGCCCTAACCATAATAATAAGGCCATAATGAAACTTGCCATTGAATATACTTCGGTTTCTACGGCGTTGAACCAAAAACTATCTGAATAGGTGAAGGCCAATGAACCAACTAGGGCACTACCAAAAACGGCTATTGCTTTACTATTGGTAAAAGGACCATCTTTTTCAATTAATTTTCTGGTAATGTTTGTAATCGTCCAGAACATAAATAAAATGGTGAATGCGCTTGATACACCGGATACCAAGTTGACCATCATTGCGATTTGACTTGGCTCTAAGGCGAACATTGCAAAAAAGGCACCTATCATCTGTAGCAATGGCGCCCCGGGCGGGTGGCCCACTTGAAGCTTGGCCGCCGTTGCTATATACTCTCCCGCATCCCAAAAACTATTGGTGGGTTCTACGGTAATGTAATACGTAATAAAGGCGATAAAAAATACGGACCATCCTAATATGGTGTCCCACTTGTGGTAGTTCTTTGAAAACATGAAGCTTGGGTTAAACCTAAGTGGCGAATTTACTAATTAATCTAGAAAGGAATGAACTATTTTTATAAACCTTTAACACAGGTAAAGTAGATTTTTTTCATTTTTACTTGAAAAAATGTTTGGTGAAACAAAACTTTGTTTTAAATTTGCAGCCTCTTAAAAGGTATTGGCCCATGGTGTAATGGTAACACTCCGGTTTTTGGTACCGTCATTCAAGGTTCGAGTCCTTGTGGGCCAACTAAGAGAGCAATCCTGATGTCATTTGATGTCAGGATTTTTTATTTTTATGATTTATGTCATTTTAATTGTATTCTAATTGTCTGACCTTCGTACTTATACATATTTCAGTACGGAATGTTAAGTGTTGATAACCGTTGTGTCAGTATTTTTGTACATTTAAACCGATAACGTTACAAATACATCGGAAAAGAAACCATTTCGATTTTGTTATTATATACTTTGGTACCCTAAAGAACTTAGCCCTATGAAACTCTCTCCAAAAGTTTTAAAAATATTATTAATCGTTGTTGTACTTGGATTTGGGATCGGCTTTTATCTGCAAGATCTAAAACATGAAGAAAGTACTGCCCATGCTTGGAAAGCCAATCGTTATAATTTAGATCGCTTTAATAAGATAATGGAATATAACAACAAAATGAACTCCTCTAATTGGAGGGTGTTGAAAGATAGTATAGATCAACAATTGGATACTCTGATGATACTTCGTTTTCGTAAAGAAGTTGATAGTATAGAAGATTCAGAGCCTCAGGCGTACAGCGATCAAGTTGAGGTGCATGCATCTTTTATGCCCCAATAGTCTTTATGGTTGATGTTGTATAAGATATCACTCAATGAGTGTTCTTGGGTTCTATTTTGTCTATAGTTGCCTTGTCCATTTCTTGGTAATCTTCATCTTCAGTTTCTCTAATAGCATCCTCGGCTAAGTTTCTTTCAATAATTTCTTCATCAATTTCATCTAGCATAGTACCCATTTTTCGTTTATCACGAATCATGGCCCATGTCATTACTAAGCTTGTGGCTATAATTACAAATAACAAGATGCCAGATTCAAATCCTTCAATCTGAGCTTCTGCAGGTATGGCATAAAATAGCAATACGGTAATTAATCCTCTAGGGGCTATGAATAATTGGGGCAACATATCTTTTCCAACAAAAACCATCAAGATCAAAAATCGGATGGCGTAAATAGAGGCAATTATTAGCAAGCTTACAATGGCAACGTTAACGCTAAGTAAAGATGATAGTACTATGGTGATGCCAAAAATCACAAAGAAAAAGGTTCTGACTACAAATGCAGTTTCTAGCGTAACTATATGCAGCTCGTGATAAATTTGTTGCATTCTTTCCTTTTCAAGAAAGATTTTTGTTTTGCCTGGAAAAAATAAGTTGACATTCTTTACGATCAAACCAAATACCAATATGATTATTAAGGATGATAAATGCATTTTTTTGCCTATTGCATAAAGAAGGAGTAATACTGATATAAGCAAGAATAATTTTGCCTGGCTTTTTATGCGTTGAAAAACTAATATAATAGCATAGCTGGCAACCAATGCTATAACTATGGTAACGGCGAAATTTATGCTAAAACCAACAACTCCGGTATCTTCGGCCGGGTTTAGTTTTCCCGTTAAAAAATAGAACATCATAATACCCATAATGTCAGAAAAGGTGCTTTCGTAAATATGGAATTCTTTTTTCTGTTCACTTAAACCGCCTACGCTTGGTATAATTATAGCGCTTGATAGAATGGATAGCGGCGTGGCATATAACAAGGCAGATTGCATAGTCATATTTGGTATAAACTGATAAAGGATTAGAGCGGCAACATATGCAGAACCTACTAGGCCAATTAAAGCGATGGCCATAGATTTTAGAATAGGCCATAATTTTTCCTTTTTCAATTCTAGTTCTAAGGCGGCTTCTAACACTATCATGATAAGACCTACCGTGCCTAGAATTTCAAGTGACCCTTTAAAGTCAGGTATTTCAGGTATAAAAATTTCAAGACCTATTTTAATTAATATGCCTAGGACAATGAGCATAAGCACTGCCGGTATATTGGTTTTTTTTGAGATGCCATTAAAAAAGAAGGATAGTACAACAATTAAAGAAGCTCCTATAATTAGGTTATAGGACGAAAGAATTTCCATTTTATAATTTTTTGGTTGGTGTTGGGCTAAAAATAAGATAATTATTAAAACGTATATTAATTGTTATATTTTAATTATCTGTTTTGATTCTTTTCATAGTGAATGAATTAGGTGTAATTAGTCTATTGTAGGAAATTAAATTTATTGTATATTTGCAAAGCTGAAAGGATATAAAAGTATTCATGAGGGGACAATTAGTCCCCTCTTTTATTACTTATTATTTATGCTAAAGGAAAAAGTAAAGGAATTATTGGATCAAGGTCTTCAGGAAGACCCCTCCCTATTTTTAATCGATTTCACAATGGGTGCTGATAATAGCATTCATGTGGTAATAGACGGTGACCATGGGGTTACGGTCAGTGATTGTATTAAAATAAGTAGGGCGATCGAGCATAATTTGGATCGTGACGAACATGATTTTTCGCTAGAGGTTGCCTCTGCGGGTGCATCGGCACCGTTGGTTATGCCTCGTCAATACATTAAAAATGTGGGCAGAAAACTTGAAGTTCGTACAAACGACAATAAGTTTGAGGGGAATTTGACCGCCGTAAATGATGATTCTATTGTTTTGGAATGGAAAGCTAGGGAGCCTAAGCCAATAGGTAAGGGGAAGGTGACCGTTCAGAAAAAAGAAGAAGTAAATTTTTCAGATATTATTAAAGCAAAAGTTGTATTAAAATTTTAATTGTAATTACCAATGGAAAATATTGCGTTAATTGAATCTTTCTCAGAGTTTAAGGACGATAAGTTCATAGACAGGGTAACATTAATGGCCATTTTGGAAGATGTATTTAGAAATGCGCTTAAAAAGAAGTTTGGTTCAGATGATAACTTTGATATCATCATAAATCCAGATAAAGGTGATTTGGAAATTTGGAGAAACCGCATCGTTGTAAATGATGGTGAGGTTGAGGAGCCAAATGAAGAAATTTCATTATCTGCGGCCCGTAAAATTGAGCCAGATTTTGAAGTTGGTGAAGATGTGTCTGAAGAGGTAAAGTTGATTGATCTAGGAAGAAGGGCAATTTTGGCATTACGTCAAAATCTTATTTCGAAAATTCATGAGCATGATAATACAACCATTTATAAGCATTTTAAGGATTTAGAGGGCGAGATTTATACGGCAGAGGTGCACCATATTCGTCATAAAGCTGTTATTTTGTTAGATGACGAGGGCAATGAGATAATTTTGCCGAAAGATAGACAGATACCTTCTGATTTTTTCCGTAAAGGTGATAACGTTAGGGGTGTTATTGAAAGTGTAGAGTTAAAAGGAGCTAAACCTACGATTATAATGTCTAGAAGTTCGCCTAAATTCTTGGAGCAATTGTTCTTTCAGGAAATACCAGAAGTGTTCGACGGATTGATTACTGTAAAGAAAGCGGTTAGAATACCAGGGGAAAAAGCAAAGGTTGCTGTAGACTCTTATGATGATCGTATTGATCCTGTTGGAGCTTGTGTGGGTATGAAAGGATCTAGAATTCACGGTATTGTTCGTGAATTAGGTAATGAGAATATAGATGTTATTAACTGGACTGCTAACCCACAATTGTTAGTGACCAGGGCGTTGAGTCCGGCAAGGGTTTCTTCTGTTAAGTTGAACGATGAAAAGATGACCGCACAAGTTTACCTGAAGCCAGAAGAGGTTTCTAAGGCAATAGGTAGAGGTGGTCACAATATTAGATTAGCTGGTCAACTTACTGGTTATGAGATAGATGTGTTTAGAGAAGGAGTTGAGGAAGATGTTGAATTAACGGAGTTCTCAGATGAAATCGATGCTTGGATTATTGAAGAATTCAAGAAGATCGGTTTTGATACTGCGCGTAGCGTATTAGAGCAAGATGTTAATGATTTAGTGAAACGTACAGATTTAGAAGAGGAAACTATTTTAGAAGTTGTTCGTATACTAAAAGAAGAATTAGAAGATTAGCTATATATTAGCACTTAAATAAAAGAACGGGAATCAGTATTTATGGCAGACAATGCAAAAATAAGGCTTAATAAAGTTCTTCGTGAACTTAATATTTCCTTGGATAGGGCAGTGGACTTTCTTAACGGAAAAGGACATGATGTGGAAGCGAGGCCTACCACAAAAATTTCTGATGATGTTTACCAAGTTTTGCTTGATGAGTTCCAGACGGATAAGAGTAAAAAGGTTGCATCGAAAGAAGTTGGAGAGGAAAAGCGTAAGGAGAAAGAGGCAATTCGAGTTCGATTGGAAAAAGAGCAAGAAGATCGTCGCTTGGCCCGTGAGCGAAGAAACTCTGAATCCGAAGACAAAACTTTAGTTGGTAAGGTAGAACTTTCTGGTCCTAAGATGGTAGGTAAAATTGACCTTAATCCTAAGAAAAAAGTTGAAGAGCAACCTGCTAAAGAAACTCCAAAAGCTGAAGAAAAGGTTGCGCCTAAAGAGGAAGAAAAATCTGCTCCAAAGGTAGAGGTCAAGGAGACAAGAAGGGTTGTTTTACAAGGTCCTAAAATTGTGTCCCAACCGGCTCCAAAGAAAGAGGTGAAAAAAGAGGAGCCTAAAGTTGAATCTCCTAAAGCTGTCGCTTCTAAAGCTGATGAAACTAAAAAATCAGAAGCTAAACAGGAGCCTGCAAAAGCTGATTCTACTGCAGAAGCCGCTCAGGAGCCTGAGGCACCAAAAACAATAGAGACTCAGTATCAGAAATTGTCGGGTCCAAAAATTGCCGGTGAGAAAATTGACCTTAGCAAATTTGAAAAGCCCAAGAAAAAGAAAGAAGATAAAAAGCCTGCTGCAGGTGCTGACCGAAAGAAAAGGCGTAGAAGAATTGTAACTAAAAATACTTCCGGTCCAGGTCAAAATAGAAACACCGGAAACTCTGGTGATAGAAATAAAGGTAGAGGAAGATTTGCGCCGGTGGCAAAAGTTGAGCCTACTGAGGAAGACGTGCAAAAGCAAGTACGTGAAACCCTAGAAAAACTTCAAGGTAAATCCAAGAAGGGTAAAGGGGCAAAGTATAGAAGAAGTAAAAGGGATCAGCACCGTGAGCAAACGGAGAAAGATCTTGAACAACAGGAATTGGAGAACAAGGTGCTTAAAGTTACCGAGTTTGTTACGGCAACAGAGGTCGCTACCATGATGGGAGTTTCTACAACTGAAATTATTTCAGCTTGTATGTCATTAGGTATTATGGTGACCATGAATCAGCGTTTAGATGCTGAAACATTATCTATAGTAGCAGAAGAATTCGGTTATGAGGTTGACTTTGTTACTGCTGATATTGAAGAAAGTATAGTTGAGGAAGAAGATGCTCCTGAAGATTTAAAGCATAGAGCTCCGATCGTTACGGTCATGGGGCACGTGGATCACGGTAAAACATCTTTATTGGATTACATCCGTAAAGAGAATGTAATTGCCGGAGAAAGTGGTGGTATTACTCAGCATATTGGCGCCTACGGAGTAACACTTGAAAATGGGGAAAGAATTGCTTTCTTGGATACTCCTGGTCACGAGGCTTTTACCGCTATGCGTGCTAGAGGTGCTCAGGTAACCGATATTGCAATTATTGTTATTGCGGCAGATGATGATATTATGCCACAAACAAAAGAGGCGATCAGTCACGCGCAAGCTGCTGGTGTACCAATTGTTTTTGCAATAAACAAAGTTGATAAGTCTACGTCTAATCCAGATAAGATTAAGGAAGGTCTAGCGCAGATGAACCTATTGGTTGAAGATTGGGGAGGTAAAATACAATCTCATGATATTTCTGCCAAGACCGGTTTAGGTGTAAAGGAATTATTAGAGAAAGTTTTACTTGAAGCTGAGTTATTAGAGTTAAAGGCCAATCCAAATAAAAATGCAACAGGAACTGTTGTGGAAGCGTTCTTGGATAAAGGAAAAGGTTATGTGTCTACTGTGTTAGTGCAGTCTGGTACACTTAAGATAGGTGATTATGTGTTGGCCGGTACTACAAGTGGTAAGATCAAGGCAATGCAGGATGAGAGGGGCAATAATGTAAAAGAAGTTGGTCCTTCAACACCAATATCTATATTAGGTCTTGACGGGGCTTCTCAGGCAGGTGATAAGTTCTACGTATTGGAAGACGAGCGTGAGGCTAAGCAAATTGCCTCAAGAAGATCTCAATTACAACGTGAGCAGTCTGTTAGAACACAGCGTCATATTACTTTGGATGAAATTGGTCGTAGAATTGCATTAGGTGATTTCAAAGAACTTAATATTATTCTTAAGGGTGATGTTGATGGTTCTGTTGAAGCGCTTACAGATTCTTTCCAGAAATTATCCACTGATGAAATTCAGGTGAATATCATACATAAAGCTGTAGGTCCTATTACGGAATCAGATGTGTTATTGGCTTCTGCTTCGGATGCGGTTATTATAGGGTTTAATGTAAGGCCTATGGGCAACGCGAAAGCAATTGCCGAGAAAGAGGAAATAGATATCCGTATGTATTCTATCATTTATGCTGCGATCAATGACCTTAAAGATGCAATGGAAGGTATGTTATCTCCTGAAATGAAAGAAGAGATTTCTGGTACAGCTGAGATTAGGGAAACTTTTAAAATTTCTAAAATTGGAACTATTGCAGGTTGTATGGTAACAAGCGGTAAAATCTTTAGAAACTCTAATATTAGATTAATACGAGATGGCGTAGTTATATATACAGGTACATTATCTTCGTTAAAACGATTTAAAGATGATGTTAGGGAAGTAGCTAAAGGTTATGACTGTGGTCTTCAGATTAAAAACTATAATGATATCAATGAAGGTGATATCGTGGAAGCGTTCCAAGAAGTTGCAGTGAAGAAAAAGTTGAAGTCCAAATAGAATTTGAAATAAAGAGTATTAAAATCTCTTTAGAAATAAAGCAAAAAAAATCGACCTATTTGGTCGATTTTTTTGGTTTTAATAACATAGCATCGGGGTACTTGGTCCTTACCTCGTTGAACTTTCGTTCGGCATCTAATCTAGAGGTAAACCTGCCGACTCTTACGCGATATGTTGGTGAGTCAAAATCAATTTTAGAAACTAGTTCAGGAAAATCCTCTTCCACGTTTGCTTTTATTTTTTGTGCTTTTGCATAGTTGCCAAAGCCAACTTGTATTCTGTAGTATTCATTATTGCTTAAGGATGATTTGTAAATCTCTAACAATTGATCAATCTTCGGGTCTTGCTGTATATCTACATTTGCACTTTGTGCGTAGCTAAATTGGCTAAAACAAGCAAAAACTAGGAGGGTACTAACAATTTTCATAACCTATTTTCAATTTATTTTTCATTTAGGACAAAAGTAATTTATTAAGGCTCAAACAAATAAATCTTGATCTATTTAGAATATTTCTAAATTGTAAATTATAGATACATTAACATTTTGCAAATAAAGTCTATGTCGTATTTTTGTCATCGATTTAGGCATTTGGTGGATTGTAATTGGTTTCATCTATGACCAAAATCATGCCAAGATTCCGATAGAAATATTCGATATATGAAAAAGGTTCCAAACCGAAATCAGTTTTCTAAAATTTTAGGATTATCCCTAATTGTATTTTTGCTTTTTGCAAGTCCCTCAATAGCGCAGGATGAAGCTGCTGCTGAATCTGTGGCTACTGAAACCGCAGGGGGTGGCGATGCTAAAAAAGGCAAGGCATTGTTCAATCAAAACTGTGCTGCCTGTCATGCGTTAAATCGTAAGATGACCGGTCCTGCATTAGAGAATGTAGAGGCTAGGTTGAGTGAAGAAGAAGGCTTGGACAGAGAGTGGCTTTATGCTTGGATTAAAAACAGTCCTGGTGTAATTAAGTCGGGTGACGCTTATGCAAATAAATTGTACGCAGAGTATAATCAAGCTGCAATGACGGCTTTTCCAACCTTGTCAAACACAGATATCGATGATATTTTGGCATATACCGCTGCAGCTCCGGCTGCTGCCCCTGCACCTGTTGCGGGTAGTGCAGATGTTGCTGGTGGAAATGCGGGAAATTCTTCTGGCGTCTCAAATGAAGTGATCTTGGGTGCTTTGGTCTTGGTTTTTGGTTTGTTGGTGGTTATGCTGTTGTTGGTGAATAAGACATTACAGCGTATAGCACAGGCAAATGGTGTTGTTCTTGAAAAAGAGAATGCTGAAAAAAGAACCCCGATTTGGAAAGCTTTTGCGCAAAATCAATTTTTGGTTTTGGTTACCGTTGTTTTCTTATTGTTGGGTAGTGCATACTTTGCCTATGGTTGGATGATGCAGGTAGGTGTCGATCAGGGTTATGCCCCAATTCAGCCAATTCATTATTCACATAAGATTCATGCAGGTGATAATAAGATAGAGTGTAAATATTGTCACTCTTCTGCTAGGGTTTCCAAACATTCTGGTATACCTTCTTTGAATGTATGTATGAACTGTCATAAATCAGTTTATGAGTATACTGGTAATCCGGAGGGTCCGTCTCAAGAAGATTTGGAGAATGGATACACGAACGAGTTCTATACTGGTGAGATAAAGAAATTATACAAAGCAGTTGGTTGGGATGAAGAAAATCAAAAATACACTGGTGAAAGTCAGCCTGTAGAATGGGTAAGAATTCATAACCTGCCAGATTTTGCTTATTTCAATCACTCGCAGCACGTTTCGGTCGCAGGTGTTGAGTGTCAAACTTGTCACGGTCCTGTAGAGGAAATGGAAATTATGTATCAGTATTCTCCGTTGACAATGGGTTGGTGTATTGATTGTCATAGAGAGACCAATGTAAAGGTTGAGGGTAATGAATACTATGAGAAAATTCATGCTGAGCTTTCAAAGAAATACGGTGTAGAGAATTTAACAGCTGCTCAGTTGGGTGGGCTGGAATGTGGTAAATGTCACTATTAATAATAATTTAAAGAAGCTAATTACAGATAATACGTATGGCATCAAACAAAAAATATTGGAAGAACGAAGCGGAGTTAAATCCTAACGATTCCATTGTTGAGGCGCTAAAGCAGAATGAATTTGTAGAGCAGATTCCTGTGGATGATTTCTTGGGTGACAAGGAAACATTGTCTTCTACAAATACAAATCGTAGAGATTTCTTGAAGTATGTTGGGTTTAGTACCGCGGCCGCTTCTTTAGCAGCATGTGAAGGACCGGTTGTAAAATCGATTCCTTATGTGGTATTGCCAGAAAATATAGTTCCCGGAGTCGCTAACTATTATGCAACTACAATTGCAAATGGTTTTGATTTTGCTAGCATATTGATAAAGACTCGTGAGGGTCGTCCTATCAAGGTAGAGAATAATACTTTGGCTAAAATAGGTGGTTCGGCTAATGCTAGGGTGCAGGGTTCTGTTCTTTCGTTGTACGATAGTACAAGGTTGCAAGGGCCGTTGGCAAATGGAGAGCCGGTAGAATGGGATGTACTTAAAGCTACCGTTAAGTCTAAAATGGGTTCGCTTAAGGGTTCTGCTAAAAAAATTGCTGTTCTTACACAGACATATGCTAGTCCATCAACCGATCGTCTTATGGCTGATCTGGTCGCTGCCAATGAAAATGTGGTTCATGTTACCTATGATGCTATATCTGAAGATGCGGCATTAACTGCGTTTGAAAATAAATACGGAGAGCGTGCTTTAGCTGATTACGATTTTGAAAAGGCAGAGCTTATTGTTTCTTTTGGGGCAGATTTTATTGCCGACTGGCAAGGCGGTGGTTATGATGCGGGTTATTCTAGAGGGCGTGTTCCTAAGAATGGTAAAATGTCCAGACATATACAGGTTGAGGCAAATATGTCATTGACCGGTGCAAATGCCGATAAGCGCGTGGCCATGAAGCCAAGTGCTCAAAAGGTTGTTTTGGCTAAATTATACGGAAAATTAAATGGTACTTCTGTAGGTGGTAACACTTCAGAGTATGATGCTTTGGTTGATTCCATTGCCGTAGAGATAAAGAAAGCTGGTTCCAATGCTGTTGTTGTAACGGGATTAGACGATGTTAATGCTCAAGCTGTTGTTTTGGCAATCAATGAAATGCTTTCCAGTAAAGCCTATGATGTTGCAGCTCCTAAATATATAAGAAAAGGTAGTGTGAAGGCGGTTAATTCGCTGATTGCAGATATGAAGGCCGGTAGAGTTGGCGCTTTATTGATGGATGGTGTTAATCCTATATATTCATTGCCTAATGCAGCTGATTTTAAAGAAGGTCTGGAAAAGGTTGATTTATCTGTTGCTTTTTCTACAAATTGGAATGAAACTACTGAGGCTGTGCAATATGTGGGCGCTACAAACCACTATTTGGAGTCTTGGGGAGATATTCAAATTAAGAAGGGGCATTACAGTTTAATGCAGCCTACTATTAAAGAATTATTTGATACAAAGCAGTTTCAATCCGTAGTTTTAGGGCTACTGGGAAGTGAGCAAACGTATTATGATTATATAAAAGATACTTGGACTTCATCTGTACTTAACGGTGCAAGTTGGAATCAAGCGTTGCAAGATGGTGTTTTCAGTACCAAAACTATGGTGGTGAATACTGAAGGGGCAGCTCAAGATATTACGACTACGGAGGATACAATTGAGGTTGTTTCCAATACTTCTTTATCTTCTGCTGTACGTAGTTTAGCAAATACCACTAGTGATGGAATGGAGCTTACGTTGTATTCTAAAGTTGGTATGGGCGATGGCCAGCAGGCAAGTAACCCTTGGTTGCAAGAATTTCCGGATCCAATTACAAGAGTTTCTTGGGATAACTATGTTACTATTTCAAAAGCAGATGCTGCTGAGCTTGGTGTAGAAAATGTAAACGTTGCAAACGGCGGTATGGATGGTAGCTATGTAAAGCTTACCGTTAATGGTGTTAGTTTGGAGAGGGTGCCGGTGGTTGTTCAGCCTGGGCAGGCAAAAGGTACTGTAGGTCTTTCATTCGGTTACGGTAAAACTGTAGGATTGAAAGAAGAAATGCAGACTGGTGTAAATGCTTTTAAACTATATGACGGATTTAGCAATATTCAATCTGTAAGTGTAGAAAAAGTTGGAGGTAATCATGAGTTTGCTTGTATTCAATTACATAAAACCTTAATGGGTAGGGGAGATATCATTAAAGAAACAACTTTAGAGATATTTAATACTAAAGACCATGCGGAATGGAACGAGGTTCCTGTGGTATCTTTGGACCATCAAGAAGTTCCTGCAACTTCTGTTGACTTATGGGATAGCTTTGATCGTTCTATCGGTCATCATTTTAACATGTCTATTGATTTAAATGCTTGTACCGGTTGTGGTTCTTGTGTTATCGCTTGTCATGCAGAAAATAACGTACCTGTTGTTGGTAAGGCGGAGGTAAGAAAGTCTAGGGATATGCATTGGTTGCGTATCGATAGATATTACTCGTCTGAAGAAACCTTTGAAGGTGATAATGCCAAAAAAGATGGTTTCGACGGTTTGTCCGGTGATAATGGTTCATTAGGTGGTTTCGGTGAGTTAGAAGATCCTTCTGCGAATCCTCAGGTTGCTTTTCAGCCTGTAATGTGTCAACACTGTAACCATGCTCCTTGTGAAACTGTTTGTCCTGTAGCGGCAACTTCACATGGTAGACAAGGTCAAAACCAAATGGCTTATAACAGATGTGTAGGTACAAGATATTGTGCTAACAACTGTCCTTATAAAGTACGTAGATTTAACTGGTTCTTATATAATAACAATGACGAGTTCGATTTCCATATGAACAATGATTTGGGTAAAATGGTATTGAACCCAGATGTAAACGTTCGTTCTAGAGGTGTTATCGAGAAATGTTCTATGTGTATTCAAAAAACACAAAAGACTATTCTTGATGCTAAGAGAGACGGTCGTGTTATTGAGGATGGAGAATTCCAAACAGCTTGTTCTTCGGCATGTAGTAACGGTGCCATTGTATTTGGTGATGTTAATGATGAGAAGAGTAAAGTTGCAGAATTAAAACAAAGTGACCGCATGTATCATTTGTTGGAGCATGTAGGTACACAACCAAACGTTTTCTACCATGTTAAGGTTAGAAACACCAACGAAGCATAAACAATAGTAGAAAGTAATTATAACAAAAGTCTATGGCGTCGCATTACGAAGCACCTATACGTAAACCCCTAGTAACTGGAGACAAAGGCTACCACGATGTAACAGTGGATATTGCCGCACCAGTGGAAGGCAGAGCTAATAAGCACTGGTGGATAGTTTTTTCCATTGCCCTAGTGGCATTCCTTTGGGGAGTAGGTTGTATTATTTATACGGTCTCTACCGGTATCGGTACATGGGGTCTTAACAAGTCTGTAAACTGGGCTTGGGATATTACCAATTTCGTTTGGTGGGTAGGTATCGGCCACGCTGGTACTTTGATATCGGCGGTATTATTGTTGTTCCGTCAAAAATGGAGAATGGCAATTAACCGTTCTGCTGAGGCAATGACAATTTTTTCCGTTGTTCAAGCTGGTTTGTTCCCTATTATTCACATGGGTCGTCCATGGTTGGCATATTGGGTATTACCTATTCCAAATCAATTTGGGTCGTTATGGGTAAACTTTAACTCTCCACTTCTTTGGGATGTATTCGCGATATCAACATATCTTTCTGTTTCATTGGTATTTTGGTGGACAGGTTTACTTCCTGATTTTGCTATGATTCGTGATAGGGCCGTATTGCCTTTTCAAAAGAAAATCTATAGTCTTTTAAGTTTTGGGTGGAGTGGTCGTGCCAAAGATTGGCAACGATTTGAGGAAGTGTCATTGGTACTTGCAGGTCTTGCAACTCCGTTGGTATTATCTGTACACACCATTGTATCTTTTGACTTTGCTACGTCGGTTATACCAGGTTGGCATACAACAATTTTTCCACCTTACTTCGTGGCAGGGGCAATTTTCTCTGGTTTCGCAATGGTAAACACGTTGTTGATTATAATGAGAAAAGTATGTCATTTAGAAAATTATATTACTATTCAGCATATTGAATTAATGAATATTGTAATCATGTTAACCGGTTCTATTGTAGGTTGTGCCTATATTACCGAGTTGTTCATGGCATGGTATTCTGGTGTGGAATATGAGCAATACGCTTTCTTGAACAGGGCAACCGGTCCTTATTGGTGGGCATACTGGTCAATGATGACTTGTAATGTATTCTCTCCACAATTTATGTGGTTCAAGAAATTAAGAACTAGTATCATGTTCTCTTTCTTTATTTCTATTGTGGTAAACATAGGTATGTGGTTCGAAAGATTCGTAATTATCGTTACTTCATTGCATAGAGATTATCTTCCTTCTTCTTGGACAATGTTCTCTCCAACTTTTGTAGATATCGGTATTTTCGTAGGTACCATTGGATTCTTCTTTGTGTTGTTCTTATTGTACTCTAGAACTTTCCCTGTTATTGCACAGGCAGAGGTTAAATCTATTTTAAAATCTTCTGGGCAGAAGTATAAAGTTCTAAGAGATTCAGGTAAGCCGTTATATGAAATCAAAACGACTAATGTAGAGATTAAAGAGCCTATAACTGATGATGTTCTTATGGGCGAAGTTGTTCCTACGGTAGGTGATAAAGTAGGTGTTTCTGATCTTTTAAGTGCGGTGGGTACTTTTGATGCCACTACACAAGAGGCAGATGATTTGAAGAGGGTTAAGGGTATTGGTCCTCAGATGGAAGCAACATTAAATGAAATAGGAATTTACACTTTTGCTCAAGTAGCTAGAATGACAGAGAGCGAATATAATTTGTTAGATTCTATTACAGGGTCTTTCCCAGGTAGAGCACAACGTGATGACTGGGCAGGACAAGCAGCAATTTTATTAAATAACAAAAGATAAATATGGCATCTAAAGTTATACACGCTTTTTACGATGATGACGATGTGCTCATGCTTGCCGTTAAAAAGGTAAAGGCAGCAAAGCTTCACATAGACGAAGTATATTGTCCTTTCCCTGTGCACGGATTAGACAAAGCTATGGGCTTAGCGCCTACAAGATTGGCTATTACAGCTTTCTTGTATGGTTTGGTTGGTTTAACTGTGGCAACTCTTATGATGAATTTTATCATGATAGAAGATTGGCCGCAAGATATAGGTGGTAAGCCTAGCTTCAGTTATTTGGAGAACCTACCTGCATTCGTGCCTATTATGTTCGAGTTGACGGTGTTCTTTGCGGCTCACTTAATGGTTATTACTTTTTATTTAAGAAGTAGACTATGGCCTTTTAAAGAAGCCGAGAATCCTGATGTAAGAACTACGGACGATCATTTTTTGATGGAAATAGAAATCCATGACAACGAGCAAGAATTAAGAGATTTGTTAATGAATACTGGTGCAGTAGAAATTAATATTTCAGAAAAAAACAGTCATTAAATATGAACAGTTTTAAGAAAATAGCGATAATATTCGGGTTGGCTATCGTAGCAACGTCTTGTAAAGATGACAGCGTACCTAACTATCAGTATATGCCTAATATGTATGAGTCCGTAGGTTACGAGACTTATAGTGAGGTGGACTTTTTGCCAAACGAAGCAGAGGCTTTGGTTCCACCTGCAAATACGATAAACAGGGGTTGGTTGCCATATGAAATTGAAAATTCCCCGGAAGGTAAAGAATTATCAAGATTGCAAACAAGTCCGCTTGATACAATGAATGTTGAGAAAAATTTGGCTAAAGGTGGTCAGTTGTATACCATTTATTGTGCTATTTGTCATGGGGATAAAGGCGATGGTCAGGGTACTCTTGTTAAAAGAGAAAAGATACTAGGTGTGCCTAATTATGCTGACGAAGTAAGAAACATTAATGTAGGTTCCACATACTATACAATTCATTATGGATTGAACTCAATGGGTTCTTATGCTTCACAGATGAACACTGAAGAAATGTGGCAGGTGTCAGAATATGTAATGAAATTGAAACAAGATTTAACCAAATAATAGGTAAACAATACTATGTATACGTTTTCAAATAGACTTAAAATAGCTTCCATCGTTCTAATGATAGTAGGTGCATTAGGAATCATTGGTGGGTTTGTTATGGCTCCTGGAACTATAGCAGAGGCAAAAGAAATGGTAGCAAGTCATGACGGAGGTGATGGTGACGCCCATGCAGCTGAAGCTGAACATGCAACAAAAGAAAGTGATCACGGGGTTGCTGAATCTCATGGTGAAGAACATGATGCTTCTCATGATCAGCATTTATTGGATCAATTAAAAAATAGACCTTGGGCGGCTTTATATGTTGCGGCGTTCTTTTTTATGATGATATCATTAGGGGTATTGGCTTTTTATGCTATACAACGTGCTGCGCAAGCAGGTTGGTCTCCACTGTTATTCAGAGTAATGGAAGGTATTACGTCTTACTTGGTTCCTGGTGGAATCATTGTATTTGTAATATTGCTTCTTTCTGTTTTGCACATGAACCATCTATTTGTCTGGATGGATGCCGATGTTGTAGCACATGATGCATTGTTACAGGGTAAGTCTGGGTATTTGAACCCTACCTTCTTTTTAATAAGAGCAGCTATATTTTTAGCTGGTTGGATTGGTTATAGAGAGTATTCTAGAAAACTTTCTATTGCGCAAGATGATTCAGATGACAATTCTAACTTTAAATTAAATTTTAGAATATCTGCTGGTTTCTTGGTGTTTTACCTTATCAGTGAATCTATTATGTCCTGGGATTGGATTATGAGTGTAGAACCACACTGGTTCAGTACATTGTTCGGTTGGTATATTTTTGCCAGTATGTTCGTTTCAGGAATTACGGTTATAGCAATGGTGACCATCTATTTAAAGTCTAAAGGTCATTTGCCGGATGTTAACGACAGTCATATACATGATTTAGCAAAGTTCATGTTCGGTATCAGTATATTTTGGACATACCTATGGTTCTCTCAATTTATGTTGATATGGTATTCTAACATACCTGAAGAAGTAACATATTATGTTACTAGAATAGCAGATTACAAATTACCATTCTTCGGTATGGTAGCAATGAACTTCTTGTTCCCGGTGCTTCTTTTAATGAATAGTGATTACAAGAGAATTAATTGGTTTGTAGTTTTAACAGGTATCGTAATACTTGCTGGGCACTATATGGATATCTTTAATGCTATTATGCCTTCTACGGTAGGTAAGAACTGGTACATTGGTATTCCTGAGATAGGTTCTGTATTGTTTTTTGCAGGATTATTTATATTCTGGATTTTTAGAGCACTTTCAACGCAGCCGCTACAACCAAAAAGAAATCCTTTTATTGAAGAAAGTAGACACTTTCATTACTAGTAATTAAGTAAAGTATAACATTTATATATACAATGACGACATTATTAACTTTAGCTGTACTTGTTCTTGTAGCCATTGCCATTTGGCAATTGACTAAAATCTTTGAATTGTCACAGCTTAGAACTGAGCAGCACCAAATAGCAACGGATAGCGATAATAAAAATAACGGTTACATGTTATTTGGATTTTTGGTATTCATTTACGGAATTACCATATTCAGTTTTTGGAACTATGGTAAGTTTCTTTTACCAGAAGCTGGATCGGCACATGGTGAGGAATATGATAGCTTAATGTTGGTTTCTTTCATTATTATCTTTATCGTGCAAACCTTGACCCAAGCGTTGTTACATTATTTTGGTTATAAATATGCCGGTAAAAAAGGGCAAAAAGCGTTATTTTATGCGGATAATGATCGTCTAGAGTTTATTTGGACCATTATTCCGGTAATTGTATTGGCAGGTCTTATTCTTTGGGGATTATATACCTGGACTACTATTATGGATGTAAACGATGAGGATGATCCGTTGATTGTTGAACTTTATGCACAACAATTTAATTGGACAGCCAGATATGGTGGTGATGATAATGTTTTAGGTGGAGCCAATGTTAGAATGATTGATATTGACAAAGCAAACGTTTTAGGCTTGGATGAAGCCGATACCTATGCACATGACGATATTATTGTAAAAGAATTGCACTTACCGGTAGGTAGAAAGGTGAATTTTAAAATGCGTTCTCAAGACGTATTACACTCAGCTTACATGCCTCATTTTAGAGCGCAAATGAACTGTGTACCTGGTATGATTACCGAATTTTCTTTTACTCCTATTTATACAACAGAAGAAATGAGGACCAATCCAGATGTTATGGATAAGGTTAAAAGAACTAATAAGATTAGAGCAGAAAAATCTGCAAGTACAGGAGAGGCTCTAGATCCTTGGCAGTTTGATTATATCTTGCTTTGTAATAAGATTTGTGGTAAATCTCATTATAACATGCAAATGAAGATTATTGTAGAGACCGAAGAGGAATATAATCAGTGGATCAAATCACAATCAACTTTTGCCGAAACGGTTATGAAGGATGATACTAACCCTGCTTTTAACATGGTTAGTGCGGTTTCAGTAGCAGAGTAATTTTACTCTCAGATTAATATAGCTATAATTAGAAAATTAATATAAATAAGATTACGATTATGTCAGCAACAGCACATGCACATGTAGATGATCATGCACACGACGATCATGGACATCATCATAAAGAAACTTTTGTAACAAAGTATATCTTTAGCCAAGACCATAAAATGATTGGTAAACAATACCTTATTTTAGGTGTGTTTGTAATGGGTTTTATAGGTATTGCAATGTCATTATTGTTTAGAATGCAATTGGCTTGGCCAGGAGAGTCTTTTCCAATTTTTGAAGCTCTTTTAGGCAAGTGGGCACCTGGTGGTGTTATGGATGCCGATGTTTATTTGGCATTGGTTACCATGCACGGTACTATAATGGTATTCTTTGTACTTACTGCAGGTTTAAGTGGTACGTTCAGTAATTTATTGATTCCATTGCAGATCGGTGCACGTGATATGGCATCTGGTTTCTTGAATATGGTATCCTTTTGGTTGTTTGCAATAGCTTCTGCAATTATGATAATTTCTTTATTCGTAGAGGCAGGTCCGGCAGCTGCTGGTTGGACAATTTATCCACCATTAAGTGCTTTGCCAATGGCTCAACCAGGTTCTGGAATGGGTATGACGTTATGGTTAAGTTCAATGGCAATATTTATTGCATCATCTCTTTTAGGTTCTTTGAACTACATTGTAACGGTAATTAATTTAAGAACCAAAGGTATGTCAATGACAAGATTGCCTTTAACAATTTGGGCATTCTTTGTAACAGCTATAATAGGTGTAATTTCATTCCCTGTTTTATTATCTGCCGCATTATTATTAATAATGGATAGAAGTTTTGGAACTTCTTTCTTCCTGTCAGATATTTTTATTCAGGGTGAGGTTCTACATTATCAAGGTGGGTCACCAGTATTATACGAGCACCTTTTTTGGTTCTTAGGTCATCCGGAGGTATATATTGTATTATTACCGGCATTGGGTATCACTTCTGAGGTAATGTCTACAAATGCGCGTAAACCAATTTTTGGTTATCGTGCTATGATTGCTTCCATTTTAGCAATTGCCTTTTTATCTACAATTGTTTGGGGTCACCACATGTTTATCTCAGGTATGAATCCGTTTTTAGGATCTGTATTTACATTTACAACGTTATTGATTGCTATACCATCTGCGGTAAAAGCATTCAACTATATAACTACCTTATGGAAAGGTAACCTACAATTGAACCCGGCAATGTTGTTTTCAATTGGTTTAGTATCGACATTTATTACTGGTGGATTAACTGGTATTGTTTTAGGAGATAGTACGTTGGATATTAACGTTCACGATACATACTTCGTAGTAGCTCACTTCCACTTGGTAATGGGTATCTCTGCACTTTACGGTTTGTTTGCTGGTGTCTATCACTGGTTCCCTAAAATGTATGGTGGTAGATTAATGAACAAGAACTTGGGTTATGTTCACTTTTGGGTAACAGCTATTTGTGCCTATGGTGTTTTCTTCCCTATGCACTTTGTAGGTATGGCAGGTGTTCCAAGAAGATATTACGAGAATACAGCTTTTCCAATGTTTGATGAGTTAACTGATATTCAAGTATTAATGACTGTCTTTGCCATAATAGCAGCAGCTGCACAATTGGTTTTTGTTGCTAACTTCTTCTACAGTATATTTTACGGTAAGGTTGGTCCAAAGAATCCATGGAAATCAAATACTTTGGAATGGACTGCTGAGCAAGAACATATTCATGGTAACTGGGCGGGTCCTATTCCTGAAGTTCATAGATGGGCTTACGATTATAGTAAGGTTTATGAAAACGGAGATTATATTATTGAAGGTCAAGATTATGTTCCACAACATATTCCTTTACAGGAAAATGAAGAAGAAATGAATCATTAAAAATATTTAAGTTTTATAAAGCCCAACTAGCTATAGTTGGGCTTTTTTTTTTGGTTAAATTCTTAAGATATTATCAAGTTGTTCTAATTTTACTTAAAATTGGATAACTTCAGATAATTAAACATAAGTAAACACTATGAGAAAGTTCACCCTATTGATTACAGTATTTGTCATCTCTATTAATGGTTACGCCCAACGTAAACCCAAGATAAAAGGAAATAAAAATGTCATTGAGGTACGTGAAGATTTAGAACCTTTTAATGCTATTGAATTAGTGGATGATTTAGATATCGTTATTCAAAAGGCTACATCTGAAGGTTATGCATTAGAATTGGATGATAATTTGGTAGACGTTCTTAAATTCAGGGTAGATAATGGAACGTTAAAAATATCGTCGTTTTATAATATTACCGGAAAAAAGAAACTGGAGATTACAATTTTCTTTCAAGAGCTAAATAGTATTAAAATGATGAACGGTAAAATTAGTATGAAGGATGTCATTTCTACTGATAGGCTAGAAGTACAAACGTACGGTACTTCTAGGTTAGAACTAAATGCTACCGCTGATATTATGGATATTAATATGGAGGAAATTAGTTCTGGTGATTTTAATTTAGCGAGCGACTCATTAAACCTTACATTGAAAGATAGGATCGATGTTAAATTATACACTACGGGTGCCAGCAATAATATATATATGTATAAAAATGCATCGGCTAAAGTGGAAGGCACATCAGAATATTTAATGACAAAATTATATGGTAATACCTCATTAAAAGCATCTGATCTTCAGGCGAATCATGTACTCGTAGTTGCTGAAGATTCACCTGATATAGAAATAAGAGCCTTAAATACATTGCAACTTAGCTCAAAGGGGTCCGCTAGGACCAAACTTTATGGCGATGCAGAAATAACTATCCTTGATTTTATGGATACATCTAGATTGGAAAAAGAACGTAATTAATTTGCAATGGGAGCGGTCATTAAATGAACGGGTATGCCAAAACCATCTACCAAACTATTAAGATGTGGTCTTAATTCTGTACATAGTCGTTCTACTCGTTGTCGTATAGCTTTAGATTTGGTTCCGCTTATATATCCTTGTTCTAAATACCATGATGCATTTTTTCTAATTTCATGCAGGGCGTATAGCGTACCCAGTTTTTCAAATAATTCCTTATAAGCTGGGTCTTTAATAGTCCTATTGTGTTCAATAAACGATTTGTAAGCCAGTTCTGCGCTATAAGCTTTGCCAAGTGTCATTAAATGTGTTTGTACCTTTAAAAAGGCTTGATATGAAGGAATACCTTTTTTAATATACCCTCTAATGCGCATTGCAAGGGTATAGGTCAATCTTCTAGTTCTATGTTCTAAGGCATGGACATGAAATTTAGGGTTGTACAAGTGGTCCTTGTCGGTCTTGTTAGTGTATAGCGGATTAATAGTTGATAGCTTATCGCTAAGTTGAGAGCTCAATAATTTTAAAACAGTTGAAAAACCTGCGCTATTAAACTCAGCCTTAAAATCTGACAGAACGCCTTTGGCCGCCAATTGTAGTAATACATTGTTGTCCCCCTCAAACGTGGTAAAAATATCAACGTCACCTTTTAAATCCGCAATTCTGTTTTCTAATAGATACCCTTTACCGCCACAGGCTTCGCGGCATTCCTGTATGGTGTCGTTTGCATACCATGTAATAATGGATTTCAGTCCTGCAACTTGTGTTTCAACCTTTCTCTTGTCAGGTTGCGTTTCATCGCAATATACCGTCATCATTTTATCTAATGTAATGTGGTATACATATGCGCTTGCAACTAATGGAGTTAAACGAAGTTGGTGCGATGGGTAATCCATAAGCAGGTCTTCCTGTATTTTGACACTGTCATTGAATTGCCTTCTTTTTAATGCATGTTTTATAGCTACGGTCAGTGCAAATTTTGCACCGCCTAAGCCTGCTCTTGCTACACAAATTCTGCCGCCCACTAAAGTGCCCAACATAGTAAAGAATCGTTTGTTCGGATTCTTTATTTCTGAATAATAATCTCCATTCGCTAGAATAGTACCGTACTTGTTCAATAGGTTTTCTTTTGGCACTTCAACTTGATTGAACCAAATTTTACCATTATCAACTCCGTTAAGACCTAATTTATAGCCATTATCTTCAACTGTTACACCAGGTAGTAATTCATGTTTCTCGTTTCTCAGGGGTACTAGAATAGCATGTACGCCTTCATTTTTTCCGTTTACAATGAGTTGGGCAAATACAGATGCCATTTTTGAATGTATGGCATTACCTATATATTCTTTGTTGTCATTTTTTCCTGGTGTGTGTATAACAATGGTTTCTGAGTCTTTGTTATAAGTAGCCGTAGTTTTAATTCCTCGTACATTAGATCCGTGCCCGGTTTCCGTCATGGCAAAACATCCTAATAATTCAGCTTTACCGGTGTCTTTTAAATACTTGTCATGGTGTTTTTTTGTTCCAAGTTTCTGAATACTTCCACCGAACAACCCAAATTGAACTCCAAATTTTATAGAAAGACTTCCGTCCGCCCACATCATATTTTCAAAGATGTATGCATAACCTTCCATATCATTGGTGCCGCTATAGGCATCTGGGTAGGCCATTGCTCCGTATCCTTTATCTGCCAAAAATTTAACTTGTTTTAAAACATGATTACGAAAATCCTCTTTGTTTCGTCTTACTTCCCAAGAGAAAATTGGATCTTTTAATGCGGTTCTAAAAGAATCTATTGCTTCCGCATGATTTCCCTTTAAAATTGTGTCTATGGTTTTTGACGAATATTGAGATGATTTATTTTCTAGATCAATATGCACGTCAAATAGATAATTGTAATGATTGGGTTGAATGCCCAAGTTTATTTCAATACTTTTTATTTGATCGTTGTACGATATTTTATCGTGATAGTGCGATGCTACTTTTTGGCTAAAAGCTGTTAAGGGATAAGTTTCATGCTCCACTAACTTAACACCACTGTTATTGATTAATTGTTTCCAGTATTTAAAGGTCTCGTTCTTTGGTGGATTTTTAACGTTCATCCACGCTTTAAGCTGTTTTTTATCCTCTGTGGACAAGGTGTCATCATCAGAAATGGCTTTCTCAACCACATTTATTTCAGATGCCGATAACAGATCGTCTGACCATATGATATAAAATATAGGAATATATTGTAGTACTTGTGCTGGGTAATTTTCTTTTGTCATGCCATGAATTTACAATTTTTAGTTAGATTTCTTACAGGTATTTAACGGTCATTTAGGTATTTTAATAAATTGAATTAGCTACCGTTATAAGTTTAAAGTTATCTGGTGTTTGTCTATCTTTGTTAGTGTATGAACGAGTATTTAGACCCATCTGCTGATGGTTTCTCTAATGAGGAACTTGATATTGAAAGAGCATTAAGACCTGTAAATTTTGATGATTTTACCGGTCAGGACCAGGTTCTTGAAAACCTGAAGGTTTTTGTTGAAGCTGCGAATAGAAGGGGCGAGGCATTGGATCATACCTTGTTTCACGGTCCCCCAGGTTTAGGTAAGACTACTTTGGCGAATATTCTTGCCAATGAACTAGGGGTTTCTATTAAAATTACTTCGGGTCCTGTTCTAGATAAACCTGGAGATTTAGCGGGCTTGCTTACCAATTTAGACGAACGTGATGTTTTGTTTATTGATGAAATTCATAGATTAAGCCCTATAGTTGAGGAGTATCTATACTCTGCAATGGAAGATTATAAAATAGATATCATGTTAGAATCTGGGCCAAATGCCAGATCTGTTCAGATAAATTTAAATCCATTTACGTTGATCGGTGCAACTACAAGGTCAGGATTGTTGACCGCTCCTATGCGTGCCCGTTTTGGTATTCAAAGTAGGTTGCAATACTATTCAACCGAATTACTTTCAACTATCGTGGAACGTAGTGCAGAAATTCTACGCGTACCAATTTCTCAAGATGCGGCAATTGAAATTGCTGGCAGAAGTAGGGGTACGCCCAGAATATGTAATGCTTTGCTGAGAAGAGTGCGAGATTTTGCCGAGATCAAAGGGAATGGCTCTATAGATATGGAAATTTCAAAATTTAGTCTGAAGGCCTTGAATGTGGATGCCCATGGTCTAGATGAAATGGATAACAAGATTTTGACCACTATAATCGATAAATTTAAGGGCGGTCCTGTGGGGATTACCACTTTGGCCACGGCGGTATCCGAAAGCGCAGAAACTATTGAAGAGGTGTATGAGCCATTTTTAATTCAGCAGGGTTTTATCATGAGAACTCCACGAGGTAGAGAAGTGACAGAATTGGCATACAAACACCTAGGAAGGATTAAAGGAGGAATTCAACCTGGATTGTTTTGAGTATCGATATTAAACATAAATGGACCAATAGTATTAAAACCGAAGCCAAACGCCTCGGTTTTTTATCATGTGGAGTGTCCAAAGCAGATTTTTTAGAAGAAGAAGCTCCTAGGTTAGAGAGATGGCTCAATAATAATATGAACGGCGAAATGAGCTATATGGCAAATCATTTCGATAAAAGATTGGATCCAAGAAAGTTAGTAGAGGGGTCAAAGTCCGTAATTTCCCTTTTGTTAAATTATTATCCTAAAGAAACTCAAGATGAAGATTCATACAAAATTTCCAAGTACGCATATGGTCATGATTACCATCATGTAATTAAAACAAAACTCAGACAATTACAAGAATTTATAACGGATGAAATAGGCGAAGTCAACGGGCGGGCCTTTGTAGATTCTGCACCTGTGCTTGACAAAGCTTGGGCTGCAAAAAGTGGCTTGGGTTGGATCGGTAAGCATAGTAACCTGCTAACCCAACGGGTGGGGTCGTTTTACTTTATAGCAGAATTAATAGTTGATTTAGAACTGGAATACGACCATGCGGTAACAGATCATTGCGGTACATGTACGGCTTGTATAGATGCGTGCCCTACGCAGGCAATTGCGGAGCCATATGTAGTTGATGGCAGTAAGTGTGTTTCATATTTTACCATTGAGTTAAAAAACGAATTGCCAAACGAAATGAAAGGTTCTTTTGATGATTGGATGTTTGGCTGCGATGTTTGCCAAGATGTTTGTCCTTGGAACCGGTTTTCAAAGCCGCATAATGAACCTTTGTTCAATCCTAATCCAGAATTGCTCAGCATGACCAGAAAAGATTGGGAGGAAATTACCGAAGATGTGTTTAGAAAGGTATTTCAAAAATCTGCAGTAAAGCGAACGAAATATGACGGACTTAAAAGGAACATTGATTTTTTAAAAGAATAGTTCACTTTTTTGGAAATCTTAATATGTTTTTAGTATGTTTCCATCTTGCTGAAAATTATTTTTAATACTCTAACGTTTGAGTTTTTGCCAGGGCGTTCTAATCTTCATTTCGTCCCTAACTTTAAGCTTTTAAGTACTATATTGGATTCCTGTTTTAACAAAATGGCACTATAGCTTATTTCATTTGCAAGTGCTCATTTAAGAAAATTCGATAGAAAGAAAGATTTAAGATGAAGAATAAAGTTCAATTAATTACTTATGTAGATAGGTTGGGTAAAAGTGACATTAAGGGGCTTGACCTTTTGTTGAAAAATCAATTCAAAGATTTGTTCGGTGGTGTTCACATGCTTCCCTTTTATTATCCTATAGATGGAGAAGACGCTGGGTTTGATCCTATTGATCATAAACAAATTGATAAGAGATTAGGTAGCTGGGCCGATGTTAAAGAGTTAAGTGCATCTGTAGATGTTATGGCAGATTTGATCGTTAACCATATGTCCGCCAAATCACCTGAATTTCAGGATTTTTTGAAAAAAGGGGAAGATTCTGAATTTGCAGAATTGTTTTTGACTTTTGATACAGTTTTTCCGAACGGAGCTACTGAAAAGGATTTAATAGAAATTTATAGGCCACGATCTGGATATCCATTTACAAAAGTAAAATTTGATAACGGTCAAGAAAGGCTTATTTGGACCACTTTTACCACAAATCAAATTGATATAGATGTTCATTCTAAAAAAGGGATTGATTATTTAGAGAGTATTTTAGTTGAGTTTCAGAAGTCTGGGGTAAACATGATTCGCCTAGATGCTGCCGGATATGCTATTAAAAAAGCAGGTACTAGTAGTTTTATGATAGAAGAAACCTTTGCTTTTATAGATGAACTTACAACAAAGGCCAAGAAAATGGGCATTGCTGTATTGGTAGAGATTCATTCATTTTATAAAACTCAAATAGAAATTGCAAAAAAAGTTGACTTTGTCTATGACTTTGCTTTACCAGTGTTGGTCTTGGATACCCTATTTAACGCCAGTGCAGAGAATTTAAAAAATTGGTTGAACGTAAGTCCAAGAAACGCAATTACGGTTTTAGATACCCATGACGGTATTGGCATAGTGGATGTAGCATCTGAAAATGGACAAAAAGGGCTGATAGATGATGCAACTTTAAATGCCATTGTAGAACGTATGCACGAAAATAGTGGCAATACAAGCAGAAAGGCAACAGGAGCTGCTGCTTCAAATCTAGATTTGTATCAAGTAAATTCAACTTATTTTGAAGCGCTAGGTAAAGATGAGAACGCGTATTTAGCGGCAAGGGCCATTCAGTTTTTTGTTCCAGGTATTCCTCAAGTTTATTATGTAGGACTTTTTGCCGGTGAAAACGATATGGACTTATTGGCCAAGACCAACGTGGGTAGAGACATTAATAGACATTACTATTCCCAAGATGAAATAAATGAATATGTTGAGACGTCTTTCTTTGCAAAGTTTAAACAATTGATCATTTTAAGAAATACACATACCTCTTTTAATGGTGAGTTTATTTTGAAGGAATCGTCTAATTCTATTTTAAATATTAGGTGGGAAAATGACAGGCAATGGTCAGAATTGTACCTGGACTTAAAATCAATACATCTAAAAATCACCTATTCTAACCGTGATAAGACAGATTCATTATATTGAATTCGTGCTAGTTAAATTGCTATAACGTTATAGTGCCGGGAATTTCAAATTTCTTACCAACATTTTATGTTCTAAATTATTTAATATGCTATCTTGTTAAGCTAGTTATAATAGGATATTATGAAAATAAGCAAACCAAGTTTAAGTTTTTGGCAAATATTCAATATGAATGTTGGGTTTTTAGGAATTCAGTATAGTTTTGGATTGCAGCAAACAGCTATAAACCCAATCTTCCTATACCTGGGTGCCCCAGAAGATATGCTTCCTATTTTAAATATTGCAGGTCCTGTAACCGGTTTGATCGTACAGCCAATCATAGGTGCAATGTCAGATAAAACTTGGTCTCAGCGTTGGGGTAGAAGAAAACCTTATTTTTTGATCGGGGCAATTTTGGGCAGTTTGTGTTTGTTCGCTTTCCCAACGAGTCCTGTTTTATGGTTTGCAGTTGGTTTGTTATGGATTTTAGATGTGGGCAATAATATGGCAATGGAGCCCTACAGGGCATTTGTTGGAGATAAATTGCCGGACAATCAATTAAGTTTAGGGTACCAGATGCAGAGTCTTTTTGTAGGTGCCGGTATTCTTTTGGCGAACGGATCTATAGTGCTGTTTCAATATTTGTTCGGTGGCGAATCTGTAGAGGTTGCGGGTACAATTCCTACTTGGTTGTACTATTCATTCTACATTGGAGCCATTCTTTCTATTACGACTATTCTTTTTTCGGTTTTAAAAACTCCTGAAATTCCGCCTTCATCTGAAGAGTTGACAGATATCCTCAAAGCAAAGTCCAAACCTTTGACGGAGCGTATTGCCTTGCCCTTTAGAGAAATTGCAGAATCTATAAAGAAGATGCCAAAATTCATGTGGAAGGTAGGCGCCGTGTATTTGTTTCAATGGTATGCTTTATTCATTTATTGGCAGTATACTACACCATTGTTTAAATTGACTATGGGTTATACTACGGGAGAAGCTGCTTCACAATCCGCACAAATGAGTTTAACGTACAATATTGTCACCATGGTCGTGGCTTTGGCCTTGGTACCGCTTACACTTAAGTTTGGTGGAAAAAAGGTATATGCGTTAAGCTTGTTCGGTACTGCCATTTCTTTATTCACTATTCCGTATATCACAGATCCCGTAATGGTTTTGGTGCCAATGGTTTTATTTGGTATCGGTTGGGCGGCTATGATGGGTATACCTTATACGATGGTATCAAAAGTAGTTCCTCAAGAAAGACGTGGCGTATATATGGGAATCCTAAATATGATGATAGTAATTCCTATGGGGATAGAGACCCTTACCTTTGGTCCAATTTATAAATTCTTACTTGGAAATAATGCAATTAATGCCATGTTGTTTGCAGGAGCCTTTTTTGCGATATCTGGTTTTCTGGCATTAAGACTTAATGTTTCGAGTAAAGAAAGTATGGTTGATTAGTGATATCATATTTAGCTAAAAGCTTTTTTGATCGGTGGTATTTATTTTGTTTGTATAAATACGTATCCTCATAATGCTTTCTTACAGAATACCTTTAAATTTGTTTTTTTAAATAGAAGCGTATGAGCAATGAAAAGCTAAGAAGAGAAGCACTTATTTATCATGCCAAGCCACAACCTGGTAAGATAAAAATAGTTCCTACTAAACCTTATAGTACACAACGTGATCTGGCTTTGGCATACTCACCTGGTGTTGCAGAGCCATGTCTAGAAATAGCAAAGGACAAGGATAACGCCTATAAATATACATCTAAAGGTAATTTGGTTGCCATTATTTCTAATGGTACCGCTGTCCTTGGACTAGGAAATATTGGTCCTGAGGCATCAAAACCTGTGATGGAAGGTAAAGGTCTTCTTTTTAAGATTTTTGCAGATATAGACGGTATTGATATTGAAGTGGATACTGAAGATGTAGATAAGTTTATTGAAACCGTTAAAATGATCGCCCCAACATTTGGAGGCATAAATCTTGAGGATATTAAGGCTCCAGAAGCTTTTGAAATTGAAAGAAGGCTAAAAGAAGAGCTGGATATTCCTGTTATGCACGATGACCAGCATGGTACGGCCATAATTTCTGCAGCTGCATTATTGAACGCATTAGAGCTTTCCAACAAAAAGATGGAAGAAGTTCGCATTGTTATCAGTGGTGCGGGTGCTGCCGCAGTATCATGTACTAAATTGTATAAGGCGTTTGGCGCTAAAGCTGAAAATATAGTAATGCTTGATAGTAAAGGTGTTATTAGAAAGGATGCCGATAATTTATCACCTGCAAAGAAAGAATTTGCTACCGATAGAAAAATAGACACGCTAGATGAGGCTATGGTAGATGCCGATGTTTTCGTTGGTCTTTCTATAGCCAATATTGTTACTCCGGCCATGTTGAAATCTATGGCGGAAAACCCTATTGTGTTCGCTATGGCAAATCCAGACCCTGAGATTGCCTATGATTTAGCAATTGCTACACGTAAGGATATAATTATGGCAACGGGAAGATCCGATCATCCTAATCAAGTAAATAATGTACTTGGTTTTCCATTTATTTTTAGAGGTGCGTTAGATGTCCGGGCAACAGCAATCAATGAAGCTATGAAAATGGCGGCAGTAAAAGCTTTGGCAGATTTAACTAGACAGCCCGTACCAGAGCAAGTAAATATTGCTTATGGCGAAACAAGATTGACTTTTGGTAAAGAGTATATTATTCCCAAGCCTTTTGATCAAAGACTAATATATGAAATACCACCTGCCGTAGCCAGGGCAGCAATGGAGAGTGGTGTTGCTAAGGCACCAATAGATGATTGGGATAAATACAGAGAGGAGTTGATGCTTCGCTCGGGCAACGATAATAAAGTGGTTCGTCAACTTCATGCCAGGGCACGTAGCCATACCAAGAAAATTGTATTTGCCGAAGCTGACCATTTAGATGTTCTAAAAGCGGCCCAGATAGTTTATGAAGAAGGTATTGCAATTCCTATTCTGTTAGGTAGAAAAGATATCATTCTTGAATTAAAGAAAGAGTTGGAGTTTGATGCTGACCTTGCCATTATTGATCCAATGTCAGAAGAATTCGATGAACGCCATATACGTTATGCTACCAAATACTGGGAAAGTCGAAAGCGAAGCGGAGTAACCTTTTACAGCGCAAAAATAAAAATGCGCGAGCGTAATTATTTTGGCTCCATGATGGTAATGGAAGGCGATGCGGATGGAATGATTTCTGGTTATTCAAGGGCATACCCTACGGTGGTAAAACCAATTTTAGAAGTTGTTGGTAGAGCAAGTCAGGTTAAGAAAGTGGCTACGGTAAACATTATGATTACCGATAGAGGGCCGTTGTTTTTGGCCGATACTTCAATAAATATAGAGCCCAATGCAGAAGAATTGGCTGATATTGCACAAATGACAGCTAATGTTGCCTCTAATTTTGGCTTTAATCCCGTTTTGGCAATGTTGAGCTATGCTAACTTTGGTTCCTCAACACATCCTAATGCTAAAAAGGTTAGAGAAGCGGTTCGTATTCTTCATGAAACTCAGCCAGATTTAGTGGTAGATGGGGAAATACAAACCGATTTTGCATTAAATAGAGAACTTCATGAAAGTAAATTCCCGTTTTCTAAGCTTGCAGGCAGAAAAGTAAACACTCTTATATTCCCAAATTTAGAATCGGCTAACATTACCTATAAATTACTGAAAGAATTGAATAGTGCAGATTCTATAGGACCTATTATGGTAGGTTTGCGCAAAGCGGTTCATATTATGCAATTGGGTGCCAGTGTAGATGAGATAGTTAACATGGCGGCAGTAGCGGTAATTGATGCTCAAGAGCGCGAAAAGCGCAAAAAAGCTAAAGGTTCAAAATAATTTTTACGTAATTAATAACTGAAATAGGGAAATTGGTAGCTATACTTATTTCCCTTTTTAATTTAAATAGATCATGATACATCACTTAAAAGGAAAACTAGTAGAGAAAAACCCAACTCATGTTATTATTGAATGTGGTGGTGTAGGGTATTTTGTAAATATTTCTTTAAATACTTTTTCCAAGTTGCCGGAGCAGGAAAATATTTCCATTTTTACGCACCTTCAAGTGAAAGAAGATTCTCACACATTGTTCGGGTTTGTGGAAAAATCTGAACGTGAAATTTTTAGGTTATTGTTATCTGTCTCGGGTATTGGGTCAAGTATAGCCAGAACCATGCTTTCATCTATGTCTCCCTCTCAGGTCAGGGATGCCATTGCCAATGGGGATGTTGCTTCTATACAAGCGGTAAAAGGTATCGGTGCCAAAACGGCACAACGTGTAATTTTAGATCTTAGGGATAAGGTCTTAAAAGTTTACGATATAGACGAACTTTCGTTAAGTACAAACAATACAAATAAAGATGAAGCGTTATCTGCTTTAGAAGTTCTGGGCTTCGCACGCAAACAATCAGAGAGGGTTGTCGATAAAGTGCTTGGTCAGGATGCTTCGCTAAGTGTCGAGGGCATAATAAAACTCGCGCTCAAAAATTTGTAAAAAGTTTGAAAAACGGGGTAACTAAATTTCTTAAAATTTCTTTTAAGCACGTCTTTGTATTCTTTATGTTTTTGGGTTCTATAACCAGTGTTGTAGCTCAAGGAACAGAAGAACAGCAGGTAGACTCGGTAAAGACAGGATACGATCTTGGAAGAATTCTTATTGAGAATCCAGAAAGCATTGTGTCTAAATATATTTATGACCCTAAACTTGATCGTTATATCTATAATGAGAGTGTGGGCGATTTTAATATTGGTTATCCTATAATTCTTACACCGGATCAATATTTTAAATTGATCAGGGAAGAAGGAATTAAATCATATTTTAAAGAAAAATCCGATGCTTATTCGGGTAAAAAAGAAGGTAGTGAAGAAGCACGTAAAAATTTACTTCCCAACTTCTATGTAAATAATGATTTCTTCTCTACAATTTTTGGAGGTAATACTATTGAGATAATTCCCCAAGGATCCGTTGCAATGGATTTAGGTGTTATTTGGCAGAAAAATGACAACCCTTCTTTATCGCCTAGAAATAGAACTAACCTTTCGTTTGATTTTGATCAACGTATAAGTCTTAGTATGTTAGGTAAGATCGGTGAGCGCTTGCAAGTGACCGCTAATTATGATACCGAGGCAACTTTCGATTTTCAGAACATTGTAAAATTAGATTATACGCCTACTGAAGATGATATTATCCAGTCTATAGAAGTAGGTAACGTGAATATGCCACTTAATAGCTCTTTGATTCAGGGAGCCCAAAGTTTATTTGGTGTAAAAACAAAATTACAGTTTGGCAAAACCTCTGTGACCGCAGTTTTTTCTGAACAACGTTCACAAAATAATACCGTAGTTGCTCAGGGTGGGGGTACTTTAAATGATTTTACGTTGACCGCCCTGGACTATGACGAAAATAGACACTTTTTCCTGGCACAATATTTTAGGGACAATTATGATGATGCCCTATCTGCCTATCCGTATATACAGAGCCAAGTACAGATTACCCGAATAGAAGTATGGGTTACCAACAGAACTCAGCAAACATTGAATGTACGTAATGTAGTGGCAATTCAAGATTTAGGTGAATCTAATATTGCCAAGACCAGGGTAGGTCAAAATAATGGTAGTGGGGCTGGCTTCTTCAACGGTCCGGCAGATGTAAGACCTAGAAATAACGCTAATGACTATGACCCCGCTTTAATACTTTCTGGAGGTGGTGCCTTAAACGATAATATTAGGGAGATTGCAACTGTTGAAAGTGGATTTAATGCGGGTAGTTTTGCCGGAGGATATTCTCCAAACCAGGGTTTTGATTATGCGTACCTAGAGAATGCAAGAAAATTAGAGCAGGGTAGGGATTATGATTTCAACTCACAATTGGGTTATATATCCTTAAATCAACGCCTAAGTAACGACGAAGTTTTGGGTGTTGCCTATCAGTACACCTTTCAAGGTCAAGTTTATCAAGTAGGTGAATTTGCAAATGGAGGTATAGAAGCTACTACCGTTACACAAGACGTTAGTGCCGTAATTGAGAATAATACATTAATACTTAAACTTCTTAAAAGTAATATCACCAATATCTCTGATCCTATTTGGGACTTGATGATGAAGAATATTTATGCTACAGGAGCATATAGTTTAAGTCAGGAAGATTTTAAGATGAATATTTTATATTCTGATCCTACTTCAAGAAATTATATAACCCCGGTAGAAGAAGGTCCGGGTTCTGGTTGGCCAGAAGGTTTAGAAGAGACTATTCTATTAAATGTATTTAACTTGGATAGATTAAATGTCTATAACGATATACAACCTGGTGGAGACGGATTTTTCGATTTCATTAGTGGGCAGACTATAGATGTGCAAAACGGCCGAATCATCTTTACCAAAGTAGAACCTTTTGGAGAGTTCTTATATGAAAAGCTACAGAATGGTAACAGTGGCCAGTATGATGTTACTTCTGGTTATAATGCCAACCAAGAGCAATATGTATTCAGGGATATGTATGCTTTAACAAAAACTGCGGCACTTCAAGATCCGGAGAAGAATAAGTTTTTGCTAAAGGGCTCTTATAAATCTGAAGGAAGTAATGGTATTTCTATAGGTGCATTTAACGTACCTCAAGGTTCTGTGACGGTGACCGCAAATGGTAGGACTTTGCAAGAGGGTATAGATTACACGGTTAATTATCAATCTGGTACGGTTCAAATTTTAGATCCAAGTTTAGAGGCTTCAAATGTGCCTATTAACATATCGGTAGAGAATAATGCTGTGTTCGGTCAGCAAACGCGTCGTTTTACCGGTGTAAACGTAGAGCATCAATTCAATGAAAAATTTGTTTTGGGCGGTACGTTATTGAATATGAACGAACGTCCGTTAACACAGAAATCTACCTATGGTGTAGAGTCTGTAAACAATACTATTTTTGGTTTAAATACTAACTTTTCTACAGAGGTGCCTTTCTTGACCCGTATGGTGAACAAGCTGCCAAATATAGATACAGATGTGCCTTCCAATATATCGGTAAGGGCAGAAATGGCGGCCTTGATACCCAATTCTCCTAAAAATGCTGATTTTGAAGGGGAAACAACTACGTATTTGGATGATTTTGAAGGTGCGCAGGCATTAATAGATATTAGGGCATCGTTAGGGTGGTCTCTTGCGAGTATGCCTTTGGAGTTTGGTAATGATGATCAACCGTTTGGTAGTTCGCCGGAAGATTTAAATAACTTATTGAACGGTTACGGTAGGGCCAAGTTATCTTGGTATACTATTGATCCCATATTTTATACTACGCAAAGACCGGCTTCTGTTAGTGATGACGATCTTTCCATCAACGCTACCCGTAGGGTTTATATTGATGAAGTTTTTCCAGAAACAGATGTGGCGCAAGGGCAAACCCAAGTACAGACCACTTTGGATATGGTTTACTATCCAAATGCTAAAGGACCGTATAATAACAACCCGGATTTTGAAACTGAAGCTCCGTCGGAAAAATGGGGCGGTATGATGCGTTCTTTGAGTAGTACGGATTTTGAGCAGAGTAATGTGGAGTTTGTTCAGTTTTGGGTAATGGACCCATATGTTGATGGTATTGCCAATGGTGCGGGTGAATTGGTGCTTAACCTTGGTAATATATCCGAGGATATTTTGCGCGATGGTAAAAAGCAATATGAAAACGGTTTGCCCGGTGTAAACAGTAACGATTTTGTTTCGCCTACCTCTTGGGGCGAAGTGCCCGCAACGCAATCTTTGGTCTATGCTTTTGATGCTGACGAAAATAATAGGGTTTTGCAGGATACCGGTTTTGATGGTTTGGATGATGTGCGTGAAGCAGATGTATATACCAGTAACCCGGGCAGTGATCCTGCATTGGATAATTATGTATACTATTTAAATAGAGAAGGTAGTATTTTAGAAAGATATCAAGACTTTAATAATCCACAAGGGAACTCGCCTGTTTCGGTAACAAATACGGACAGGGGCTCAACTACATTACCAGATGTGGAAGATGTAGATAGAGATTTAACAATGAATACCGTAAATAGCTATTATGAGTACCGTATTGCTATTAAGCCGAATACTACTATTAACGATAAGTATGTAACCGATATCATTGAAGGTACAGCAAGTGGGGAACCAAGAATATTAAACGGAGATGAGGTTAATTACCGTTGGATACAATATAAAGTTCCATTGAGCGACTTTACAGATGCCATAGGCGGTATAACAGATTTTAGGTCTATCAGTTTTATGCGTATGTACATGACAGGGTTTAATAGTCCTACAGTTTTGCGTTTTGCAACTTTAGATTTGGTTAGGGGAGATTGGCGTACCTATACAAGTACATTACAAGATAAAAATATTGATAGTGATCCCTCTGACGACGGTACTACCTTAGATGTAAATACCGTAAACATAGAAGAAAATAGTAGTAGAACCCCAATACCGTATGTATTGCCTCCTGGTGTGGTTAGGGAACAGTTAAATAATAACAACACCATTATTCGCCAGAACGAGCAATCCCTTTCATTGACAGTTTCTAATTTAGAGTCTGAAGATTCACGCGGAGTGTTTAAAAATTTGAACGTTGATATTCGTCAATATGAGAAATTGAAAATGTTCATACATGCCGAAAAAATTATAGATAGTGATTATGCGGATACCTCTACACCTTTGGTAGGTTTCTTGCGTATGGGTACAGATTTTACCCAAAACTACTATCAAATAGAATTACCGTTAGAGTTTACGCCTTTTACGGCGGTTTCAGATGATGAAATCTGGCCAGAGAACAACGAGATGAATATTTTGCTTAGCGATTTGACAAAAGTAAAGTCGCAATGGATTGCAGATGGTGAGCTTAGTGATGTTCGGTTCTTTGAAATTGATAATGGTGAAGTAATACCTGTTGGTGAGTTTGATGTTCGTACACCAGGTAGAATACGTATTGGTATTAAAGGTAACCCTTCTTTAGGTAGTATACGTACTATGATGGTGGGGGTTAAAAACCAGGATATTTTACCGGCAAGAGGTGAAGTATGGTTTAATGAACTACGCCTTGCAGGATTGGATAATAACGGTGGTTGGGCCGCAATTGCCGCAGTTGACGGTAATATTGCAGATTTTGCCAACTTTAGTGCAACGGGTAGTAAGAGTACTTCTGGTTTTGGTTCAATAGATCAAATGCCAAATGAGCGTGCACGTGAAGATGCCGTTTCATATGATGTTGTTACCAATGTTAATGTTGGGCAATTGCTTCCTAAAAAATGGGGTATTCAATTACCGTTTAATTACGGAATATCAGAACAGATGATCACACCGGAGTTTGATCCTGTATATGATGATTTAAAACTAGCGGATAGAATAGCAGCCGAAGATACCCAAGAAGGTAAAGATGAGGTTTTAGAGCAGGCAGAAGACTATACAAAGCGTACCAGTATTAACTTAATTGGTGTGCGTAAAGACCGTAGTGAAGAGGCCGATGCTAATTTCTACGATATTGAAAACTTCACCTTTAACTATAGTTATAACGAAACAGACCATAGGGATTTTGAAATTGCTGAGTTAAAAGAACAGAATGTAAATACCGGTTTTGTATATAATCATAGTTTTGAACCGGTTGAAATTGCACCGTTCGCCAAAAAGGATTCGCTCTTAACGGGTAAATATTGGAAATGGTTGAAAGATTTGAACTTAAACTTGTTACCGTCAAATATTGGGGTTACCTCAAATATCAATAGGCAGTTTAATGCACAACGTTTTAGGGATGTTTATACCGATGGTGAGGACAGAATAGAATTGCCGGAGCTTCAGCAGCGTAATTATTTATTTAATTGGCAGTATGCGGTCAATTATAATTTGACCAAATCACTTAGATTGAACTTAACAGGTTCCAATAATAATATCGTTAGAAATTACTTGAACGAAGATGAGCCTGTAGAATCAATAGATAGAATTAGAAATGAATTAGGTTTATGGGATGGCTTTTTTGATGTAGGTGAGCCAAACAGACATTCTCAGCAAATGCAATTGAACTATGAGGTGCCATTTTCTAAAATACCTGCGTTAGATTTTATTAGTACACAATATTCTTACACCAGTAATTTTGATTGGCAAAGGGGTGGTGATGCATTGTTCGAGGTTGCCGGTGAATATATCAACACCGTGCAAAATGCAAATACACATACAATAACTTCGTCTTTGACCATGCAAAAGTTCTATGATCTTATCGGACTTAAAAAGCGTTCCGCTCCAAGAGCATCAACTGCCGGTCCTATACGAAGGGATAAATCTGGTGCTGTCTCCGAAGATCAAGAAAAAATTAAAGGTAAAACAAGTGATTTGTTCAATACCGTAGTAGATATTGTTACCATGGTAAAAAGATTGAATTTCAACTACAGTGAGAACAATGGTACCGTACTTCCTGGGTATACACAATCTGTAGGCTTTGTAGGTACTACGAAACCCACTATTGGTTTCTTGTTCGGTAGTCAGTCAGATGTTCGTTATGAAGCGGCTAGAAATGGTTGGCTAACCGGTTTTCAAGAATTTAATGAGCAATTCATCCAAAGAACAAACAAACAATTGAACATTACCGCTACTGCGCAACCAACCAAAGATATTACTATAGATTTGGTCGCGGACAGACAATATTCTGATAGTTATCAAGAGAATTTTAATGTTGTTGATCAAGAATATAATCTTCAGTTGGGCAATAACTATGGTAGTTTTAGTATCTCTACTATGATGATCGGTACTGCATTTGGTAAGAGTGATGAGTTTGACTCAAGTACCTTTCAACAGTTTAAGGATAATAGGATTACAATAGCTAATAGATTAATTTCCGATCGTTCACAACCTGTAGGTGAGTTAGATGAAGATGGTTTCCCGCAATTGTATGGTAAAACGCAACAAGATGTTTTGTTACCGGCATTCTTTGCAGCATATACGGGCCAAGATGCCGAACGCGTAAACTTAGATACGTTTAGAGATATTCCAATACCTAACTGGAGTATTAAATATACGGGTCTAATGAAGAGCAAATGGTTTAAAAAGAAATTCAAGCGTTTTTCTTTAAGCCACGGGTATCGCGCATCATATAGTATAAACTCGTACCAAACGAATTTAGAAAAGGTTCAATTGATCAAAGATGGTGAAAATGCTATTAATGCAGAGAATCTAGATGTTTTGCCCGATCTTATTTTAAACAATGTGGTGCTTACAGATCAATTTAACCCATTGGTAAGGGTAGATTTTGAAATGAAGAATTCTGTTAGTGTATTGGCGGAAGTAAGAACAGATAGAACATTGTCATTAAGTTTTGATAATGATTTAATGACCGAGATTAATGGTAAAGAATATACGGTTGGTTTAGGGTATCGTTTTAAAGATGTAAAATTTGTAACCAATATTGGAGGTAATAAAACAAGGCTAAAAGGTGATTTAAATCTGAAAGCGGATGTAACTTTAAGAGATAACATTACTATTATTAGAAATTTAGATATTAATAATAATCAAATAACCTCTGGTCAGAATCTAATGTCATTGAAGTTTACTGCAGATTATGCGCTAAGTAAGAACTTAAATGCATTGTTCTTTTATGATCATTCATTCTCTCAATTTGCAGTCTCCACTGCTTTTCCGCAAACAACCATTAATACCGGGTTTACAATTCGCTACAATTTTGGCAACTAATTTGGAAACTTAATAAAAAGTTGAATACAGATTAAATGAGGCCTTATTAAACATTTATAAATGTTTTGATAACCTAAGTTGAAAACTTTACATTTGCCGAAGTAAAATAATAAACGATTATAATGAATATACCAGCCGAATTAAAATATACAAAAGATCACGAGTGGGTAAGGATCGATGGTGATGTTGCCACTGTAGGTATTACAGATTTCGCACAAGGTGAATTAGGTGATATTGTTTATGTAGAAGTAGATACTCTTGATGAAACTTTAGAACGAGAAGCTATTTTTGGAACAGTTGAAGCTGTAAAAACTGTTTCTGACTTGTTTTCTCCTTTATCCGGTGAGATTATCGAGTTTAATGAAGCACTTGAAGATGAGCCGGAAAAAGTAAATAGTGACCCATACGGTGAAGGTTGGATGGTAAAAATTAAATTTAGCAATGCTAGCGAATTAGATGATTTGTTGAGCGATGCTGCATATAAAGAGATAATTGGTGGTTAAAAACACTATTTATAAAATACTTTTCATAAGCTGGATGATGTTTGTAACATTTTTCAGCTTATTTTCTTTTTCGGGAATTGGTGCCTCTAGCTTCAATATTCCGCATATGGACAAAATCGTACATTTTACCTTCTATTCTGTAATGGTGGTGCTGGGTTACTTGGCTATACCCAAAAATAAAGAACAATTGGTAGGCAGGGCTAAGTTGTTGTGGTACATTGTTTTATTCGCGATAGTCTACGGCATAATTATTGAAGTATTACAACATGTGGCAACTTCTGACAGGCATGGTGATCCGCTAGATGCTTTGGCAAATTCTACCGGAGCTCTTGTAGGATTGTTGGTCGTTAGATTTCTGTTTTTTCGAGTGCCCTCGTTAAAATGAAAATTTTAGTTGCATTTTTATCGATTAATTAGTTAAATTAGCAATCACTAAATTGAAAATATATGGAACCTAAAAAGAATCCTAAAGCGGATTTAACAAAGAACAGTAGTCTTTATTTCGTTATCGGTTTGTTCGCAGTAATGCTATTTACATATGTAGCATTTGAATGGAAAACGTATGATGAGGTGAATGATTATGATATTTCTATGAATGTGGATGATCTTTTAGATGAAGAAGTTCCAATGACAGAACAGATTAAAACTCCACCACCACCACCGCCACCAGCTGCACCAGAAATTATTGAAGTTGTAGAAGATGAAGAAGAGGTTGAGGAAACTGTAATCGAGTCTACTGAAACTAGTCAAGAAGAGGAAATCGTTGAAGTTGAGGACGTTGTTGTTGATGAAATCGAAGAAGACGTTGATGTACCTTTCGCAGTTATTGAAGATGTGCCTGTATTCCCAGGTTGTGAAAATGAAAGCGATAAAAGGGCTTGTTTCAACAAAATGATACAAAAGCACATTGGTAAGAATTTCCGTTACCCAGAAATTGCTCAAGAAATGGGTGTTCAAGGTAGGGTTAGTGTAATGTTCGTTATACAAAAAGATGGTAGTATTGGTAACGTTAGAATGCGTGGTCCAGATAAAAACCTAGAAAAAGAAGCAGCTAGAATTATTAGTAAGTTGCCAAAAATGACCCCTGGTAAGCAGAGAGGTAGAGCGGTACGTGTTCCGTTTAGTATTCCTATCAATTTTAAATTACAATAGTATTTAGTTACTGTTTCAATACATATAAAATCCCGGGCAAAATGCTCGGGATTTTTTTTATCATTTTTTTTAGCTCAATTGTCTTTATAAAGACAAGTCTTGTGTTGTTATTTTTTCCGTTGTAGAATGGTATACAGAAGGGCACTTTCAATAATACTAGAAATAAAGCATTTAGGTTGCAGAAATATGACTGGGGCGTTATCTTTGCACCCCTATTAAAAGAAATATGAAGATGGCTGTTGGTTCGGAAAATGAAAGTGCTGTTGCATTGATTTTTGCCGATTTTAAGGAGATTACCAAGGCTAGATTAGCTGTAAGTGTCGTCTTTTCTTCTATTGCCGGTTATTTCCTTGGGGCCAATGAAATACTATGGGGGCAAGTGTTGTTATTGGCATTTGGCGGTTATTGTATGGTAGGTGCAAGTAATGCTTATAATCAAGTTATTGAGAAAGATTTAGACGTTTTAATGAAGCGTACTAAAAATAGACCTATTCCTGCTGGTCGTATGACGGTGAACACGGCCATGATACTGGCCATTGTTTTAACATTACTGGGTATTTTGTCATTATATCTCTTGAATCCGAAAACAGCAATGTTCGGGGCTATTTCCATTTTCTTGTACACCAGTGTCTATACTCCTTTAAAAACAATAACACCATTAGCTGTTTTTGTTGGTGCCATACCAGGGGCAATTCCTTTTATGTTGGGTTGGGTGGCAGCTACAGATGATTTTGGTATAGAGCCCGGTACTCTTTTTATGATTCAGTTTTTTTGGCAATTTCCACATTTTTGGGCGCTTGGGTGGATGTTGGATGACGATTATAGGGCTGGCGGATTTAAAATGTTGCCAACAGGTAAAAAAGATGCGGCTACGGTGTTGCAAATTATTATGTACACTATATGGATGATGGCGGTTTCTATCATTCCTGTTTTTGGAATTACCGGTAGGTTGCAACTATCAATAGTTTCGGCCATAATTATCTTTTTAATGGGGGCGGTAATGTTGGCGTTTGCATTTCAATTGTATAGAAAGAGAGATAATGTATCTGCAAGAAAATTAATGTTGGCAAGTGTCAGTTACATAACACTGATGCAAATGGTTTACGTAATAGATAAATTTTTAGCTTAATTATGGATTTAACACAAGGTACCGAGGCAGAGAAGAACGCCAGGGCGAAGAAGATGATGCTTTGGTTTGGAATTATTAGCTTGTTAATGGGTTTTGCTGGATGGACAAGTGCTTACATTGTAAGTAGTTCAAGAGAAGATTGGTCAAGTGATGTTTCACTGCCAAATGCTTTTCTGTACAGTACAATCGTTATCATTATTAGTAGTATAAGTTATATGTTGGCAAAAAAGGCTATTAAAGATGGTGAAAATGCCAGCGGTACTAAATGGCTTTGGATTACGTTAGGTCTAGGTATACTTTTTATCTTTTTGCAATTTTCGGGTTTTTCTGAAATGGTGGCACAAGGGTATTACTTTACCGGACCAACTAGTAGTATTAAAGTTTCATATGTCTTTTTGATTGCAATGGTGCATGTAGTGCACGTTGTGGCAGGTATGATTTCTTTATTGGTGGTTTTGTATAATCAAAACAAGGGAAAATATAGTAAAGAGAACTATTTAGGTGTTACCTTAGGGGCAACATTTTGGCATTTTTTAGATTTATTGTGGGTCTATTTGGTGTTATTTATGTTCTTTGTAAAATAAAAAGTGTATCAAAATAAGTTTTGGGTCAAATTGCGTTTTTAAATAGTTCAAAAAAATGTAAATTTGCTAAAGTTTTATTAAAACTATAATTAATTATATGAATTCTACGGTGACTACGGGAACGGAAACAAGCGTATGGGGTGGTGGCAATCAACCTTTAGGAGCAAGCTACGGAAAAATGATGATGTGGTTTTTCCTTGTGTCGGATGCCTTAACTTTCTCTGGATTTTTAGCGGCATACGGCTTTTCAAGATTTAAATTTATTGAAACATGGCCCATAGCGGACGAAGTGTTTACACACGTTCCTTTCTTTCATGGTAACTATCCTATGATATATGTTGCCTTTATGACTTTTATTTTGATCATGTCATCGGTAACAATGGTATTGGCGGTAGATGCTGGTCATAAAATGAAAAAGAATGCCGTTACCTGGTATATGTTCGCTACTGTAATTGGCGGTATTATATTCGTTGGGTCTCAAGCTTGGGAATGGGGTACTTTTATTAAAGGTGATTTTGGTGCTTTAGAGACAAAGGGAGGTAGAATCTTACAGTTTGTAGATGCTACTGATAATGAGAAAAGAGTTGCTTTATCTGAATTTGCAACTTCTATTCCTAGTGAAAGAACCGTTCATGAAAGAAAAAATGGTGTTTGGTTTTATGACGAGGCTACTAGAACTAGTGTTTCTCTTAACGAGGTAGTTGAAGGTTTTAAGGCAAACCCTAATGTATTGATCAGAACAGAGCTTATTAACGAAGAAGGTAAGAAAACCGTACTTGATAGAAAAGCTTCGTTGGCTAAATTGGCAGATGCAACACAAGTTGTAGAAGGTGCTAATTTGGTTCATAATGAATATGGCAGCAGATTATTTGCAGATTTCTTTTTCTTTATTACAGGTTTTCACGGTTTTCACGTATTCTCTGGGGTAGTAATAAATATTATTATTTGGTTTAATGTTATTCTAGGTACTTACGAAAGAAGAGGACATTATGAAATGGTAGAAAAAGTTGGTTTATACTGGCACTTTGTAGATTTAGTTTGGGTATTCGTATTTACCTTCTTCTACTTGGTATAATCCTTATAGAAACAATCAGCATAATGTATAAAGAATTTTAGATTAAAGTAACATGGCAGACGGACATAAATTAGAAATTTTCAGAGGACTTGTAAAGTTCAAATCCAATACACAGAAAATTTGGGGAGTTTTAGCGTTTTTAACGCTTATAACTGCTGTAGAAGTAGTATTAGGTATCATCAAACCAGAATCGTTGACCGATACTTACGTATTGGGTATGAAGCTTATTAACTGGGTTTTTATTATTTTAACTTTGGTTAAAGCATACTATATTGCTTGGGATTTTATGCATTTACGTGATGAGAAGTCGGCTTTAAGACGGGCAATAGTTTGGACACCGATATTTTTGGTTATTTATTTGACATTTATACTGCTTGTAGAGGCAGATTATATCTATAACGTATATAAAGAAGGTTTCGTAGGATGGAACTTCTAAGTTATAATTAACAGTATTAAAAGACGGTTTTATAGCCGTCTTTTTTATTTTTGTATAGTTTGTAATATATTGATTATCTCTGTTGTAACCGTTTAAGTGTTTCAGTGTACCAGTCTTCCTTATTTATGAAAAAGACCTTTGTTCTAGTTGTTTTATTTGTGCTGCCAATAGTGGCCTATTTATTCTTTGCTTCAGGTGTCACTAATTTTGGTAAGCTGTCTCAATTGACCAAAAATGTTGCAGAGCTTGAGTTTTCGGATTCAACAAAATTTAAAGATAAGATTACCGTTCTGGGTTTTTTAGGGGCTGATGTGGAAGGTAGAAAAGGTAATGCCTTTAACTTGAACCAAAAGATATATAAGCGTTTTTACGAATTTACGGATTTTCAATTTGTAATGATGGTTTCTAATAATACCATTGAGGAAGTTAACGCCCTTAAAAAAGAGTTGGCTACCTTGGCGGACAATGATAAGTGGAAATTTGTTTATGCCAGTGATGAGGAGATAAAACAATTATTCTCTAGCCTTAAAACCGATATTGAGTTGGATAAGAATAATAGTACCCCTTATGTATTTATTATTGATAAGGACTTAACTCTAAGAGGTAGGTCAGATGATGAGGATGATGGTACAAAGTATGGCTTCAATTCTACACTGGTATCTGATCTTAATAACAAAATGGTGGATGATGTAAAGATAATATTGGCAGAATATCGTCTAGCCTTAAAAAAGAATAATGCAGAACGTTCTAAATAATGAATAAAAAGTATACTTACGTTTGGGTTTCACTTATCGTTCTAATTTTTGGGATCATAGTAATACCAAGAATTGTAGATAGACTTTCCTCTGGTTCGGTCGTTGAAAATGACCGATTAAATTCAGAAGGTAAAAATAGTGATGATGAAGAATTAGCCTATATTTTGTTAGATGGCAAAAGGAGAAAAGTGCCTTCCTTTCAATTTATAAATCAGGACAGCGTTTTGGTGTCCGATAAGGATTATTTGGGTAAGGTGTATGTGGTAGATTTCTTTTTTACCAGATGTCCAAGTATCTGTCCTGTAATGACGACTAATTTGGTAGGTGTTCAAGAGCATTTTAAGAATGCTGATGATTTTGCACTGGCTTCGTTTAGTATTACTCCAGATGTAGATACACCGCAAGTATTAAGAGCTTATAAAGAGAAGTATGGGGTTACCGGTGAAAATTGGAATTTTATGACCGGTGATCAAGAAGGTATTTATGAATTGGCAAACGCAGGTTTTAATATTTTTGCTGCTGAAATGCCAGATGTACCTGGTGGTTTTGAACACTCAGGTCTATTTGCCCTGGTTGATAAAGAGGGATATTTAAGATCAAGAATAGACGAGTACGGTAATCCAATTGTTTATTACCGTGGAGCTATATTAGAGGAAAAAGGGGTCAACGATCATGGTGAAACCGAAGAAATAGGTATTTTAAAGGTTGATATTCAAAAATTATTAGAGGAATAGGATTATGCAGACTAGTGCAAAAGAAGAGAAAAAATTTAATAGGTTAATTACTGTAGTTTCAATTATAATACCAATTGTAGTGGCTATTCTTTTTCGAGTCAAGTTGCCAAACGTAGAGCCACTGTCCTTTTTGCCACCTATATACGCCACAATTAATGGATTAACAGCGGTTTTATTGTTGGTAGCGGTTTGGGCTATTAAAAATGGGAATGAAAAACTACATCAGAATTTAATGACAACAAATATTGTATTGTCATTACTGTTTTTGGTTATGTATATAGCATACCATATGACATCTGATTCTACTAGCTATGGAGGTGAGGGAGCAATTAAGTATGTGTATTATTTTATATTGATTACCCACATAGTGCTGTCAATTGCTTTAATTCCTTTGGTTTTAAGGACATATGCCAAGGCATATTTAAAAAAGTTTGACGAGCACAGGGTTTTGGCCAAGTATACTTTTCCTGTTTGGTTATATGTTGCCGTTACCGGAGTAGTGGTTTACTTAATGATATCTCCTTACTATGCGTACTAAACATTTTTTCTTATTGGTAGTGGTTTCACTTATATTGATTCCAATTGATGTAGAAGCGCAATGCGCTATGTGTAGAGCCGTTTTAGAAAGTGAGTCTTCTGGTAGAGCAGCTGAAGGTATTAATAATGGTATCGTTTACTTAATGGCCGTCCCTTATGTTTTGGTGGCCGGTCTTTTCTATTTTATATATAGAAAAATGAGGGCTTAAGCTTTTTTTTTATTTTTTTCCATAAAAAGTGTAACATTATCTTCTTTGGTTAGTCTTATGATTGTGTGATAGTTAAATCGCGCTCATCAATCAATCAAACTAATCAATCCATATTATGTTCGACTTAGAACGTTGGCAAGAAATTTTCGATACTATTCGCAAGAATAAGTTACGCACATTTCTAACCGGACTTTCCGTTGCTTCAGGAATTTTCATTCTAGTTATTTTATTGGGTTTTGGTCAAGGCATGCAAAATGGTATTGCCAAAGAGTTTGAGCAAGACGCTGCCACAAGTGTTTGGGTTTGGCCCGGTGTAACCACTATTGGTTATAAGGGTATGAATCCTGGTAGACCTATTCAGTTTAGAAATGAGAATTATGATATGGCCGGTACTTTGTTCGAAGATCAAATAGAGAACAAATCTCCAAGGTTATTTGTTAGAGATGTATTTGTAAATTATGGTAATGATGCTTTGGCATATAATGTGCAGGGCGTCTCTCATCAATTTCAGTTTATTGAAAATGAGTTTATGACGCTGGGTAGATTTCTGAATCAGCAAGATGGCGATACTAAAGCTAAAGTGGCCATCATCAGCAACAAGATCAATAGAGAAGTGTTTCATGAGTTGGAGACTCCTATAGGGGAGTTTTTAGATATTTCCGGTATTCCTTTCAAGATTGTTGGGGTTTATGGTGATATTGGAGGTGAACGCGAAGAAGATCGTATTTATATTCCCGTGAGCACTGCACAGCAAGTTTTTAATGGTGCGGATTATTTGAATAACCTCTCTTATACATTGCCTCCGGTAGATGATTTTGAAACTGCCGTAGCACAATCCATAAAATTTAAAAATGAATTGAAATCATATTTGCAAAATGCGCATATGGTTGCACCAGAAGATACTAGTGCCATACAGGTCTATAATCCAATGGAAGAAGCCAAACGCTTTTATTCCTTAATGGGCGGTATTAAATTTTTCTTTTGGTTTGTTGGGGTATGTACTATAATTGCGGGTATAGTAGGTGTTAGCAATATCATGTTGATTGTGGTTAAAGAACGTACAAGGGAAATTGGTATTCGTAAAGCTCTGGGTGCAAAGCCATGGTCTATTGTGGGTATGATTTTACACGAAGCTATTTTTATAACTGCCATAGCAGGTTTTACAGGTCTCATATTAAGCATGGGTCTGTTAGAAATTGTAGGTCCGCATGTAGAGGTGGATTATGTTTTAAATCCCTCCGTAAATTTCAACGTTGCATTGACCACAGTATTTGTTTTGATTTTTGCAGGAGCTATCGCGGGATTTTTTCCTGCCTGGAGAGCAGCTAAAATTCATGTAATAGAAGCATTGCGAGACGAATAAAAAAAGAAAACTTAATTAACTAACTAACATGTAATCATGTTCAATAGAGACCGGTGGAAAGAAATTCTAGAAGTGCTGTCTAGCAATGTATTTAGAACATTGGCTACCTCTTTTGGCGTGGGGTGGGGTATATTCATTTTAATTATTCTGTTAGCGGCGGGTAAAGGTCTGGAGAATGGTATTCGTGCAGATTTTGGGGACATTGCTACCAATACCATGTTCATGTGGTCCCGTAATACGACCATGTCATATAAAGGTTTGCCAAAGGGCAGGCGCTTTAGTTTTAAATTAGAAGATGTGCAGGCCATAAGGGATAATGTTCCTAATTTAAGGATCATATCCCCCCGAAACCAATTAGGCGGTTTTGGTGGCGGTAACAATGTGGTTCGTGGCTTAAAAACAGGGGCTTTCAATGTCTATGGGGATTATCCTGAAATAATTCGTCAAGAGCCTATGACAATTACGGCCGGTAGGTTTGTTAACCATAATGATATACAAGATAAACGTAAGGTAGCAATTATAGGTAACGGCGTAAAAAATGAACTTTATGATCAAGACGAATCAGCTTTAGGTACTTATATAAAAATTCAAGGGGTCAACTTTATGGTCGTAGGTACCTATCAAAAAAAAGATGATGGAGGTGGGGAAGAAGGGCAAAAACAAATTTATGTTCCCTTTACGGCATTTTCACAAGCTTTTAATATGGGCAATGATGTGGGTTGGATGGCGATTACCGCTCAAGATGGAAATTCTATCTCAAATTTAAAAGAAGACATTGTTGGAGTGGTCAAAGAAAAAAGAAAAATTCACCCAGATGATAAACGTGCCGTTGGTTATTTTGATCTGTACGAGCAGTTTAATAGGGTGGAAAGTCTTTTTGGTGCGTTACGATGGGTGGCTTATTTCGTTGGGGTACTTGTTTTATTATCGGGAATTATTGGGGTAAGTAATATAATGCTCATTGTTATAAAGGAACGAACAAAAGAAATAGGAATACGGAGGGCATTGGGTGAAGGGCCTTGGTCGATAAAAAAACAGATTTTAATGGAGTCTATTTTCTTAACGATTATTTCGGGAATGATTGGAATCGTTTTCGGGGCGACATTTATTTATGGCGTAAATGCGGTTTTAGATTCCGTAGGTCCCGTGGACATGTTCGTTAATCCTAGTGTAAGTTTGGGCGTGGTAGTAAGTGCTTTGGTCATTTTAATATTCTCTGGCCTGTTGGCAGGTTTCATACCTGCACAAAGCGCAATTAAAATAAGACCTATTGAGGCTTTAAGAACAGAATAAATTCATCAATAAAATATAATCGATCACAAAATGAAAAAGTCAACAACAATTGTAATTTTATTAATTATAGTACTGGCCTTTGGTGGCTCAATGTTTTATTTGTACTCAAAGAATGCGGAGGATCCGGTGGTGTATGATACGGAAGAACCTAGCAAGCAGACCATAATTAAGAAAACAATGGCTACGGGAAGTATTCTTCCATTAGAGGAAGTGCTTATCAAGCCAAATATTTCAGGGGTTATCGATAAGATTTTTGTAGAGGGCGGTGATTACGTGAAATCTGGTGATTTGCTTTGTACCATTAAAGTGGTCCCCAACTTAAGTGCTTTGAACGATGCTAGAAATACTATAGATGAAGCTAAAATAAATTTAGATGATCAATTGCGGAATTTGGAACGTCAAAAAGGTCTGTTTGCCAAAGGGGTCATTTCTAAAGTAGACCTAGAGCGTGCACAAGTAACTTATGACCAATCTAAACAGTCCTATGCAGCCGCAAATAAACGCTATGATATTGTAAAGACCGGTACCACCTCTGGGTACGGTAATGCGGCAAATACCCAAATACGGTCTACGGTTAGTGGTATGGTATTAGAGGTGCCGGTAGAAGTAGGAAATCAGGTAATAGAAAGCAACAATTTTAATGAAGGTACTACCATAGCCGCAATTGCAGATGTAGATAAAATGATTTTTGAGGGTAAAGTAGATGAATCCGAGGTAGGAAAAATTAAAGAAAATCTTCCGCTAGAGATTACGGTTGGTGCTATTGAGGACAAGGTGTTCGATGCCGTTCTGGATTATATTGCACCAAAAGGAAACGAGGAAAATGGCGCTATTCAATTTGAAATAAAAGGGACACTTAAAAAACAAGATTCCGTATTCATCAGGGCAGGTTTAAGTGCCAATGCCTCAATCATTTTGGCTAGGGCAGATAGTGTGTTGGCCGTGAAGGAGGCCTTGGTGCAATTTGATGATAAAACGAAAAAACCATACGTAGAAATTGCAACAGGTGACCAAGAGTTTGAAAGAAGGGATATTGAGTTAGGTATAAGTGATGGTATTCACGTACAGATCAATTCTGGCATAAACGAAGGCGATAAAATTAAGGTTTGGAACGAGGTAAAGCCCGATGAGCTTGCCGAAAATTAAAAACCAAAAAAAATTAATTCAATTCATGTAACAAATATTACACTACATAGTCTAATGAATAGGCAGTGTAAAAATTGTTCAAAACAACAACCAACATGATTCAAATTAAAGATCTTCACAAGTCCTATAAAATGGGCAAAAATTCACTTCACGTTCTTAAAGGAATAAATTTTAATGTTGAAGAAGGTGAGCTAGTAGCTATTATGGGTTCTTCCGGCTCGGGCAAATCTACCTTACTGAATATTTTAGGAATGTTGGATAGCTCTGATTCAGGAGAATATATATTAGATAATGTTCCCATAAAAGATTTAAACGAAACCAAAGCTGCCAGATATAGAAACAAATTTTTAGGTTTTGTTTTCCAGTCGTTCAATCTTATCAATTATAAAAGTGCCGCAGAGAATGTTGCCTTGCCTTTATACTATCAAAAAGTGCCAAGAAAAGAACGTCAAGAAAAAGCTTTAAAATATTTGGAACAGGTTGGTCTTAAGGAATGGGCGGGTCATTTGCCAAGTGAACTTTCCGGTGGTCAAAAACAACGTGTTGCCATTGCCAGGGCATTGGCGGCCGAGCCTAAGGTATTACTTGCCGATGAGCCTACAGGTGCATTGGACAGTAAGACATCTTACGAGGTAATGGACCTTATACAGAAAATTAACGATGCAGGAAATACAATACTGATCGTAACCCACGAGCCAGACATAGCGGATATGTGCAAACGTATTGTTCATTTAAAAGATGGGGTTATCATTGAGGATAAGAAAATAGAACAAGTAAGAGCCGAGCAGTATGTTTGATAGAGACATTTGGCAAGAAATATACCATAGCATAAGCAACAATAAGCTTAGAACTTTCCTTACCGGATTTTCGGTAGGTTGGGGTATATTTATTTTGGTACTGCTTTTAGCATCTGTAAAAGGAATGCAAAACGGCTTTACACTTCAATTCAGTGATGATGCTACCAACTCTATTTTTGTGAGAACGGGTACTACATCATTGGCCTATGGAGGTTTTGAAGCTGGGCGCAGAATACAAATGACAAATGATGATGTCGATTATATTAAAAGAAGTTTTCCTAATGATGTAGAATATATAAGCCCTAGGGTGTATCAAAATACATCGGCCCGTTACAAGAGCGAAACGGGTAGTTATAATATACAAGCGGTTCACCCTGATCATCAGGCTATTGAAAAGACCATAGTCAACAAGGGGCGCTTTATTAATACCAACGATTTGATCAATGCCTCTAAGGTAGCGGTAATAGGTAGAAAGGTTGAAGAGGATTTGTTCAAAAACGAAGATGCCATTGGTAAGTTTGTTGAATTCAACGGTCTACCCTTTAGGGTCATAGGAACATTTACGGATGATGGTGATGATAATGCGGAAAGAAATATCTATGCGCCAACAACTACTTATCAAAAAATGTACGGGCAAACCGATCATATCGATCAAATTGCTTTGACTTATAACCCTAATTATGATTTAACCGAAGCACTTGCATTTTCTGATAGGTTGGAAAATGTTTTTAGAAGAAGGTTTAAAATTGCCCCACAGGACCAAGCAGGTATTCGAATCTTTAATTATGCAGAGGTTTTTGAGGATATCAGCAATTTTACTGGTGGTTTGGATATCGCCGTTATAATTGTGGGTCTTTTAATTTTATTATCTGGTATTGTTGGTATCGGTAATATTATGGTGTTCATAATTAAAGAACGAACAAAAGAAATAGGCGTACGTAAAGCACTTGGTGCCGAACCTTGGTCCATTATAAAATTGGTGTTGTTCGAGTCTGTTTTTATTACGGCTTTATCCGGTTTTATAGGACTGGGAATAGCAACAGGATTATTGGCTGCTATAGGACCTAATATTCAAACGGGCGCTTTTGCAAATCCTTCGGTAAGTATGTCCATGGTGGTAACCGCAACTATAATTTTGGTTGTGGCAGGTGTACTTGCAGGGTTGATTCCGGCAATGAAAGCGGCAAGAGTAAAACCAATTGTAGCATTAAGCGATAAGTAATATGTGGATATTTGATAGAGATTTATGGTCAGAGATTTTTGCCACATTAGGTAAGAACTTGTTTCGCACATTTTTGACAATGCTGGGGGTAATCATAGCTATGATTATTCTAGTATTGCTTTTAGGTGGAGCAAATGGAATGAGCAATGGCTTTCAAAAAATATTTGCCGGTACCGCATCTAACAGTCTTTTTGTTTGGAGCCAGAGCACTTCAGAACCTTACAAAGGTTTTGAAAGGGGCCGTAGAATTCAGTTCAAATTAGAAGATGCAACTATTCTTAAAGAACAAATTCCTGAAATAGAGGTTTTGGCACCAAGAATAGAATTGGGGAATCACAGAGGCATCGTCACGGTATACAGAAACGGTCTAACCAGTGGTTCTGCAGTATATGGTGATTATCCCAATATTGATGATATCATGAAGAAGAAACTGGTAGAAGGCAGGTTCTTGAACGAGAATGATATGACCGAGTCAAAAAAAGTCTGTGTTATTGGCGAAGAGACCTATAAACTGTTATTTGAAAAAGGAGAAAACGCTATTGGTGAAGATGTTCGTATTAACGGTGTGTTCTTTAATATAGTGGGTATTTATAAGCCCAACCAAAATATAAATATTGACGGTGAAAATTCAGTTTATATTCCGTTCTCTACATTTCAAAAAGCCTTTGGTTCAGGAGATAGAATGGGATGGATGGCCATTTCTGTTCAATCCGATATAAAAGTACCTGTAGTTGAGAGCCAGATAAAGCGCTTGCTTAAAAATAAATACGATATCAACCCAACAGATGAACGTGCTATTGGAAGTTTTGATATGTCCGAAGTGTTTAACAATGTATCTGCTTTTACGGGTGTATTACAAGGGGTGTCGTTTTTTGTGGGAATTTTGACCTTACTGGCAGGGGTCATTGCTATTAGTAACATTCTATTGATTACGGTAAAAGAACGTACAAAAGAAATAGGTATTAGACGTGCTTTGGGAGCTACACCAAAAGTGGTAAAAAGACAAATTGTGCTAGAGTCAATCGTAATTACGGTTTTTGCAGGTTTGGTAGGCTTTGCAATAGCCATAGGGTTTTTAGCTCTTGCAAATAATATGATAGGTGAAAATAGTGATATGCCTTTTTATAATTTAATGATCAATATACCGCAGTTTATAGGTTCTTTTATTTTAATGGTAGGTCTCAGTGTATTGATAGGATTGATACCAGCAAATAGAGCTATTAGAATAAAACCGATTGACGCATTAAGAGAAGAGTAACAGACCAAACAACAAAGAATAAATAACAATCAAATAGTTGAGCATGAACAAGTATGTAAAGTATGCATTAATAGGAGTAGCAGTGATAGGGATACTGGCTGCCGTAACCTATTTTTTAAAGAAAAATAGTACTCCTTTAAAAACATATGAAACGGAGACCGTTGAAAAAAGAGATATTACCAACAAGGTTGTTGTTACCGGTAAGGTAATTCCACAAGATGAAATTGAGATCAAACCTCAAATTTCCGGTATTATACAAAAAGTATATTTAGAAGAAGGTGTTCAGGTAAAAGCGGGAGATTTAATTGCTACAATTAAAGTAGTACCAAATGAGCAGTCTTTAAACCAAGCTCGTGGTAGGGTAAACAATGCTAAAATATCTTTGAGCAATACAAAGATTGAGTATGACCGTAACAAAACCTTATTTGATAAAGGGGTAATCTCTAGTCAAGATTTTAATGCCTTGCAATTGCGTTTTGATCAAGCTACACAAGAGTTACAGAATGCACAGGCAGACTATCAGATTATTAGAGTAGGTTCAGCAGGTGGTTCGTCTAGTGCAAATACCAATATTAGGGCTACGGTTACGGGAACTTTATTAGAAATTCCGGTAGAAGTAGGTGATCAAGTTATTGAAAGTAACAATTTCAATGACGGTACTACCATTGCTTTTATAGCAGACATGTCTAAAATGATTTTTGAGGGTGAAGTAGATGAGGCCGAAGTGGGCAAACTTAAAGTAGGTATGCCTTTGGAAATTAGTATGGGTGCTTTGCAAGATGAAAAATTCAGTGCAAAATTAAAGTTCATTGCTCCTAAAGGCGTGGAAGAAGAAGGTGCCGTTCAGTTTAAAATAGAGGGTGATTTAGTAGTATCCGATAGTACAAATATTAGAGCTGGTTATAGTGCTAACGCGGCAATAGTTCTAGAAGAAAAGAAGGATGTACTTTCAATTAAAGAAGCATTATTACAGTTTGATAAAGAAACCAATAAGCCTTACGTTGAGGTAGAAGTAGGGGACAATGAATTTGAAAAAAGAGAACTTGAACTTGGTGTAAGTGATGGTATAGATGTAGAAATTGTTTCTGGTATAGATGAGAACTCTAAAATTAAAATCTGGAACAAGCTAGAGGCAAAGAGTGAAGATAATGGTCCTAATGAGGATTAAGAATAATCAATCAAATCAAAAAACGAATCGGGCAACCTAGGTATAGGTTGGTTTAAAAAAGAATAAAATGAAAGTAAAAATCACGGGATTACTACTGTTATGTTCTGTTGTAATAGGCATGGCTCAGCAAAAAAAGTGGACATTGGAAGAGTGTGTTTTATATGCTGTGGAAAATAATTTGACCGTAGCGCAAGCAGAATTGAATTTAGAAAGTGCAAGAATAGACCAGTCAGATGCCATGGGAGCATTATTACCAAGTCTAAATGGTTCTTTGAGTGCTTCTGCCAATACAGGTCTGGCTTTGGATCCCACTACAAACAATTTGGTTTCTGCTACCATATTTTCTGCTTCGGGCAGTATGACATCTTCAGTAACTTTATTTGATGGTCTTAGAAATTATAACCGTATAGAGAGAGCAAAGCTCAATGTAATTAGTGGTCAGTATCAACTAGATGATTTTAAGGATGATATAAAGTTGAGCGTTGCCAATGCGTATCTTCAGGTGTTGTCCAATAAAGAATCCCTTAAAGTTTTTAAGGCACAGAATGCGGTATCATTACAAGATTTAAAACGTACCAGCGAATTGGTGAATTCAGGAGTAGTGCCTCGTGGAGATTTATTGAATATTGAGGCTACGGTTGCAGATCAAGAACAACAGATTGTCAATGCAGAGAGCATGATACTAATATCTAAAATAAGTTTGGCACAATTGTTAGGTATTACGGATTATGAAAATTTTGATATTGCGGAAGAAGAGTTCAATATACCACCATCGGATATTTTAGATAATTCGGCAAAAGTTATTTTTGATAAGGCCTTGACCTTTAGAAATGATATAAAGTTTGCTATGTCTGGAATTGAATTAGCCCAGAAAGACTTGGAAATCGCCAAAGGTGCAAAATACCCCAGTGTTGGAGCTTTCATAAATTATAATACCAGATATTCCGATCAAAATAATGACCCATTTACAGGAGAGGCAATACCGTTTAAGGACCAATTATATATTAATGATGGTATATCTTATGGGGCTCAAATGAGTATTCCTATTTTTAATGGGTTCAGTGTTAGAAATAATATTAAGAGGGCAAAAATTAACGTTGATCAGGCTAGAATCGATTATGAAAGAACTATGTTGGAATTGGAAACTAATGTAAATCAAGCTTATGTCAATGTAATCAGCTTTTACAAGGCATACGAGGCTGCGGAAAAGACATTGGAAGCAAGACGTTTAGCTTATCAATACTCCAAAGAACGTTTTGATGTTGGTTTGATGAATTCTTTTGATTTTAGTCAAGAACAATCCAGAGTTGATAATGCCGAAGCAGATGTTGTTAGAACTAAATATGATTACATTTTTAGATTAAAGATATTGGAATTTTATTTCGGTGTTCCTATTTCTTTGGAGTAGGATAAATTGAGTTATAATTGAAAAAGCCCGTAACATTTTCATGTGTACAGGCTTTTTCATTTTATAGTATGTAATACCTTTGCAATATGGGAGTATTATTAAACCTAGAAACATCATCCACCAATTGTTCTGTGTGCGTTGCTAAAGATGGAGAAATTCTTGCAATAAGGGAATTGAATTCCGCTAATTATTCACACGCAGAAAAGCTGCATATCTTCATAGAAGAAGTAATGCTGGAGGCATCCTTGAAGATGAAAGATTTAGAGGCTGTAGCGGTCAGTAAAGGACCGGGCTCGTATACGGGTCTACGAATAGGCGTTTCTGCTGCAAAAGGTCTGTGCTACGCTCTGGGCATTCCTTTGGTAGCTGTTTCTACCTTAAAAAGTATGGCATCGCAAATTAAAATTAAAAACGATGCCGTTTTGATACCGGTTTTGGATGCTAGACGTATGGAAGTGTATTCCTGTGTGTTCGATGATAATGGCAATGAATTAAGGGAAACAAGAGCGGAAATTATAGATGAAAACTCTTTTCAGGAATATATAAACGATAAACATATTCACTTTTTAGGTAGTGGTGCAGAAAAGATAAAAGAATTTTTTCCTTTAGAATCTATTACCTTCCATTGTGAAATAGTGCCTTCGGCCAAGCAAATGGCTACTATTTCATCGAATAAATTTTATGCTAAGGATTTTGAGGATGTTGCGTATTTTGAACCTTACTATTTAAAGGACTTTGTGCTTCAAACTAAAAAAGCAAAATCATAATATTTGAATATTAAAAAAGCCCTTGAGTAATAAAGGGCTTTTTTATTCAACAAATGGTTTAGTTCACTTTCATCTGTGTAACCACTCTTTGTGGGAAAGGAATTTCAATTCCTGCAGCATCAAAACGATATTTTATTTCTTCCATTACATAAAAATGTGCGGCCCAAAAATCAGCGTTGTTCGCCCAAAAACGTAAGGTAAGATTTACCGAACTATCACCTAATTCACCTACGTAAACTTCAGGGGCGGGAGTTTTATGTATTGTATCCCTTTCATTACAAATGGCCAAAAGAATTTCTTTAGCTTCTTTAATGTTAGAAGTGTAACCTATACCTACATCTATTTTATCCCTTCTGGTATCTTGTGCATTGTAATTGGTAATGGTATTGTTAGAGAGCTGACCATTGGGTATAATTGCAATTTGATTTCCAAATGTGCTTACTTTTGTAGTGAATATCGATATTTCTTTAACGGTACCATCCACACCTTGGGCAGATATAAAATCTCCAATTTTAAAAGGTTTAAAAAGTAATATTAATACTCCGCCGGCAAAATTGGCTAAAGAACCTTGAAGGGCTAGACCAATGGCCAAACCAGCAGAAGCTAAAATAGCGACCAATGAACTTGTTTGAACTCCCAATTGGGTAATAACGAGTATAAAAAGTATAATTTTTAAAGCTATACTGATAAAGCTTTGTAAAAAGGTTTCTAGCGCTAGGTCATAATCTTTATTGGCGAAGAACTTACGTATCATTTTATTTAAAAAACGTATTACATAGGTTCCGGCAATCAATAGAAATATTGCCCATAATATACTAGGCAACACGTCCCAAAGCCATGCTATTGCATTATCTGCATGTTCTTGCAGATTCATTATTTTATCCATCATTTTTTTTATTTTTTTAATCAGCCAAGCAGACCAATAATGAATGACCCGGATATGTCATGTCTATTCTACGATTGTTATATATTAGAAGTAACAAGGTTTAAAGCTTTACTAGGTTCTTCAACGGGCATTTGACAGCTACCGTGATTACAAACATAGATAAGTGTCTTGTTCATAACATATCTGTTCATCAATAAAGGTAAGTTGCTAATTTTAGCATTAGATGCAGCAAATATAGCGTTTGGCAAGTAGTTCTTTAACAGTGTTCTGCAAATGAGTTCAAAGTTTTCACCGATAACGACCAATTCATAGAAATCCTCGCTCATTAGCTGTGATAAGTGAAGCCAATTGGCATGATTTTGTGGATTCTCAATAATTGATGATTTCATGCTTTGCATCATATTATGCAAGCGAACATCAAAATTATCTTCTGGAAAATATTTTGAAAGCTTATGTAGGTTGTGTGCCATCATAGAGTTTGATGACGGAATTACATTATCTGCTACTTCCAAAGTCTTTCTAATAAGGTTGTCATTGTTAATGCTAGTGAAAAAGAAAAGACCCGTATCCGGATCTGAAAAGTTATCAATAACATATTTTGTTAGGTCCAAGCTTAAATTAAGCCACTTTTCATCAAAAGAAACTTCATATAAACCAATGAAACCGTCTATAACTGAAGCATAGTCTTCAAGAAAACCATGAATAGAACTTTTACCATTTTTAAAATTGCGGTATAGACCACCTTCTTGGGTAAGCATATTGTGCAAAATGAAATTGGCGTTGTTAACGGCTAGCGATAGATATTTCTCGTCTTCCAAATACCTATATGCATCGGTTAGTCCTTTTAATGCCAGTCCGTTCCAAGAGGTGAGAATTTTATCATCTAATCTTGGCCTATTTCTTTTTTTTCTTTTGTTTTTTAATAAAGACAAACATTTAACGATAATTTCTTGTAACTCTATTTTGGTGATAGAGTGCTTCATGGCAATTTCTAGAGCATCGCCATCCCTGATCAGTACATAGTTATCTTCCTCCCAGTATCCGTACGAGTTTATATTGTAATAATCGGCAAAAATTGGATAGTCATCTTTTAGTAGTTGTTGAAGTTGTTTTTCTTGCCAAACATAAAAGGCACCCTCTACCAGTTTGTTGTCATCGGTTATGCTGTCTGCGTCTAAAGAAGAGTAAAATCCGTTACTTTTATCCAAAAGTTCTTCTTCTAAAAAGGCAATGCTTTTTTCAACTACGCTTTTATATAGTTCGTTTTTTGTAGCGGCATAAGCATTGGCGTAAAGGCTAATCAATAGTCCGTTATCATAAAGCATCTTTTCAAAATGGGGTACATGCCACTTCGTATCTACGGAATATCTGGAGAATCCGCCACCAACATGATCAAAAATACCTCCCCAAGCCATTCTGGTCAAGGTTGTATCAACGTATTCACTTACCGCATCATTGTTTTTGGCGTGAGAATAATATTTTAAAAAATGGAGATTGGTAGGCATCATAAATTTTGGTGCCCGTTTGTAACCGCCTAAAAATGTATCGAAGTATTTTGACCAATTTTCAACAATGTCATCAATTTCAGAGGGTTTTACCAAACCTTCATCCTTGCCTGTACTTATCGCATTAATTTCCTTTAATCCTGTCGCCATGTTTTCGGCATATCCAATAATTTTACTAGGGTCGTCGATATAAAGTTGTTGTAATTGGTTCAATACCTGTATCCACTCTTGTTTTTTTACAAATGTTGCGCCCCAAAAAGGTCTTCCGTCCGGCAATGCAAGAATATTTAATGGCCAGCCGCCACTACCGGTCATCATTTGTAAGGCATCCATGTAAATATGGTCAATGTCTGGTCTTTCTTCCCTATCTACTTTTATATTGATGAAATGGGCGTTCATGGTAGCGGCCACTTCTTCATCTTCAAAACACTCATGTTCCATAACATGGCACCAATGGCAAGCGGCGTAACCTATACTAATGAGGATTAGCTTGTTTTCTTCTTTGGCTTTTTGTAGTGCTTCATTGTTCCAAGCTTCCCAATTTACAGGGTTATGCGCATGCTGTAGTAAATAAGGACTACTTTCTTTGCTAAGATTGTTTGTATATTTTTTTGAGGTAGACATGGGATTAATTTTATTTTGAAAACAAAAAAAAGCGCCTTTTGGCGCTTTTGGTCTTGTTAAGCAACTGCTATTTCACTTCAAAAGTGATTTTTACGTTTACTCTATAATTTTTGATTTTACCATCTTCAACTGTTGCACTTTGCTCGTTGATGTAAACTGATTTAATGTTTTTTACTGATTTAGATGCTTCTGCCACTGCTTTTTTAGCTGCGTCTTCCCATCCGTTATCAGAATTTGCCAATATTTCAATTACTTTTAAAACTGCCATAATTATTAATTTTTAGATTTTCTACAAGTTACAAATTCTAATGGCAATGTTTAATTCAATTGATTCAATAATTAGCCGTTTAACGCAACCACTTCATTTACCTTATCGCCCATCATATTCTTTAACATGGTTTCAATACCATTTTTAAGGGTGAAGGTAGAAGAAGGACATCCACTACAGGCGCCTTGTAAAATAACATTTACGGTTTTACTTTCCTCATCGTAAGATTTGAACATAATATTGCCACCGTCACTAGCTACTGCCGGTTTTACGTATTCTTCTAAAATGTCAACTATTTCTTGAGAAGTTTCGTCTAGTTCAATGTTGTTTTCTGCAGTTATAGTTTCAGATACCTGAGCTTCTTGACCAATTGCTTTTGCATTGTCCGCTACAATTTCTTTGCCTTCCGCAATAAAATTTCTGATTACTTCACGTAATTCAACCGTAATATCGTTCCATTCTGCAACTTCATATTTAGATACGGAAACGTAGTTCTCATCTATAAAAACTTGCTTTACGAACGGGAATTGAAATAGCTCCATAGCCAATTTAGAATCTCTGGCCTCATCAATATTTTTAAACTCAAAAGCCGATCCTACTATTTTTTTGCTGGCAACAAATTTCATGGTAGATGGGTTTGGCGTTACCTCGGCATAAACCGTTACCGGTACAGGTTTATCCATGTCCTCTTCTATAACAATAGGCTCGCCGGCGTTTAAATATTCTACTAATTGTTGTGCAACTTCATCTTTTACATCTTCCCATTGAACAATGTCAAATCGCTCCAGGCCAATAAAATCTCCAGAGATATATACTGTTTTGATAAAAGGTAAATGAAACAATTGCTGCGCTAAAGGTGAGTTTTTAGCATCGTCAATATTCTTGAATTCGTAGTTTTTTCGTTGTACTAAAATATGATTAGTTTCGAACTTTAATATATTTGGGTTATTGGTCTTTACGACCGTAATCGAATACTCTTTCATTTCGTCAAAAATTTTAAGCAAAAGTACAAAGGAAATCTTAGTTTAGCAGCACATAATAATGTTCAGGTTAAGTCGTTATTAACTTTGTAATAGCGAAACTAATTCTAGTTTTAACATCCCAAGATGAAATACAACTTTTTATTGATATTGATTTTCCTTTTTGTTGGTTCTAAATCTACCGCACAAGAAGGTATTCCTGTTTATTTTGATTATTTATCAGATAATTACTATCTGGTTTTTCCATCTATGGCAGGTATTAGCGAAGGAGGAAAAGTTAGGGCTACGGCTAGAAAACAATGGTTTGATGTTGACGATGCACCGAGTTTACAGACCATTAATGCTCATTTTAGGTTAGGAGATTCGCCAAGTGGTATTGGGGCAATTGTATTTAATGATGCCAATGGGTACCATTCTCAAACAGGTTTAAAATTAACATATGCGCACCATTTAAGAATGGGAAGTAATGACGTTAGAGTTTTAAATCAACTTTCTTTTGGTTTAAGTGCCACAATTTTACAAAGTAGTTTGGACGAGACCGAGTTTAGGTCTACTACTCCAGACCCGGCAGTGTCAGGAATTAAGCTTAGTTCATCCTATACAAATGTGGATATTGGTATTTCTTATAATTATCAAGAATTTTACACCCACTTTGCGGTTACCAATGCACTTACAGGAAGTAAAAGGAATGTATATTACAGAGACAGGCAAGATAATCCAGATCAATTGGTGATCGATAATATTAGAAGATTTTTAATCTCTACCGGTTATGTTTTTGGTAGAAGCGAATGGCAATTTGAACCTTCTGTACTGTTTCAATTGACAGAATTTACCAAGGAGAAGACTATTGATATGAATGCCAAAGTATACAAAGATGTAGATTTTGGTCGTATTTGGGGAGGTATCTCCTACAGAAGAAGTTTTGATGGTGCCCAGTTTCAGGACAACGGCACTTTTGGTGAACAGCGATTGCAGTTGGTTACCCCTATAGTTGGTGCAAACATTAATAATTTTATGGTCTCTTACAACTATTCGTATCAAATGGGAGATATCCGTTTTGACAATGGAGGTTTTCACCAAATAACCTTAGGTTATGATTTTGGTCAAACAGGGCGTAAATATGATTGTTACTGTCCTGCAGCCAACTAGTAAAAGTCTGCCCTTGGTAGAGCAGACCTTTAATTGATTATTCCCAGCTGTAATTTTTGGACTTGGCTTGTTTTTTTATTGCCTTGATCATAGCGTTCTCAAGCTCGCCTGATTTTTCATCTTTTTGATGTTCTGCTATATAGGCTAATCTTTTCTTATTGTACGCTTGTATTTCTTTTTGAATCTCTTCTCTTTCGGTCTTTTTAGATTCAATATATATTTTGATCTCATTTTCGCTTTTGCCCTGTAACTCTTCGGGTAGTTCGTTATTGTCTACTGAGCTGATTTCAAATTCGGCATCATCATACGCATCCACTAAATCCCATTTTTTATTATTGTAGAGTCTAGAACTTTTGCTGACCGCTCTTTTAACTGCAACGGCTTCTTCCATTTCCATAGCATTGCTGTCTTGTACTTCTTGAGCAATAATTTTTGATTTACCCATAGAACCATAGGAAATATAGGTGGTATTTAATTTAGAGTTTAGTTTAATGATAATGTCGTCATACGGTGTATTAATATGAACAACTTTCTTGTTATGGTCTATGGCCATATATTCTCCACCTGTAATAGAAGCACCATTTTTCCAATCGGTATTCACTCCTAAATCATAGTTTCCGCAGAAAATGGTATTTACTACTACATCTTTCTCTTTGGCATTTGCTAAAGCAGTTCTGTAATTATACCTGCCCTGGTTAAAAGGCTCGTTACCGGCAATAAAAATCATACGTAATAAATCAGGATTTTTGTTCCAAGGTAATTGGTGTAAAGAGGTCTGTAATACCTTGCCACAGTATTCCTCACCTCCGTTGGTAGTCAATGAAAACAACTTTTCCGATATTTCGTCCAGATCACTACTAAATCCAAGTACTTGCTGAATATACCCTTCATTGGCGGAAAGATTGTCGTTTCCATATTGATATAGGGCTATTTGTAAATTTGGTCTAGAGTCGTTACCACATTTGGCATAGCCAAATTCGTTCACAATATCCCAAAGCTGAGATTTTGCCTGGTTAATTAAGCCGTCCATACTATTACTGGTATCCAATAATAAAGCTATTTGAACAATATTGTCTTCTTTTGTTTCTATAGGTTCAGTTGCATGTGCAATTAGTTCAATTGGTTTTTTCTTTTCGGTAATATTACAGGCATAAACGGTAGATAGTGTTAATAATGCTATGCCAATTGATCCAAGTTGTTTAATTGTTTTCATCCTTATCGTTTTAAATTCAGAGCTAAACTAGCGGCAAAGTATTTCTTGTAATAACCATAATGAGGGAATGGACCATTTCACTTAGTAAAGTGGTTTGCAGCGTTTGTAAACCTATATTTTGATAGGGTAAAAACTACTAATATGGGTATTTGATATTTTTTAGTGCCACAATAATCAGCTAAGTTTACCGTAGTTATAGCAGATGAAAAATTATAGTGTTTACATATTAATGTATTTTCTTCTGGGATGGAATATGCTTCATGCCCAGTTACAAAATAACGCCCTACGATTTAAACTTGAAGGTAGGGTAGAAGTTAGAAATACAGGGAAACCAATTTCTGGTGTTTCTATATCCAATACTTTAGGAGACTATGTAATAACTAACGGTTTAGGAGAATTTGAGATTAATACTAGAATTGGAGATCAACTCATTATTCAACATGATGATATTGAAACTTTAAGGTATGATGTGCAGAAAAATGATGATGTTTTAATTTTAGTTGAAGATTTTGATTCATCATCTGTAAGAAGCAGTTCTAAGTCTTTGCCAGACATAGCCGTAAAACATCAACAATTGTTAGATTCTGCAGAAGAATATAAAGCTAAAGATATTGAAAGAAGTATAGATTTGGTGGCACAATCTATTTCTATACTGGGTAAAAGAGGTAGAAAGAAAGAATTAGCCAGATCACTTTCCAAACTTGGCGAAATCTATCAATACCACAAACAATTGGATCTGGCCATTGATAATTACGAAGACGCGTTAGAGAATAATAAAACCATTGCCACATCCTTATTGTTAGGTAGAGCTCTTAACCAAACTTCAAGATATGATGAAAGTATAGATTTGCTTTATCCATTATTGGATTTCAAATTTATGCCACCAAAACAAAGTGCCGTACTTTATGAACTATTGGGCGATGCCAAAAAAGGAGTGGGGAAGACAAATGAAGCTTTAGATTTTTATAATAGAGGTTTGTTGATAGCAGATAAGAATCAGATTACTTCAAAAATGATCGATTTAAATTCTAAGATAGCAGATACATATTCTTTAGGTGACAGGAATATGGAAGCAGAAGCTTATTACGATAACTCTTTGGAGCTTGCAACGCAATCCGCCCCAAAAAGGGCTTTGCAGGAGAAAGAAAAAGTAGCGGATTTTTATAATACCAAAAGTAGGTTCAATGAAGAAATTAATATGCGTAAAAGCAGTCTTCAAGAGTTAAAAAAGCTTAGTTCTCCAAATGCTGGTGTAAAGAAATTAGAACTTGGGGACACTATAACTTCTCAGCGTATAAATTACAAAATTGCAAACGCCTATATTTCTCAAGACAAGTATAATGAGGCAATACCTTTTTTGGAGAAGAGTATTGTTGAAGCAGATTCAGATGATGATTTGGTAGTGCAGAAAGATGCTACCAGAAAATTATCGGAGGTGTACAAAGTTAAAGGCGATTTTACCAAAGCTTTAGATACCTACCAAACCTATGTGGCATTGGTAGATTCTTTGTACGTCCGTAAGGAACAGGAGATTTCTAGGGCAAATCGTTTTAATAGGGAAATATCCAATGCACAAAATAGACTTACCGGACTAGAGCAGGAGCGAGAATTGTCTCAAAGTAAATATGACCTTGCCTTAACTGAGCAAGAGTTGGTTAAAGAAAGTAATAAGCGACAACAGTTAGTAATTTATTCATTAATATTTGGATTGCTATTGACCTTGTTGGCCGCTTTTTTCTTTTATCGTAGCAATCAACAACAAAAACTGGCAAATAACTTATTGGCACTAAAGTCGTTGAGGTCGCAGATGAATCCGCACTTTATATTCAATGCATTGAATTCAGTAAATAATTTTATTTCAAAAAGTGATGAACGCAGTGCAAATAGATATTTAAGTGATTTCTCTAAGTTAATGCGTTCCGTTCTTGAGAACTCCGAGGAAGATTTTATTCCCTTGGAAAAAGAATTACATCAGTTGGAACTGTATATAAAACTGGAGCACTCTCGTTTTGAAGATAAATTCGATTATCAAATACATGTTGATGAGAACGTACAGGTCTCCAAATTTCAAATTCCGCCCATGCTATTGCAACCCTATATAGAAAATGCTATTTGGCACGGATTGCGATATAGGGAAGAAAAAGGAGCATTACTGGTGACCATAAAAGAGAATACGGCAGATTCCATAATTATTACAATAACCGATAATGGTATAGGTAGAAAGAAATCTGCAGAGATCAAGACCCAAAACCAGCGTAAGCAGAAGTCTAAGGGAATGGGCATTATTAAAAAACGTGTGGCTATTTTGAACGATATGTACACAGATAAAGTAGATATCAAAATTTCAGATTTGCAGTCAGACGGTACAGGAACTAAGGTCCTGTTCATTTTAAAAAGAGAAAAATGAGCTTAAATGCAATTTTAGTAGAAGATGAGGCAAACAGCCGTGAGATATTAAGAAATTATATTGCCAAATATTGCCCTGGCGTAAATTTAATAGGCGAGGCTTCGTCCATTAAGGAAGCGCTGGTCTTAATTGCGGAAAATGACTTGGATCTGGTTTTTTTAGATGTGGAAATGCCCTTTGGTAATGCATTTGATTTACTGGATCAGTTACCAGATAGAACTTTTGAAACTGTTTTTGTCACGGCTTATGATCACTATGCTAAAGATGCATTGAATAACCATGCCGCTTATTATTTAACGAAACCTATAAATATAGATGAGTTGATAAATGCCGTGGAGTATGTGGAAGGTGTACGAGAGAAAGAAGCAAGTTTAGAAGGAGAGGTTTTAAGTACTAAATCTAACGGAGTAGAAGGGAAGTTGACATTGCCCCAGCAAGACGGATTTCAAGTATTGAATATTGCCGAAATATTATATTGCAAAGCAGATGACAATTATACGGAGATTTATCTTTCAAATAAGAAAATACTGGTAAGCAAAACTTTAAAGTATTTTGAAGATGCCTTAAACGATTATCCTTTTGCACGGGTACATAAATCTTTTCTTGTAAATGTGAACGAGGTGGTGAAGTATCGAAAAGGAAAAGGTGGTAGTGTGGTAATGTCCAACGGAAAAGAAGTAATGGTATCCGCTTCTAAAAAGAAAGATTTTCTATCTTATTTTAATTAAACGAAATACAATGATAAAAGCGGTTAGAGGAAAAGAACCTATTATAGGTGAAGATTGTTTTATTGCTGAAAATGCAACTATAGTAGGTGAGGTGACTATGGGTAAGCAATGTAGCGTGTGGTTTAATGCTGTATTACGTGGCGATGTGCACTATATTAAAATGGGTGATAAGGTTAACGTGCAAGATGGCGCAGTAATACATTGTACCTATTTAAAATCTCCTACTACGATCGGTAATAATGTATCGATCGGGCATAATGCCATTGTGCATGGATGCACTGTTCATGATAATGTGTTAGTAGGTATGGGAAGTATTATAATGGATGATTGTGTTGTAGAGAGTAATAGTATAATTGCGGCCGGAGCTGTGCTTACAAAAGGAACGCATGTACCGTCTGGAAGTATTTTTGCCGGTACGCCTGCTAAGAAAATAAAAGACATTAGTCCAGAATTAAGTTCTGGGGAAATTAATAGAATTGCCGAGGCATATACTATGTATTCCGGTTGGTTTAAGGAGTAAAGGTTGACCCAAAAAACCAATTACTTGTTGCAATCTATCTAAATTATGTACTTTTGAGCCACCAAAACTAAAAGTTATGAACGCGTACGTTTTTCCTGGGCAAGGTGCTCAATTTGTTGGAATGGGTTTAGATCTATATGAAAAATATCCTATTGCAAAAGAGTTATTTTTAAAGGCAAATGAAATATTGGGCTTTGACATTACAGAAGTAATGTTCAGGGGCACTGCCGAAGGATTAAAAGAAACTAAGGTTACACAGCCAGCAATATTTTTACATTCCGTTATTTTAAGTAAAGTAATGGGAGAAGCTTTTAAGCCAGATATGGTTGCGGGTCATTCTTTAGGAGAGTTTTCTGCCTTGGTGGCAAATAATACATTAAGTTTTGAAGACGGTTTAAGATTGGTATCTCAACGTGCTTTGGCAATGCAGAAAGCTTGTGAACTTAAACCATCTACTATGGCTGCGGTTTTAGGTTTGGAAGATGCTGTTGTTGAAAATGTTTGTGCGGATATTTCGGGAATTGTTGTTGCTGCAAATTATAATTGTCCCGGTCAATTGGTGATTTCAGGTGAAATTTCGGCAGTTCAAGAAGCTTGTGAAAAACTAAAAGAAGCAGGTGCTAGACGTGCCTTGATGCTTCCTGTTGGCGGAGCATTCCACTCGCCGCTGATGGAGCCTGCTAGAGAAGAATTAGCTGCTGCAATAGCTAATACTACGTTCTCAACACCTAGCTGTCCAATATATCAAAATGTACCGACAACCGCGGTTAACAATGCTGAGGAAATTAAAAAGAATTTAATGCTGCAATTGACAGCACCTGTAAAATGGACGCAGAGTGTTCAGCAAATGGTAAAGGATGGTGCTACGGTTTTTACTGAAATAGGTCCAGGTAAGGTATTACAAGGTTTGGTAAGAAAAATTGAGCCAAGTGTTACCACACAAGCCCCAGAGCTGGCAGAGTAACCAATGTTTCTTTAATATTACCATTTAACCTATAAATCCTTTTTTCAACTGTTTCTGAGCGGTTTACCTTGATTTTTTTGTAATATTGAGACCCTCTTTTTGGTTGCGGATTTAGAACTTTTCCAATCACACTGCAGGGTATGATAAAGAATGCTATGAAAATAAGTGTATATAATAGTTTTTTGACTCTTAATTTTAAAAGAAGTTTTAAGAAATTCCTTTTCGTTTTCGGATTCCTTTTTTTAGGTGCTTTTTCACAGAGTGCTTATGCACAAACAGTTTCGGTTGAAAAT
>JAHDDL010000020.1 GCA_020629415.1 Maribacter sp. | reverse complement strand
TCAGCTTCAAAAATATTATCTACATAGGTCTGCGGATTTAAATCTATTAGCGGAAACCAAGTACTCTGTAATTGCACCTGTAATTTGTGACCTTTTTTAATAGTATGGAATACATCTTGCAACTTAATGGTTACATCTGTTTTTTCATTTGGCACAAACGGTTCTGGGTTAGCAAAACTATTTCTAAAACGCCCGCGCAATACTTCGCTACGTACCATTAAGTGATAATTACTCATTTTTAAGTGGTCTTGCATACCTTCATAAGCAGGTTCATCCGCTGGGTGTACGTCAATGATTTTTACAATCCAATCTGCAGCGGTACCCGTAGTAGCAACTTTTAGCTTCGCCAAAATATCACCCGCCAAGGTCAAATCTTCTTGCATAACGTCAGTTTCAAACACCAAGACATCACCACGGCGAGCTGCAAAACGCTGATCATCTGTCATATATTTTCTTGGTGTAAATACTGTTTTAATATCTTCTGAATATGGAACCGGTTTTTTAATATCACTGATAAACTTCACTTCTTCCACTTCTTTTGGCTCAAAAGTCAGTTCTTGATCTGAAGATAAATACATATCCTTTTTCACTACTCCTGCCGGTGGCCAGGCATCATAGGTTTTCCAATCTTTTCTACCGGTATCAAAAACGTAGGCTTCCGGTAAACCGCTATTCTTATCGCCATTACCTTTTAAGAAATGATCAAAGAATTTGGTTTCTATATGTTCTTGGAAAAATTCAGAAATTCCATCGCCAAAATAATAGTTGCCCACAGTATTCTGACCTTTTCTACGTGCCCATCCGCCGTGATCCCATGGTCCAAAAACCAAGGTATTATAATTATCGGCATTGTACTTTTCTATATTCTTATAGGTTTCTAAGGGTCCGTATAAATCTTCCGCATCAAACTCCCCCGCAACTACCATGGTGGCCACCGTTGGCTTTACATTTTTTAAATGTTGGATCAAGCCCTTGCTCTGCCACATTTCATCATAATTTGGATGCTCTTTAAGTTCGTTCCAGAAATAATCATCGGTTACGCCCTCCTTTGCCATACGTGGGGTATCAGCTGTTTCGTATTCAAAAAATCGATCTAAGTTCTTTAACGGTCCTTCATCTAAAAAGAATTGATATTGATCTTCAGTTGGTAAATCAGGTAATGTATACCAAGCCGTATCTATAGGTTTATCTCCATCTGGTCTTGGCGTACCAAACAATGAAGTAGCCCTAAAATAACTCAATAAATATGCTCCATTATGGTGGAAATCATCAAAAAAGAAATCGGCAATACTTGCCTGTGGAGATGCTGCCTTTAATGCCGGATGCGCATCTACCACGGCATAGGTAGAATAAAAGCCAGGATAAGAAATTCCCCAAATACCTACATTACCGTTATTGTTTTCTACGTTATTGACCAACCACTCAATAGTATCATAGGTATCTGAACTTTCATCAATATCCTGCTCCGTTTTTTTGTTGGGATTATAGGCGCGCATATTTTCATAATGCCCTTCACTTAACCAACGGCCGCGCACATCTTGATAGACTACAATATAGCCGTCTTGCATCATATGAATGTTGGGCGCGATCTTTGTTTTAAAATTACCCTCTCCGTAAGGCTGAGAACTATACGGGGTTCTTTGCATTATAATTGGGTACTCTTTTGAAGTGTCTTTTGGCGAATAAACAGTGGTATGTAACGTAACACCGTCACGCATGGCAATATCCACTTCCTTTTTAGTGTAGTTATCCTCTACGTAGGTATCAGAAACCTCGGCATCGGCTACTTTTTGTGTTGTTTTTCTACAGGAAACAACAACTGTAGCTAGTAAAATGAACGTAAAGAATTGTTTGATGGTAAACTTAGGCATGTCTTAAAAATTTGAATTCTTAAAACTAAGAAAGTTTACCCGATTTTTGAAGACTAAAAAATTTGTTTACCTATATAATTTTGACGTGTAACCAAACCTTGGTAGCCACTTACCAAGTTGCGGGATAATTCAAGAAATACATCAAAGTAAAAAAAAGAAGATAACATGAAAAAGGCTTTATAAATGCCACCCTTAGATGGCATTTATGAAGCAATAACGCACAAGATCATATCATGAACAACTTTCTAACAAGCATAAGTATACCCGAGAAAAAATCGCTTTTATATTCTTGAACAGTAGTTTCTTGGAGTAATTCTTTTTTCATTTGGTTAGTGTTTAGTGGCATGGAATTTAATCAGAAAAAGGAATTAATGCAACAGTTTTTTAAGATTTTTCCAAATCAATGTCTACACTGATTTTTAGGGTACGGTACCCATTCTTTGACGCATCAAGAACAACATATTCAGAGATAAGATCCGTATCTTTTGAGCAAGATTGTAATGCTAGGCAAGCCAAAATGGCTACAACAATTTTGTGGGTTTTTGACATGGCAATAGTAGGTTAAGTTATTATTTAAATAGATCTTTTAAAGATTCAACACTTCTAAACAGGATTAAAAACAAGCTGACTTTTGGGGCTTCAACCTGTACTATACGCTGTCCAAATTTTGTTTGTACTATAGTTATATATTTCATCTTTTGTAGGTGGAGAGATTTGGGATTCTCTAATTATTACATTTCAAAAATATGTAATCTTTTTCCTACAAAATAGATTTTGTGGTCAAACTTATATTTTTTGTTGTCAAGCAGTGTTAATTGGCTTGTGTAAAAAAATGATAAATAAAAAAAGCTCCCTAAAAGGAGCTTTTTAATTACCGAAACTTAAGTATTATCTACAAACCAAACGCTGATTTAATAGCAACTACTTTATCTAATTTTTCCCAAGTGAACAATTCTACCTCTTTTTCAATACGACCATTGTAAGGCGATTCAAAAACCTTTGTTACCTTAGTGGGCTGTTTGCCCATATGGCCGTAAGCGGCCGTTTCCAAATAAATAGGATTTCTCAACTTCAATCTTTCTTCTATGGCAAAAGGTCTCATATCAAAAAGCTCAGCCACTTTTTTTGCAATTTCACCATCACTTAAATTCACTTTAGAGGTACCATAGGTATCAACAAAGATAGAGGTTGGCTCTACTACACCAATGGCATAACTTACCTGTACCAAAATTTCCGTAGCAACACCTGCAGCAACCAAATTTTTTGCTGCATGACGTGCCGCATATGCCGCACTACGGTCCACTTTACTTGGATCTTTACCACTAAAAGCACCACCACCGTGAGCTCCTTTACCTCCGTAGGTATCTACAATAATCTTACGGCCCGTTAAACCGGTGTCACCATGTGGTCCACCAATTACGAATTTACCTGTTGGGTTAATATGATATTTGATCTGATCATCGAACAATTTTTGGGTCTCTACCGGTAATTGCGCCTTTACCCGTGGTATTAGAATTGAGATAATATCAGATTTGATTTTTGCCAACATCTTTTCATCATCGGCATCGAAAGCGTCATGCTGTGTAGATACAACGATCGTATCAATACGTATAGGTTCGTTTGCATCTGAGTATTCTAAGGTAACCTGCGCTTTAGCATCTGGCCTTAAATAAGAAATCTCTTTACCCTCCCTACGCAGTTCTGCGAGGGTATGCAAAATCTTGTGTGAAATATCTAACGCCAAAGGCATGTAATTTTCGGTCTCGCTGGTTGCATAGCCAAACATCATACCTTGATCACCAGCCCCTTGCTCTTCCTTTGCTCCACGGTCTACACCTTGGTTAATGTCTTGAGACTGCTCATGGATCAACGAAATAACTCCACAAGAATCTCCGCTAAACTGATATTCACCCTTAGTATAACCTATTTTATTGATGACTTCACGAGCAATGTTCTGTACATCTAAATAAGTATCACTTTTAACTTCTCCCGCCAAAACTACCTGACCGGTAGTTACCAAGGTCTCACAAGCAACTTTACTTTCTGGGTCAAAAGCAAGAAAATGATCTAATAAGGCGTCACTGATCTGATCCGCAACTTTATCCGGATGACCTTCACTAACAGATTCTGATGTAAATAAATATGGCATAACAAATTTTTTATTCTATGAAGGGATTTGTATGAATGCCGAAAAGAAGTATGATGCGAAATGAATCTACATCAACTGCTTTAGCATTTTTTTCGCTTTATACCCTAAGGTTAAAACAGAGGTTGCAATCAGTCAAATCCCTCCTCTTTTTTTTTTTAAATTCAGATGCAAAAATAGAAAAAATGTTCTGTTCCGTATCTTAATATGATGTTATTTATTGACCCAATTAAAAAATTTGATCATTTCTGCTAGAGATATATAATTGTTATCGATTTTTTAAATGTAAAGTACTTTTAAGCTCAATTAGAAAAATACCGTTACAATCAAGAATATGGTTTATCTGCACTATCAACAATTGAAACAGTATCATTAAACAACTTCACCTGTTTACCTTAAAATCCTAAACGACTATTTTCCATAAAAAAATAGATATAAATTCTAGTATCAGAATCATCTGACCTATCAATTTAGCTTCACCCTTTATTAAGGAATAACCGAACGGAACAATTATTTTTACACCATACTACAAATATGTTTTTACTTCCTGTAGTTATCTTGTATCTTGTACCATCGAATCTTATTCGGTAATAAGAACACAACCATTAATCAATTTAATTCTATGCACATAGCAGTTGCCGGAAATATCGGTGCCGGGAAAACAACCCTAACCAGATTACTTGCAAAACATTATAAATGGGAACCTCATTTTGAAGACGTAGTAGAAAACCCGTATTTAGACGATTTCTACAACCAAATGGAACGTTGGAGTTTTAATCTACAAATTTATTTCTTAAACAGTAGATACAGACAAATTCTACAAATAAAAGAAAGCGGCAAAGAAATTATACAAGATAGAACCATCTATGAAGATGCCCATATTTTTGCTCCCAACTTACATGCTATGGGTTTAATGACCAATAGGGATTTTCAAAACTACGCTAGTTTGTTTGAATTGATGGAGACCTTGGTTGACCCACCTGATCTTCTTATCTACCTGCGTAGCTCTATACCTAACTTGGTAAAACAAATTCATAAGAGAGGTAGGGAATATGAAAATACGATTTCTATTGACTATTTAAGCCGTTTGAACGAACGTTATGAGGCTTGGATACATGGTTATAATAAAGGCAATTTATTGATTATCGATGTCGATGATCTAGATTTTGTGGACAGCCCTGAAGATTTAGGAAGCATTCTCAATAAAATAGATGCCCAAATAAACGGTCTATTTTAAGTTCATTTTTGCAAAGCCCGATACTATTGGAAGATTTTGAACATAAAGTTACCCGCTTTCTTCAAGATGAAGTTCCCTTTTTATTTATCATAGATTTCGACAAAACAACGAAACAGACATTTACGTTTGAAGAAGCGGCAAAACAAAACATCTATTTCAATATTAGAGGTATTGGTAACGATAAAACCCTTACCAAAACCACAGCCCAAGACACCAATTTTGATTTAAACCCTACATTGGTTTCCAAAGAAATTTATGAGAAGGCATTTACGACCGTTAAGCATGAACTAAATACAGGCAATAGCTTTTTACTCAACCTCACCTTTCCTACCGCACTTGATACCACTGTAGATTTAGATGATATTTACCAAAAAGCCTATGCACCTTATAAACTTTTATATAAAGACAAATTTGTAGTCTTTTCTCCCGAATGCTATTTAAAGGTAAAAGATGGAAACATTTTTTCCTATCCTATGAAAGGTACGATTAATAGCAATGTGCCCAATGCTGAAGAACTTCTACTTTCCAATAAAAAAGAATTATATGAGCATAATACCATTGTAGACCTTATACGAAACGATCTTTCTATGATTGCCAAAAAAGTAAGGGTCAACAAATTTAGGTTCGTAGATAAAATTAAGAAAGGCAATCAAGAGTTATTGCAGACCAGTACAGAAATACAAGGGGAATTACCCAAAAATTGGAAAAATGAATTCGCCTCTTTATTACTAAAGACACTGCCCGCGGGATCAATAAGTGGAGCTCCCAAGAAGAAAACTTTAGAAATCATTTCAAAGGCTGAAATTTCACCAAGAGGATTTTATACCGGAATATTCGGTGTGTTTGATGGACAAAATATAGATAGTGCCGTAAGTATTAGATTTATTGAAAGAATAAACGGTAGTCTTATTTACAAAAGTGGCGGTGGAATTACCCACCTAAGCGAGCTTGAAGAAGAATACCAAGAACTTTTAGAAAAAATATATGTACCCACTATTTGAATCTGTCTGTATAGAAAATAGCCAAATTAAAAACGCGGACTATCACGAAGCTAGATTTAGAAGGTCTTATATACAACGGTATAAAACACATCCTACATATGGTCTATTCGACGGCATACACTTGACTAATTTAGATAACAACCTAAAATATAAATTGCGTATTGGCTATAAACAAGATGGCACCCGATTCTCATTTTCAGAATATAAAAATAGTATACCCACGTCGCTTAAATTAGTAAATGACGACACCATCTCGTATAACGTAAAAAGAAACAACCGTAAAAAACTGAACAATCTTTATAATACAAGAGGAGAATTTGATGATGTGCTAATAATTAAAAACGGCCTTGTTACGGATACTTCTTATGCCAACATTCTATTTTTAGATGGCAAGGTTATCATAACCCCATCTACACCTTTACTTGAAGGCACTTGCAGAGCTAGGCTATTGGATGAAAACAAGATTACAGAAACAAGAGTTTTAGAATCTGACTTGCCTGATTTTGATAGCTTTCAACTAGTAAATGCCCTAAATGATTTTGATAGTAACCGATGGGTACCGATTGCAAATATTAAACGCGAATAATACTTATATAAATCCGTTTTTCTTGGCATGTTCTATTGCCTCTTCGGTTTTATTGACCATTAAAAAAGGAATATCCTTAAAATCCGCAAACAGATTTTCTATTCTTGCCATACGTTTGGAATGATTTACACTTCTCAGGTAAATGGCTTTAATTCTACCAGGAAACAGTGTAGATATTTCTTGATAGATATCACCATCTTTTTCACCACTGTCCCCTATGAGAATAAAAGGTAAATCTGGATAGAACTTTAATAAATTACTGATCTCCTTTTGTTTTTGCGGCTTTTCGTCACTTTTATTTCTCATTTTAAAGCTCGCCATACTACGCAACAAAACCGGACCTTTTGGAAAATTATTGGTCTTTAAAAAGAGCTCAAGGTATCTGTACAAATTCCATGGACTATGACTAACATAGAATATAGGATTTGCTTCGTTACCTGTTTTACCTTGATGAAGCTTTGTGTAAAAATCAGATGCGCCTTCTAACTGCAAACGTTTTGTCGCCCTTTTGAACATGGTGTTTAAAATGACTTTCCACTTCAGGGACGACACCACGCCAGTGTGCAAAATAGTGTCATCAATATCACTGATGACTCCAAATTTTGCTTGCTCACATGGAATCAACATTTCACCCGGAAACCTATTCTGCAAAAGAATTTCCCTTTTCAGTTTGGTATTACCAAACGATAACTCAAATTTGACCCAACCTTCGTCATTTGCCAAATCTTGAAGCCCCTCAATTTTCTTATCAATTAAGTAATAGCCATCACCATCAGTACTACCTTCAACGGTTTCACCGTTCGAAAAAGTTATTTTTAAAGGTGCGTTTTTTATTTCATCGGTTTCAAAACGTTTCCATGTATTTTTAATCAAATTAAAAAAACCTTTTTGATCCAAATCGATATTTTCGTCTTCAATAGCCCTACCCCTTACGTACAAACGATTGGCGCTGCCGTAGGACTGAAAATTAATAATCTGAAGTTTATCTTTCTTAAAAATACCCATGGCTTAAAATTACGGTCTTTCAACAACGTTTAAAATTTTTATTTTAAGAATTATCGAATTAATCGTTCATTATCATCCATTCGCCGCCTGCATTTTAGTGATAGTCAGTTTCACTCACTCAAAAGCAGCGTTAACTCATTACTCGTTTTATAACCTATAGTACTATCATAATTTTAGACAAGCAAAAATGAACAATAACCCACTTCTGTACGCAAGTCTAAAATTTAAACATTATGAGACCAAAAAAAAATCCACAAAAAGACCTGAACAAAAAGAGCGGATTGTTCTTTGTTGTCGGACTACTATTAGTATTAGCTATGGTATATACTGCCTTAGAATGGAAATCATTTGACCCAATCTATGAGATTGACATAAGCATGAACGATGTTGACCCATCTATAGAAGAAGATGCCCCTATATTTCAATTAGAAGTTATACCACCGCCAAAACCACCAGTTCTACCAACAGAGATAGAAATTATTGAAGATGATGATCCTATTGAAGAAACTGAAGTTATCGCCATTGAAATAACACCAGACACCGAAGTTGTAGACATATCTGACTTTGAAGTTGAAGAAGTGCCTGAGGAAGTAAAAGTAAATTGGATTACTATTGAAGAAGTTCCTGTATTCCCTGGTTGTGAGAATGAAAAAGATAAAAGGGCCTGTTTTAATGATATGATGCAAAAACATATTCGCAAAAACTTTCGTTATCCAGAACTAGCCCAAGAAATGAATATTGAAGGTAGAGTAAATACAACGTTCATGATCAACAACGATGGTACTATTGGAGCTATTCAAAAAAGAGGTCCACATGATGTATTAGAAAAAGAAGCCGTAAGAATCTTATCAAAACTACCTAAAATGACTCCCGGTAAACAGAGAGGTTCTGCTGTAAAAGTCTCTTTTGCAATTCCAATTACATTTGAGCTACAATAGTTGTAAAAACAAAAAACCATCAGCTAAGCTGATGGTTTCTCATATTCTAAGCGCAGAACTACTATTTATTGATCTCTATTTTTTCTATGGTTATTTCTGTAGCCGTACCCTTTTTCTTAAGGGTAGCATTTTCAAAAGCTTTTAATTGAGCTTCTACTTCTGCCTTAGTACCCTTATAAACTACTTTTTCTGTAACAGATTCACCATTAACTGTAGTAGCATAAGTAACAATAGCTTCCGCCAAATCTGCACTTTCTACATTCATTTCTATGGTTACCTCCTGTGCATCATTCACCATTGCTACACCTTCTTCTATATGCCCTCCTAATATTGGCGCAATTACCAATCCGATCAAACATGTAAGTTTAATCAAAATATTCATTGAAGGTCCAGATGTATCTTTAAACGGATCACCAACGGTATCACCGGTTACGGCTGCCTTATGCGCTTCAGAACCTTTATATGTCATTTCCCCATTAATTTCAACTCCTGCCTCAAATGATTTCTTGGCATTGTCCCAAGCACCACCGGCATTGTTCTGAAAGATTGCCCATAATACGCCAGATACCGTTACACCTGCCATATAGCCCCCTAACATTTCTGCGATAGCCAATTTGTTCATTCCAAAAATTAATGGTACAAATGCTATGACCAATGGAAAACCTATAGTCAACAGACCTGGCAGCATCATCTCTTTCAATGAAGCCTGTGTGGATATTGCCACACATTTATCATATTCAGGTTTTCCCGTACCTTCCATAATTCCGGGTATGTCCTTAAATTGACGTCTTACTTCTTGCACCATTTCCATAGCTGCTTTACCAACCGCATTCATTGCCAAAGCGGAGAACACTACTGGCACCATGCCACCAACGAACAACATTGCCAATACAGGAGCCTTGAAAATGTTGATTCCGTCAATTCCCGTAAAGGTTACATAGGCGGCAAACAATGCCAAAGATGTTAGAGCGGCAGATGCAATGGCAAAACCTTTACCCGTAGCAGCAGTAGTATTACCAACTGAATCTAAAATATCTGTACGCTCCCTTACAATAGGTTCTTGCTCACTCATCTCCGCAATACCACCCGCATTGTCAGATATTGGCCCAAATGCGTCAATAGCCAATTGCATTGCCGTAGTAGCCATCATTGCAGAAGCGGCCAAAGCCACACCGTAAAACCCCGCAAAGGCATATGATGCCCATATGGCACCCGCAAACAATAATACCGACGGGAAGGTAGAAATCATACCAGTAGCCAAACCTGCAATAATATTCGTTCCCGCACCCGTGCTTGACTGTTGAACGATTTTTAAGATGGGAGCTTTTCCCAACCCTGTATAATATTCCGTAACGGAAGATATTACGGCACCTACTACTAAACCGACCAAAGTGGCATAGAAAACGCGCATTGATGATATTTCTACCAACCCTTCGCCAAAGAATTCCATTTTCATGGTTTCCGGTAACATCCACGTCACCAGACCAAAACAAGAAACAGCGACCAAAATGATGGATGTCCAGTTTCCTATATTCAAAGCACCCATTACCTGAGCTTCTTTAGCATCGTTACTTTTTATTTTCACTAACATAGTACCTATAATAGATATGATAATACCTACACCAGCAATTGCCATTGGCAACAAAATTGGTCCAATACCACCAAAAGCATCCGTAATACTACCGCCCATATCTTTTATGACATAGTTTCCCAGAACCATTGCCGCCAATACGGTGGCAACATATGAACCGAACAGATCAGCTCCCATACCCGCAACATCACCTACGTTGTCACCTACATTGTCCGCAATAGTGGCCGGGTTACGGGGATCATCCTCTGGAATACCTGCCTCTACCTTCCCTACCAAATCAGCACCAACATCGGCAGCTTTGGTATAAATACCACCACCTACACGCGCAAAAAGTGCAATGGATTCCGCACCAAGCGAGAAACCCGCAAGTGTTTCAAGAACTACGGTCATATCCATGGTCGATGTCCAAACACCGCCCATAAAAAACTGAAAGAATATTATAAAAAATACGGTAAGCCCCAATACCGCCAAGCCTGCAACACCAAGCCCCATGACAGTACCGCCACCAAAAGATATTTTTAAAGCATTAGGCAGACTAGTACGTGCCGCCTGCGTTGTTCTTACGTTTGTTTTTGTGGCTATTTTCATTCCTATATTTCCGGCATAGGCCGAAAAAATAGCTCCAAAAATAAATGCAACCACAATTAGCATATGTGTTGTGGGTACTACAAAAGAAACAATAGCAAGCAGAACGCTGACTATTACAACAAATACAGCCAAAAGCTTGTATTCTGCACTTAAGAAGGCCAAGGCACCTTCATAAATGTAATCCGATATTTCTTTCATTTTTCCATCTCCGGCATGTTGTTTCATTACCCAAGATCTTTTTACGCCCATGTAAACTAGGCCTAGTACTGCCATAAGAATTGGCATGTAAATCATCATTGACTCCATTTAATCCATTGTTAGTTGTTAGATCAACTAATGTAGTAAATTAGAATAGAATAAAAAAAGCCACTTTTTATTATTAAAAGTGGCTTAAATGATGTAAAATATTATTTATATCATAAAAGTGCGCTTCGCTTTGTGCTCACTATCGTCATATCTCTTTACACATTCGTGATAAATTTCTACCGCTTTCGCAGCATCGCTCCAACCGCCCGTATCTACTTTTTTCTCCTCTAAATCTTTATATACTTGAAAGAAATGCTCTATTTCTTTTAATCTATGCGGATTTAAATCACTTATATCATTGTTATTGCTCCAAATTGGATCAGAAACAGGTACGCAGATAATTTTTTCATCCGGTCCCTTTTCATCCGTCATGTGAAAAACACCAATTGGTTTTACTTCCATTACCGTCATTGGGTAAACAGGTTCTGTACCCATTACCAATACATCTAACGGATCTTTATCCAATGCTAAAGTTTCTGGAATGAATCCGTAATCACCAGGATACATCATTGAAGAAAATAACATACGATCAAAACGGATTTTATGTAAATCGAAGTCGTATTCGTACTTGTTTCTGCTTCCTTTCGGAATTTCTATTAAAACATCAAAGGTCAATCCTTTTGCTGCTGCCATATTTAAAGTTGTTTAAATTCTTAGTTTGTTATGAAACGTTACTTATTAGTTATAATTGTAAAAATTAATTGAATTAAAAGACAAATCCAAAAGTTCCCGTTACGCCGAACTTTCTGGCATCTGGATTATCGAGATAATTTCCCCTAAAATTAAAATCCAATCTAAAAACCTTAAAAATATTCCCTATTCCAAAGGAGTACTCGTAATATATTTGATCAGACGGTGCATTTAGCGGAGTGTTTATAGTTGCCGGAGCACTTAAAGCTATATTTTCATCCGACAAATCTCCCCATACACCACGTATTGCAACGATCTCCCTCAAATTATATTTTCTTAAAAAAGGAATTCTTGAGAAAAATCTACCGTTAAAATTATGCTGCAAATGTACGGCCGCATAGGTATCTGTTACAAATTCATAGAAATCTAAATTTGGAAATGTACCGTAATTGGAGAAAAAAGTCTGGTTACCGGGCACTACGCTTAACAGCCCTAACGGTACCTCACCAAATGTTTTACCCAATTCTACCGTACTTAACAACCTACCAAAACCACCTAGTTGCCAAGGTTGGCTATATGAAAATTGAAGCTTGCTGTAATCAAAATCACTATTTAAAACCCCTTTTGTTCCCTTCGTATAATTTAGCAATATGGTACTATACGTATCATTTACATCTCTACGCTCCACACCAAAACCAATTGTTTTTTTACCTGGAGTATACAATACCAATGCATTAAAATCAAACTGGCGGATCTCTGAAGATACACCCGTAGGAGACTCCGGATTTACATAGTCCAAACTAAATTCACTGGGCAAAGCAGAGCTCAATGTCCTAAAAGTTCCACCAACAGATAATTTTAAGTTGGTCAACGGTTCAATTTCAAAGTTCAGAGCACTTAGATTTATATTCGTAAGCCTATTATTTGCACCAACGGTCAATAAAGACGAAGATGCTATACTACGGCCCAAAACATCATTTGTAGCCGTTAAACTTACACCAAGCTGTTCAATATCCCTACGGTTTCCGCCCGATACTATAAATCTACTATTCTTGTCCAAAAGCATTTTACCGGCCAAACCATGTTTAAACTTATGGTCCTTAAAACCGTATGCCGTATAACCTTCTACGCGCCAAAGATCGTTCTGACCATAATACGTTCTTGCCCCCAGCCTTATCCTTGCTCCTTCGGCGGTATTGTATCCAAAGAAGTCATATACAGAACCTAGGTCTAAATTCCACTTATCCACTTCTACATAACCAGAGCCCAAAATGCTAACAAAATTGTAATAGTTTTTAAATTTTGGTACTGTTTTCAGGGTATCGAGCAAGCTATATATGCCTTGCTCATCTTTATTCAAACTTTCCAGTCTATTCTTTTCCCAAAATGCATCGTCTTTTATAATCTGGGTAACATCTAAAGGATTTCTATCCTTTTTATATACTTCTTTTGGCCGTACTTTATTAAATTCATAGTTATCATAAACAGAGGTTCGTTTTCCATAGAGACCGCGAGATTCTTCCTTTTTATTAAAGCTGAAATCACTTAACATATAATCGCGCTTCAAAAGAAAAACAGAATCGTTCATTACCTCAAAATCTTGCTCAATGTAGATATCTTTGACCCAGTTGATATTGGCACTCTTGGTAACTTGTAAATTAATATTCTTGACCGCCCATGTAGAATCGTTCACCCAAAAATCTCCTTTAAAGGTCAGTTCATTTTTACGCCGCGGATAATAGACAATATTATAACACCACTTGTTATCTATGAAGGCACTGTCCCTAAGTGCATAATTATAGACATCTACCCCTGTTTTTGATAGCGGACTTGTAAAACTTTTATCGAAGAATTTTAGGTAATTGTTATAGACATCGTACTCTTGATACAAGTCTTGCACAAACGCTATGATAGCCTGGTTGTTTTCAAACCCAGAATTCTTATTTCCCAAAACCTCTTCTTTCTCTTCCTTTAACTTATTGTCCCCATAAATTTTGGAAAAAGTCTCGTTTAAGAAAATTGGCAAATATGTTTTACCCGTTATGCGTGAAGTATCCAGATCTTGGAAAACGAATTCCAGACCTTTAAAAACTTTACTTTTTATAAGTGAGCTATCTATAGTGTTTAAATCAAACTCTACCTTTTCATACTTTTCAAAAGCATATTGATCAAACTGACTAACACCGTTCTGACGCTTCTTTGCCCATATCTTACGAAGTATATCAACAGCAGGGTTGTTCTTTTTAGATTGTTTACCGGCTATTAGGACCACTTCATTCAACTGCTCCGCAGCCTCTACCATGGTTATTTTTAATTCATAAACCACTTTAGCATCTAGCTGAAGTTCATAATCCGTATAACCTATAAATGAAATGATAACCGTATCATAGTCATTTTCCGACTCTAGATAAAACCTACCGTCGTCATTTGTAATGGTACCCTCAGTTGAATTTTTAAAGAATACATTGGCAAAAGAAACAGGATCTCCTTGCTCATCAATAACCATACCCCCTATTTTGGTCTGACCTTGAGCTATGAAAAAGCATAAACTTAAGAATGCAAATATTATGTCTCTCATTAAATAACGTCGTTCAATAAAATTCTTTTAGTAAGTAGCATACCAATAAAAAAAGCTTCTCCAGACTTGGTCGGAGAAGCTAAGGTACTTTACAAATGTATACTTTTATTTGTATAAAACTTTTTTAACAGCTTTGACAACATCAGTATAGTTTGGCAACCACTCTTCCAATAATACAGGAGAATATGGTGCCGGAGTATCTGCAGTGTTGATCTTAACAACAGGTGCATCTAAATAATCAAATGCATGTGCCTGTATATGATATGTAATCTCAGTAGCTACGTTACCAAACGGCCAAGCTTCTTCCAAAACTACCAAACGGTTCGTTTTTTTAACGGATTTTAAAATAGCTTCGTAATCCAAAGGCTTTACCGTACGTAAATCAATGATTTCACAGCTTATTCCTTCTTTTTCCAATTCATCGGCAGCTTTATCCGCCTCTTTTATAATCTTACCAAAAGAAACGATAGTAACATCTTTACCTTCTCTACGAATATCCGCTACACCCAATGGAATAGTGTAATCACCTTCTGGCACTTCACCTTTATCCCCGTACATTTGTTCAGACTCCATAAATATTACAGGGTCATTATCACGTATTGCAGCTTTTAACAAGCCTTTTGCATCTGCCGGATTAGAAGGCACGACCACTTTTAATCCCGGGCAGTTTGCGTACCAACTCTCAAAAGCTTGTGAGTGTGTTGCCGCCAATTGGCCTGCAGACGCCGTTGGACCTCTAAATACTATAGGACAAGGAAATTGCCCACCGGACATTTGCCTGATCTTTGCCGCGTTATTTATAATCTGATCTATACCTACCAACGCAAAGTTGAAGGTCATGAATTCTATTATAGGTCTATTACCAGTCATAGTAGAACCAACACCTATACCTGCAAAACCAAGTTCAGATATTGGAGTATCAATGACTCTTTTAGGTCCAAACTCATCCAACATCCCTTTAGAAGCCTTGTATGCGCCATTATATTCCGCTACTTCTTCACCCATTAAATAGATAGATTCATCCTTCCTCATTTCTTCGGACATGGCCTCGGCTATTGCTTGCCTAAATTGTAGTGTTTTCATGTATGGTTATTATTATTCTTTGTTATATGCTAGAAAGCAAGCAAAAATAGGAAATATAATATCAAAAAATAGAATGCAATATTTAAAAAAAGTTATAAAATTTACTATGCATGCATAGTAAATTCGGATTTTATTAGCTATCTTCGTCACCATTGATATAAAGTTTTTTAAACATGAAGATATTAGTTTGCATAAGTAATGTACCAGACACTACGTCTAAGATAAATTTCACAGATGGCGACACCAAATTTGACACTAACGGTGTACAGTTTGTAATTAACCCGAACGATGAATTTGGTTTAACAAGAGCTATGTGGTTTAAAGAAAAACAAGGTGCCACAGTGCATATTGCCACCGTTGGCGGACCAACCGTTGAGCCCACCATGCGTAAGGCACTTGCCATTGGCGCGGATGAGGCTTTCAGAATCAATACAGAACCTACGGATGGTTTTTCCGTTGCCCAGCAATTAGCGGCCGTTGTTAAAGATGGTGGCTATGACCTAGTTATTGGCGGTAGAGAATCTATTGATTATAATGGAGGAATGGTCCCAGGAATTCTAGCTTCCTTGACCAATATGAATTTCATAAACTCTTGTATTAGTCTTGAAATTGACGGCACCAATGTAACCGCTGTTAGAGAAATTGATGGTGGAAAGGAAAAATTAAGCAGCTCCCTACCATTGGTAGTGGGCGGGCAAAAAGGCCTTGTTGAAGAAAGCGACCTTCGTATTCCTAACATGAGAGGTATTATGATGGCAAGAAAAAAGGCGCTTACTGTTGTTGAACCTGTGGATGCGACCAAGGCCACCGAAGATAAAAAATTCGACAAACCGGCTCCAAAAGGTCAAGTTAAACTTGCCGATAGCGTGGATCAATTGGTAGATCTTTTACATAACGAAGCCAAAGTCATTTAATAACAACCTATTTAATAGGTAATCATTAAAAACAAAAAAGATGTCAGTTTTAGTATATACAGAATCAGAACAAGGAAAATTTAAAAAGAATGCGTACGAGGTTGCCTCTTATGCCGCTGCAGTGGCCAAAATGATGGACACTACCGTTACAGCAATCGCTTTTAATAGCAGCGAAAACGAATCACTTGGCGATTATGGCGTTTCAAAGGTCATAAACGTAAAAGATGATGCACTGGCAACTTTTAATGCCGGATCTTACGCTTCATCCATTGCCGAAGCCGTAAAGAGTACAGATGCCAAAGTGGTTATTTTAAGCTCTAGCACAGATACCAAGTATTTGGCACCATTGTTATCGGCAAAACTATCAGCAGGTTATGCACCTAACGTAGTTCAAGCTCCAGATAGTACATCGCCATTTACAGTAAAAAGGACCGCATTCAGTAATAAAGGTTTTGCCCATACTCAAATAGATACCGATATAAAAATAGTAGGTGTATCTAACAATGCTTTTGGCGCCCATGAAAACAAAACCGCTATTTCTGTTGAAGAAATAGGCGCTACTTCAGATGCAGCCACAAACGATACTAAATCCGTTGAAATAGATAAAGTAGTTGGCAAGGCTACTATTGCCGATGCCGATATCGTTGTTTCTGCGGGAAGAGGAATGAAAGGCCCTGAAAATTGGGGAATGATCGAAGAATTAGCCGATGTTTTGGGTGCTGCGACCGCATGTTCCAAACCGGTATCAGACCTAGGATGGAGACCTCATGGAGAGCACGTAGGGCAAACAGGAAAACCCGTAGCCAGTAACCTTTATATAGCCATTGGTATTTCTGGGGCAATTCAACACCTAGCAGGTGTAAGTGCTTCTAAAACCAAAGTAGTCATTAATAATGACCCTGAAGCGCCTTTCTTTAAAGCCGCAGATTATGGAATAGTTGGTGATGCCTTTGAAGTAGTTCCTCAATTGATTGAAAAATTAAAGGATTTTAAAGCACAAAACGGTTAATTTTTTGTTATTTTGTGCCCCTTAAAGGGCTGTTTGAATAGTTGGAGCCCCAAGTATTCTAACAGCCTTTTTTAGTTAAAAACCTATGAGTCTAGTACGATTAAAAATAAAAGGGATCTCCTATAGTCAAACTCAAAACGGTGCATACGCACTTATTTTGAACGAGGTTGAAGGTGATAGAAAGTTACCTATTGTCATTGGCGCTTTTGAAGCTCAGTCTATTGCAATTGCTTTAGAGAAAGAGATCAAGCCGCCAAGACCACTTACACATGACCTTTTTAAAAATTTCTCTGACAGGTTTGATATTGTTATCAAACAGGTGATTATTCATAAATTGGTAGATGGTGTATTTTACTCCAGCATTATTTGCGAAAGAGATGGCATAGAAGAAATTATAGACGCAAGAACCAGTGATGCCATTGCTTTGGCGTTACGTTTCAACGCTCCCATTTTTACTTATAAAACAATATTGGACAAAGCTGGTATTTTCTTAAAGTTCTCTTCTAAAGAGAAGCATCAAAAAGATAATGACGACAGCATTATGGTCGATGAGATTTTGCAAGAAGGGGAAACTATAGAGATAGAATCTGGTGCAACGGACGGTTTCACTGAGCTTACTATAGATGAATTAGAAGCAGAATTAAAAAAAGCGGTCACCAACGAAGACTACGAAAAGGCGGCAAAATTGAGAGATGAAATCTCTAAACGCAACTAAATCTTAAATTACAGTTTATGAAAAAGGGCAAATGGTTGCTATTTTTTGCACTAATTCTTACCTCACTTACTTTTGCTCAAGATGTAGACGTAAATATTCCTTTAGAAAACACGACCAATACTACTTTGGTTGAAGATGTAGCTACCGAAGGGGTTATGGGTATGGAAGCCAGTGAAGGATTTTCTATCAACAGCCTTGGTAGAGGTATTCTTGGTATGGCAGTCTTGTTACTTTTGGCATTTTTATTCAGCTCTAATCGAAGAGCCATTAATTGGAAAACTGTAGGTATTGGCCTGGCACTACAACTGGTAATTGCCATAGGTGTTCTTAAAATTCCTTTTGTACAATTGGTTTTTGAACAAATTGGGAAAATTTTTGTCAGTATTTTAGAATTTACAAGAGCAGGTAGTAAGTTTCTTTTTGAAGGACTAGTTGTCGATACCGGTACCTTTGGTTATATATTCGCCTTTCAAGTATTGCCAACGATTATATTTTTCTCAGCCCTGACTTCTTTATTATTTTACCTAGGATTAATTCAAAAAGTGGTAAAGTGGCTTGCTTGGGCACTTTCTAAAACATTGGGTATTTCAGGCCCTGAAAGTCTTTCTGTTGCCGGAAACATATTTCTTGGACAAACAGAAGCTCCTCTTTTAATTAAAGCATACCTGGAAAAAATGACCAAATCAGAAATTTTATTGGTCATGATCGGCGGTATGGCCACGGTTGCCGGTGCAGTACTGGCAGCGTACATTGGTTTTTTGGGCGGTGAAGATGAATTACTACAATTAATTTTTGCCAAACACCTTTTAGCTGCAAGTGTAATGGCCGCGCCTGGGGCAATCGTTATATCCAAAATTTTATATCCACAGACAGAAGAAGTCAATAGCGATGTTCACGTTTCTTCCGAAAAAATTGGCGCCAACGTACTAGATGCTATTGCAAACGGAACTACAGAAGGTTTAAAACTAGCCGTAAACGTTGGTGCAATGCTATTGGTTTTCGTGGCAATTATAGCCATGGTGAACGGAATTTTAGAGTGGACAGGAGACTTGACCCACTTAAATAGTTGGATAGCCGAAAATACATCTTATTCCAAATTTTCACTTGAAGCAATTTTAGGAACCGTGTTTGCGCCATTAATGTGGTTAATTGGCGTAGCCAACGAAGATATTATGCTAATGGGACAATTGCTGGGTATTAAATTAGTTGCAAGTGAATTTGTGGGCTACATTCAATTGGCAGAACTTAAAGATTTAAGTACCATACCACATTTAAAGTTTAACAAGTCTGTGATTATGGCTACCTATATGTTATGCGGTTTTGCAAACTTTGCCTCAATAGGTATCCAGATCGGTGGTATTGGATCTCTTGCCCCCAGTCAAAGAAAAACGTTATCTGAATTTGGAATGAAAGCAGTCTTAGGCGGCTCATTAGCTTCATTGCTTTCTGCAACCATAGCAGGTATGATTTTAGGTTAAAAAGCCCCGTAGCCCCCAAAAGGGAAACACTTATTATGTCGTTGATAATTATTGATAACTGATAAGTTAATCTTACGTTCAAAATATCATCTTTCTTTATTTTTGAAGGAACAAAATCATTACTCCGTACCAGTTTTAACCATAAGACTCAAGGAGCGCTATTTTATGAAACAATACCACGACTTACTTAATCACGTATTAGCTGAAGGAAACCAAAAAGGTGACCGCACAGGAACCGGAACCAAAAGTGTGTTCGGGTATCAAATGCGTTTTGACCTCAGCCAAGGTTTTCCTATGGTAACCACTAAAAAATTACATTTAAAATCTATAGTGCACGAGCTGCTGTGGTTTTTAAAAGGTGATACCAATATTAATTATCTACAGGAAAACGGCGTTCGTATTTGGAACGAATGGGCAGATGAAAACGGAGATTTAGGTCCGGTTTACGGTCATCAATGGCGCAATTGGAACAATGATGAAATTGACCAGATCAAAGAGGTTGTTCATTCCCTAAAAACGAATCCTAATAGCAGAAGAATGTTAGTTTCCGCTTGGAACCCTAGTGTTTTGCCAGATACATCAAAGTCATTTTCAGAAAATGTGTCTAACGGCAAAGCCGCTTTACCACCTTGCCATGCATTCTTTCAATTTTATGTGGCAGACGGAAAATTATCTTGCCAATTATACCAACGTAGTGCAGATATCTTTTTAGGGGTTCCATTTAATATTGCATCTTATGCCTTGTTTACCATGATGATGGCACAGGTTTGCGGTTATAAAGCCGGCGATTTTATTCACACTTTTGGTGATGCCCACATATACAACAACCATATGGAGCAGGTTGAACTACAATTAAGTAGAGAGCCTACAGCTTTGCCAAAAATGAAAATAAACCCTAATGTGAAAGACATTTTCGATTTTAAATTCGAAGACTTTTCATTAGAGGATTATAATCCGCATCCTCATATTAAGGGGATAGTAGCTGTATAGTATCAATTTCTTAATTTATCAGGTTAAAACCGATTGAGCAATTTTATTTAACTTACAATAAAATTGTTCTCATGGTTAGTACTGATACGCTCATAGATTTCTTTTTAGAAACTAGGGAGCATACCGAGGTTATTTGCAAACCTCTCAAAATTGAAGATTATGTGGTACAACCTATCATAGACGTCTCTCCACCAAAATGGCATTTGGGCCATACTACTTGGTTTTTTGAAGAATTTATTCTCAAAGTCTATGACAAATCCTATCAAATATTCGATGAAGATTTTTCTTTTGTTTTCAATAGCTATTATGAAACGGTTGGCAAGCGTGTAGTACGTGCAGACCGCGGTAATCTATCAAGACCATCGGTCAAAAAAGTTTATGAATACCGTACTTACGTAACCCAAGCAATGAACAGATTGCTAAATTCAAATAAAGACCAAAAGCTACTGGAAGTCCTTGAAATAGGAATTCATCACGAAAAACAACATCAAGAATTATTACTTACAGATATTAAATATATTCTTGGCAACAATCCGTTATTACCTAAATACTCCGACTCATTTAAAGAGCATACTATCGAGAAAGACACTCAAAGTTGGATACCTATGAGCGAAGGCATTTATGAAATAGGCCACAATTCTACTGACTTTTGTTTTGATAATGAATTAGGAAGACACAAAGTATACCTACATGATTACGAAATATCTAACAAACTCGTAACAAATGCGGAATACATTGAATTCATAAATGCTAACGGGTACAAACGTTTTGACCTTTGGCATGCCGCCGGATGGGATTGGGTTCAGCAAAACCAGGTAAATGCGCCATTATACTGGCATAACATAGACGGAATATGGCATTATTACAGCCTTAACGGATTAACCGAAGTTGATTTACAAGCTCCCGTTACCCATATTTCTTATTTTGAAGCATTTGCCTTTGCGCAATTTAAAGGATGCCGTCTACCTACAGAATTTGAGTGGGAAGCTGCGCAAAACCTGTTTAATTGGGGACAACGTTGGGAATGGACGGAAAGTGCCTATCTCCCCTACCCAAATTACAAAAAAGTAGATGGAGCATTGGGCGAATATAACGGCAAATTTATGGTCAACCAAAAAGTACTTAGGGGAAGCTCCATAGCTACACCCAGCAACCACGCCAGACACACCTATCGAAATTTTTTCCCAACAGAATTAAAATGGCAGTTCACCGGAATAAGGTTAGCCAAATAATTACGACATATAGATTATGCAAGACACTAAATTAGTACCGGTTGCCTCAACTGAATTTGAAAAAGAAGTTTATACCGGCTTGACCGATTTCCCTAAACATCTTTCTTCAAAATATTTCTATGATAAAAAAGGCGATAAGCTTTTTCAAGATATTATGGCAATGCCTACCTATTACCTTACTGATTGTGAGTATGAAATTCTGGAGAACAACAAAAAAGAAATTACCGAACTGTTTACAGGTTTTGGCTCTTTTGATTTAATAGAACTTGGCGCAGGAGATGGCAAAAAGACCAAAATTCTACTTAAGGAATTCAGTGACAAGAACATAGATTTCACATATGTTCCTATTGATATTAGCGACAATGCCCTGAACCAACTTCATAACTCTATAGAAAATGAATTACCAAAAATAAAAGTTCAGCCTTTTCAAGGCACCTATTTTGAAGCGCTAAAGGAAATCAATAACCGAAAGAACAGAAAAATTATATTATTCCTAGGCTCCAATATTGGCAATCTGGAACATGATCAGGCCGTTGGTTTTATGAAAAACATTCAAAAACTGATGCAACCTAACGATCTGCTATTTATGGGTTTTGACCAGAAAAAAAATCCGCAGACCATTTTAAACGCCTACAATGACCAAGAAGGTATAACCGCAGCGTTCAATAAAAACGTACTTGCAAGAATAAATTCTGAATTAGAAGCTAATTTTAATTTAGATGAATTTTTACATTGGGAAGTATATAACCCAGAAACGGGATCTGCCAAGAGTTATTTGGTCTCAAAAATTGAACAAACCGTAAGAATTGATAAACTTGACCTAACCGTAAATTTTAATCAATGGGAAACTATACATACAGAAATTTCGCAGAAATATGACGATGAAATAATAACGTGGTTAGCCAAAGAATCGGGATTACAAATGACTACCGAATACGAATCTCAAGAATACGGTTACAAAAACTGTGTTTTTAAAAAAACCTAAGAAATATACCAGAGAAATACAAAAAGCCTACTTTAAATTTAGCAGGCTTTTTTTTATATTAATCAAGACGGTTTTTCTACAATTCTAAAACTGCATTTTCTGAACCAGCGAAATCATTCCATTGGTAACGATCCGCTTCTGCATCGTTTACATATTCTCCATCAACAATATATTTAAATTCAAAAGTATTTTCTTTTGGAAGATCAAACGTTCCTTTAAATGAACCGTCCTTTTGTTTTTTTAATGCGCTTTTTTTAGCATTCCAATTGTTGAAATCGCCTACTACGGCTACTTTCTTTGCATCATCTGTAGGCACCGTAAAAGTGACCTTACATACTGGTTTCGTTTTTAAATATTTTTTCGCAATTGCCATGATATCAAATTTAATATTCAAGGTAAAACTAGTACAATAAAACACTCATTTACAATACTTAACGCATTTTTATCAAATCCTCAATTTTTCTACATTTTATAGTTACACAACGAAATTTTATCTTACGAATTTTCTTTATTACGAATAGCTATTTACCCATTTTTTAAAATGTTGACGATAGCATCTATCTCTGCTTCCGTATTATAAAAATGAAAACTTAAACGTACACCTTCACCACGTTGGGCACAAAATACATCGTTATCCTTTAATTTTTGAAAAGTGGCGTTATCTGCTTTAATATTGAATATGGTACTGTGCTCTTTTCGCTGTACTATTCGTTCAGATAATAAACCCATTTTTTCAAATTCGGTTTTCGCTTTCTTGGATAATTTATGGTTGTGCGCCGTAATCTTGTCCATCCCTATTCTTTCGAAAAAATCTATCGAATACTTTAAACTTCCAAATATCAGCGATGATAGATGACCAGGCTCAAACTTTTTTGCAAATCTTATGTTATTTTTTTTGTCATAATCTCCATCGGCAGCATTAAAACCAATGTTATTAATGGAAAAACAGTTCCTAACTTGATCAGAAAACAGCATAAATCCGTTACCATAACCAGCCAATAACCATTTATAGGCACTTGCCCCCAAAACATCAATACCGGAATTTTCAAAATCAAAATTAGCACTGCCACAAAATTGAGTACCATCGACAATGATAATCAAATCTGGGTTTTCCTTTTTCAATTTTTTCAAGAATTCAAGGTCTATGGCAAAACCGTCCATCCATTGTACCAGGCTTAGTGCAAGAACATCTATATTCCCACCGACAACCGCTTCATTTATACGTTCTTCTAAGTCAACCGCCATAGATACGTAAGAAACATCAAAGCCTCTATTTTCAAAACTCCAATTTAGTGAAGGGTAATCGTCATTGACAAGTAATACCCTTTTATTCGCATCTAAACCTTCTAACAAAATATTTAGACCAGATGAAAAATTGGTGACCAACGCCACATTATCACATTTACAATTGAAGAATTTACCAATAGCAGAACGCGTTTCCGATATCACTTTTAATGATCGTTCACGCATATCGCTTCCATCGATCAAAAAATCCAAATCATGCTCTTGTCGCCAATCTAACAATGAATCATATAATAAACCATATACTGCGGTATTCGCATAAATACCTTTTCGTAAAACTGGGAATTCCTTTCTAATTTTTTCCATTGACCATAGGGTAAACTACATTTGCTGTATCTTTATGCCAAAGATAGGAAGAGTATGTTTTCTAGAAATAAAAATACCTCCAAATTAGATTTAGAACAGCATGAGCTGTTAGAGAATGCTCAAAAAAGAGTGAAACAAAAAAAACGTTTATACACACATTTTGTAGTATTCTTAGTGGGTAGCGTTTTCTTGGTTCTCATCAATAAAATATTAAAATACGGACAAGAATATAATTGGTTCGTTTGGGCCATTACGTTTTGGGGATTTTTATTTGTGTTGCATATTTTTAATGTTTTTGTAACCAACAAATTCATGGGTAATGATTGGGAACGTTCTCAACGTGAGCGATTGGTAGAAAAACAAAAGAAACGTATAGCAGAACTGGAAAAAGAAATTGAACAAGAATTAAAATTGCCCACGGCAATTGAGCCCGAACCTAAAAACAAATTACTTTGAGAACATTAATAATGATTGCCGCAGCAGCAGAAAATAATGAATTAGGTAAAGACAACGATTTACTTTGGCATTTGCCAGATGATTTTAAAAGATTCAAAAAATTAACCTCTGGACACAAAATAATAATGGGTAGAAAAACTTATGTGAGTTTTCCAAAGCCGTTACCAAATAGAACCCACATTATTATAACACGAGATAAAAAGTACACCGTAGATTATGATGAGTGTATTGTTGTTCATTCCCTAAATGAAGCTATAGATCTGATTGACAATGAAATTGCATTTATAATAGGTGGTGGAGAGATATATAAGTTAGGCGAAAAAGAGTCTGACAAAATTGAACTTACCAGAGTGCATGGCACTTTTGAAGACGCCGATACTTTTTTCCCGGAAATAGATGAAAATTATTGGATGCTGACGCAGCAAGAATTTCATCCAACAGATGAAAAACACGAGTTATCTTTTACCTATTTAACGTACGTAAAAAGAGAGAATGCCCTTAAAAATCTTTAAAAACGACCGAATATTCAACTTTTGAACCGCTTAATATTGACGCAAGCACATGTTCGTCTCCATTAGTAAAAAATTGATGCCTTCCCAACAATTTACTACCGGTCAATAGACCATTATGCTTCAGCACTGATTTTGTTTGTCTTGCAACCGCTTGCCCAGAATCTATAATAGTAACATTTTCTGGCAGCATTTTTTTCAACATAGGGATAAGATATGGGTAGTGTGTACAACCTAATACAAGATAGTCCATTCCCTTTTCTAGCATAGGCTTAATATAACTTTCCAATAATCTATATAAATCTTTGCTTTCCAAATTACCGTTTTCGATCATTTCTACCAGACCGGTACCTCGCTGCTCTAATACGGTAATACCCTCTGTATGATTCTTTGATGTACTATGGAACAAACTGCTTGACAAGGTCCCCTTTGTTGCCAGCACCCCAACAATTTTAGTCTTGGTATTTATGGCAGCTGGCTTAATTGCCGGTTCTATTCCAATAAAAGGTATCTCATAATTTGCCCTTAAATATTCAATTGCATTTGTTGTTGCCGTATTACAGGCAACAACAATTAATTTACAATTACGAGCTAACAAATATTCGGTATTCTTTATGCTTAGATCCAATATTTGTTCTGGCGGTTTATCACCATAGGGCGCATTTTTACTATCCGCTAAATAAATACATTGTTCAAAAGGTAAAAGCTCTTGAATTTCACCCCAAATAGAGGTGCCGCCAATACCAGAATCAAATATACCTATACGCCTATCATCCATATTATTTTAGCGCCTCTGTTATTGGTTTTCCCGTTGTACCATTTGGAAACGATATGCCCAATAGCGCAGAAATGGTTGGCGCAATATCAGGAATTTCGGTCCTGTTTACCGTAGCGCCAGACTTTACGCCCTTACCGTAAAATAACAACGGTGCATGCGTATCATATATCTGGGGCGAGCCATGTGTAGAACCGGTAGTTCCATAGGAAATAAAACCGGGCTTTAGAACCACCAATACATCACCAGATCTCTTTTGGTTATAACCGTTCTGTAAAATATAAGGAATGCCGTATGTATAGTTGTTGCTCCACATTTGAGATGCCGTATATACCCTATCAATAGCTTCATACCCTAAAACCTCTTGAGCTATTTCAATTTGTACGTCCTCTAAACTAAGATCCAAATTTTTTACAATTTTATGATCTAAGAATATTTGATCATTAGAATAGTTTTTAATTATATCTTCCGTACCATATTTATACTGTAAAAACTCGCTCAAACTTTTCTTGTTTTCAGCTGCGTTTACATATCCGGAAGGGATTTTTTCACTTTTCAAATACGTTGGCACTTCAACGGCACCGTGATCTGCAGTTAAAAACAATGTGTACTCACCTTCACCTACTTGTTTATCCAATGCTTTGAACAATCGTGCAAGATCCGCATCTAACCTTAAATATGTATCTTGAATCTCTTTTGAGTTTACACCGAACATATGCCCCACATAATCAGTACTAGAAAAACTTACTGCAAGAAAATCCGTTACATCATCTTTACCTAAATCTTCTTGCTTTAATGCTTCTATGGCAAAATCTGCCGTTAGGGAATTTCCATAAGGGGTTGCTTTGATAATGTCAAAACTCTTGCTCTTATCTAAAAGTTCTGCCGGATTGTGTGGAAATGAAGTAGATGTTTCCCCTTCAAATTTGCCTTCAAAAAAATTATTATCTATACCACTTTCTTTATACTCCCTTATATCCTTTAATGTATTCCATACTTTCTTGTATGATTGGGCAGTACCAGATGAATTAAAATCGTTCACCCATTTTGGCAATTGCGCCATATAATAGGAACTAGTAATCCATTTACCCTCATCTGCCCCATGAAACCAGTACGCGGCGTTGGCGGTATGCCCGCCCGGCAGTACTGCTCCCCTATCCTTTAATGCTATGGCAATGGTCTTGCCCTTCATTTGGCTATTTAAACGTACCTCATCGGTAATAGTAGTTACCCCCATTCTATGTGGCGACATTTTTCCCGCATCTGCTGTTGTGCCCACTGAAGTATAGGTATCATCACTTGCACAATACACACTGGCATCAATCTCCTTATCGTACCAATTGTTTCCTATAATACCATGCACAGCAGGTGTTGTACCCGTATACACTGACGTATGACCCGGCCCTGTACTGGTAGGAGCGTAATTAAAATGGTTGTTCTTGCAATTAAAACCTTGTTCTACAAGCCTCTTAAATCCATCATTACCAAAATGATCATAAAAGCGGGTTAAATAGTCATATCTCATTTGATCTACTACTATACCTACAACCAATTTAGGTTTTACCCTTAAAATATCGTCATTGTTATTTTCCTTATTTTTCTTTTGAGCGCTTAAAACGCCAACAAACAACATCGTGCTTACTAGCAAAGAAGCAACAAAATAATTTTTCATTTTCATTGAGATAGGATTGTAGCACAAATGTAAATAATTTACACCTTTAAAGATTAAACCGAGGTTAAATCAAGTCCTTTATTGTTATTTTTACGGTAAGAATTTTATTTTTAATAAATGAACTATTTAGCATCTGTAGGAAGCTATGCAATTATGATCCGTGAGGTTTTTAAAAAACCGACCAAATGGAGAATAATGAAGTCACTTATATTCAAGGAAATAGATGAGTTGATTTTTAGCTCGTTAGGTATTATTATTTTTATTTCCTTTTTTATCGGTGCCGTTGTGGCCATACAAACAGCACTTAACCTTACCAACCCCTTAATTCCAAGAGACCTCATTGGTTTTGCAACCCGCCAATCCGTTATTTTAGAGTTTGCACCAACGTTCGTATCTATTATTATGGCCGGTAAAGTAGGTTCTTATATTACATCTAGTATAGGAACTATGCGTGTTACAGAGCAAATAGATGCCTTAGAGGTAATGGGCGTTAACTCATTGAACTATCTAGTTTTTCCGAAAATTATTGCCATGTTATTTTACCCATTTGCCATAGCTATATCTATGTATGTGGGAATTTTTGGCGGATGGATGGCCGGTGTCTTTGGCGGATTTCTAACTAGCGAAAATTTTATAACCGGTTTACAATCAGACTTTGTTCCTTTCCATATAGCATATGCCTTTGTAAAAACATTAATTTTTGCCTTTGTCATTGCAACGATACCTTCGTTTCATGGCTTTTACATGAAAGGTGGTGCTTTAGAAGTTGGTAAGGCCAGCACAACTTCATTTGTTTGGACGAGTGTTGTAATCATCATACTTAATTATATTTTAACCCAACTTTTACTAGGCTAATGATAGAGGTGCGAGACATACACAAATCTTTTGGTAATGCCCATATTCTTAAAGGTATAACCACCACCTTTGAAAAAGGCAAAACCAATTTGGTCATTGGTCAAAGTGGATCGGGAAAAACCGTTTTTCTAAAATGTCTTTTAGGTCTTTTTGTACCAGAAGAAGGTGGTATTGCCTATGATGGCAAATTATATTCTGAACATACGGATGATGAAAAACGCGATTTACGACAAGAAATGGGTATGGTATTCCAAGGTAGTGCCCTTTTTGATAGTATGACTGTTGAAGGCAATGTGATGTTTCCTTTGGAAATGTTTACCAAACAGTCTAAATCTGAAATGAAGGATCGTGTAGATGCCGTTCTAAAAAGAGTAAACCTAATTGATGCGCATCATAAATTTCCTTCTGAGATTTCCGGTGGTATGCAGAAACGTGTAGCCATTGCACGAGCTATTGTAATGAATCCAAAATATTTATTTTGTGATGAACCTAATTCTGGCTTAGACCCAAAAACGGCAATACTTATTGATGACCTTATCAAAGAAATTACCGAAGAATATAACATTACCACGGTCATTAACACTCATGACATGAACTCGGTTATGCAAATTGGCGAGAAAATTATTTTTCTTAAAGACGGACTTTTAGAGTGGGAAGGCTCCAAGAACGAAATCTTCAAAACAGACAACGAGGCCGTTACCAACTTTGTATACTCTTCTGACCTATTTAAGAAAGTACGCCAAATGTATATACAAGAACAAAACTAGTCTTTGGGCATTTCTTTTAATTGAATATTCTTGTTATTTAAACGCAGTCTCAACCACTCTTGCAGTTTGGCCATATCCTTTACGGTTTCGGCACTTTTAGCTTCTTTTTTCCAAGTTACTTCAAACAAAGGTATACTATCGGTCTTGGTAAAATCTGTTGAAATCAAATAAGCATACCCTATACGATCCAAGTTTTCATAATTGGTCTTAGCCTCAAGACTAATCTCTTTAAAAGGAATTTGATTTGATGAAATTTGGTTTAAGCGCATCAACTCATTTTCCAACAACTGAATTTTTTCATCTTTACTGGTCAATATACTTTTCTGAGATTCATATAACTCATTTACGTATTTTAGCTCATTTGCCTCATCACTTCTTGACCCTTGAACTACGGCAAGCTCCGTACCGTTAAGTTGCTTATAATCTGCCATCTGCGTACGCCAAGTAGCAATTACATTTTCTGGTATACCTTCATTGCCCATAAAGAACAATTCAATTTTAGAATTACCATCATCATTATAAACTACCTCACTAAAATCTCTTAGAAATTTACCTTCTCCGGTAAATTGATAAGGTTCTATTTTTTCTGTAATAAATGACTCTGCATCTCTATTGAACAATGATTTTTTAAATACATTGTAAAATGTAAAACCTGCAGGTATCATCACTAAAACAGCCAATAAAGAAGCAAGCCTAGCTATTAATTTTCTCCGTTGTGAATTCACATAACGCACCATGGGGAATTTCAAGAGCTTTATCACCAAGAAGGTTGCCAAGGCTATAAATATGGTATTGATTATAAACAGATACATTGCTCCTGTAGCATACTCAAAATTACCGATCGCCAAACCAAAACCTACGGTACATAAAGGCGGCATTAATGCGGTAGCAATTGCAACACCAAAAATAACACTGGCTATGGTACCTTTTTTAGCACGGGCTATCACCAATGCCAAACCACCAAAAAATGCGATTAGAACATCTCTAATATCTGGCTCGGTTCTTGCCAAAAGCTCTGAAGATTCATCCCTAAGCGGAAAAAAACGATAAAATAAATATGCGGTAATGACACTTAGAACTACCATTACCGCAAAATTCTTTAATGATCTTTTTAAGGTGTCTATATCATTGATCGCCACTGACATTCCTATTCCTAAAATAGGTCCCATTAGCGGTGATATTAACATGGCACCAATTACTACGGCAGTAGAATTGGCATTAAGACCAATAGATGCTATAAATATTGAACAAATCAGAATCCAAGAAGTATGCCCCTTAAAAGGGATATCAGCAATAATAGCTTCTTTTGTTGCCTGCTGATCTGTATTGGTTCTAATATCCAATAACTCAGAAAGAAACTTTTTTACACTACCTAAAAGACCTTGAAAATCTTTTTTTACTTCTTCACTACCACCACCTTCATTACTAGTAGGGGTAATATTATCTTGATTAAGATTGTTCTCCATATTTAAGCGAATTCATCACCAAAGGTATCTTTCACCTTGTTTAAAACTTGTTTGATATCCTGTTCTTTTGTTTTAGGATAAATCAAAAGTACTTCATCTTTATCAACTATGATATAATCATTTAATCCATCTACTACAACCACCTTACCTGCTTTGGACCTTATCATGTTACCACTTGCGTCTTGCGACAATACTTTTGCATTGACTACGGCATTTTTGTCATCATCTTTATCAAGCTTATCATATAAAGAGCCCCAGGTACCTAAATCGTTCCAATCAAAAGTAGCTTCTTTAACATAGATAGCTTTTGAGTTTTCCAAGATTGCGTAATCAATAGAAATATTTTCAGCCTTTGGATAGTTCTCAGAGATGAATTTCTTTTCATCATCTGTATTATAACACACTAAACCATCTCTGAACAATGCATATTGTTTAGGTTGAAAATTTTGAAATGCATTAACGATGGTTTTTGCGCTCCACATAAAAATTCCTGCATTCCATAAAAAGTTACCTTGGGCAAGAAAATCTTTTGCAGTTTCATAATCCGGTTTTTCTCTAAACTGATTTACTTTTTTTATTGGTGCAGTATCAGATTTATTAGACTCTATATACCCAAAACCTGTATTAGGAAAAGAGGGCTTAATACCTAATGTACACAAAACATCTTCAGTTTCGCATTTTTTAAAACATGCTGTAACATCTTTTGCAAAAGCATCTTCATCTTCGATCCAATGATCACTTGGCGCTACGATCATAACTGCATCTTCATTCATTTTCTGAATTTTTAAGGCAGCATACAAAATACAAGGTGCCGTATTTCTCATAGCAGGCTCAAGAACTACCTGTTCTTGTTTTACCATTGGCAATTGCTCTAAAACAAGATCATTATAACGTTCATTGGTTAGTATTAGAATATTCTCGGTAGGTACAAATTTATTTAACCTTTGAAATGTTTTCTGGATAAGGGTATCTCCTGTACCTAACATATCATGAAATTGTTTCGGGTTTTCACTTGTACTTATTGGCCAGAATCTTGATCCTACTCCTCCTGCCATTAAAACGGCATAATAATTTTTGTTCATGTCAGCTTTTTATTAATTCTACTTCAGCATTGGGTTGAAATAAAAACATCCTTCCTGTAGATATTTCTATACACTCATAACGCTTGGTTCGTTTATTTCCTTTTTTAAATAATTTTCCGTTATAGATACGAAAAACGCATCCTATCGGTAATTCGTAAACGTAAGTTTTTTCCGATTGTTGTTCATCAAATTGTTTTAAAGCTATAGATAGTTGAGCGTCTGTACTACTGCTTGCCTTCGGATTCTTAAAATGCCTGGCCAATAACGGTAGTAGCTGCGATGGAAAAATTTCCGGCCTTATAAATGGAATCATTAGATGCTGAAATGTTTTTTTCCATTCCACCCCGTGCGGCTTAATAGCGCGACCATATTTTTCAAAGGCAATTAAATGCGCAATTTCATGAATCAAGGTTATTAAGAACCTATACTTGTTTAAAGAAGCATTTACCGTAATCTGATGATTGCCGTCTTTTCTTCTTCTATAATCTCCATGTCTTGTTACACGTTCATTAACAATCTTTAAATGCACCTGAGTATCTTTAATTAGCTCAAAACAAGGACTAACCGCTAACTCTGGAAGATATTTTGCTAATGTTTGCTGCATTGTTATGGCGTACTACTGCTAACCTGTAAGATTTTACCATTGTACAATTTCTGTCCCTTTAAGGCAAAGTCCATAATATACTCCGCCATTTGTTCAGCACTTACCGGAGCCTCATAACCAGGGAATGCTTCTTCCAACATCTCTGTCTGCACGGCACCTAGGGCCAAAGCATTAAATGAAGGACCGGTTTCCTTAAACTCCTCTGCCAGCAGCTCTGTTAAAGTTAACACCGCCCCTTTACTTGAGCTATAAGCCGAAAGACCGGGAAATTTAGAACTACCCTGTATACCGCCCATAGAACTTATAGTAAGAACGTGACCCTTTTTATTCATAAAAGGAATAATTAATCTGGTCATCGCCGCAACGCCAAAGACGTTAACATCATAAACAGACTTAAATTCTTCTTCCGTTAATTCTAGAAAAGGCTTATTGATAAGTTTGCCCGCATTATTGATCAAGGCCAGGACACTGGCATTTTTTTCGTTCAAAAAACCGGACAACCTATTTCTATCTTCTATCGAAGATACATCAAAAGCGAATGTTTCAATATTGTCATGATCAAGATTCTTTATTGGCTTATCGTTTCTAGAAAGCGCCAAAACTTTATGCCCCGCATCTGCCAATAATTTACTGAGCTCAAATCCAATTCCCCTACTGGTTCCTGTTACTATAATGTATTCCATTAATTATACTTTACTTCTTTTACCTGTGCATTGACAATACCTTCAAGCATTGGTATAGATTCCTTTACAATTACAGCCATAAAATTGAAGTCCATTAACGATGCCTCATCCCCTACCTTGTGATACTCACCAAAGTTGGTAAAATCAAAAGAACTATAAGTTTGTGACGGTATATTAAATTCATCATGAAAAGGTGCATTGTCCGATCGTCTAAATAGATTAAATTCTTTTGCTTTTGGAAGAAACCCTACAAGATTTTTACCTGCGTATTTATTACTGACTTCCGCCAAGTTAGACAACTCATACCCCGTTAAATATAAACTATGGTCTTTATCTATCATTGGTACACCTACCATCTCAAAATTAAGCATGGCATACAGATCAATGTTTTGATCTTTTAATTTTTTAGCCAAATGCTTAGAGCCTACCAAGCCTTTTTCCTCAGCCGTAAAAAGGGCAAAAATTAAACTCCTTTTATTGTTTTTTTGTTTTCCAAAGTATTTTGCAAATTCTAAAACCGTAGTAGTACCCGATGCATTGTCGTTGGCGCCGTTTGCAATTTCATCTTCTACCGTTCCACTGATCAAACCAATATGATCATAATGCGCCCCAATTATCACAAACTCGTTTTTAAGTTTTGGGTCTGTTCCAGGCAAGAAACCTACAACATTATATGCTACACCATCACTATAATTTTCCAATGTATCTTTGAACGAGCCAAAATATGGTTGAATATTATTGTCCTGAAATACGTTTTGTATGTAATCAGCAGCTTTTGCGATTCCTTTGCTACCGGTATCCCTACCCATTAATTCATCGGATGTCAAGAAAGTCATCGTCGCCTCAATATCTTTTGATAAATTATTTAGAGTTACTGTAGAATTTACGCTTTCTAAGCTACTTTCTTGAACATTATCTTTGCTTTCCTGCAAAACCGACCCTTTAACTCCTTTAGGATTGGTTGGGTTCAATACTGTTGACTGATCAACTTTTGCCCCACCACAACCAACAATCAACATATAAAAAAGTACTAACCACGTATGTTTCATTATTTTGTCTTATTTAGGGTATAAAGATAAAAAAAAGCATCCCGATGAAAGGATGCTTATTTAATTCTATTGTTAAATCTCTGTTCTACGCCAACATAGTAACCGGATTCTCCACAAAATATCTTAATGTCTGAAGGAACTGAGCTCCCACAGCGCCATCAACAGTTCTATGATCACAGGCTAGTGTTAATTTCATTGTATTTCCTACAACTATTTCTCCATTTTTAACAACTGGTTTTTCAACAATAGCACCAACTGAAAGTATTGCCGAATTTGGTTGATTGATGATACTTGTAAATTCAAGTATACCGAACATGCCCAAATTAGAAACCGTAAATGTACTACCCTCCATTTCTGACGGTGCAATTTTCTTATTTCTTGCCTTACCGGCCAAATCCTTAACGGCGCTACCAATCTGAGTTAAGCCTAATAAATCTGCATGCTTTACAACTGGCACTACCAAACCTTCATCTACAGCTACAGCCACACCCATGTGTATATGCTTGTGGTGTTTTGTAGTATCTCCGTTCCAAGAAGTATTTACTTGAGGATGCTTTCTAAGCGCCATTGCACAAGCTTTTAATACCATATCATTAAAAGAAACCTTAGTATCTGGAAGACTGTTTATCTGAGCACGTGAAGCTTTTGCATTGTCCATATCTACCTCAATGGTCAAATAGAAATGTGGAGCGTTGAATTTAGAATTTCCTAATGCTTTGGCTATTGCCTTGCGCATATTAGAATTTTTAACTTCTTCAGTACCCTCCTCACCAGATGGCAAAGCCATTGAAACCGGTTGTGAAGCTATTGCATTATCAACTTTTACACTTGCTGAAGCAGCAGGGGCAGCAGTAGACGCACTAGGCGTAAAGTTCTCTATATCTTTCTTGATAATGCGACCATTATCCCCAGATCCGGAAACACTGGCCAAGTCTATACCTTTATCCGCAGCTATTTTCTTAGCCAACGGCGAAGCAAAAATGCGTTCACCATCGTTTACTGGCTTAGCAACCTCTTTCTTTTCTGCCGTCTCGGTAGATTTGCTTTCTTCTTTTTTGGTATCACCAGCAGAACTTTTTTTACTTCCACCAGATTTATTGTTCAAAACAGCATCAACATCGGTTCCTTCAGGACCTATGACCGCCAAAACCGCATCAACAGGAGAAGATTCGCCTTCTTGTAATCCAATATATAATAACTTACCACTGTAGAAAGACTCAAATTCCATTGTAGCCTTATCGGTTTCAATCTCGGCAAGAATGTCTCCCTCTTCAACATCGTCACCAACTTTTTTCAACCAACTTGCAACGGTACCTTCTTCCATGGTATCACTTAAGCGCGGCATCTTAACGATTTCAACTCCTTCCGGTACTTCGCCCGAACCTTGCTCCTCATTATCATCAGAAGAAGATTCAGTTACAGAAGCTTCCTCAGAGCTATCTTCTGAAGTAGAAGCACCGCCTCCTCCATTGATCAAAGAAGAAATATCCTCGCCTTCCTCACCTATAATTGCCAAAAGACTATCAACCGGAGCAGTATCTCCTTCTTGAATACCAATATGCAATAATGTGCCTTCATTAAAAGATTCGAATTCCATCGTCGCCTTATCGGTTTCGATTTCTGCCAATATATCTCCTTCTTCTATTTTATCACCAACGCTTTTTAACCATTTAGCTACGGTACCTTCTTCCATGGTATCGCTTAAACGGGGCATGTTCACTACTATAGCCATCTAATTACAATTTATGTTGAACAAATGGAAAATCCTCTTGTTCGTAAACCATATCATATAATTGGTTTACCGGTGGATAATCTGATTCTTCTGCAAACTTTTCGCATTCCTTAACCATTGATTTGACTTTTTTGTCAATTTCTTTGATTTCAGCTTCTGTTGCGTATTTATTTTCTTTGATTATATCCAATACCTGAGTAATTGGATCTATCTTTTTGTATTCTTCAACCTCGTCCTTGGTTCTGTAATGTTGCGCATCTGACATGGAATGACCTCTATACCTGTACGTCTTCATTTCTAGGAAAGTTGGTCCACCACCACTACGTGCTCTTTCAATAGCTTTACTCATTTCCTGAGCAACTGTTACAGGGTTCATACCATCAACTGGTCCACAAGGCATTTCATAACCTAAACCTAATTTCCAGATTTCCGTAGAAAAAGAAGTTCTTGCTACCGAAGTACCCATTGCATAACCGTTATTCTCACAGATAAAAACTACTGGCAATTGCCATAACATGGCCAAGTTGAAAGTTTCATGTAATGAACCTTGTCTTACGGCACCATCACCCATATAACATAAGGTAACATTATCCCTACCTGCATATTTATCACCAAAAGCCATACCAGCACCTAGAGGAATTTGCCCCCCTACGATTCCATGACCTCCATGAAAACGATGCTCTTTAGAAAATATGTGCATAGATCCTCCCATACCTTTAGAAGTACCCGTAACCTTGCCATAAAGTTCAGCCATAACCATTTTAGGGTCTACACCCATACCAATTGGTTGAACATGGTTTCTGTAAGCGGTTATCATTCGGTCCTTGGTCAGGTCCATTGCATGAAGAGCTCCTGCCAATACGGCTTCTTGCCCATTATACAAATGCAAAAACCCTCTTACCTTTTGCTGAATGTACACAGCAGCCAATTTATCTTCAAACTTTCTCCAAAACAGCATGTCCTCATACCATTTTAAATACGTTTCCTTGGTGATTTTTTTCATCAATTTTAACTAAAGGTTTAAATTCTATGTTTGGTAACTAAGGCATTATGACCTAGGTATCCAAGAAGAGCAAAAATACACATATTAATGAATCGATAAAAATTATAGAAGCAAATCGAGCCAGAAATTATATGCTTAACAAATAAACTATATAACGTGTTTATTTACAATACTTTTTGCAAGTTTTCTTAATTTAAAAAGCTGCTATTAAAGCCAAGCGGCAATAAATCTGCAAGAGAATTACATTCAATTACACTGCCGGTCTCGCCCATTAATAAAATTTTAATAGGTTCTTGCTGTCTAAATTCATATTCTGAAATTGCCTGTCTGCAATTACCACAAGGTGCAGCAGGTTCGTTTACTTCATGATTTAAAGATGCGGCCGTAATTGCTATTGCCTTGATCTTCATGCCAGGATATTTTGAACCGGCATAGAAAACCGCAACCCTTTCTGCACATAGCCCGGAAGGATATGATGCATTCTCCTGATTATTGCCCTCTATAATTTCACCGTTCTCCAACAATACAGATGCCCCTACATTAAAACTAGAATAAGGCGCATAAGCTCTTTTTCTAGCCTTTACGGCAACGGACATTAAATTCTGATCTCCGCTACTAAGTTCGCTCAACGAATCGTATACCGTAATATCAAAGCTTATTTTCTTTTGGCTGATCATATTTTTATTTTGTTTTTCAATCTACAAATATAAACCTGTTGCCAATAGTAATTGAAGCGAAAAAACGTATGGACATAAAAAAAAAACCTGCACAAAGCAGGTTTTATATGTATAAAAATCTATCATTTCAATTAATCGTTATAAAACTCTTCGCCCAAATTAAAGGTAAGAGAAAAACGTAGTGTATTTTCCAGTGGATTTCTAACCTGAGATGTAGAGAACAAGTAAGACAGATCAACTTGCGCCGCTTTAAATTTAAAACCGGCACCTAACGTAAAGAACTTTCTAGAACCTTTTTCTTCACTTTCATTAAAATAACCGGTTCTTAGCATGAATGCATCTTGATATGTATACTCTGCCCCTAGTGCCCATGTAAACTCTTTTAATTCTTCACCAAAACCATCGGGCGCATCAGAAAAAGAATTGAAAATTCCACTAAATCCGCTTTCATTTTGATAGATATCCCTATCTGCGGCATCCAAATCGCCATCATTGTCAAAATCTTGCGGAGTTGGCACCAATAGTTTCGTAAATTCCGTTGTTATACCGATAACGTTATCCTGATCAAGTATAAAATCAAAACCTCCGCCAAAACTTAATTTACTAGGCAGAAAATTCTCTTGTCCACCAGCATCATAACGTATTTTACCACCTATGTTGGAAAGGTTGAAACCTGCCCTCCATCTACCATCAAAATTATTATACGCAATTTCTCTAGACCTATAAAATCCCGCAACATCTACAGCAAATGAGTTTGCTGCCTGAGAATCTACATTAGCATCTGGAAACTTTAAGTTTGAGCTAATGAAACGCCCACCAACGGCCATGGAAAAAGTTGGACTTAATTTTAAGGAATAAGAGCCATCAAGCGCCAATTCATTTGGCTTAACAACAAAACCATCATCATCAAACGACTGTCTTAATTCTATTTCCCCCAGAGTAAAGTACCTTAAACTAACGGCAAAGGCACTCTGCTCATTTAATTTGTTATAAAAACTTGCGTTTAACAACGAAATATCGGTAATAATACTTTCTAAATACGGAGTATAACTAACACCTATTCCCATTTTTTGTTCCGCAAAAGCAAACTTGGCCGGGTTCCACTGTTGCGAGAAAGCATCTGTGGATGTTGCAACACCCATATCACCCATACCTGCAGACCTTGCATCTGCCGCAATGGTTAGAAAAGGTACAGCCGTGGTAATTACACGATCACCATCTTGCGCAAAAATCTTACCTATTATTAATACAAAGAAAATTATTGAAATTTTTCGCATCAGAATTTTTACATTTAGTAATAAGAACGAAATATACCGTATAAATATATTTACAATTATTATTTTACATGTAAACGCTGTTTTTCACGTTATCTTGTATCAGCAACAAGTTTTTTGTAAGAATTTGCCATCACAGTTTTCTAGCATGCTTTACGAGGGTTGTTTTTGCCCAAAAAAATATACTTGTTTATCCTTTCTAAAAGAATTATCCAAAACCATACTAATTAATAGTTTTCAGCGTTTACCTATTTAAGCGAGCGAAATTTTATTGACAGTTTGCCATGAGATTTTTAAAATTATTTTTAATTGTAAAATAATCTCATCAAAACACCGTTCTATTGAGCGAAAGTGACGAACAAATTAAAAGAAATTACAGTATCATATTCTATAGCTACCAAACTATTATAGAGTGTGTAAATTGAACTCAAGTCCTAATTATGAAAAAACATTTAATAAAAGTTGTACTCTCATGCACGGTATTAGTAGGAGGTTTTACAGTAAGTAGCTGTTCTAAATCCTCATCTGGAAAAAATACCTCTAGAGCTACAGGTTGGAAAATAAATGCCAAAGAAGGTGGTTTTCAATACAATACCGATTTTAAAGAGCAGGAAACCGCTCCAGGACTGGTATTTGTTGAAGGTGGTACATTTACCAAGGGTAAGGTACAAGATGATGTAATGCATGATTGGAACAATACCCCAACAGCACAGCACGTTCAATCTTTTTATATGGATGAAACCGAGGTAACCAATGTAATGTATTTGGAATACCTTGATTACTTAAAGAGTGTTTACCCTCCAGAAAATCCTAAGTATACCAATATTTATGTTGGTGCTTTACCAGATACATTGGTTTGGAGAAATAGATTAGGCTTTAACGAGACTATGACAAACAATTACCTGAGACACCCTGCATACGCAGAATACCCTGTAGTTGGCGTAAACTGGATCCAAGCTACACAATTTGCCGAATGGAGAACGGATCGTGTAAACGAAGTTATGTTAGAAAGGGAAGGTTACTTATCTGAAGATGCCAAATACCAAGCAGCTACAGGTGAAGTTCAAGGTACTTTCAGTACAGAAGCTTACCTAAACAGACCAGAATCTGTTTATAACGGACAAATTGATTCTTTACAAGGAAAAATGAAAAAAGATAGTACATCTACTTTTGCAAAAAGAAGTAGCGGTATTATTATGCCAGAATATAGATTACCTACAGAAACTGAATGGGAATATGCCGCTCAGGCTCAAGTTGGTCAAAGAGAATACAACAACTACAGAGGCAGAAAAAAATATCCTTGGGAAGGTGATTATACTCGTAACGGACAACGTGTAGGTAGAGGTGATCAATTAGCGAACTTCAAGCAAGGTAAGGGTGATTATGGCGGAATTGCAGGTTGGTCAGATGATGGTGCCGATATTACCGCTCAAGTTATGTCTTACAAGCCAAACGATTTAGGTCTTTACGATATGGCAGGTAACGTTGCAGAATGGGTAGCGGATGTTTATAGACCAATAGTAGATGACGAAGTAAGTGATTTCAATTACTACAGAGGTAATATTTATATGAAGAGCGCTATTGGCGAAGATGGTAAAGTAAATATTCTTAGAGATTCTATAGTATACGATACGTTGCCAAACGGTAAAGTTGTTGCCGTAAACTTACCAGGTGAAATAAAAATGGTACCCGTTGATGAAGAAGAAACTTATTTAAGAACAAACTTCTCTTCTAGTGACAACAGAGGATATAGAGATGGTGATGCCGGTTCTTCAAGATTCTATGACAGATTTAGTGATGACGAAGAGGAAGATGAAAGCAAAAAAATGTACAACTCTCCTAAGCATTCTGTTGAAAGAGATTCTTTAGGAAATCTTGTAAAAAATTATGACTCTTCTAATAATAGAACTACATTGATCAATGATGAAGTAAGAGTTTACAAAGGTGGTTCTTGGAGAGATAGAGCTTACTGGTTAGACCCAGCACAAAGAAGATATTTGCCACAATATATGGCTACCGATTATATTGGTTTTAGATGTGCTATGTCTAGAGTTGGCTCTAAGTCTAAAACAAAAAACAAAACAGTAAGAGGAAAAAAAGCTAAATAATTTTTCTCTTTACAAACTAAAAAAGCCCCTTATTTAAGGGGCTTTTTTTATCTTCGATTTTATGAATATTCAAGATTTACATGCTGCTTTTTTAGCAAACCCATCAGTAAGTACAGATACCAGAAAAATTAATAAAAACGATATCTTCTTCGCTTTAAAGGGAGAGAATTTCAATGGTAACGCTTACGCCCAACAAGCTCTTGACAACGGCGCTAGTTTAGTTGTGATTGATGAAAAAAAATACTTCGTCGATAAAAGAACAATAATCGTAGATGATGTTTTACAAACATTGCAACAGTTGGCCAATTATCATAGAAAGCAAAGTAAAGCGCAAATAATCAGTCTTACAGGTAGCAATGGAAAAACAACTACCAAAGAATTAATAAATGCGGTACTTAGCACTACTTACGCTACAATTGCCACAAAAGGCAATCTAAACAATCATATTGGCGTACCACTTACATTATTGAATATAAAGGCAGATACTGAAATTGCCATAGTGGAAATGGGGGCAAACCACCAAAAAGAAATTGAATTTCTATGCTCTATTGCCGAACCGGATTTTGGATACATCACTAATTTCGGTAAAGCCCACTTAGAGGGTTTTGGAGGCGTTGAGGGAGTTATAAAAGGCAAAAGCGAACTATATGATTATCTAACCTCCCATAAAAAATCCGTCTTTTTAAATGCTGATGATACCATACAAATGGAGAAACTCTCTTCATATACCAAAAAATATGGTTTTAGCACACTAAACCCTCAATATTACAATATAGAATTATTAGAAGCACAACCGTTCGTTACCATTTCAGTTGAAGAAATTATTATTAAATCTAATTTGATCGGTACTTACAATTTTTCCAATTGTTGCGCTGCGATCATTATGGGCAAGTTTTTTAATGTTGGTTTAAACAAAGTAAAGGAAGCAATTGAAAATTACACACCGGACAATAACAGATCACAAATAATAAATAAAAGCGGACACTACATTATTCTAGATGCTTATAACGCCAACCCATCTAGCATGAAAGTGGCGTTGGAAAATTTCAACACACTACAGAAAGACCAAAAAGTTTTAATTTTAGGTGACATGTTCGAATTGGGAGCATCTGCTAAAGAAGAACATCAAAACATTGCCGATCTAGCCAAGCACCTAAACTTTGAAAATATACTATTAGTAGGTGAAAATTTTTATTTGACCGATACCGAAACTATTAAATTGAAAAACTTTGATGCTTTAAAAATGTATTTAAAAGAAAACAACCTAAAACCCGAATCAAGTATATTAATAAAAGGATCTAGAGGCATGGCACTAGAGCGCGTACTTGAATTGATATAAAACTATTCTATTATCTTGACGACACTGCCACAGGTGAGCATTTTATCCCCAAAATATGGATTTTGAATAGCTTTTTCCAAACTGAGCCAGTCTGCGCCGGTGTTGCTGTTGGCCATTGGACAATGCTGAACATATATTGGACTTTCCAAACCAATCACATACGATGAAATTGCTATAAAATCTTCTGACAGCTTTTTAAACTCTACCCTAATCCCTTCTAAGCTTTTTTGATTTACGATTAGTGCCAATGAAGAATCGGCAGCACCTAAATGGGTATTTAAAACACTATCTACGTTGTTTTTGCCAATTATAGAACTTAACGAATTTTTCAATTTTATGGCAAGCGCTATAGTTTGCCCTTTGTTAGAATTGACCAATTCATTTTTCAATTTAAAATACACATTAAGCGCCTCTTTTAGTTTTTCATTTTGTTGATTGGTCAACTTACTCAAATGATTATTTTTAATGGCCTTTTTATGAAAATCTTCATCATTTGAGTACATCATTGAATTTTTACCCTGTAATTGCGCTGCGGCATCAATAACAAAAGCACCGTTTGTTACAATTTCATCTCCTGTTTCAAGACCATCTAAAACAATATAGCTATCACCAACTACCCCTCCTAATTTCACTCGCAACAATTCAAATACCGGTTTGGCTACATCGGCTTTTTTATAAACCACCGAACGCTCTCCTGTCCAGAGAACAGCACTTTTGGGCACCGTTAATAATTGTTCATCATCACTATCCACTTGAACCTTGCCTTCAATGAACATTCCCGGTTTCCATTTTCCATCTTTATTCGCAATATTGGCCCTTACCGATACCACTCTTCTGCCCCTATCTAAAATAGGCTCTATAAAAGATATCTTTGCAAGGATTGTCTCGCCCTTGAATGCTTCTGAACTTATTTCTATTTCCTGCCCTATTTTCAATAATGGCATCTGATTTTCATAAGCTTGAAAAACACCCCAAACAGTAGACAATTTAGAAACTTTAAACAATGGGTCGCCTTGTTTGAAATAATTGCCCTCTGATGCCAAAATTTCCACGACGGTTCCTGAAACATCCGCTACCAAAGGAAAATTTTTAATAGGTTTACCTGTTTTCAATAAATCCTCGATCTGTTGATCTGTCAATTTCCAAAGACCCAATGTATTTCTTGCCGCTGCATATAATTTCTCATGAGTATCCTTGTATGAAGCCGATGTCAATAATTTATCTTGGGCCAAATAAAGATCAGGACTATAAATAGTTCCTATCACTTGACCTTTTTTTACGTACTCACCAATGTAATTTACTTCTAGCTTATCTAAACGACCATCAAACAAGGTTGTCTGCGTAGCATTGGTCTTATCATTAGAAGTAATTTCACCAGATAACGATATTTCTCCATTTTTACTATCCAGACCAATTATACTTGTTTGCACATTTGCTAACGCTACGGCCCGTTCACTCATCTCAAACAGATTATCGGAATCCAGGCTACTATCATTTTTTGCTTTCACAAGGTCCATTCCGCAAATTGGACATGTACTTTTTTTTGAACTTACCACACTAGGGTGCATAGAGCAGGTATACGAATCTTCTTCCATGTGCTCAACGGAAACCGCGGTTTTATCGCTTTTTGATTCTCCAAAAAACAAATACCCTAACAGCAAACCTACAAGCAATAGTGCTACATAGAATACATACTTTTTATATTTATCCAAGCTGATCATTCCTTAACTTCTCTTTTTAATTTCAATTCCTGCCAAAAACTGTAAAGTACAGGGACTATCAATAATGTCACCAACGCCACTAGCATTCCGCCAAACCCGGGAATTGCCATTGGTATTAGTATATCCTTTCCATGACCCTTGGCAGTCAAAACAGGTATAAGTGCCAATAATGTTGTTGCAGTGGTCATTAAACAAGGCCTTATCCTTTTTTTACCAGCTTCTAAGACCGCCTTCCTAACTTCTTCTATAGTATTTGGTTTCACCTTTTTAAAACTCTGCTTTAAATAGGTTGCAATAACCACACCATCATCTGTTGCTATACCGAATAAAGCTATAAAACCTACCCATACCGCAACACTCATGTTTACTGTTTTTACATTAAATACATTTCTTAAACTATTGCCTAAAAAACTAAAATTTAAAAACCAGTCTTGCCCATAAAGCCATAACATCATAAAACCACCTGCAAAAGCTACCGCTACACCAGAAAATATCATTAATGAAACAGTTAATGATCTAAACTGAAGATATAGAATAAACAAAATTGCCAACAAAACCAACGGTACAATTACCGCCAATGTCTTTTCTGCATGTAGATTATTCTCGTACGTTCCCGCAAATCTAAACCGTACCCCATCTGGCAAAATCAATTCCCCATCAGTAATTTTATCTTCAATAATTTTCTTTACGTTTTCTACTACGGTAACATTGGCCAAACCTTCTATTTTATCAAATAGAACATAACCGGTTAAAAAACCATCCTCACTTTTTATTATTTGAGGACCTTTTTCAAAATTTATTTGCGCTACCTCTGATAGGGGAATGGAACTACCGTCCGGTAAGGACACAATTATATTTTGTAAATCTTTTGGGGCAGACCGTAATTCTCGTGGGTAACGTATCGTTACATCAAACCTTTCCCTACCTTCAATTGTCTGTGTCAATACCTTTCCTCCTATTGCAGATTCTAAAATTTCTTGTAATTCATTTATAGTAATGCCGTATCTAGCAGCTTTATCCCTATCAAAAATTACATTTAAATACGGCTTTGCCACAATTCTATCTGAAAACACCGAAGCTTTATCTACTTCTCCAATTTTTTTCAATTCCTTCTCCAGTGAACGGCCAAAACTTTGAATAGACTTAAGATCAGGACCAAAAATCTTTATCCCCATAGAAGATCGCATTCCTGTTTGAAGCATTACCAATCTAGTTTCTATTGGCTGTAATTGAGGAGCCGATGTAACTCCTGGTATTTTGGTGACATTCACTATTTCATTCCAAATATCATCCGGGTTGTGAATATGGGACCTCCAATTTCTATAATATTTCCCATCAGCATCCAGTATTAATTCGTCTTGAGAAATTCCTGATCCCCAAGGCACAAATTCACCATTAACAGTTTCAAACAGATCTTCATCATTTGTTTTAAAAGAAAGCGGGCTACCACCTTCATCCAACATAAATTCCGTCTTATAAATTATCACATTTTCAAACATGGATAATGGAGCGGGATCTAAAGCTGAATTTACACGCCCTGCCTTACCTACAACGGTTTCAACCTCTGGTATAGACACAACCGCCATATCTAATTGCTGTAGTAATTTCTTATTTTCAGAAATACCTGTATGGGCAGTGGAGGTAGGCATCAACAAAAATGAGCCTTCATTTAACTTTGGCATAAATTCCTTTCCTAAATTCACATAAACCAAAGACCCCAGAACCAACAACAAAATAGGCATACTTAAGAACTGTAGTTTATGTGCCATAGCCCAAAGTAAAATTCTTTCATAGTACCTATAAAAAAAGTAAAGCACCCCTAACACCCCAATTGATATCAGTAATACGAACAAAAGGTCCGCAAGGTAATTATTATCAAACCCTAACGGATTCCAATAGTAGGTCAACACTAATAAAGTCGTTATTACAATATAAACAATTCTAATCTTCTCAAAATTTTCCTTTTTAAGAATACCGTAACAATGCATTAGATTAATGACCATTAACCCAACTAGAACCAGACCTATCCAAAATCCAGAAATAATTATACACAAACCCAATAAACCTATTACATAAGAACCAAAGCCTTTGGGTTTTATATTTTTAAAATTTACACTATACCATTTTGCAATTAATGGCGGAATAACCAATAACGATAATAACATTGCCGCTAACAATGCTGCTGTTTTAGTAAATGCCAACGGGGTAAAAAGTCTGCCTTCTTCGCCTGAAAGTACAAATACCGGAATAAAACTTAAAATAGTGGTCAACCCTGCAGTTACTATAGCTCCTGAAACTTCATTGACACCTTCTATGACCAGTTCATCAACAGACTTGTTTTTTATAGGCTGTTCTAATTTTTGAACAATATTTTCAGATAGAATTATACCCAGATCAACCATGGTACCGATCGCTATTGCTATACCGGACAGTGCTACAATGTTTGCCTCAACTTTAAACAATTTCATGGCTATGAACACCATAAGCACAGCAACTGGCAATAATGCAGAAATAATTACGGATATTTTAAGGTTACGCAACATAACCAAGACCACTAAAACTGATATTAAAATCTCTAAGTACAAAGCAGAACTTAGGGTACCTAGCGTATCTTTAATTAACTCCGTTCTATCGTAAAAAGGTACTATTGTCAATTTAGAAATGGAACCATCCTTTAATTCCTTAACGGGCATACCCTTCTCTAATTCCTTGATTTTTTGTTTGACGGAAGCTATTACTTTTTGCGGGTTTGAGCCATATCTACTTACTACCACACCGCCAACAACCTCAGCACCTTCCTTGTCCAAGATACCTCTACGCTCTTTAGGACCTAAAGTAACATTGGCAATGTCTTTAATTTTAATTGGAACAAAGTCATTGGAAACAACAACCGTACTTTCTATATCATCGATCTTTTTTACCAAACCTAACCCACGAATTAGATATTCGGCATTATTTATTTCTATCGTATTTGCGCCAACATTTTTATTGGTCTCTTTAATGGCCTTTACCACATCTTTCAATGCAATCTCATATTGACGCATTAATTGTGGATTTACCTCAATTTGATATTCTTGAATATGGCCACCAATAGAAGAAACTTCAGAGACATCTTCAGCAGAGGCAAGTGCATTTTTAACATAAAAATCCTGTATTTTCCTTAGTTCATGCAAATCCCATCCTCCGGTAACTTTTCCGTTTTCGTCCCTACCCTCAAGGGTGTACCAGAATAATTGACCCAGAGCAGTAGCATCCGGTCCTAATTTTGGATTTGCATCCGCAGGCAATAAATCTACCGGCAGACTATTTAATTTCTCTAAAATTCTACTACGACTCCAGTAAAATTCAATATCATCTTCAAATATCAAGTAAATAGTAGAAAAACCGAACATTGATGAACTACGAACAGATTTAACCCCCGGAAGCCCTAAAAGATGTGAGGTAAGAGGGTAAGTAATTTGATCTTCAATATCTTGAGGAGATTGCCCTTGCCATTCTGTAAATACTATTTGTTGGTTGTCCCCAAGATTAGGAATTGCATCAACAGAAACGGGATTAGATCCAATTAAAATACCATCAACATTAAAAGGAGCACTGATCAATCCCCATAGCAAAAGCACCAATAACATTACAAATGCTATTAATTTATTTTGTACAAGATATTTAATTAACCCGTTTAACATAAACCCAATTCACTTACTCGTTCTTTTTAAACCATAAGCCTCTGATAATAAACGAAGGAAACAACCATAGATTGTAGAAAGAAGGCAACTATTTAACTTGAATAAAAGAAACAATGCCTATCTGAAAATTTAGATCAATCCGATAAAAAATGTGGGATATACTGGATTCGAACCGGTGACCTCTGCCCTGTCAAGGCAGCGCTCTAAACCAACTGAGCTAATATCCCCTCAAAATCTTTTTAGAAAAGCAAAGATACCATTAATCTTATTCTAAAATGATCGGATGTTTTGAAAAAATAAAATGGGGATATTCCTCGTGATCAAAAATAATCCAACAAGGCAACTATACCATTGTAAGAAATAACACAGGCAAAGAAAAGAGCTGCAAACAAGCCTAAATTAAGCCATATGCCCGCCTTGTAGTTCGCCATTATTTTTTTATTGTTAATGAGAAGGATAATTCCTAGGATTACTAGTGGCAGTACAAATACATTGAATACTTGAGAAAGTATTTGCATTTGAATTGGATTGGCACCATATATTGGAACGATAAGAGCGAACATAGAAGCGATCGCCGTTATTATCCTAAATTGTTTGGAGTTGGTATCCAATTCACCGGATTGGTAATCAGCCAACAAAATTGGCGCTATCAATAAACATGGAAAAATAGATGATAAACCTGCACTTAAGGTCCCAAAAAAGAAAAGCGTAAGGGCAAATTTACCTGCCACCGGTTCTAGGGTATTTACCATATCCAAAACTTTGGTAACCGGTTGTCCTTGATGATACAACGCTCCACAAGCCACCGCCATTACAGAAGCACTGATAAAAAATACCAATGAAGCCGCTATAATAGCATCTTTCTTTTGCTGCCCACGATTTTTAATTGTCCAGCCTTTTCCTTTTACAAAAAGAGGTCTTGACAAAAATGTAGCTGCCGCCATAGTGGTACCTACAAAGGCAGCGACCATCATTTGACCTCCTTCAACTTTAGGAATTGTGGGTATCAATCCTTTAATGACTTCAACTGGCAAAGGGTTTACCATAAAGAGCGATATAATAAAGGATAGCCCCATTATGGTAACAAAAATGACAAGTATTTTTTCAAAAAAAGCATACTTACCTACAAGCAACAGACCATAGAACAGGACAATAACGGTTATGGCTATTATCAATACGGCCTCATATTTTAAAGCTGCCAAACTGGGGAAATAAATTAAAAATATCTCATAGATAATATTGGCAGAAATGCCCAGTATACCCATTAACGAATTCCACTGACCAAAGGAGATACCTAAAATAATCAGTATAGCAATGAGTTTTCCCCACTTCAAATGTTTCTTGAAAGCGTACAAAGCTGTTTCACCTGTAACCAATGCAAAATTTCCATAGGCATACATCAACAAACCCGAAAAAACACAACTTAACAATAATACCCATAAAAGCTGCATACCATAAGTACTACCTGCAACAATCATTGAGGTTACACTACCGGTACCTATAGTATACCCAATTGCAAAAATACCAGGTCCGAATGCCAATACTAACGCTAATATTTTTTTCCAGACAGATACTTTAACCGAGTTCTCCATTTAATAATTTCTTTGGTCGTTTGGTGTTATTGTCGACAAAAATTGAATATAAATAATTTGCTTTAAGCCATAATCAGCATTTTACAATACCTACTCTGTCTTAAATATTATAGCAAAACTGATAAAGGTTTTTAAAGTGAACTTTCATTTTCTCTTTTGCCAGTTGAGGATCTTGTTTTTCTATAGCGTTGAATATATCTTGGTGTTCTTCAATACCCCTAAAGGCCATGTCTTTATCACATACATGATATTTTTCAAAATTTACCAATATTTCTGGTGTAATGATAAGCATGAATGTGTTCATGGTACTATTACCACTAGCACGTGCAATAGCTAGATGAAACAAGAGGTCTTCTTGAACGGCATCTTCTCCATTATTTACTTTTTCACGGTAAGCATCTAACGCAGTTTTCATTAGTCTTAAATCATCATCTGTTCTTCTTCTTGCCGCAAGCCTTACCGTTTTAAGTTCCAATAAAATTCTAGTTTCAACCAAAGACTTAAAATCTGGCTCATCTAATCTAAGAATATCGTTCACCATCCCGTTCATGGCCACTTGCCCAATATCCGCTACAAAGGTTCCACTTTGAGGTTTAGAGATTAAAATACCATAAAACTCCAATTTTTGAATTGCCTCCCGAACATTGTTTCGACTCACTCCAAATTTGTCGGACAACATTCTTTCCGATGGTAACTTGTCACCAGGCTCAAGATTTTTATTGTTCATTAAATCTCTTAGCTGAACAATAATCTCATTTTGTATTTCCTGATTTTCTGTCTTCGTGAGAATCTCTAATTTCATATATATCTTGCTTTAAAGGAAAACCATTTGTCTAATTTGCCCATCCGAAAAAATGTAAAACAACTCGCTAAAATACGAAGTTTTATTTGCATTGATAATTACTCGTACTAGGAAGCGAACTTTCATGAAATTTACCAGCCTAACGAAAGACTGGCAAACTCATTTCAACAAATTCAACTAAACAACTTTCTTAATTGCACTAGGTATATGTATAGCACATTACTAATGCATAACTTCTAATTCATAATATTTGACTTTAGCAGACGCACCGGCATCTAGGGTCTGCAAATAATTTCCCGCTTTAAAATAGTTTTCAAAAACACTCCACTTTTGCATATGAATATCTTCATACACCACAGAATCCGTTTCATTTAAAATAACCTCTAGCCTACCGTCTGTGGCAATAATCTCCAAAACAAATGTATTAGCACCTATATTCTCTGGGAAAGTATGACCTTCATTATCTTCCCAAGCATTCGTATGCAATATCTCCTCATCAGTAGCATTAAGATCTTTCAGTTTTTTGGTAAGCACTCTAACCTTACCTTTTTGCCAATATATTTTTAACATTGGCGGAGCATTATTATCATCTTCCCCTATTAAGTCTCGCTGTTCATTTGTTAGCCTACCATGAATTTGCATTACTAACGTTCTATGAAATTCACCACTTGCATCTGTAGTAATTTCAGGCACGGATAAAGTTCCCTTCATACGACCACCTTCTGTAAAAGTCCAATTTGTACTGTTACTACCAGGCACCATTTGTTCTCTTAGCTCAGTTCTTGAGTACGAAGAGTTGGCCGTTGAGGAACCCGGTGTTGTATAAAACACCAAAGAACCATCTGTAGAATCATTATACATATAAGGCATCAACCTTTCATCGGTAGCATAATCCATAATTTCCGGTGGCTCTACCTCATCTGGACTACCAATTGGCAGTGTAACTTTCCAATTACTTAAATCAATATTGGGCAGAAAGAAGTCTACTCCTTCTACCTGTACTTCTTCAACTACCTCCTCTTCTTGGGTCTCGGTATTTTCTTCGACCTCTTCTTCTTCAATTACTTCTTCTTGAACAATTTCTTCTTCAGTCACCTCTGCATCGTTACTACAACTTGTTATGGCAAGCATTATTACAAATGCGAAAAAGCAATTTAATACCACAGTTTTATTGAAAAGTAACTTGTAATCTATAATCATATATTTTTTATTAATGCTTCACTTCAAGTTCATAAAAACTGACCTTGGCAAATGAACCTTCATCCCTACTTTGAAAATAATTTCCTGCTTTAAAATAATTCTCAAAAACGCCCCATCTTTTCATATTAAAATCGTCATAAACGGCATATTCATTTTTGTTCAGTGAAACCACCATTTTACCATCCGTAACTTTTACTTCTATTTGAAATTTACCAAAGCCCACTTCTTCTTCAAAATTGAAACCCTCATCATCTGTCCACGCCTCTTCATGTAATATACCCATAGCATTCACATCTGCATATTTTAATTTTTTTGTTTTGACCCTAATTTTACCGTTCTGCCAATATATTTTTAATACCGGCGGTGCATTATTATCCTTTTGTTTTATTAACTCTTTTTGATTATTGGTCAAGCGACCATGAATCTGTAGAATGATTACTTTATGGTACTTACCGTTTTTATCTCTAGAAACTTCATCAACAGATAATTTTGCACTTAATGTGCCTCCTTGCTTGAAAGTCCAATTTACGTTGTCGTTTCCAGGAACCATTTGCTCCCTAAGTTCTGACCTGGAATATTTAGTGTTAGCGGTGGTTGCCGAGGTGGGGTAAGCATAGAACGTAAGTGCACCTTTTGTAGAATCATTATACATATAAGGCTTAAGCACCTCATTTGTAGCATAATTTAAAATTTCTGGCGGTGCTACACTGATTGCCCCTCCTTTACCACTACCTTCAGGAATTGTAACCTTCCAATTGTTTAAATCGATTTGGGGTAACCTGACTTTCTTTTTCTTCTTTTTTTTGATTTTTTTTAGTTCTACATCCGATTCTGAAACGCTACTTTTCTGTTTTTGAGAAGTAGCGTTTACAGATAGAAATAGCAATACTATAAATACCAATATTCCGTTTCGGGTGTTTTGCATAAATTATAAATTAAGGATTCACTGAACGAACCTTCACATTATCTACATATGCATCTTTTGGAGTTACCGCATAGAACATTATGGCAACTTCTCCACTATCGTTTGCAGTAAATGGAATCTGTACCAACGTACCTGCACCATCTGTAGTATCAGAAAACTTACCTTCTGCAACATAACCTTCGTTAAAACCTAAATTATCCCCAATATTATCAACGGCATCCGCACCATCATCATAGTGACCGTTCAAGATCAGGCCAACTACTTTTCTGCCGCCTATAGGATCCGTACCACTATCGTCTTTAATAGCATATTGATACTCTAAAATATAATCTGTGCCAGGCTCCAAAATAAGCTCTTGATAGGCATATCTAGAACTAGAAGTTCTTAGGTCTCCGCCAGATTGACTTGATGACCACTTAGCTCCTCTTGTCTTACTGCCGGTATCAACCCCGTCATAATCTTGGTTAGAACCATCAGAACTAGATCCAAAAGGATTGGTATTACCGTCTGTAAATGTTGACCATTTCCAGAAATCTTGACCATCCTCAAAATCACCGTTCAAAATTGTAGCACCCGTCATTCTTGACATATAAATATTATCTACGGTAATGGTTGCATGATCATTTGCAGTACCAGTACTTCCTACTTCAAAAAGAATAGTTTCGAATTGAGTAACCGGCGTAGAAAAATCCGTTGCCAAACTAAAATCAAACCCTGTCCATTCACCATCAATCAAATCCAAGTCATCAATTACATGGCTGGTACCATTGGTGCTATCCACTAAAGTAATCTTTAACTTGTCTATACCTGTGGCAAACTCAGAATACACATCAAAATGAATATCATTAGAACCTACACCGCTATAGAACGCATCTGCCGCAACAACCTCATCACTCAGTGCAAACTCTCCAACGGTACTGTGCAACCTAGAAAATTCCAATAAATTGTTACCAGAATCCAAAACAATAGCCTTGCCACCTGTACCTGCTGAACCAACAGAACTTGCATCCGTATAAATGTTCAATATATTATATCTTTTGATCTCTGGTGAACTGGGGGCTGTATCAATAGAAGGTACGGTATGCTCAACCGTAATATCTTCGGTCTTTACAAGATCTGCCTGCCCTGCCGCCTTGGTAGTTACAGTAATTGTATAATCTGCAGATGCTTCTACATTAGAATAATCATACGTAGCGGACTCTCCTTGCAATGCGGTTAACGGACTGCTACCATCACCAAAGTCAATGACGTATGAATCTACACCTACAGTCAATGGTTTTACCGTAACAATTGTACCATCTCCACTAGCCGATACATCAAAACTTGAAAACACACTCCCAATAGAACCACCAGAAGAATCTACCGGCTCAATTGGCTCATAACCATCTTCATCACATGACATGATCAAACCGGTTATTAAAAGGGCACTAATTCCTTTTTTTATTAAACTCATAATATTATATTTTTTTAATTTTTTGTTAGATGCTTCTTAAACAGTTGAAATTTCCGCTTAAGAGAATACATGATGTCTTGAAGGATAATTTAAAAATGAAACCGCACTTAAAAGCAAAAACATTTCTAAACTATCTTTTCAAGAGCTATCATTAATTTAGCCTATCAATACTAATTTTAGAGAACCTGCATTCTGTCCCGGCATATTCTATATTGAATCTCATATTCTCAGTTGCCTCACCTGTTGTAAAAGTGAACGATGTTTGAACATAGGCCGAAGCTTGATCGGTCAACGGAATTTCCTGTAAAAGAAAATCATCACCGGTGTCAGCATCTTCGATCAACAAAGTACCCGCAGAAGTACCGGTAGTTTTACTAACATACCAAAATGTTACTTCATAAGTTGCACCTGCTACTACACGAATACTTTGATCAAGGAAATTAGAACTACTACTTAATTTGGCAGCACCATTACCTTCTGGTGGAGTTGGTGAAGAACTTGCCGAATAAGAACTTGTTGTTCCTCTATCCACACCAGCCCATGGCGTTCTTGGGCTACATAAAAAATCTGGACATTGAAAAGCAGCAACTAACTCATCTACAACGACTACATCTAAAGTAATTGTAGAAGTAACACCGTTACCATCACTAGAAACTAAAGTAACAGGAAACGTCCCTTCTCCAGGAAATTGAAAAGTAGGATCGCGATCTGTAGATGTTTCACCACCACCAAAATCCCATAAATAGGAAGATGCCTCTGTTGAAAGATCTGTAAAGTTTATGATCGTAAAATCTTCTTGATCAGCCGTATAGTCAAAATTAGCTTCTGGAAATATTGTATCTGCCTTAGAATTGGAATCTGGCAAATCATCCCTAAAAGTATCTGAACCAACACAACCAACAAAAGAACTTGCCAATACTACAGTAAATAGCAGTAGCGTTGTTTTTCGGAAAATATTTTGTTTAATTTTCATAGTTTAAAAGTTTTAAAATTTAATATCCCGGGTTTTGTGTCAAAAGTCCACCACTTATATTTATTTCTCTTGCCGGTATAGGCAACAATAATTTTCTAGCATCGAACACATATCCCATTTCAGCAGAATGAGCACTTAATACAGCCTCGGCAACACCGAATCTTAGTAGATCGAACCAACGCTGATTTTCAAAGGCCAACTCAACTCTTCTTTCCGTTAAAAGTTCTTCCTTTGTAATACTAGAAACTGCATCAGTTAAACCGGCTCTATCCCTTACCGCTTGAAAAGATGCCAAGGCCGCAGCATCTGTAGTAGATGCGGCACCTGCCATTATAGCTTCCACATGCATTAAAAGAACATCTGCATAACGTAAAGCTATATAGTCATTACCGGCATTACGGGCATTAGGGCCGTATGCTGGTTCAGCTGTAGAATCAAAGCCGTCCGGGAAAAATTTGGCTACCTCATTTCTATCGTCCAAAAGCGAACCATTTAGATCAGTAATTGAAGTTTCCGTTCTATTTCCTCCAAAGGCTATAAAATCTAACCTTAGATTATCATTAACAATGTTTTGACCGTCTTCTTGTCCTGCACGTATAGAAGAAGTAAATTCAGATGAAAAACTTTGACTTTCCGCACTGTTTCCTGGAATATACTGAATGGCAAAAATTATTTCGTTGTTCAGTTCATCATAAAAAACATCGTGAAAATCACTCATTAAACTAAATTGACCGCTGTTTACTATAGATTCGCATAATTGGCGTGCAGCAGCATAATCAGGAGATGCCAATGACAAATACACCTTGGCCAATACACCTTGGGCCGCGGCTTTAGAAGCCCTAGATTTAGATGAATTATCCAATTCACTTGCCGCTTCTTGTAAATCTGCTATGATCTGATCATAAACCTGAGCTGAAGGAATTCTAGTAAATAGAGCTTCATTATCCGTAGGACCCACTACTGATGTCACCAACGGCACATCACCGAACATTCTTACCAATTTAAAGTAAGCATATGCTCTTAGAAATTTTGCTTCTGCAGCATATTTAGCCTGATTACCTTCATCTGCCACATCTATAAAATCCAATATATTGTTAGCCCTAAAAATTACTTCATACATAGATGCGTAATAATCTTCTGATTCAACATTGTTGGCATTGACCACATATCTATGAAAATCAGCTTTAGAACCCTCAAGGGTAGCATTTCTTGTATTATCCGTTCTGTGCTCTGTTAAAAGGTGCTCAAATTGTACACCTCTGTTAAAGTTGCCTATATTAGACTCGGTATTACTATTAACACCTTGCAAGGCGTCATATATACCATAAATACCGGATAACACATCAGCATCTGATTGAAAGAACCCATCTACCGCAACAGCAGTGTCTGGCAATGGATTTAAAAACTCTTCACTATCACAGGAAACAAATACGGATACCGTTACTGCAATTATTAAATATTTTATATGTTTCATCGTTTGTTTGTTTTTAGATTAAAAATCAACGTTAAGACCAACTGTAACCGTTCTAAAAATTGGTGTACCTGCTCTTTGAGAACCATAAGCTCTTGGGTTACTACCATCTATATGCTCTGGATTGAAACCGTGATAATCATCTGCAGTGATATAAAGCAAATTCTGAGCAGTAGCATAAACTCTTAGACCACTTACCCCTATACGTTCTGCAACATCATTTGAAAAATTATAACCTAGGTTTACATTACGTAAAGAGAAATAATCCGCACTTGCAATAACATCGCTTGTCAATACTTTTTCCTGGATAAACGAAACATCGGATACAAGACCATTGGCAACAGCTTCTAACTCTCCACCACTTCTTGTTCTGTTACCAAACCAGTTGTAAAAATATTGATCACCTATATTGTTGACCTGAGCTCCAAGACTACCTTGAACCATGAAAGAAAAGTCTACATTCCCGAATTTAAATTCATTGGTAAAACTATATACCAAATCTGGATACGGACTACCTAAAATTGTTTTATCCTCTTCCGTAATCAACCCATCTCCGTTTAAATCTTTTACAATCGTATCATCAGACTGACCATTGATCCTGTTCCAAGGACTGTCAACATATGTTGTTCTAAAAGAAGTTTCATCAAAAGCTTCTTCATCTACTACGTAACCCCAAAAAGAAGAAATAGGCTCTCCTATTCTATTGATCCATTGCGAATTTCTACCGTAGGTATCTTCAATTAACGCATTGTTAGAATCACCAAAACTTAAAAGCTCATTTTTATTTGTAGATGCGATCAAAGTTGAGTTCCATGAAAAATTCTCGTTTGAAACATTTCTAGTTCTTATTTCAAGTTCCAAACCTTTATTTTGGACCTCACCCAAATTAACGATACCACTATTGAAACCTGAGATATAGGAAACAGGGTTGTTCAACAACAACTCATCACTAGTTCTTTCATAATAATCAATAGAACCTGAGATCCTATTGTTGAAAAAGCCGTAATCCAAACCAACTGTCAATTCTTTAGATGCCTCCCATTGTAACAATGTATTGGCAATATTTAATGGTGACACACCAGCTGCAATACTACCATTATCAATTGAATTTGAATTCTGCAACAATGCTAAATAAGGCCATGCATTTACAATAGCGTCACCTACATTAAAGTTCTCTGCACCCGTAAGACCATAACTAGCTCTAAACTTCATTGTATTCACAACATCGCTGTTCAACAAGAAATTTTCTTTAGCAACGTTCCAACCTAATGAAACCGCAGGGAAGTTACCCCACTTAGAATCTACGCCAAAAACAGAACTACCATCTCGTCTAAAAGATGCATTTACCAAATACTTTCCTTTATACGCATAGTTAACACGAGCAAAATAACCTATCTTTTTAAGCTCCGTATTAATTTCAGTAGGAAGATCAACAACCGTAGCTCCTTGGAAATTCTTTAACAAGTCATTTGAAAAACCACTACCCTCTGTAATGCTTTCCTCTGATTTTCTTTTTTGAATAGTTGCACCCAATAAAACGTTTAAATCATGATCATCACCATAAGTCTTATTATAGTTAAGGGTATTATCGGAAATTATTCTAGTTCTAAATCTATTTGCCAGGTAATATGAAGATCTGGCCGCACCACTGGCATGATGCTTTGTACCGTCATACCTTGTTCTTTTTCTTTGCTCCAAAGTAACACCTAACTGTGTTTTAGCAGTCAAACCATCCAAAAGCTCATAGCTTAAATACGTAGAACCGAATAATTTAGTGTTATACTCAAAATGCTCTCTTTCAACATATTGCGCATAAGGATTAGAATCACCCGATGTACGAGGCCTGCTATCACTACCATCTCCATTAATATCTAATTCAACCAGGTGGTTTTCAAAGAAATAATCTCCTACACCAACATCTGCATATTGCCCGTTACCAGACTCCCTATCAATAAACTGAAGTGATTCTTCCGTATGATAAATAGGTAACCATGGAGATTGGCGCGTAGGATTATGAATAGAGGTCGGCAATCTTCTTTGTTTTGTATAAGAAGGCGTAGCCCTAATACCGAATCTTGCTTTCTCACCAATTTTTGAATCAACTTTCATATTGGCAGAGAATAATTTAAAATCATCTGTAATAACAACACCTTCATCATGAAGATATCTTAATGAAGTACTGAATTTAGTGTCTTCCGAACCACCTCTAGCCGATAAAGAATGACTGGTTATTGCTCCTCCGTCAAAGAAAACATCTTGCCAATCCCTATCTACTCCTGTAGCCTGAACCAATAATTGTGCATATTGAGTTTCATTTGAAAGTGTACCCGTTGCAGCTTGTTCTATTTTAGCCCACTCTGCTACACTTTTTCTGTAATCATCACTACCATGGGCACTTTTAATACCTGTATATGTCTGATAGCTAAATTTGGTCTTTCCAGCCTTACCACTTTTAGTTGTAATTAAAATTACACCGTTAGATCCTTCACTACCATAAATTGCAGCAGAAGCAGCATCTTTTAATACCTCAAAAGATTCCACATCGTTCATATCAAGGTTACCTAAGAATTCTGAACTTACTACAACCCCGTCAATTACCAATGCAGGACCAGAATCAGCGGTTACGGAACCTATACCTCTAATAGTAATGGTAGGAGCCCCACCTGCCTCAGCATTGGTAGCCTGAATATTAACACCTGAAACCTGACCTATTAATGCATCATCAACCCTTGATACAGCTATTTGATCTAACTTTTCGTTGGTTACTTTAGAAATTGAACCGGTAACGGTAGATTTTTTTTGCGTTCCATAACCAACTACAACAACTTCATCCAGTTGACTGGCGTCTTCTTTTAAAGTAACGCTAACTGTTTTTTGCGAAACAATTGCTACAGTTTCAGTAGTGTAGCCTATATATGAAAAACGTAAAATATCTCCACTAGATACTTTGATGGTAAAATTTCCATCAAAATCACTTTGTGTACCTCTTGTTGTATTCGCTACAACGATATTTGCACCAGGTATTGGCACATTGTTTGCATCTACCACCGTACCTGATAAGTCATAGGAGTCTTGTGCAAATAATTGAATGTTGACAAGCAACATTACAACCATAAAAATTTTTAATTTAAAATTCATCTGTGTTATATTAAGTTAGTTCTATTGAATTGGCTTGTGCCATCTTTTTGATCTACTTAAAATGCGATTGTATATCTCGCATTATAATATCCAATTACTACTATCAACACTTTCATCTTAAATCAATGAAAATTCCTATTTTTACTAGGAAATGTGTTTGTAGTAATATTTACATGTTTTTTGCATTACTTCCGTTGGACATGAAGTAATTTTTTTTACGAAAAGGATGGGCGAGCACCCGTCCTTTTTTATATGTGATTCTCTTAGCGTTTCATCTCTTCTCTTTTAGTTAGTATTGATTCTATTTTTTAACTGGTTTACCAAATTGGTTCATCAAACTGGTTTACCAAATATATGTTATTATATTGTTAAAAAAAATTACTTTGATGATTTCAGGGTAATTTTATTGTGATTTTATAGAATTTACCCCTCATAAATTGCGCAATTGATAAATAATAACACTACTTATAAGAATTACGCAAAATCAACTGAGACCCCGTGTTTATTGGGATCCTACCTACTAAAAGTAAGATATATACAGCTAGGTATAGATTATAATTAAGATATGAATACAAGAAGAATAGAATTTTGAAAATTTTGCACATTATCACTACTTAACATTGCCGGTCTGGCATGTAAATACCAAAATCAACCCGAGAAGTGTAACAATTATAAACAGGATTTTACTCACTGATTATCTTTCTAAAAAGGTAAAAAGCACCAAAAATCACCTACTATTACATGCAAAATGAATGTAATATCAGGCTATTTAACCCACCTTCTAAACAAGAGCTTTACAAAAACAAAAATTCAATCTATAGCATTACAAAATGAGGTAAGAATTTATACTATAAATGTTGTAGAAATAAAAAAGGCTTTCATTTTCATGAAAGCCTTTAATCCTGTGGGCCCTACTGGATTCGAACCAGTGACCCCCTGCTTGTAAGGCAGGTGCTCTGAACCAACTGAGCTAAGAGCCCCAATGGGGGTGCAAATATATAATACTTTTACATTTCACAAAAGAAAAATCAATAAAATTTTAAATAACTTCCGCAACTACAAAATTACTTCCGCCTACATATATAAAATCATTTTTTTGGGCGCTTTTTTTTGCCGCCATAAGTGCCTTATTTACAGAATTATAAATATTTCCGGTAAATCCTTTATTAGAAAAAGTGCTTGACAAATCTTTTTCATCAAGTCCCCGAAAATTTTTTGGCTTACAATAGTAATAAGTTGCATTTTTTGGAAAAAGGGCTGAAATTTTATCCATATCCTTACCCTTTACAAAACCTATAACAATATGTAAATGCTCAAATTTTTGCCTATTGATTTGCTCAATCACCAATTCAATACCTTCCTTGTTATGGGCCGTATCACAAATTATAGTAGGATCTGAGCCAATTTGCTGCCATCTTCCCTTTAACCGAGTATTAAGAACTACATTTTTTAGCCCATGTGCTATATCACGGTTAGAGACCTTAAAGCCAGGCAAAGCATTTAACGTAGCAAGCACCCCTTTTACGTTCTTCTTTTGATAAGCACCTAATAAACCAATTTCATAGTCCGGATAATCAAATTCTTCCGCAAAAATTATTTTGGAGTTCTTATCTTTTGCTACAGATTTGAAAACTGGAGCCGTTTCTTCATCAAACTCACTAATAACTACAGGAATTTCTTTTTTAATTATCCCAGCTTTCTCTTTTGCTATCTTAGCAAGAGTATCACCCAACATATCGGTATGATCTAACCCTATGTTCGTTATTAAACTAACCTCTGGTATAATTATATTTGTTGAATCAAGTCTTCCACCTAATCCCACTTCTATAATAGCGATATCAACCTTTTCATGGGCAAAATATGAAAACGCCATACCAACACTCATTTCAAAAAAAGAAAGCCTATTAGCGTTAAAAAAAGATTTGTTGTCCGCTATAAAACGGACTACCCAATTCTTTGCTATCTTCTTACCGTTGATACGTATACGTTCTCTAAAATCTTTCAAATGGGGCGAGGTATACAAACCAACTTTATAACCTGATTCTTGTAAAACAGAGGCCAACAAATGACTACTTGAACCTTTTCCGTTGGTTCCGGCAACATGTATACTTTTAAATTTTTTGTGAGGATTTTCTAAATGCCCGGCAAGTTTTAAAATGCCGTCCATCTTTGAATTAAAGGCGCTTTTACCTTTATTCTGATACATTGGAAGCTGAGCAAACATCCAATCTAATGTCTCTTTATAGGTCACTCTCCTAATTTGAAATTTACTACTACGAAACCTACTTGCCTACTTGGAGCGTTACCGTCTAAATTCCATTTATGCATAAATGCAGTTTTCCTAGCGGGCTCCAATAAGCATGGGTTATTATTGGTGGTACCTTTTACACCTGGCTCTGCACTAACCACTTTTCCATTGCGATCAACAATTATTTTGACCACTACTCTGCCAGACTCGTTACATTCTTGCTGCACCTTACCTTTGTTGACCAGTGAACGTCCATTTAATCCGTAACCACCAGTACCACTACCACTACCTGGACTACCATAATAACTGGTAGCATATGGATCACCATCTGGCTGCCCCTTATCGCCTGCCCTATTATCATCACCTTCACTACCAGATGCCGTGCCATCAGATTTATTAAGCCCACCCATCATTGCATCTAAAGCTTTCTTCTTGGCTTCTTGCTCTTGGCGCGCCTTGTCTTCGGCTTCTTTCTTTTGCTTGGCTATACGTGCGGCTTCTGCCTTTTTCCTGTTCTCTTCTGCTTCTGCCTTTCTTTTAGCATCTGCAGCAGCTTTGTCAGCTTTTCTTTTTGCCTCTTTTGCCTGATCTATTTTTATAGACTCATCATTTTCTTGAGTTAATGCTTTTTCCGCAGGAGCTTCCTTATCGGCAACAGCCTCTTCAACCTCCTCTACAGGTTCTTCTATAGCTTCTGCGACCTCTTGCTCGGTTGGCTCAACGGGTGGAGTATCTAATGGTTCTGATTGTATCTTTTCTTTTGGCTGAACCTTACCGCTACCAAATTCCATAGTACCGAAGTTAACAGAAATCCCATTTTCTTCAGGTGGATCCATATAGTTTAGACCGATATAAAATAAAACCAATAAAAGTGCACTTAACAACAGTGTGGTAAGTGTCAATGATTTCTTTTTATGTTTCGTATCTAAAAATGCCATTTAGTTTGGGCGTACCGCCAAAATAACTTTGTAATTGTTCCTATTCGCGATATCCATAACATTTACCGCTTCTTTTATGGCCACACTTTCTTCTGCCCTAAGAATTATCGTAGGACTATCTTGACCTGCCAAAGCCTTTTTTAACTCTATTTCAACATACTCGCCATTTATACGTTCGTCATTAACGAAGTACTGTAGGTTCTTATCTATACTTACCGATACATTTTGAGTATTAGTAGATTTTCCTTTTGCCTTTGGTAGCAATAAATCCAAAGCGTTAGGTGAATTCGCTGTTAGCATAAAAAACACCAATAACAAGAATACAATATCTGTCATTGAAGACATGCTAAAGTCTGGACTGACTTTATTTCTTCCTTTTAATTTCATAGTATAAAATTAAAGAGGTTCGTTTAATAAATCTAAGAATTCCACTGCGTTAGCTTCCATTTTGTGGACAACCTTATCAGTTCTATTCACTAAGTGGTTATAACCAACATAGGCAATAATACCCACAATAAGACCGGCAACGGTTGTAGTCATGGCCGTATAAATACCTGATGCCAATGAACCCATTTCCGCTTGGCCTCCACTACTGGCCATTTCATGAAAGGCAAGAATCATACCAATAACAGTTCCCAAGAAACCGATCATTGGAGCCGCACCGGCCACAGTTGCCAAAATACTTACATTTTTCTCTAGCTTATATACTTCAAGAGTACCTGCATTTTCTATTGCGGTATTTATATCATCTAAAGGCTTGCCTATTCTAGATACACCTTTCTCCGTTAATCTAGCTACCGGCGAATCTGTTTGAGCACATAAAATTTTTGCCGCATCTAGTTTACCCGTGGTCACGTAATCACGAATCTGATTCATGAAATTCTTATCTATTTTAGACGCAGCATTAACTGCCAATAATCGTTCAAAATAAATATAAAGAGCCACGCCTAACATTATAAATAAAACGGAGATAATGATTACACTACCTGTACCCCCATTAAATATTAAATCTATGACCGAAAGTGTTTTCTCTTCAGACAATAATTCTTCGCTCGCATCTTGAGCCAAATCCTGGAATAATAACATAATATTCTTTAAGTATTGAATTTGCCTTTATAACGACGATTTGCGAATTAAATTATCCGTGAAGAACAAAATCTCTCAATAATATAAATACGATTGCACCACTAACAAAACCTAACAATGCCAACCAAGCAATTTTTTTAAGATACCAGAAAAAATCAATTTTCTCCATACCCATCGCAACTACACCGGCTGCAGAACCAATAATCAACATACTACCACCAGTACCGGCAGAATAAGCGATAAAATGCCATAACGGACTATCTAAAGGCTCACTGAACATACCCATACTTGCCGCAACCAATGGTACGTTATCAATAACTGCCGATCCCAGACCAAACAACATAACTACTATGTCCGTATTAGGTATAGCTTCATTAAGAGCTCCAGCAGCATTAAAGAGTATCCCTAAAGATTCCATAGCGGCAACTGCCAATAAAATCCCCAAAAAGAATAATATACTTGGCAGTTCAATTTTGGATAATGAATGATGTACAGGACTATGGTGCCCCTCGGTGTCTTGACCCTCTTGATCTACAGAAGAAATACTAAACTTTTTATTACTATATATTTCTGCAAAAGTTGCTACAACTGCCAATGATAACATCATACCAACATAAGGAGGCAAGTGGGTAACCGTTTTAAAAATAGGAACAAAAAGAATAGCCCCCAATCCTAAATATAACATTACACCACTATATTTAGACTTAGAATTATCACCATCCAATTCACCATCGATCAACCCTTTAAAGACCTTGAACCTACTTGCAATCACAACTGGAACAATCATACAAACCAATGAAGGTAAAAGTACGTGAAGCACCAATTGACCTGCACTAACCCTATTTGCAATCCATAACATGGTAGTGGTCACATCACCAATAGGCGACCAAGCCCCACCGGCATTTGCCGTTATTACGATCATACCGGCAAACCATAATTTAGTTTCCCTGTCCTTAATAACCTTTTGCAATATGGTAATCAAAACAATGGTAGCTGTCAAGTTATCTATGATTGCAGATAATACGAATGCCAATATTGAAAACAACCACAATAACTTACCTTTCTGCTTTGTTTTGATAAAACCTTTTATAGTCGCAAAGCCATCAAAATAATCTATAATCTCTACAATGGTCATAGCCCCAAGAAGAAAGAAAAGAATTTCCGCAGTTTTACCTAAATGATGCAAAAGGGACTCCTCCATCATGTGCATTCTATCTAAATGCCCAAACTTATCAAAACCATCAACTAGACTTTGATGAGCAGAATCAAACCAGTTTTCGTAGCCATCTATTCCAAGAGCAATAAGCGCCCAAAGAATAGCCATCATGGCCAATGCAGGGATTAATTTATCTATCTTAAGATTGTGTTCTAAGGTAATGGCAAGATATCCCGCCAAAAAAACAATAACAATGATGGTTTCCATATTCGTTGGTTTTTTGAGTAACTAGTTATGAGTTGTAAATATAGGTTCTAATTCTAAAAAATAAATCTTCCAAATATATTTAAAATTGTCTTTGAAATCCTAATGAATTAACAATAATACCGAAGTAATCTGACATCCAAATACTTAAATCAATATGATTATAAATTTAACAGGTTTTTGGCGACGGCAATTTAACGTATAAGAAAATGTTAAAATGAACGTACAGCCTACAATGAGCCCAAAATTGTTATGAAATCGTTCAAAAGGAGACCCTTAAGTAATATATTTAACTACTATATCTTTATCTTTGAGAAGTTAACCTTTATATATTATTAGATGGATTTTTCATTGAATGAAGAACAAAAACTTATACAAGAAGCTGCACGCGATTTTGCCCAAACGGAGCTATTAGCAGGAGTAATTGAACGTGATGATGCTCAAAGATTTCCAAAAGAAGAAATTAAAAAACTGGGAGAACTCGGCTTTTTAGGAATGATGGTAGACCCAAAATATGGTGGAAGTGGGCTAGACACTCTTTCTTACGTATTGGCTATGGAAGAAATTTCAAAAATTGACGCCTCTACGTCGGTAGTTATGTCAGTAAACAATTCTCTAGTTTGCTGGGGATTGGAAAAATTTGGAACTGAAGCACAAAAAGAAAAATATCTTACAAAACTCACCACAGGCGAGCAAATAGGTGCATTCTGCCTTTCTGAACCAGAAGCGGGAAGCGATGCTACTTCACAAAAAACTACCGCAATAGATATGGGCGACCATTATATTGTTAATGGCACCAAAAACTGGATTACCAATGGCGGTACAGCAAGCACCTATATTGTAATTGCTCAAACGGACAAGGACAAAAAGCATAGGGGCATCAACGCCCTTATTATTGAAAAAGGAATTCCAGGATTTGAAATAGGACCAAAAGAAAACAAATTAGGCATTAGAGGAAGCGATACCCATTCACTTATATTCAATGATGTAAAAGTGCCTAAAGAAAATAGAATTGGCGAAGATGGTTTCGGTTTTAAGTTTGCCATGAAAACTCTAGCCGGTGGCCGTATAGGTATTGCCGCTCAGGCATTAGGTATTGCGGCCGGCGCTTACGAACTTGCTTTAAAATATTCAAAGGAACGTAAGGCCTTTGGCACAGAAATCAGTAATCACCAAGCCATTGCATTTAAATTAGCGGACATGCATACAGAAATACAGGCTGCAAGATTACTAGTTTACCAATCTGCATTAGATAAAGACAATGATAGGGATTACGACCTATCTGGTGCTATGGCAAAATTATATGCTTCTAAAGTAGCAATGGAAACAACGGTCGAAGCCGTACAAATTCATGGCGGAAACGGTTTCGTAAAAGACTACCATGTAGAACGTCTTATGAGAGATGCCAAAATAACACAGATATACGAAGGCACTTCTGAAATTCAAAAAATCGTGATTTCAAGAAGTATTTTAAAATAAAAAAAAAAAAATTTAATTACACCCCTATAATTTATAGGGGTGTTTTTCATTAAACTATAATCTTACTTTGTTAACTACCCAATAAAGTTAGACTTAATTGTTAGAAAGTCACAAAAACTAACTTTTACCCCCTACTTCACTGATCGCTTTCGATAATATTAACTTAAATTTATCATTATGATAAATTGAAGGTTTTAAAAATTCATAATTATCGATTTTTTAAGCTTTTATTTATTTCGTTGAATTTATTATTTGAATTTGTTTCAATCGTTGAACATAATTTAAAAAAATTGATATTTTTGAAGAAATACCACAAAATATGACACTGAAGAAACAAGGATTATATCTACCGGAATTTGAACATGACAACTGTGGGGCTGGATTTATATGTAGCCTTAAAGGAAAAAAATCTAACGACATTATACATAAGGCGTTAGAAATACTTGAACGTTTAGAGCACAGAGGAGCGGTAAGCGCAGACGGTAAGACAGGGGACGGTGCAGGTATCCTAATAGATATACCACATGATTTTTTTCAGGCTGTATGCAACTTCGACTTACCAAAAGCAGGCGATTATGCCGTTGGCAATATTTTCTTTCCACGTAAAGAAAATCAAAGGGATTTTTGCATCTCGGTATTTGAAGAGAATATTAAAAAACAAGGCTTAAGATTATTAGGCTGGAGAGACGTACCGGTCAATAGATCAATACCCGGTAGAATTGCAGCGGAAACAGAGCCTTTCGTTAAGCAAATATTTGTAGCTAAAGAAAGTGAGGATCAAGAGTATTTTGATTTTAACTTAAAACTTTTTATTGCCAGGAAAATAACCGAGCATACGATTATTAAATCTAAGCTTTCCGAAAGCAAGTTCTTTTACGTACCTAGCTTATCTACCAAAATAATAATTTTCAAGGGACTTTTAATGCCTTTAGATATTAGTCTTTACTATTCTGACCTTATGGACTCTAGAGTAGTAACCAGGTTGGCATTGGTTCATCAGCGTTTTTCTACCAATACCTTCCCTACTTGGGATTTGGCACAACCATTTAGATATATGTGCCATAACGGTGAAATAAACACCTTAAGAGGTAATGTTACCCGCATGTTCTCTAGAGAGGAATTACTGAAAAGTGACATGTTCGGTGACGAAATAAAGAATGTACTTCCAATTATATTACCTGGAAAGTCAGATTCTGCAACCATGGATATGGTCGTTGAACTTTTATTAATGACCGGTAGATCTTTACCGGAGGTCATGATGATACTAGTTCCAGAAGCTTGGGAAAAAAATACAGAGATGTCCGAAGCTAAAAGATCATTTTACGAGTATCATTCCTGTATGATGGAACCTTGGGACGGACCAGCCTCTATACCTTTTACCGACGGTAACTTTATAGGTGCCGTTTTAGATAGAAACGGCTTAAGACCATCTAGATATACAGTTACAAAAGATGATTATGTAGTGATGTCATCTGAAACAGGTGTGGTAGACATTGCCCCTGATAACGTTGAATTCCACGGAAGGTTACAACCAGGCAAAATGTTCTTAGTGAACATGGAAGAGGGTAGAATTGTCAACGATGAAGAAATTAAAGAGAACATTGCCCAAAAATTTCCCTACAAAAAATGGCTAAACGACAACTTAGTACATTTAAAAGATATCCCATACAACGATTGCCCTTTATTCTTAGGGGAAGAAACGCTAGATAAGAGAAAGTCCGTTTTTGGCTATACGATAGAGGATATCAATACCATTGTATTACCAATGGCAAAAGCTGGCAAAGAGCCTATTGGCTCCATGGGTTCTGATACGCCTATTGCCGTTTTATCCCAACGTCCACAACTAATTTACAATTACTTTAAACAATTATTTGCCCAAGTAACCAACCCTCCGTTAGATGGTATTCGCGAAGAACTGATTACCGATATCAGCTTAACATTAGGTAGCGATCATAATATTTTCGAGTTTTCAGAATTACACTGTAGAAAACTTAAGATTCAAAATCCTGTAATTTCAAAAGAGGATTTGGACAAAATCAAAAACTATGATGTAAGCCCAGATTACAAAGTAGTTTCCATTTCAATGTTGTATTCCATAAAACAAGGACACAACGGTCTAGAGGATGCTTTGCAATCAGTATTGGACCAAGCATCAAAAGCTGTAGACGAAGGAGCTAACATTATCATACTTTCGGACAGAAACGTGAATGAAAACATGGCACCTATACCTGCCTTATTAGCGTGCTCGTTCGTAAATAGCGGTTTACAGAAACTTGGAAAACGCTCTAAACTTAGTGTAATCATAGAATCTGCCGAACCTAGAGAGGTACATCATTTTGCCTTGTTATTTGGTTTTGGCGCAAGTGCTATTAACCCCTATTTGGTAAATGAAATAATTGCCGAACAAATAGAGGAAAATGATATCACGGAAATATCATTTGATGATGCCATTAAAAATTACAACAAAGCGGTTGGTAAGGGTATTTTAAAAGTGATGAACAAAATTGGTATTTCTACTTTAAACTCATACCGTGGCTCTCAACTTTTTGAATGTATAGGTATAAACACCAAAGTCGTAGAAAAATATTTTCCAAACACTCCAACTCGTATTCAAGGAATTGGTCTTTATCAAATAGAGAAAGAAATTGCTTTACGTCACCATAAAACTTTTAACAAAAAACTAGTTGATGCCAGTTTAGATTTAGAAATTGGTGGAGAGTACAGGTGGAGAAGAGATGGTGAAAAACACATGTTCAATCCATTATCCATTGCAAAACTTCAGAAATCTGTTCGCAATAATGAACCAGATACTTATAAGGAGTATTCCAATATGGTCAACGAGCAATCAAAAAACCTAATGACCATTAGAGGTCTTTTTGAATTCTCTAACTATGACCCAATTCCAATAGAAGATGTTGAACCTTGGACGGAAATTGTAAAAAGATTTAAAACCGGTGCAATGTCTTATGGATCAATCAGTAAAGAAGCCCATGAAAATTTAGCGATCGCTATGAACCGTATTGGCGGTAAAAGTAACTCAGGTGAAGGAGGAGAAGATCAAAACAGATTTTATAAAAATTCTACCGGTGATTGGAGAAACAGCGCAATAAAACAAGTTGCCTCGGGTAGATTTGGTGTAACCTCCAATTATTTGACTAACGCTAAAGAAATTCAAATAAAAATGGCACAAGGTGCCAAGCCAGGTGAAGGTGGCCAGTTACCAGGTCCTAAAGTAAATCCTGAAATTGCAAAAACAAGAAACTCTACTCCGTATGTAGGTTTAATTTCACCACCTCCGCATCACGATATTTATTCTATTGAAGATTTATCTCAATTAATTTACGACCTAAAATCTGCAAATAGAAAAGCAAGAATCAATGTAAAATTAGTTTCTGAAGTGGGCGTAGGTACCGTTGCCGCCGGTGTAGCCAAAGCAAAAGCGGACGTAGTACTAGTTTCTGGTTTTGACGGCGGCACGGGAGCATCTCCTTTGACATCGTTAAAACATTGCGGCCTACCATGGGAACTTGGTATTGCCGAAGCTCAACAGACACTAGTTCTTAATGATTTACGAAACAGAATAATTTTAGAATGTGACGGTCAACTGAAAACCGGCAGAGATGTTGCCGTAGCTTGTCTATTGGGAGCTGAAGAATTCGGTTTTGCCACTGCCCCACTAGTTGCATCAGGTTGTATAATGATGCGTGTATGCCATTTAAACACTTGCCCAGTAGGTATTGCAACTCAAAACCCTGAATTAAGAAAGAAATTTAAGGGTAAGCCTGAGCACGTAGTCAATTACATGTATTTTGTAGCACAGGAGTTACGTGAGATAATGGCTCAACTAGGTTTCAAGACTATTAATGAAATGGTTGGTCAAGTACAAAAACTAGATAGAAAAAAGGCAATTGACCACTACAAAGCGGCTGGTATTGATTTAACACCAATACTACATCAGGTCGATGTCCCTAAAGGAACTAAATTTTACAATACCGAAAAGCAAAAACACGATATAGATAAATCTATCGAGTTTGATATTATAGCAAAAGCCAATCCTTCCTTATTCAGAAAGGAAAAATTAACATTAGATTACCCTATTTGCAATACTGATCGAGCAGTTGGTGCAATTATAAGTAATGAAATCTCTAAAACTTACGGAGCTGAAGGATTACCTATAAATACGCTTAGATTAAATTTCACAGGTTCTGCAGGGCAGAGCTTCGGAGCTTTTGCTACAAGAGGACTTACAATGATTGTTAACGGTAATACTAATGATTACTTAGGTAAAGGACTTTCAGGAGCTAAACTTGTCATCAAGGTCCCTGAGAAATCTACTATAGTACCTGAAGACAATGTAATTACCGGAAATGTTACTCTTTATGGAGCAACAGCAGGTAGAGCATATATTAACGGTAAAGCCGGTGAGCGTTTCTGTGTTCGTAATTCAGGAGCAAAAGCGGTAGTTGAGGGAATAGGTGATCACGGTTGTGAATACATGACCGGTGGTGTAGCCGTTATACTTGGCGAAGTAGGAAGAAATTTTGGAGCAGGTATGAGCGGTGGTATTGCCTATGTACTGGACAGTAACAAAACCTTTAAAAAGAGATGCAGCGTTGAAGGACTTAATCTTTTAGAAGTCAACGAAAAAGAAGATATTCAACAATTGAAAGACTTAATTGAAAGTCACTACAATTCAACATCAAGTCCATTAGCACAACGAATTTTAGAAAACTGGGAATCCTATCTACCTAAATTCGTAAAGGTTTTACCTGAAGAATACAGACAGGCTTTAATAAGATTAGAGGAAGAAAACTTACAAACTATTTAAGATCGGAACATGGGAAAGACAACAGGATTTTTGGAATTCGACAGAAAAATTGAAGCATACGAACCGGTTGAGGAGCGTTTAAAAAACTACAAAGAATTTACAGTACCATTACCTGAAAAGGATTTAAAGGAGCAAGGTGCCCGTTGCATGGACTGTGGAATTCCTTTTTGCCATAGCGGTTGCCCATTAGGAAATTTAATTCCTGATTTTAACGATGCAGTTTACCGTGGCAAGTGGGAAAAAGCTAGTGAAATTCTACACTCTACAAACAACTTTCCTGAATTTACCGGTAGATTGTGCCCGGCACCATGCGAAGAGGCATGTGTTTTGGGTATTAATGAAGATCCGGTAAGTATTGAGAATATTGAAAAAAATATTGTAGAAACTGCTTTTGAAAAAGGTTGGATCTCAGCCAAACCACCACTTACCAGAACTGACAAAAAAGTTGCTGTCGTTGGATCAGGACCTGCAGGCTTGGCTACGGCACAACAACTGAACAGAGCAGGTCATAACGTAACTGTTTTTGAACGTGATGAAAAACCGGGCGGACTTTTACGTTACGGAATTCCCGATTTTAAAATGGAAAAAAATGTCATTGATCGTCGCTTAGAAATTTTAAAAGAAGAAGGAATTACATTTAAATGTGGAGTACACATTGGAGTAGATATAAAAGCTGATGAATTAAAACAAAATTTTGATGCTATTGTTTTAACAGGTGGAGCTACTATTAGAAGAAATTTACCTATTGAAGGATCTGACCTAAAAGGCGTTGTTCAAGCCATGGATTTTCTTGGACAGAACAACAGAAGAGTAGATGGTATTAAAGAATTAGGAGAAGAAATCAAAGCAACCGGTAAAAATGTAATTGTTATCGGTGGTGGTGATACTGGATCAGATTGTATTGGAACATCTTTTAGACATGGAGCAATTTCAGTATCAAATTTCGAGATCATGCCAATGGCCACTACAGAAAGACCCGAAGGTCAGCCTTGGCCATTTTGGCCTATGCGCTTAAGAACTAGTTCTTCCCACAAGGAAGGTGCTGAACGTTTCTTTAGTATATCTACCAAAAAATTTATTGGTGATCAAAATGGCAACCTTACTGGTTTAATAACTTCTGAAGTAGAATGGATTAAAACTCCAGGACAACGACCACAGTTAAAAGAAGTTGAAGGAACTGAAAAAGAATGGAAGTGTGATTTGGCTTTATTAGCATTAGGCTTTACCGGTTCTGAAAATACCGTTGCGAACCAATTGGGTTTAGATATGGATGCAAGAACCAACATTAAGGCATCTGAAAATGATTATAAAACAAACGTACCCGGCGTATTTGCTGCTGGTGATCAGAGAAGGGGACAATCTCTTATTGTCTGGGCCATTTCAGAAGGAAGACAAGCTGCACATCATGTAGATAAATATTTAATGGGTGAAACTGCTTTACCATTGAAAGGTGAAGGTGATTTACCTAGAGTATAATTATTAACTACCTATAAACTACAAATCCGCAACTGTTAAGGTTGCGGATTTTTTTATCTATTTGGCTTATACTTCACTTATCAATATTCAAATTCATGAAATAATAGCTCATAATATTAATAATAGATGTTTTTCTGTACTCATTATTAGGCTCATTACATCTCTTAAACTTATATGAAACAGCAGAACTAGCCCTTGGGCATTCAAAGAGAACACGTATAACTACTTCACTTAAAATTACCCCAGATGTATAATAAGTCCGTATGAAAATAGTGTAAAACTTATATTACCCGAGTTTTTTTCATTTTAAGGTATAAAAAAAGCCCCTTACATTACTGTAAGGGGCTTTCGAAAAAGGCG
>JAHDDL010000058.1 GCA_020629415.1 Maribacter sp. | reverse complement strand
CCCTACTGCAGAATCGTTCTGTGATAATACCGTTGTAGGTATTCTTATTAATTTAACGCCTCTATGTGCTATAGCTGCCGCATAGCCGACCATATCAATTACAGCACCGCCACCAATAACTACCACAAAAGAATGACGACAAATTTTATTATCGTTTACCCCTTTTAACACTGATTCAATAGCTGTATCACTATTCTTTACTTGTTCTCCCCCTGGCAACACTAAAGTGCCGGTATATTTTACAGTTTGCTTATGTTTATTGCAATAATTTTCAATTTGGCTTACTAGAGCTCGATGATGATTTTTAACTCCGTCATCCAACACAAAGAGAAGTTTAACTGGCTCAAAATCTTTATAATCCGAAATAAGATTTGCGAATAAAGGATTTTCTAAAGCAAATAGTCCAGAAGTAAAATATAATTGATAATCATACTGTACTTGAAAAGACTGTTTTATAGGTTGTAATTGCATATTCATTTTATGTTACTGCAAATAATTTTGACAAAAGCATGGATAATGGTAACAATAATAAAACGACCAATGCCAAATACCAATTAGAAAAACCGGCCACCCAACAAGTGTTCATTACTACTAGCGACAAAACACCACCCATTACCGCACTTTTAATATTTTTAGGCGAATTTTCTTTATACGCTTTAATCAAGGGCTTAAAAATCAAACACCCAAACAAAAATAAAAATGGAACTAAAGCTAAAATTTGAGAAGTTTGCCACATTACCATGAACAATATAGAAGTTATAACCAATGCATATAAAATACCCGCCCATACAATGTGCTTTTTATTATTGCCATGGACCTCGCCCCTACTTATCAAAGTAATGGCAAAAATATAAACTACAGGAACCAATGAAATGTACCATTGATCTAAACTTCCCAGAATAGACATACCCATTAGAAGGTTTAATCCACGGCAAATCCCCATATTTAAGGGTCCGAAAAAATTAAATTTCTTAAAATAGCCATCATAAGTTAAGATTGCCATAGTCAGAGCAACGGATATTAAACCTGATAATACAGTAGTTTTAAATGCCAATGTTATACCGATCAGCATGAGAATTGTACCAAAATAAATAGCTTCCTTTTTGGGCACAAGTCCGCTTGGAATTGCCCTCTCCGGTCTTTCGACCGCATCTAGATCTGCATCGAAAACATCGTTAAATACCACACCGCCTGCATATAAACTTACAGATGAAATTACCAATAGCAAAAGATCAACATTATGCTCCTTTAAAAAATCAATTACAACGATGTTCTTTAGATACAAGGCAATAGCGAATCCTGCCATTATATCCGCTGCTGCAGTTGGTAAATTCGCAGGTCTTGCCAAACGGGCAAAACCCATTAACTTCTCTTTCATTTGTTAAATGATTTGATCTTCGTCAATACGAGGTTTTTGCCCTCTAAGAACACTATTATCGTTAAAAAGCTGTGATTGATTAATACTATCTGGCTGCAACCAATGTGCTTCTTTCATTTTACCATTTTTACTAAAAGCATCCAAGGCATTTTGATAGCAGGTTTTTCTAACATCTTCTAAAGCTATACCTCTTTTCAACATTAAAGATGCTGTTTTTGGCACTGCTAAAGGGTCACTTACACCCCAATCTGCAGAACTATCCACTATAATATTATTACTACCATATTTTTTAACAACTTCTACCATACGCTCGTTGCCCATTTTTGTTTTGGGATAAATGGTAAAAGCAGCAATAAAACCACGGTCAAGAACCTCTTTTACGGTTTCCTCATTATTATGATCTATTATAACGTTCGATGGGTCCAAACCATGTTCCAAACAAACCTCCATACTCTTTATGGTTCCTGCTTTTTTATCTCGGTGTGGTGTATGCACCTGTACGGTCATGTTAAGTTCTTTGGCAATATCTAGCTGCATTCTAAAAAACTTATCCTCTGCAGGTGTTTGATCATCATATCCAATTTCCCCAATAGCAACTACATTCTCTTTATGTAAGTATAAAGGCAATAATTCTATTACTTGTTCAGCCAAAGCTTCGTTATTAGCTTCTTTGGAATTTAAACCAATAGTACAGTAATGTTTAATTCCGAATTGGCTGGCCCTAAATGGCTCCCAACCTACCAAACTACTAAAGTAATCCTGAAAAGACCCTACTTGGGTTCTAGGCTGACCAAGCCAAAACGAAGGCTCTATTATCGCAACAACCCCCGCAGCAGCCATAGCTTCATAATCATCGGTCGTTCTTGAAGTCATGTGTACATGCGGATCTATAATCATCATTTTATCTTCCATTCTAATGTTGTTTTATCGTATTCCAAGTGGTGTGCCCGTCGGCAATTTTATGTTTTAGCTCTGGCTTTCCATTTAAAAGCGCAAGGGCTTTTTCGTTTTCTGAATAATAACAGCAAAGAGCTCCGGCTAAATTTTCTACAACATCATCACTGTTAAGTAATGTCTTCATATCACCGAAAAGCTGCTCATTTAAAAATTTTGAAACAGGTCTCCAGAACAATGGATTTATTTTTCTGCCTGCAGCCCATTTTTCATGTGCATAATCGGATATTATTCTAGCTAAATCTTCATTTGCCCTTTCGTCCACAGATTCTATTCTTGAAAGGTCACGCTCCATAAATGCGGCTTTTAAATACATTTGATTCCATTGTTGATCATTAAAATATTTAGCCGGATATGGATTGTTCATTGATATGGCATCAAAAACAGTAGCTATGTTCGTTCTCAAAGCTTCTACTGCCGCATTCTTATAAGCTTCTGGGTTTGGCAGTAATATCAAATATTTTAAAAAGGTCTTTAGCTCTCCAGTATCAGCTACCTGAATGATATTTGCTACTTTAGGCGTAAAGAAATCCAAATCTTGTGAGAGTACTTCTGACAACAAAAAAATTCGCGCTATTTCCAAAACATTAGCTTTATGTTCGCTAAAGTAATGTGCACTTTTAGATTTTTGACTTTTAAATACCAGTGATTCTACACCGTCAAATTTCATATTTATTAAACTGTAAGCCATGAACAAATCTTTTGAAGATTTTTCCAAAGCTAACTTTTCAGTTTTACCCATTAACCAAGCGACACTTTCTGCCGGTCCGTATTGGATTAAAATATTCTGAATATCCTGTCTATTATGCATTTTGATGTTTGATCGATGGTATCTCAAAAATAATTATTATTCAGCAGTAAGACGCCTAGCTTTTTGATTAAAATTCGTTTGATCTTTAAAATCTTTCTAATTTTGAAAAAAAGAAAATTATGCTAGGATTAAAACTACCTACAGATCCAAGATGGGTGAATATTGTCGAAAAAAATATAGACGAAATATTAACAGACCATGCATATTGCGAGCAAAAAGCTGCTAGTACGGCAATATCCCTAATTGTATCTTTTCCCGAATATACCGACCTTGTTACTGAAATGGTCGCGTTATCTAGAGAGGAGATGGGTCATTTTAAAATGGTGCATGACCTTATTTTACAACGCGGCAATACTTTAGGCAGAGACAGAAAGGATGACTACGTAATTGAGTTGATCAAATTTTTCCCCAAAGGAGGAAGCAGAACTACACAATTGGTACATCGTTTACTTTATGCGGCATTAATAGAGGCTAGAAGCTGCGAACGTTTTAGACTACTTTCTGAAGAGTTGGAAGATAAAAAATTAGCGGACTTCTACCATAAACTTATGGTCAGCGAGGCAGGTCATTATACCATGTTCTTAAAGTTTGCACGTAAATACGGTGATCTTGAAGAGGTCAATAAAAAATGGGACAGCCTTCTAGAATACGAAGCCCAGATCATGAAAGATTTAGGAACCAAAGAATCTATTCACGGTTAAATATCTATCTACTTATTTTCAGAATTGTACAAATCTTTAATGATACCATCGGACAGTCCTATTTTGGGTACATGTATTTTTTTTGCACCGCTCCATTTTGCAGCCGAAAGGAAAATTTTGGTTGCCGGTATTATTACATCTGCCCTATCTGGATTTAAGCCCAGTTCCGATATTCTATCATCATAACTTAAGCTATCCAAAAAATGATATTGCGCATTCAACCAAATATAAGATAATGGCTCACCCTCTTTTCTACCAGATAATTTATGTAATTTGTTGATGTTACCGCCAGAACCGATTATAGATATTTTAGGCCTATCCTTTAAATTTACCTTTATCCATTCTTCTAATTTTTTCCAAGTTTCTGGCTTTACCATATCATTTAACAGCCTTACCGTACCTAGTTTAAAGGACTTTGATACTTGAATCTTGCCCTGAGAAAATACGGTAAATTCCGTACTACCCCCACCAACATCAATATACAAGTAAGATTGATCGTTGGTAATAAGATTCTTTAGGTCTGTTGAAGCTATTATAGCTGCTTCTTGTTTACCATCTATGAGATCAATTTGAATTCCAGATTCTTTTGAGACCTTCTCTATAATCTCATTTCCGTTATTCGCTTCTCTCATTGCAGAGGTGGCACAGGCTCTATATTTCTCAACTCCAGCGACCTCCATTAAAAGCTTAAAGGCTTTCATTGCTTTTATCAACCTTGTTTCGTTTACTTCTGATATTTCACCAACCGTAAACGAATCTTCACCCAGTCTTACAGGAACCCTAACCAAGGCACTTTTTCTAAATTGGGTCTTTTTACCCTTATCTTCAATCACGTTATGTGTGAGTAACCTTATGGCGTTGGAGCCTATATCTATTGCTGCAAATTTTCTAACCTTCAAAAGATTCTATTTTATAATTCCTGTCTATTCGCGTAGTACTCATATGTTGCAAATTGAGACCTAATTCTAGGCAACGTAGTCTTTCTATAGGCATTATCTTGTGCAGCATTGAACACACGGGCTTTCGTATTATCCTTCCAACAGATATCAAAAGTATCCATCAATTCTTTTTTAATATCCTCGTCATAAATAGGACAACCAACTTCTACTCTGTAATCAAGATTTCTGGTCATCCAATCTGCAGATGATAAATACATTTTAGTATCGCCACCGTTTGCAAACGCAAAGAAACGAGTATGCTCTAAAAACTTATCTATAACACTTATAGCTTCTATGTTTTCACTCATACCCTCAACCCCTGGTATTAAGCAACATATACCTCTTATGATCAACTGGATCTTTACCCCTGCCCTACTAGCCTCATACAGTTTATCTACCATTTTGTAAGAGGTAAAACTGTTCATTTTTATTTTGATAAAAGCTACTTTGCCCTGCTTGGCATTTGCTATCTCATTATCAATTAATTTTATAAACGCATTTTTGGTATAATGCGGAGAAACTATAAGATGTTTATACTTGTTGATCTTGTAGGTAGTCTCAAAAAAATCAAAGACTTTATTCAACTCTTTTAGTATAGAATCATCTGCTGTAAAAAGAGTAAAATCTGTATAAATTCTTGCGGTAGATTCATTAAAATTACCTGTACTCACAAAACCGTATCGCTTTAAAGCTCCATTTTCTTCACGCTCTATCAAGCAAATTTTACTATGTACTTTTAAACCTGGAACGCCAAATATTAATTTAACCCCTTCTGACTGTAACTGCTCTGCATATTCAATATTTGCCTGCTCATCAAAACGTGCCTGAAGTTCAATTTGAACGGTTACCTGTTTACCATTTTTAACCGCATTGATCAAACTTGCCGCTATTTGCGAGTTACTTGCCAGTCTATAAACCGTAATCTTTATGGTACGCACTTTTGGATCAAGTGCGGCTTCTCGTAAAAATTTCAGTACGTAGGTAAACGTATGGTAAGGTGTATATTGTAAATAGTCTTTTTTAGCGATACTTTCAAGAATACTACCTTCTACACTAAGCCCTTTAACCGGTAGCGGAGTTATTTTGTCATACAACAAATCTTTTCTACCCAAGCTTGGAAAACCCATATAATCTCTACGATTGTGATATCTTCCTCCAGGAATTACACTATCCGTATCCTCTATGTTCATTTTCTCTTTCAAAAATGTCAAAGTATCCCTGCCAATACTTTTATCATAAACAAAGCGTACAGGATCACCTATTTTTCTATGTTCAACACTAGAAGATATTTTCTCGATAAAACTTTTACTTAAATCATTATCTATATCTAACTCTGCATCTCTAGTAATTTTTATCATGTGGGCAGAAATAGATTCATATTCGAACATGGTAAAAATATTACCTAGGCAGTATCTTATTAAATCGTCTAGAATAATGATATAGCTTTTTTCTCCTTCATCAGGCAATACCACAAAACGATCTATACCCTTTGGAATTTCAATAAGTGCATATCGTTTTTCTTTCTTACTTTCATCACTTTTAATAACCATTTTAACCGCCAGATACGCTGCAGTATCTTTTAAGGTAGGGAAACCGGTTAGATCATTTAAGATTATGGTCATTAATTGCGGACTAACCTCTTTTAGGAAATAGGCTTTTACAAATTCCTTTTGATTATCGTTTAATTCGGTTTCCTTTAAAATGAAAATGTTTTTACCCTCAAGTTCATGCTCAATTCTTCTCAAAATTGTTAAACTCTTAGTCTGTTGTTCAATTACAATATTCGTAATTTCTTCCAGAAGGTCTTTTGCTTTTTCTCCTCCCAATACACTTTTACCAGTTTTACCGGCTTCAACTATACGTTTAACGGTTGCATACCTAACCTTAAAGAACTCATCTAAATTGTTGGAAAAAATACCTAAAAAACGTAATCTTTCAATTAACGGAACATTTTTGTCCGCACTTTCCTGCAGTACACGCTCGTTAAACCATAACCAACTTATTTCTCTATTTACGTACTGGTTGTTATTTTTTATCATGCTTTTAGTTGCTTAGGAAAAATGGTTTGTATCGTTGAGCCTTTTATAACTTTAGCCCAGGTATTTTCGTTGAATTGCAAATGAACGAATCCGCTAGTTGGCACATTGTCAATATGCTTATTACCCATAGAATTTGCCAAATGAGTAAAAGTATGGTTGTGCCCAAACAGAAGTACATTATCTAATTTATCGTCTAAATCTTGAATAAACTGAAACACTTGATTTCCTGAAAAATCATACAGGTCTGCGGTAACATTACAATTCTCCAGTGGATAATATAGTACTCGTAAGCAAATCATACACGTATGAAAAGCTCTATTTGCCGGGCTGGTATAAACGTGATCTATTTTCAAATTTAATCTTTGCATCTCTTCGGCTACCAAACGGGCATCAGAAATTCCTCTTTGTAAAAGAGCCCTGTCCTGATCACTTACATTAAGCTCCCAAGAAGACTTACCGTGACGCATTAAAAATAGATTCTTCATTTTCAAATAGTTAAGGAGCCAAACGCTCTATTTTCCAATCATATTCACTGGTAAGTGTGTACCTAATTCTATCATGTAGCCTGTTAGGTCTGCCTTGCCAAAATTCTATAGATTGCGGTCTTACCAAATAGCCGCCCCAATGTTTAGGCCTTTCTATTTCTTTGCCGTTATATTCTTTTTCCAGCTTGGCCAATTTATCTTCCAATACGGCTCTGGAATCAATTACAGTACTTTGATCCGATACTAATGCTCCTAATTTACTTCCTTCAGGTCTTGACTCAAAATAACCATCAGAAAGATTTTTGGGCAATTTTTCGGCAACACCTTTTATGATTACCTGGCGTTCTAGGTTTGCCCAAAAAAAGGACAGACAGAGATTTGGGTTTTCACTAATAGCTTTTCCCTTTTCGCTATTGTAGTTCGTATAAAAGATAAAACCCTCATGCGTATATTTCTTAAGAAGTACTACCCTACTTTTTGGAAAACCATCTAGACCTACCGTAGAAACCGTCATGGCATTGGGTTCATCTATCCCATCGGATTTTTCAACCTCATAAAACCATGTTTGAAACAGCTGTATTGGATTATCAGATATACTGTCTTCTACCAACGCACTTTTCTCGTAGGATTTTCTATAATCACCTAAATCTTTCTGCATCATTTTCGTGTTAAAAACAAGATAAACAAAGTTCTAAAAAGAAAGGAAAATAAACGTTATAAAAACGTATTAAAAGGTTTAAAAATCGAATGTTTTTCCGTCGTCAGCAAGAAGCACATTATTGAAGATAGTTGAAGCTTCTTCTTTAAACAATGCTATTGATTTATAACGGGTAGAGTAATGACCTAACACTAAGGTTTTTACATTAGCTTCCTTTGCAACCATAGCGGCTTGTTTAGCGGTAGCATGCTTAGTTTTCACGGCAAGATCGGTCTCTGTTTCCAAAAATGTAGATTCATGATATAAAACGTCTACATTTTTAATTTTTTCAGCCAAACTTTCATCATAAACGGTATCACTACAAAATGCATAAGATTTTGGCTCAGGCGGATCAAAGGTTAATTCACTATTGGATACAATAGTACCATTATCCAGAGTTATATTCTTTCCGTTTTTTATATTGTTATAGTAAGCTTTGTCAATCCCATACTTTTCTGCCGCAGTAACATTCAGCTTTCTCTTGCCCAACTTTTCCCTGAACAAGTAGCCATTTGTATATACCCTATGATCTAATGGTATGGTAGTTACACTTATCTTATCATCCTCAAAGATAAGCTCCTGTTCCTTACTGGTAAGTTCATGAAATAACAATGGGTAGTTGGTCCAAGAATCTCCCAATTTCAAAAGCAATGTGATAGCCTCTTTAATTCCTTTGGGACCGTATACATGAAGTGCTTTCTCTCTGCCCAATAATCTCATGGTAGAGATAAAACCTGGGAGTCCAAAAAAGTGATCTCCATGTAGGTGAGAAATGAAAATATGGTTTATTCTTGAGAACTTTATTTTATGCCTTCTAAGCTCTACCTGGGTTCCCTCACCACAATCAATTAATACAACTTGATTATTAATTTCTAAAACTTGTGACGTAGGATTCGTAAGCGTTCTTGGTGTTGCCGCATAACAACCCAATACAGTAAGGCGCATAAAATAAGTACTTAAGTATTCTTATCTGTGCTTTGCGTATTGTTATATACCCAAATCACGTTCTATTTCTTCCATTTCAACAACATCTCTAGCTTCTTGAAGGGTTGGCACAAGATTAATTTCTTCAGGAACATCATCGTAAGACACTTTATCCGATACCAAAACGAACGACTGTCCGTTCTTTTTATGCATTCTTGCTATTTCTAAAAATGAGATAACATTATAAGGTGTCAACTTTGAGAAGCTTAACAAGTCTAACACCAAATTATCGTTTTTTAATTTTGCATATTCTTTCTGCAAATTCTCTAAAAAACGCTCAATTGAAATTTCTTCTTGAGATACAATAATCAACGATTCTTCTTTAGTGAAAATCATATTATTTTATTTTAGATGCCAATAAATAAATTACCGCCATACGAATGGCAACTCCGTTTTCTACCTGATTTAAGATTATAGATTGCTTGGAATCTGCCACATCACTTGTAATTTCCACACCTCTGTTTATTGGACCTGGGTGCATTATTACAATTTCCTTATCCAAGCTATCAAGCAATTTTTTATTCACCCCAAATTGTTGGGTATACTCTCGTGTGGTCGGGAAATAACTTATATCCAATCTTTCGTTTTGTATGCGCAGCATGTTAGCTACATCGCACCACTCCAACGCTTTTCTTAAATTGGTTTCTACACCGACCCCTAAAGATTCTATGTACTTAGGAAGCAATGTTTTAGGACCACACACCTTAACATTTGCTCCTTGTAATTTTAACGCAAAAATATTTGAAAGGGCAACCCGTGAATGAAGAATATCACCAACTATCACTACATTTTTGCCTGCTACGTCTCCTAATTTTTCACGTATAGAGTAAGAATCCAACAATGCTTGTGTTGGATGCTCATGTGCACCATCACCAGCATTTAAGATTGATGCATTTACATGTTTGGATAAAAATATGCCCGCACCAGGGTTAGGATGCCTCATCACCACCATATCTACTTTCATAGATAGAATGTTATTTACCGTATCTATTAAGGTTTCACCTTTTTTAACCGAAGACTGACTTGCGGAAAAATTAAGCACGTCTGCAGATAAACGCTTTTCCGCCAATTCAAAAGACAGTTTAGTCCTAGTACTGTTCTCAAAAAATATATTGGCAATGGTAATATCTCTAAGCGAAGGCACTTTTTTAATAGAACGGTTGATCACCTCTTTAAAATGATCGGCAGTTTCAAAAATAAGCTGAATATCGGTTTCCTTTAGGTATTTAATTCCCAGTAAGTGTTTAACACTCAGTTCGCTCATTTTCTTATCTATTTACTAAGTATATTATATCTTCCCCGTCATTTTCTTCCCACATCACCTTTACCTTCTCATCATTTATGGCGTCTACCTGGCGACCTCTGTAATTGGGTTGTATAGGCAAATGCCTACTGAATCTGCGATCTATTAAACATAACAACTCTACATCTTTTGGTCTGCCAAAAGATTGCAAGGCAGTTAAAGCCGCATTTATACTTCTACCAGTGTACAGCACATCGTCAATTAAAACAACGTTTTTGTCCTCTACCAAGAAATCTATCTTTGTTTTTGTGGCCTCTAGGGTCTTTTCTCCTCTTCTAAAATCATCACGATAAAAAGTAATATCCAAAAACCCTAAGTCTATCTTCTTTACTTTATACTCCTCCTTTAAAATTTTATTCAAGCGTTCAGCAAGAAATTTTCCCCTTGGTTGAATTCCAATTAAAACTGTATTTTCAAAATTTAAATGGTTCTCAAGCAATTGGCAAGCCAATCTGTGCAGGATGATATGTATTTCTTTGGAAGAGAGTAAAACTTTTTGACTCATAATGGGCACCCGTGCTTTTAGCTTAACAAAAATAGATAATTCTATCTAAACTTTGACAGCCAAAATAAGGAAGTAAAATCAAAAAAAAATAAATTTAGGTCAATGAACGTGAAATCTATAAGCCCAAGATAGAAAAGAAGGCTTCTTTATGGCTTTCACCAATAGGTATGCGCATGTCATTAATAACTATTCTGTTACGCTGTACCGTTTTAATATAATTTACATTGACCACATAGGATTTATGCACCCTAAGAAATTGATTTGCAGGTAACTTACCCATAATCTCCTTAAAGCTCATTAACGTTAAAATGGTTTTATTGGTGTTGGCAATATGAATTTTCAAATAATCTTTTAAACCTTGTACATATTCAATTTGGTCCAAATCTATTTTTATACTTTCATATTCCGCCTTCACAAAAATGAACTTTTTTTCTACTGTACTATCACCGGTAGATGAGAAAACGTTTGCTTCCATAATTGGCTTTTGTTTTTTTGAAATTAAATCTTGTACTCTTGATACTGATTTTATAAAACGATGATAAGGTATAGGTTTCACCAAATAATCTACTGCATTCAACTCAAACCCATCTACAGCATAATGTGAATAAGCAGTGGTAAATATGAACAACGGTCTGTTATCTAAAGTGCCCATAAAATCTATACCGTTTATTTGGGGCATTTCTATATCACAAAAGATCAAATCTATTTTCTTCTCCTTAATTTCCGTAATAGCATCGAGCGGATTGGTATATGAGTTCACCAACTCTATAAAGTCTAGCTTTTCACAATAGCCCGTTAGAATCTCGATCGCCAAAGGCTCATCATCTATAATTATACATTTCATAAGCTTGATTGTTTTTGGTAAATGGTTAAAGAAACTTCATAATCTTGGCCGTCATTACTAACCTCTAAGTTGTGCAGACCTGGATATATCAATTCTAACTGATTTCTAATATTCTCAAGCCCTATACCCGAGTTCTTGGTGGGTTCTCTAAAAACCCCAATTTTATTCTTAACGTTTAAATAGATAGAGGCATCTGTAATTATCAATGAAATTTTCACATAGGTTTTACCCTTGTAATCCGTACCGTACTTAAAGGCATTTTCTATAAACGAGATAAATAGCAAAGGCGGCACCGCACGCCCTCTATCTTCCCCCGTAATCTTTAAGGATACATTTTCACTATCAGATAGTCTTAATCGCTGTAACTGTATATAACTTTTTATATAATCCAGTTCTTTATTTAAAGGCACTAAGTCTTTATCTGCCTCATAGATCATATATCTCATAAGTTCCGATAAATCAACTATTGCTTCAGAGGTGTCTGGAGATTTTTTTACGGATAAGGCATAAATGGTATTAAGCGTATTGAACAAAAAATGTGGATTTAATTGCGCCTTTAAAAATTGTAGCTCAGACTTAATATTTTCCTTTTCAACCGATAAACGTAAATTCTCATTACGTTTCCATTCAACATACATTCTTAAAATGGCACTGATCACATAAGGTATTCCAAGATTTACGAACGCTCTATAAAACGGCATAAAACCAATTCCCCTTAGTCTTTCTTGTTCCATAAAGAAATTATCGGGTATTCTTTGCGGAAAAAAATGATTGAGCAAATACACCGAAAAAATCAAAAGTCCCAGTGAAAGAAATAAATAAAAGAGCACTGTCTTTTTCAGTAAATACTCTGGTACTAAGTAAAAATAATTGAAATAAAATAGCACTATAATTACAATGAGCTTTGGAAACACATCTGAAGGAATAGGTCTTGCATCATTTAGAACAGGATAAAATGTGAGTCCATAAAACAGAATCCAAATGCTGATATGGACAACTATCTGAATTCTATTATTAATTATCGATCTCATATACTATCAATGACCTACTTGGGTTGAAATATTCAATTTCGCCAGATCTGCCGGTAATAAAATTGGCGATTTCCCCTCTTCTAATTTAGATAGTACCAAGTTTGCCGTTTTCTGAGCTTCTTCTTTAGAAACAAATTGTTGCTTACCTGGAAGACCGGGAACGAACTCTTGTACAATCACTATCTTTTCTCCTCTCAAAATCTTATAACCAAATCCATCATTTAGACTTACTATTTGACTTTCAAATATTTGGTTTTGGATGGTCTCAGATCGATTATAAATTACACTACCAAAGCCAAGTACCAAAAATAGCACAATAGCAAGCGAGTATTTTACAGTAGAACTCATAAATAAATGTTTAAAAATGGGCCAACCTTCACAGATTGACCCAAAAAATTAACAATTGCACTCACTATGAAAAATTAATCTTCGTCATCGTACTCATCCAATGGAAAAAATTCATCTAAATCATCTAGGTATAATGATCCAGTTCTACCCATTCCTATAAATACTCGACTTCCATTTGAAAAAGCAATGGCATCTTGCCTTGTAGCTCCTTCAAAAGATGTTTTTTGTTCCCATTCATCTGAAGCTGGATCGTACTCCCAAACTGTATTGGTAGCACCACCTAATTCTCCGGTTGCTATATAACCATATCCGTTTAACGTAAATCCAACAGCATTACTTCTTGCAATAGCATAATCATCTTCTTCATCAAGGTCTAACTTTGAGGTCCAACTTTCAGTAGCAGGATCAAATACCCAAAAATCATCTAAGTATACCCCGTTGGACACTCCAGTACCTAAATACACCAAACCATCAATGGTAAATGTAGTTGCCGATCTTCTTTTGTTTCCACCAAAACCAACTAATTCTGTCCAAGAATCGGTTGCAGGGTTATACTTATAGAAATCCTTTCTATCATTTTCGCCATCATATCCTGTACCCACATAACCATAGCCGTTAATTCCAAAACCTACAGCACTTCTTCTTGCTGTTGGTAAAGAGGCAATTTCCGTCCATGTATTAGAGGCAGTATCATAACTATAAAAATCCGTCAATTCATCTACACCATCATACCCAGAACCTATATAACCAGTACCGTCAATCTCAAAACCTACGGCCGCATTTCTAGCAGCTCCAGGAAAATCAGCTTTTTGAGACCAGTAGTCACCTTCAATATCGTATGCCCAAAAGGAAGCCAAATAATCGTCTCCATCATAACCAACACCCATATACCCAGTATTACCTATTGTAAAACCAGATACACTACTTCTTGGACTACCATCAAATACAGATTTATCTACCCAGTTACCTAAATCGTCGTCATCATCACTTGAACAACTTGTAACTAACATGGCCAAAAGCGCCAACCCGGTAATTTTGTATACATACGATTTTCTTTTATTCATTACTTTTTTGTTTTAAGGTTCTTTCTTTGAGAAATCAAATCTACTAGAGACCCCAGGGTTCTAAAAAACACAATAGATTAAGATTGATTTTTAACATACCAATCCTAGGTTTTCATCTACGAACACAAACATTTCATTAATAGTTTAAATCATAGATTTCATCCCTTAACATTACGGATTCGTCTATTCAGGTTTTTACAACCGCATTGGGTATTTAGCTTTGATGAAAACTAAATTTAAATGAAGGTGTTCTTAAACAATCTACGTGCACTCCACATCATAATCATCGGTGGTTTATTTACAATAGTCGTTATCTCTTGCAGTGATGACATATATAATGACACCGATTTTGTAGCCGGTGAAACATTTACCGATAGTAACATTCGCCTCATATTGATCGATACATTAACGGTAAACACCTCTACCATTAAGTTCGATAGTTTAGCTACTTCTGAATCTACAAGAATTCTTACAGGAAAATATTCAGATGCTGTTTTTGGTACCGTTAGGGCATCTAGCTACATGCAGTTTTTACCAGAGACCTATACCATAGATTCTGAGGCGGTATTTGATAGTTTGGTAATGGTCTTGGGCTATGATAATTACTACTACAATGACACGCTACAGAAAAACACCATTCACATTAAAAAAATTATAGAAAACCTGAATCCCGAAAGTGATGATTACTTCTACAATACCAGTAAAATCAGCTATGATGAAGATGACCTAGGTTTCTACGAATACAATCCAAGACCTTTGGCAGGAGACTCTATAACCATAAAAATTATAGACGATTTTGGTAAGGATATATTCTCGAAACTACAGGAGAAAGACATTGTAAATTCTGATGAATATAGGGATTACTTTAAAGGCATAGCGCTATTACCTGACGAAACCGACAATGGCTCAATCATCGGTTTTTCAAAATCTTCTGAGAATACTTACATGCGCTTATATTACAGTACAGAAACCGAATATGAATCTGAACAGGAATATTTTGATATTCAGATAAACGCAACAACCACACCAATTCCTTTCTTTAATAGCATAACCGCAGAAGATCCCACTACACCGCTACAGGGCTTAACGGATAGCAAGGTCAACTTAGAAAGTTCCGATTCTAACAACGAAAGCTACATTCAATCTGGTGTAGGAATAGCCATGAGGGTACAATTTCCAAGTATTACGAGTCTTTACGACATACCTGGCAGTGGCACCATATTGGACGGCACCCTTAAAATAAAACCAGTTGCCCAATCTTATAACGACAATCTAAAACTAAGAGACACCCTTGCGGTATATGTCGTTGACCAAAACAATGATTTGACCGAAACCTTGTCCTCTACTTCCTATGCTATTTTAAACAGGGACAATCAAGAATTTAACGACATCTATTATGAAATATCCCTGTCTTATTATTTAGAAGAGCTTTACCTAAAGGACAGGGATATTGATGATGCTTTAATCTTACTTCCTGTTGATTATAATTCTACTGTAGATCGATTTATTATGAGCGGAAACGGTAATGGGGAAAACGAAACAATTTTAGAATTAACATACGGTATTTACGATGAAGATTAACCAAATTATAGTGGTCACCATAGGAGCTTTTATTTGCATACAGCAAATTTCAGCACAATCAGAAGCATTAACCAGTTCTCCTTATTCCTTATACGGACTAGGTGTTATTAACCAAACCAGTATTGGAAAGTTCAATAGTTTAGGCTATAGCGGTATAGGTATTAAGTCTCCTTACGAATTGAATAACGTAAACCCTGCCAATTATGCATTAATACCCCAAAACTCTTTCTTGTATGATATTGGGGTTACCGGAGAATTCAATAATTACAGCAATACATCTGATACAGAAGAAAAATCAACTGTCAATTTTTCCAATATTGCCTTTGGTTTTAGAATTGCAGAAAATTTTGGTGCAGGCATAACCATGGTACCTTATAGTGATGTTGGATATTCCCTACTTGGTGTAAGTAGCAACATTGAAGGGTCTACAAATTCATTTGAAAGTAACGTAACCGGTTTGGGGGGGCTAAATGATATTAAACTTAATATTGGTTATGCCTTAATTCCTGAACTTAGGTTAGGTCTAAGTGCTTCATTCCTATTTGGAAACATCGAAGAGACGGAATCTTTTACTTACAATGCAACTGTTTTTGAATCTATAGAAAAAACAAATTATAGTGGTGCAAGACTTGGCTTTGGGCTGCAATATGATGTTAACGAAAAAATTACCATAGGTAGCACTGTACAACTACCTACAAGTTTAAACGGCAATTTAAAAAGGTCTGTCAACAAGTCGTTATCCGGTATTGAAATTACTGTAGCGGACGAGAGTTCAGATACCGTATCAGACTTTAAATTGCCCCTTGAGTTGGGATTTGGTATGAGCATCAAACCTATTGAAGAGCTGACATTTAGCGCAGACTACAAAAAGAATTTTTGGACCAACACCGATCAATCTGAAAATATAGGTAGTTATGAAGACCAAGACATCTATGCTTTTGGATTAGAATATATTCAAGACCCAACCAGCTATAAATATGGTCAAAGAATAGCATATAGATTAGGCTATAATTATGACAATGGATATTTAGCCATTAGTGATGAAAAAATTGAGGGCTACAATTTTACAGCAGGTATTGGTATACCAACAAGTAGAGGAACCCATTCTATGATCAACCTTTCATATAGCTATGGATCTAAAGGTCTATTACAAAACGTTTTGGTAAAGGA
>JAHDDL010000057.1 GCA_020629415.1 Maribacter sp. | reverse complement strand
TGATGATGATGATGATGATGATGATGATGATGATGATGGTGATGATGATGATGATGAAGTTAAGACGGAACAGAAAGAAAAAAAGTCTAAATCAGAAAAGTCTAACAATGGCAATGCTTATGGTAGGGATAAGGGCGAAATGAGTGGTAAGGAATTTGGAAATTACAGAGCTTCAATTGCGAAAGAGCAAGTTAAAGAGACTGAAAAAGAGCTTGACAATAAAGAAGAGATTCTTAAAAATGGTAGGGCTAAGGTCAAAACTGCTAAAGAAAAAGTAGCAAAGGAGAGAGAAGTTAAGGGGTCAAATGATCAAGTACTTAAGGAGAAAGAAGAGAAAATCTCAAATGCAGAAAAAAAGCTTGACGAGTTAGAAGAAGTAATTAAAAAGAACAGAGAAAAGGTTAAACAAAAGGCGGAAGAAATTGAAAAGGTTGCTAAGCCCGTTGAATAGCCTTCATTAAATAACAGTTTGTAAGCCCTTGTAATTTTTGCAAGGGTTTTTTTTGCTAAAAACTGAATATACTTGACATGATTATTTTATTAGATTCCAAATTATCTTAAATAGTTGTCTAGGGGATTAGCATATAATTAGAAAGTAAAAGATAAGAATAGAGTAAACAGCTTTGTGTAGAGGGCAAAGTGAATAGTACAAAATATTAAGTATTAAGCAAAGAGTTGGTATAGAGAAAATAGAGACTGGAAAATTGAGTAAAGAGTAACAAGCTTTTTTGCTATTGAACTTGGACTTTTATTTTTTCCAACAACCAACAACCAACAACCAACAACCAACAACCAAATTATACTCCAAACTGTTTTAAGTGGTGGTCTAAATGTTTGTATTCCAGTTGTCCCCATTGTTCAGGTGTAAAAACTCCAAAAGCAGGGTGAGGATACCATTTATCTCTGGTACGAACCGCATAGAAATCATCTATCAACATTTTTAATTTGGCTATTTCTTTTTTGAAGTCCTTCTCATCGGCTGTTTTCATTAGAGATGAGGTCGGTAAGTTTTTTCGCCAAGGCTTTTCGTTGTAAAGCGATTTTTTAAAAAATGTTCTAACGAACCAATTGCCTTTAGAGGAATTCGGCTTATTGGTTATGGCCAATTGTAATGGATATTGGCAATGCCAGGCCATCTGCCCTACGGTCATTTTACCCCAACCTTTTTTAGAATTTTCAGAGAGCTTTTCAATTCTGGATGTTATATCTTGGTAACCATCTTCCGTTAATAATGATTTCATGATCGTTTTTTAAATGATGTATAAATTTACCATAAAATAATTAGTTCTGTATCTTTAGCCAATGCACGATAAATCCACTTCATTTTCCATTAAAAATTGGTCAGATGACGATAAGCCTAGAGAAAAACTGGTACAGAAGGGGCGTTCCGTACTTTCAGATGCTGAGTTGATCGCGATTTTAATAGGCTCGGGCAGTAGGTCTGAAAGTGCGGTAGAATTGTCTAAGCGTATTTTATCATCGGTAGATAACAATCTTAATGAATTGGGCAGACTTTCCATTAAGCAATTAATGGCCTTTAAAGGAATTGGTGAGGCCAAGGCGGTAAGTATTGCGGCAGCATTGGAAGTAGGTAGAAGGCGTAGAGGGGAAGACGCCGCTAAAATAGAGAAAATAGGAAGTAGCAAAGATGTATTTGAAATATTACAACCGCTGCTTGGCGATTTGGAGCATGAAGAATTTTGGATTCTTTTTCTTAACAACTCCAATAAGGTTCTGCACAAAGCACAGTTAAGTAAAGGAGGAATAACCGGTACTTTGGTAGATGTTCGCATTGTTATGAAACAGGCTTTAGAGTTAGGGGCAGTGGCAATCATTCTTGCGCATAACCACCCTTCGGGTACGCTAAGACCTAGCACGGCCGATAAGCAGATTACTCAAAAATTAAAAATTGCGAGCGAAACTTTAGATATTAAAGTGTTAGATCATTTGATCATTACCCAAAAAAGTTACTATAGCTTTGCCGACGAAAAAATTTTATAGATGTTATTGATTTATACGCATAAGATCACGCCACGTCTTACCTATGTAATGAGGCATATTTTCGTGAATATTTTGGGTATTGAGCTAGATTTTACTACTAAAGTAGAAGAGTTTATAAAACATACGGGACCTAAAATTACCTACACAAAACAACCGTTACAGAATGAATTTTTTATTCGTAGCAATGAATTGTTGTTTGAACAGGGCATTAATGATATTCAATTGAATATAGGAGATTGGGATGGCACACCCTGCTTTTTTCAAGCTGGGGAAAGAAGCACAATACCCTTTGATATTTTTGCAGCTAGTTTTTTTATGCTTTCTCGGTATGAAGAGTATTTGCCGCATGTAAAAGATATACATGGAAGGTTTTCGCCAAAGGACAGTATTGCTTTTCAAAACGGTTTTCTACAAAAACCTGTAGTCGATATTTGGGCATACAAAGTATTGCAAGCGCTCAAAGAGCGTTTTGAAGATTTAGAGTATAAAACCAAAACATACGAATTTATTTCCCTTATAGATGTTGCCACCTCTCATTGTTACGCTAACCGTGGTGTAGTGCGTGGTATCGTTGGTATGTTAATGGATCTGGGCACATTTAAACTAAAACGAGTAGTTGAGCGTATTGCCGTAGGTTTCAACAGACAAAAGGATCCCTATGATAATTATGCCGAAATTATAGCCCTGCACAAAAAATATGGGATAAAATGTAACTTCTTTTTTCAGTTCGCAGATTATTCCAAGTATGATAAAAATGTCTCTACCAATAATATAAAGTTTAAGTCGCTCATAAAACATGTGGCAGATTATATGCCAGTGTCGTTAGCGGCAAGTTACAGTTCGTTTTCCGATTTAGAGCTTTTGAAAAAAGAAAAGGCAAACTTAGAGGAGGTAATTAATAGACCGGTGAACAATTGTAAGATGAGGTATAATAGAGTAGATATACCGCAAACTTATCGAAATTTGATTGCAACGGAATTTACCAACGATTTTACAATGGGGTATACGTTTGAGCTGGGTTTTAGGGCAGGTACCTGTACTCCATTTCAGTTCTACGATATTCCGTTAGAGGTAAAGCAGCCAATAAAAGTACATCCGTTCGCTATACATGATATATCGCTTTCAAAAATTAAAAAGGATCAAGATTTATTTCATCAGGTACAATTGATTACGAACGAGGTTAAAAAGGTAAATGGTACATTGATCGCCATGTTTTCAAATGAGGTTTTGGGAAATAGGGAGGATAGGAATTGGATGAATGTCTATTCAGAAGTAATAAAACAACAGTATGTTTAAAGATAAAGTAACAGATGTTTTTTTCGATTTGGACCATACGCTTTGGGATTTTGACCAAAATTCGGCGCTTACGTTCAAGAAGATATTTAAAGAACAAAAAGTTGATTTAAGCTTAGAAGATTTTTTGAAGGTTTATGTGCCCGCTAACTTGAAGTTTTGGCGATTGTTTAGAGAAGATAAAATAACAAAGTCAGAATTGCGGTACCAACGTTTAAAATCGGTTTTTGATACTTTAGGCTACCCCGCTAGCGATGATTTAATTCATAGGTTATCAGAAGAATATATCAGTCATTTATCTTCGTTCAATACCCTATTTCCAAATACTATAGAAATTTTAGATTATTTAAAATCTAACTACAGACTGCATATTATTACCAACGGTTTTCAAGAAGTGCAAGAAAAAAAACTGAAAAACTCAGGTATTTATAAATACTTTGATCAAATCATAGATTCTGAAATGGCGGGGGCAAAAAAGCCAAACCCTATCATTTTTAATTTGGCTTTGGATAAGGCTAAAGTATTGCCGGAGAAATCAGTAATGATCGGTGATAGTTTAGAGGCAGATATTATGGGGGCTAAATCTCTAGGTTTTTATACCATTCATTTTAATGCTCACAAGGAAAAAAGTCATGATGTAGCCCCAATTATTTATGATTTGCAAGAAATAAAATCCTTTTTGTAGAGTTATTATAATTATAGACGTTTGTCTATCTGTTAAAAACTTTAAAAAGGTGATTAAAGCGCTACGTATTCTAGTTTTGGTTTTGGTAGGTTTTCATCTGGTTACATCTTGTTCTGAAGAGCAAGATTTTGATCAGATAGATGATTTGGCAATTGCTCCAAGCTTTGAAACCAGTATTTTCTATGTAAAAGCACAAGAAACCTTGATCAATAGGGTTGAGGGACTCAATTTCTTTACTCAAGATTTCAATTTTGATGCTTTTGAAGAACCTTTTTTTACCAAAAGAGTGTTGGCCGGAGTAATAACTTACGAGTTAGAGAATACCACGAGTAAACCAATAGAAATAAGACTAGAATTTCTAGATCAGGAAGAGAATGTTTTAGATACCGAAATATTTAGTATGGATGCCGCACCTACGGCCATATTACAGCGAGATGTTGCATATGGGGCTACCGGTAAAAGTTTGGACATCATCAAAACTACTTCTGAAATAAGATTGACCGCTATTAACTTAGGTGATAATACTAGTGAGTCTACCATACAAGATCCTGCAATAGTGCTACGTTCTAGTGCTCAATTTACTTTAGAATTAAAATGAGAATAAGGCACTGCCTTTTAATAGCTGGCATATTGCTTACTTTGGGCCTCACGGCACAGAATAAGCAAATTCTGTATGATTTTAATGAAATACCACAATCCCTTTCTATTAACCCTGGTGTTGAAGCCGATTTTGAATGGTATGCAGGTGTTCCATTGTTGTCCGGTATTTCTGCTTATGGTGGGTCTAACGCAATTTCTATCAACGATATTTTTGCCAATGACGGAGTAGATATCAATATAAAGTTTAGAGAGCGCGCCTTAAATGTGCTTACTCCTAAAGATGAGCTAAGCACAACAATACAACTGGAATACTTGAATGGCGGATTTAGAAGCAATGATCCAAATATATTTTATTCATTTGGCGGTTATGTTGAATTTGATAATATAGGTTACTGGCCGCAGGACTATGCCTACTTGTTATATGATGGAAATGCAGATCAGTTGGGCAGAAGATATGATTTGGGAGATTTAAAAGTACGGGGATCTTTGGTCAATGTGTTTCACTTTGGTATCAATAAAAAAGTAGACCGCAGTTTAACCCTAGGTGCAAGGGGTAAGTTGTTTTCGGCTATTGCGGATTATAGTTCTTCTACCAATAACGGGCATTTAAGAAATGTAGAAGGACAAAATAATAGAATTGCCACAAATTTGAATGCCGATTTGCTTTTGCGTACATCTGGACTACGATCTTTAAGAAATGCCAATAATGATGATGCACTTTCAAATGAAATTATTGGTAGGGCACTTTTTGGAGGTGATTTAGGTTTGGGAGTTGATGTTGGGTTTACCTATCATTTATCTGAACGTACAACAATAACAGGCAGTTTATTGGATGTAGGATTTATATATCATTCCGGTGATGCTAAGAGTTATAGCCTTAATGGTAACGCAACTGTTGAAGGTATAGAAATAGATGTGTTGGAAAATTTTGCAAATTTAGATAGGGATTTTTGGCAAGAATTAGTCGATGAAATTGAAGAAATTGTGCCTTTTGATACTGACACCAAAGGCTACATCTCTTTTAGGCCTACAAAGCTATATGCTTCTATAAGAAATGATTTTGGAGAACCGGTAGGTAATGGCAGCTCTGAAAATTGTGATTGTACCGCCGGCTCTTCCGGTGGGGGGCAGTTACGAACCAAGTACAGAAATTCTTATGGAGGTCAATTATATATAATCAATAGACCTAGAGGTCCACAATTGGCATTGACAGGATTTTACACGCGCAGAATTGGTAATGCTTTAGCACTTAAAGGAACTTATACCATAGATAAGTTTAGTAAGACAAATGTAGGGTTAGGGATGAATTTGCAGGCAGGTCCATTTAATTTTTATGCCATGGCCGATAACCTATTATCCTATAACAATATAGCGGCTACCAATTATGCCTCTTTTCAATTTGGGTTGAATATTATTTCATGGGGGCGTAAATAGTAGTATACCTTCTTCGCTTCTTTTTATTTTTTTGGCATGCTTTTTTCATATCTTACCATGAATTTAAAATTATGTCGTTTTGAAAACAGTTATTGCACTACTATTTACTTTTATAGGTTTTTCCTCATATGCGCAAGCTAACTTAGATGATTACAAATACATTATTGTTCCAAAAAAGTTCGATGCCTTTAAGAATGTAAATGAGCATCAAACAAGTACGTTGGTAAAATTTTTATTTTCCGGAAAGGGCTTTACAACGGTCTATGACGATCAATTGCCGGAAGATTTAAAATTTAATAGATGTTTAGGGGTTGTTGCAGATTTGCAAGATGATAGTAGTATGTTTTCTACCAAGACGATTATCAATCTTATAGATTGTAATGAGAACGTTGTTTTTAGTACCATGAAAGGTATTAGCAAGAAAAAACAATATAAAGAAGCGTATAGCGAAGCAATTAGAGAATCTATGCGCTCGTTTAATGGTATGAACTATACCTATAGTGCTAAAAATGAAAAAGAGGGACCGGTGACTGTAAATTTTAGAAATGATGTCAAAAAATTAGACGAATCTAAAGCAGCTACTATTTTAAAAACAGAAAAAGCAAAGGAAGAAGAAACAGCGACTAAAAGGACAGCCGTAATTTCTGAACAAACCGAGCAAACTCAATATTTTAACGATCGTACACCCGTAACATCTAATATTAAGAAAGCTGCACCGGTGACACCTGTTTTAAAAAACGTAGAGGTTAACAAGCCGGTGGTGCAAGATATTTGGTATGCGCAAGCAACTGAAACAGGGTATCAATTGGTAGATAGCTCTCCAAAAATTAGAATGACCTTAATGAAGAGTTCTGCGGATAATGTTTTTATGGCTAAGACAGATACAAAAAATGGTATGGTCTACCAAAATGAGGGTAAATGGGTGTTTGAATATTATGAGAAAGATAAACTGGTTCAAAAGGAACTGAATATCAAATTTTAAAAATCATATTTCGATTTCCATCTATTTTTTATAAAATCACTAAGCGCTTTTTCCCGGGCATTGTTTCCTGGTTTGTAAAATGTGGTCCCTTTAATTTCATCGGGTAAAAACTCGGCATCTACAAAGTTATTTTGGTAGTCGTGGGCATATTTATATTCTTGTCCGTAACCCAGGTCTTTCATTAATTTGGTAGGTGCATTTCTTAATGGAAGCGGTACCGTCAAATTCCCTGTTTGTTTTACTGCCTGCTGTGCTTTTCCTATCGCCATATAACTTGCATTGCTCTTTGCTGAGGTTGCTAGGTAAATTGCACATTGACTAAGTACAATTCGCGCTTCCGGATATCCTATTGAAGTCACTGCTTGAAATGTTGTGTTTGCCATTACCAATGCAGTAGGGTTTGCCAATCCAATATCCTCGGACGCAGAAATTAGCATTCTACGTGCAATGAATTTTACATCTTCACCACCTTCGATCATTCTTGCCAACCAATACACCGCTCCGTTAGGATCACTACCTCTTATTGATTTAATAAAGGCAGAAACAATGTCATAATGCTGTTCACCGGTTTTATCATAAAGCACGGTGTTTTTTTGAACTTTTGAAAGTACCAATTCATCGGTAATTACAATAGAATCGCTTTCTTCAGAGTTGACGACCAACTCAAATACGTTCAATAACTTTCTCCCATCTCCTCCAGATATCCGTAATAATGCTTCGGTTTCTTTAAGTTCTATTGTTTTTGATCTTAGCAATGAGTCCTTTTCCATTGCCCTTTTGATCAAGTTCTCTAAATCTGCTTTTCCAAAGGCATTTAATATATATACTTGACAACGGGATAGAAGTGCGGGGATTACTTCAAAGCTTGGGTTTTCCGTAGTTGCCCCAATTAAGGTTACCCACCCTTTTTCTACAGCGGCCAAAAGTGAGTCTTGTTGAGACTTGCTAAAACGGTGTATCTCATCTATAAATAGAATAGGGTTTTTAGCCGTGAACAATCCGCCTGCTTTTTTTGCCTTGTCTATTACTTCTCTAATATCTTTAACCCCACTATTTATTGCACTGAGCACGTAGAATGGCCTTTTACTTTGTTCTGCTATAATATTTGCCAAGGTTGTTTTTCCCGTTCCCGGTGGTCCCCAAAGAATTAATGAAGGAATAATACCTTTTTTAATTTGATTTGTTAGCGAGCCTTTTTCACCCACTAAATGATGTTGACTAATATACTCGTCTAATGTTTTAGGACGTACACGTTCTGCTAAAGGTTCGTTCATGTTACAAAAGTATGATAATCTTAAATGAGAAGAGAAAAGTATGTTGCCAATTGAATGTTAAGTAAGTTTTGTAGTGACAATATGACCAATTTGTAAACGTTGGTAATATAATTGTTAGCTAGATATAAAAGTAAGTTCATGACAGAAATTGGACATTTTAAGTTTTCTAATAAAGTGCTGGCGATTCCGCTATTTGCCATGACTACCATATGGTGCGTGTATTGGGTGGAATTGATTTTAGGCGTGAACTTTAATGAAATGGGGGTAATGCCAAGAACATTATTGGGATTGCGCGGAGTAGTGTTTAGCCCGTTTATTCACGGTTCTTTAGAACATTTATATAACAATACAATTCCTTTAGGCGTATTGCTTACGGCACTTTGGTACTTTTATAAGGATGTTGCCTGGAAAGTAGTTTTGTATGGTATACTATTATCAGGGTTAATGACTTGGCTAATTGGTAGAACATCTTATCATATTGGTGCAAGCGGACTCATTTATGTTTTGGCAAGTTTTATTTTTTTTAAAGGAATATTTAGTTCCCATTTTAGGCTAGTAGCACTTTCTTTAATTGTCGTCTTTATATATGGAAGCATGCTTTGGTATATATTTCCAGTTAAGGAAGGAATGTCTTGGGAGGGACATTTCGCTGGTTTTATTACCGGATTGTTACTTGCCAAAATGATTAAAGCTAGAATTCCCCCTGCCAAAAAATACGATTGGGAAAAGGAAGATTTCAGAGAAGAAGATGATTTATTTCTACGGCATTTTGATGAAAACGGAAATTTCAGGGAACTACCCATGGAAGAAGAATTTGAAGAGAATGAAGGTTTTAAATACAACTATATCTTCAAGAAAAGCCCTAAAACTGATTCAGATAAATGATTTGTAGTTACATACGTTGACGGACAGCTTCGTATAAGAATACGGCACAAGCAACGGAAACGTTTAAAGATTCAATCTCTCCAAGTAAAGGAAGTTTAGCCCTATAATCAGATGCTTTTAAAATTGAAGGGGTAATGCCACGATCCTCTGCACCCATAACAATAGCTATGGAATCAGTGAAAGGAACATCATAAACTGAATCATCTGTTTTTTCAGTAGCGGATACAACTTTAATTCCTGAAGCCTGTAAATAGAAAACTGCATCTTTTAAATGGTCCACCTTTGCAATGGGAACTCTATAAGCGGCACCTGCGGAGGTTTTGATCGTATCTGCGGTTACAGGAGCGGCACCTTTCTTTTGAACAATAATGCCATTCACGCCTGTACATTCGGCAGTTCTAATAATAGCACCAAAATTACGTACGTCGGATAGTTGGTCCAATAATAAAAATAAAGCAGGTCCTTCTTTTTCGTTAACCCTTTCTACCAAATTTTCAAGGGTATGAAATGCGATAGGGGAGATGTTGGCAACAGCGCCCTGGTGGTTGTTTTTTGTAAGTCTGTTCAACTTTTCAATAGGCACATAGACCATATTGATTTCATTACGGCGCAACAAACCTTCAAGTTCTTTCATAAGGTCGCCTTTAAGACCTTTTTGTAGAAATACCTTGTCTATCTCTTCATTTGAATTGACAGCTTCTATAATGGCTCTTAAGCCATAAATTTGAGTGGTTTTTTGCATGGGGCAAAGGTAAATAAAAACCGCCCAACTTTTGTTGGGCAGTTTTAAATAATAAGGTAAATTGTCTTAGTTGGTTGGTAGGTCTAGGTTTATTATGGCACTATCGGTATAGTCAAAGTGATAGCCTCTCCAGAAAAAACCGAGTGTATTGTAACGCCACAGTATTTCGCCATTGTTTGAAACTTCCCAAAAACCAAAATCTCCTTCAGTTATAAGTACGTTGCCGTTCGGTAAAATATCCGCACCAGATACCCTGCCGGCAAAAAGATCGGGATCCGTGAAGCTCCATACTACTTCCGGTTCATTGTTCTGGTTTGATTCCAAATTAAAATTTTCTGGAATTTTAAGCTCATATACGGTAGATTGATCTGTATTAATTCCGTTAGAATAGATTAAAATATTTCCTTTTTTTTCTCCCTCTAATAAATTCGGATGGTGATTGCGGTCAAATAATCTTGTTCCATTTTGATTTTTATACGCACTAGGATTTCCAAATCTATAAATTAAGTCTCCGCCTAAATTATAGTTTCCTCCTTTGCTAGTTTTAGCTTGTGCCGTGGTTGTACTGTGGTCAATAATCCAAATTTCGCTATAGTAATTTACACTTAAAAATATTAGGTCTTTGTCAGCGTCGTAGTCTATGCCATTTGCATGACTTACATCGCCAAATTCATTTTTAACTTCTAAATAATTTATGTCAATTTTGTTTGGATTTAATTGTACGTCGCCAAAATTTAGTCTGTTTTCGTCAAAATCTTGAATAATATGGTCCCACATATGCCATTCCCAAACTATTTCATTAGTTTTGGGGTCAATCTCCAAAATAGCATCATATATAATTTCTGTTTCTTGTGAGAAACCAATTTCGTTTGCATCTTCAATAGATTTTTTTTCCCAAGATAAAAATAGAATGTTCCCATTTGGTAAAACTTCTGTATCATGATGTGCTATATGATTTTCATTGGAATATTCATAACTCCAGTCAACGTTACCATTTTTATCCAACATAGATATTAAGCCTCCAAATCCCCCTAGGGTAATTTCTGGATTAAGAGATTCAAACATACTTAATAGTCTTCCGTCATCCAATAATTTGGCATCGTTACCTAAACGTTTTCCGTTTAAGTTCCATTCGTGTTTAATATCGGTTCTTTTATCCATTAAATAAACCCTGTTGGCAGATGCATCGTTTACCAATACAAGACCGTCATATACCCTAGCGGCGTTGAATACTTCTAAGCCTTCCTTGGTTGGAAATTCAATGGTGCTTATAGGTTCGTTATCATCACTATTGCATGAAATTAATGTTATGCTTACAAATGCTAAAAATAACTTGACCTTAGAATAATTTTTCATATCAGCTAAATTAATTTAATTAATCTTTAATATAAAAAAAAGGCTGTCTAAAAGACAGCCTTTAAAAAATATGTTTTTATAAATATTTAATCACATGTATTAAATTGTTCTCCTTCGGCAGGTCCATCGGCTCTATTACCGTCACCAATACCATCTTCAAGAAGTATTACACCGTTTGGATCAGCAAAAGTGTAAAGATTTTCACCTTCCCAATCACCAGCGGTATATGTGAATAAAAACCTTGAGGTACCTGCAGGTACTGTAATAGTTTCTACTTTTAAAGGGCCAGATGTAGCATGTGTTGTTTCTACACCATCTATTGAAATAGTTATGAAACCACCGTTCCAACCATCACCGTAAACATCTTCCATTGTCAAAGTGTAATCACCAGGTTCCGGTGTTTTAAAACATACAACAACTGAGGAGTATCTAAATGGTGTTGAATGAGATGTAGTTCTAACATTTACACCTGTATCGGCAGCAGAAAATGATCTACCATCCGTAAGGTTTAAAACATATCTCAATATAAAAAGATCTCCACCGTCAATATCATCAGCTGTCAATCCAACTAAATCTAGCATTGTATCCCCAGATAAAGAATAGGTATGTTCTGGAAAACCAGAATCTCCTATTGCAAACGCTGAACCTGGTACGTTCTCTATGAATGCTTCGTCTACTGTTATAACTTCATTGTTTACAGGGGTTGTATCTGCAAATAGAAGATATAAATCTATAGATTCTACAGTGTCATTTTCATCAAAATCGTTGAATAAAACTGTATTCTCCAAAGTCGATTGAGCTGGATCTAATTTGTTTATTGTACCGCCAACTGTGGATACGGTAGTAAGAACAGCACCTTCATTGGCAGCCACGATATCCTCATCTAAAGGAGTTTCATTGTACTCACAAGAAGTGGTGAATACTAGTAGGCTCAATGAGCCGTAAAGTAATTTTCTTAAGTTTTTCATTTTTATTTTTTTTAATTAATGAAACCTGTAGCTGGGTTGGTATCCCAAAATACTTGTTCCGTTACGTTATCTTTTTGATCAGAATTTGAGTTGTTAGAAACACTAACTGTTGGGTAGAAAAATGATCTAATAAAATTATCTACTGCACCAGCTCTAATTGGCTGTAAGTCATTTGGCGTACCTGTTCTTCTATACGTGTTGTAAGCCTCTACACCGTTACCATAAAGAGCAATATGATATTCTGTACCTATAATGTTCATTCTTTCGGCATCTGACGTTGCGTTCATGTAGTTGGTGGTTATTTGATCTATATAGTCTGAAATTTCAGTCTCTGTTGGTTCAAAACCTGATCCAGCTGCTTGATCGGCGCCAAAGGCAACTACTTTATTAATTGACTGTGTAATACCTTGGGTCAAGTAGGTTAAAGCGTCTCCTGTAGTATTTAATGTCAAAGCAGATTCTGCTAGCATGAAATTTACGTATGACGAAAGCATTATTGGAGAGATACCTTGTCCTTGTGTACCAACACTTCTACTTACTATTGGTTCAAATGAACTGTCATCAAATACTCCACCAACTGGGTAAACCCCAAAAGTAGCCCTTGATCCAGTATCTGGTGGTATACCAGAATTATCTCCATGATCTCTACCCCAGTACCCAGGAAAATCTGTAGTACAAAATGGTATTGAAAATCCGTAGTGTGCAGGAGGTAGTGCACCAAAACAATCCTGTTCTACCGTATTTTCTGCATTTCTATCTAGCTGTCTGTAAAAATAGTAGCGTAATCTTGGATCAACAACAGTTTTATCATTGACACCTGCATTTAATTCGTTCATTAAATGATTGGACATGTAATCTCCAATTATACCGGGAGAGTCAAACTCACCTGCAAAACTAGGATGTCTACTGTCTGGATTATTATCCGTAGATGACCAATTAAATTGAAAGTCATCTGCTGGAGAAGAAATATAATCTCCTGAAGCAATAATAGCATTTATACCACTTGTTGAAATAGTGCTATTTACAAATTCAGAATCGCCAGATGATAATAATCTAGATTGTAGATATAACTTTAATTTTAAAGTATTTGCAAGTTTTATCCATTTATCGCTATCACCTCCATAAAATAAGTCTGATGTGTAAGTTACAGCAGATGTTGCATTTAAATTTGCTATAGCTTCATCTAACAAGTCTAACATTGCCCCGTAGGTTTGATCTCCTGGGTCTCTGCTCGGATTTGAAACACCGGCAACAGCTTCAGAGTAAGGAATGTCTCCCATAAAGTCTACAAGCGTAGTTACGGCATAAGCTTCAATAATCTGAGCTATTCCTAAATGTTGAAAAGCTTCCTGTTCTATTGCTAAAGGTTCAAGGGCTCTGTTGTTTGAGATTATGGTTGAGTAAACCTGTTCCCACTCAAAATTAAATTCGTTCGCAGTATAAGAGTTTTGATAAACAAGACCGTTCATATGTCCAAGTCTTGTTACTTCCATACCTGGGTTAGACATTCCACCATTACCACCACTGGCGCTAGTACCCTCAAAGAATTCTGCTAAGGTTACTTGGTTTGAATTAAGGAAAAAATTCAAATCGGCCTGTGATAAGGAAATTGCATTGGGGTCATCTAATAGATCCAACTCTATAGTTTCGCATGCTGTGCCCAACAGTAATAGGCCGGTAGCGAATATTTTTAATAATGATTTATGATTTATTTTTTTCATTTTTATTTTTTTTAAAATTCAACCTTCAGACTAAAGCCATATCTAGCAGCACTTGGACCAGAAAAGAAATCTAGACCTTGGTTGTTACCAACACCAGTACTGTTAACATTAACATCAAAGTTAGCATCCTTAGGTGTATTGAATGATCTATACCATAGGTTAGACCCAAGTAGTGTAACATTGATTTTTGAGAAAGGTGTATTTTTCAACATTTTTTCAGTAAAATCATATGATAGGCTTACCTCATTTAAACGAAGCATACTACCATCATAAACCTTAAAATTAGAAGGTCCAAATAGCCAGTTGCTAAAAGCAATATCAGTTGCATTGATTTGAACATTGTTTGGTTCACCTGTTGTTTGATTTACTCCCGGTAAGATATAAGTTCCTTCTCTAGAGAAAGGGAATTCAATCACACCTCTATTTTGTAATGTAGATATTGTTCTTGAATAAACATCTCCGCCATGTCTGTAAGCTAGATCTACTCCTAATCTCAACGTTTTATAACCAATATTAGTTCTAAAATTAGCAGTGTAATCAGCATTTGGATCACCAATAACATTATCTATATCTGCTGTAGCAACATAGTTACCATCGTCACCAACTAATAAGTTGCCGTCGTCATCGGTATCTACTGTTGAGCCTAAGAATACACCGTAAGGTTGTCCAACTACTGCAGCGTTTCTTGCATCAGCAGTTGTTGCTGAACCACCAATGGTAATATTGTCTACTCCGTCAGGTAGTTTTGTAATAACTGGCTCATCAGCATAAAAAGTAAGACCGAAATCTAAATTAAGACCTTCAGGATTTCTTAATAAGTCTAAAGTCAAACCAACTTCAATACCTTCGTTTTCTAAATCACCCGCATTTATATATGTTTCCGTGAAACCTTCACTAGGAGGTAAATCTCTAAACGTAATCAAATCCGTAGTTTTTCTTTTGAAAACACTGGCATTAAGACCAATTCTATTATCCCAAAGTTTTGAATCGATACCAAATTCGATTTCATTGATAAGTTCAGGTGTTAAATCTGCATTACCTAATAAACCATCTGTGTCATTACCAGAAAGGTTGGTTCCGTCTTGATTTACGAATAAGTTACCGTTCAAAGCTAATGTAGTTCTTGTAGTGTATACAGGAGGGAAACCAGCTGATGAACCATATCCGAATCTTAGCTTTAGATAATTAAGCGCTTTACCTTGTAAACCTTCAATAGCTGCAGTAGGTATAAAGGATAAACTTGCAGAAGGGTAAAATATAGTGTTATTACCCGTTTCTAATGTCGATGTCCAGTCATTACGACCTTGTGCGTTCAGGTATAAATAATCTTCATAGCTTAACGTTAAATCTGCAAAAGCACCAAATGTATTCTGTCTTGTTTGCCTTTGAATTGAATTTCCGCTGAATGAATTAATTGTAGACTGGTTTGTAAAGTTAAAGTGTCTTAATACACCAAATACTACTTGGTTTGTGCTCTCAACACCATCTCTGTCAAATTCTTGACGGTTAGAGTTAAAACCTAAAATACCTTTAAAGTTTACCTTATCAGAAATGTCTTTATCATAATTTATAGAGAAGTTATGATCAAAATTTGAGCTTACAATACTTGTAGTTCTCAAAAGACCTAATGGATTACCGTCTATACCACCTTTGTTTTGTGCATAAAATCCGTTTTCAGTATATGTGTTAAAACCAAATCTGTATGCTGCGGACAAATTATCGTTAAACTGGTAAACCGAACTGAAACTTGTAAAAATGTTTGTAGTCTTTTGACCTGTTCTGTTGTTTTTAACTGTCCAAAAAGGGTGTTGTATACCATTTGTTTCTCTGTAGTAAAGAGATCCTCCGTCTAATCTTTCAAAAGGAATATTTACTAAATCAACGTTTCTAGGCGTGTAAAATAAATCACTAAAGATAGATGCACCACCACCGATAACACCACTACCTCTTGAGGCTGCAATTGGAGGGGATTTGTAGTCGGTTACCGCTACGTTCATAGAGGCATTAACTCTTAATTTTCCTAAAGTACCGTTACCGCCTAAAGTATAACTGTTACGCGATAATTCGTTACCAGGTGTAAACCCTTCATCGTCTAGTTTTGTATATCCTACATTGTATCCAAAATCACTATTTCCACCAGATAAATTAATATTGGTAGTTGTATTGAATCCTGTTCTAAAAAAATTCTTAACACTATCATATGGTTTCAACTCATATTCCGATGCTGCTAAATCTTCATAACCTTCAATGAACGCTTGGTTTACATTTGTTGCGAACGGGTGAGTTACAAATACTGTTCCGTCTTCTCCTGATCTTATGAAATAATCACCATAAGATGCTGTAGGGTCTTTGAATCTTGGTCCCCAGTTACTAAAAAACCATCCAAAACCATTGTTGAAACCTCCAGCATACTCATCTTGGTAGGTTGGTAAGTGTGGTGTACTTTGAAATACAGATTGGGTGATAGATAGTTTAGAGCTTCCTTGTTTGTTAGAGCCTGAACCAGATTTTGTTGTAATTAAGATTACACCATTTCTACCTCTGTTACCATATAGAGCTGTTGCACTTAAACCTTTAAGTATACTGATATCTTCAATATTGTTAGGGTCAATGTCTAACGAACGGTTAGACTCTGTAACGTTATCAAAGAAAGCACTTTGTTGATTTGCACCACTATCAAAAGGTATACCGTCAATTACAAAAAGAGCTTGATTGTTACCTGTAATAGAAGTATTACCTCTAATAACAATATTTGAAGAAGATCCGCTTAAACCATTAGATGCAGTAATGTTAACACCTGGTGCTTTACCTTGTAAAAGACGACCTAAATCACCTTCGGATTTTTGCTCCAATTCCTCTTTTCCAACTTTACTAACCGCATAACCAAGAGATTTTTGTTCTCTTTTAATACCAAGGGCCGTTACAACCACCTCATCAAGTGCTTGAGCGTCTTCTTCCATTGAAATGCTAATGGTTGAGCTTGAACCAACAGTGGCTCTTTGTGCTTTCTGCCCTATGTAGGTAAAAAGTAATGTTTCCCCTTCTGAGGCCATAATTGAATAGTTACCATCGAAATCTGTTTGGGTACCTGTTGTGGTGCCCTCAACTACGATGTTAACCCCGGGCAAAGGAAGCCCTCCTTGATCGGTAACCGTACCGGATACCGTTTTTTGCTGTGCAAAAGAAATATGCACAACTAACGCCAATAGTAGCGTTAACAATCCATTTAGTTTTGTTCTCATTTTTAAATTATTTGAATTAGCTAGCGACAAACTTCACAATAATGTGTTAATAATGCAAGATAATTTTAATAAAACTTTAAGATTGTTATATAAAATCAGAAGTTACAGATAAAACACGATCCATATTTAAAGTTAAATAATTCGACACCCTTTATTTTGTCATATTCGCAATTCTTCACAAAAACTCAAAATTTTCTGCATTTTATTCAAATCAAAATTTGTATGTGTTTTGATGCGGTTTGTTTTAAATTTTAAGATGTTTTTTACAAGTGTTTTTAGGTATTAAAATCCAGACTTTGAAAAAAAATAAAAATAAATTCATAATGATTTGAATTTTACTGAAATATGACTACATTTGCCGACCCTTAAAGTAGGGGTAATTTTTATATATTATATAGTATGCCAACAATATCACAATTAGTACGAATAGGAAGAGAGACGATTACTAAGAAGAGTAAATCGGCTGCTTTGGATTCGTGTCCTCAGAGAAGGGGTGTTTGTACACGTGTTTATACTACCACGCCTAAGAAGCCAAATTCAGCTATGAGAAAAGTAGCTAGGGTTAGGTTGACGAATGGTAAGGAAGTGAATGCTTACATTCCGGGAGAGGGTCACAATCTTCAAGAGCACTCGATAGTATTAGTAAGAGGCGGAAGAGTTAAAGATTTACCAGGGGTAAGGTATCATATTGTACGTGGTGCATTGGACACAGCAGGTGTGGCCGGTAGAACACAACGTAGATCTAAGTATGGTGCAAAGCGACCTAAGAAGTAATTAAACTTGTTTAAAAAGAAGTAATGAGAAAAAGACAGGCAAAGAAAAGACCACTTTTACCGGATCCAAGGTTCAATGATCAGTTGGTGACACGTTTCGTCAATATGATGATGTGGGATGGTAAAAAATCAGTTGCTTTTGGTGTTTTTTACGATGCAATTGATATCGTAGATGCTAAGAAGACTGATGAAGAGAAGACAGCTTTAGAGCTTTGGAAAGATGCATTAAGTAATGTAATGCCTCACGTAGAAGTAAGAAGTAGAAGAGTTGGTGGTGCAACATTTCAGATTCCAATGCAAATTAGACCAGATCGTAAGATATCAACAGCTATGAAGTGGTTGATCAGTTATGCTAGAAAGCGTAATGAGAAAGGTATGGCTCAAAAATTGGCTGGTGAAATTTTAGCTGCTGCAAAAGAAGAAGGTGCTGCGGTTAAGAAAAGAGTTGATACGCACAAGATGGCTGAAGCAAACAAAGCATTTTCGCACTTTAGATTTTAAGTAGACATGGCAAGAGATTTAAAATATACAAGAAATATAGGTATTGCTGCGCATATTGATGCTGGTAAAACTACTACGACTGAACGTATACTTTTTTATACGGGTGTAAGTCATAAAAT
>JAHDDL010000019.1:11600-80560 GCA_020629415.1 Maribacter sp. | reverse complement strand
TTTTTAAGCAGTCATTGTAAATATATTGTACATCTTTTGTCAAAATATTTTACACTGTAATTTTAGTTTTTATCGTAATGTATTGATATTAAAATGATTGCTATGTTGGCACGGAATTAGTCTTATGTTTTACGTCATCAATCAAAAAACGAATAATCATGTTAAAAAACCATCTAAAACTATCTTTTCGGAGTCTCTGGAAAAATAGATTGCTTTCCTCATTAAATCTTTTAGGGTTAAGTATAGGTATTGGTGGTGTGTTCACACTAATGTTTTCGGTGTACGCTTATTACGTGGCGGATAATATGATACCGGATCAGGATCAAATTTATTATCTAAAGACACATTTGGCAGACGGCAATGATTATAATGAAGCGGTATATCCGTTATTGGATAAAATAAAAAGCACTTCCCCAGAAGTAGTTGCCGGAACGCATTTACACGGTTGGGGCAATATTTGGTTAGAGGTAGGGGATAATGAGTTTCAAAAAACAACTACCTATGCCGATCCTGAATTTTTTAATGTTTTTGCCCTGCCATTAAAGTATGGTAATCATAATTCTGCCCTAAATGAAAAGTATTCTATTGTTTTGACCGACAAGGTAAGTAAGCAATTGTTTGGGGAAGAGAATCCTGTAGGGAAAAGTTTAATTGCGGCAGACACCTTAAATCTTACTGTAACTGGTGTATTAGAGCCCATAAGTCCTTATTCTTCATTTCGTTTAGATGTTTTAATGCCGAATACCATTTTAAAAGACAATGTAGGTTTTAAAAATCAAAACAATTGGGATAACAGTTTTTCGCCAGTATTTATGAAACTTCGCCCAGATGCGAATATTCCAGAATTTGAGAAGCGGGTAGGTCAATTGGTAAAGGCGAATTATGAAGACCCAACGGTTATTTCAAAAATGGAAGTGATACCACATAAAAATGTGCGTATTGATTCTATACCCGTAGTAGAAATAATTATAGCGGGTAATATTGCTACATCAATTTTTGTACTGCTTCTTGTACTTGTGAATCTTTTAAATTTAAATACCTCTACCATGTACCGTAGAACAAAAGATATTGCTGTACGTAAAATTTTAGGTGGTGGAAAAAAGGGAGTAATTACCCAGTTTTGCCTGGAAAACGGAATTTTGGTGTTACTCTCTATATTGATTTCCGGCGGACTTTTCTTTGGCTTTTTATTGCCAAAATTGAACGATATTTTTGGTGCTGAATTTGGTGAGATAAATTTTAGTCTGGCAAATGATTATCCAGTAGTAATAGGTGCTATTTTATTAGGTGTTTTAGTGACGTTGATAGTTGGTGTTTTGCCAACATTAAGATTTATTTCTTTACCAGTTTCTCAAGGCATTAAAGGAAAAATAGATAGCGCAAAAGGCAGTTTTATATTGCGAAATACATTTATAATTATTCAGTTTTCCATAGCCATTCTATTTATTTGTGTTGCCGTTATACTGAACAGTCAGATCAGTTTTATGAAAAAGGCTGATTTAGGTTTTGAAAGAGAACACGTAATAGTGGGCAATATTGATCTTGATTATAAAGATATGGACGCTGCCACCTCAAGTTTTAAAGCACTTTTAAATGATCTAGAGGCAAATCCGTATGTGACAAATGTAGCTACAAGTCAGGCTATACCATCAGATTACTACTTTAATTATACCAGGTTTTATGATGCAAATACGGATAGAGATGTGCGTCTGCGTCGTTCATTTACTGATGCGGGTTATGTCAGTACATTAAAAATTCCAATTGTAAAAGGTAGAAATTTCAGTAAAGAAATGGATGGTGTAGAGGAAAGACCTGTAATAATTAACAGAACTGCCATGGCCGCTTTTGGCTGGACCACAATAGAGGGTAAGCGATTAAAATTTAAAAACGACGATTTTATCGGTAATCCTGTGGTTGGAGTTATGGAAGATTTTCATTATCAAGATTTGCAGAATGCTGTTGAGCCCTTGGTGCATTATTATAGAAGTGAAGATGATTTGGATAAACATCGTTATTTAACTGTTAGGGCGGTACACGGTAAGGAAAAAGAGGTCAAGGATATGATAGCTTCCGCATTCTCCAAAATAGATTCTAGAAAAAATTATTCTCAAAGTGATCTTAGCGAAAAAGTTAGTGGACAATATCGTTTAATGGACGGTATGCTGAAAACGGTAAACGTTGTAGCATTACTAACTATATTCATATCATGTTTAGGTATGTTCGGTCTAATATCTTTTATGGCAAAAAGGAGAGTAAAAGAAATTGGTGTCCGTAAAGTTTTAGGTGCCAGTGTATTAAAAATAGTAGTGTTGCTTTCAAAAGATTATATGATTTTGGTAGGCATTGGGGCTATAATTGCATTCCCGGTAGCTTGGTATATGATGAGGGCGTGGCTGGGCGGTTTTGCCTATAGTATTTCAATACAATTTTGGATGTTTGCCTTATCCGGTTGTATTGCATTTTGTATAACGGCATTTACTTTAGGTATTCAAGCTATTAAAGCAGCAAAAGCAAATCCGGTAAAAAGTCTAAGAACAGAGTAGTGTAAAATTCATCAATCAATCAATCAATCAAAAAACGAACGATTATGTTTAAGAATTATTTAAAAGTAGCTTGGCGAAATTTAATAAAGAACAAAGTGTTTACTGCTGCAAATATTGTGGGGTTGACCTTGGCATTTGCTGTAGCATTATTGTTGGCTATGACCGCTTTGTTTGAATTGTCTTATGATAGGTTTCATGAAAATAAAGATGCTATTTTTCAGGTTTATTATTCAAATCAAACACCAAAAGGTTCAGATATTTCTACAGCTAATCCTGTACCATTTGCTCCGGCTTTGAAAGAAGAGGTTCCGGGCGTAAAACATATTGCAAGGGCATTAAGTGAAAACGCACTAGTGTCATATGGAGATAACGATTTTAATTTAGATGCAGAGTTTGTAGATGTAGACTATTTTTCCATTTTTAATTTTCCTACACTTATGGGGGATACCAATAAACCAATGCCCGACCAAAACTCGGTGACCATTACCGAAAAGGCATCTGAAAAGCTTTTTGGTTCTACGGATGGTGTTGGGAAAACAGTAAGAATTCTTATAGGTAAAGAAGAAAAACCCTTTACGGTTACTAGTATTCTAAAAAACATACCAGAAAATAGCAGTGTAAGTTTTGATATTGCTATTCCATTTCAAAGCCATTGGGATTATCCGGAATATGTTGATGTTTGGGATTCACAAAATCACCCAGTATATCTTCAGTTAGAAGACGGAGTTTCTAAATCTCAGTTTGAAGAAAGCACCATAGAGTTTACGCTTTTGCATAAAGGAGAGCAAATGGATAATATGAAGCGTGATGGTGCACAGCCAGATGCAAACGGAAATTACAGTCAGCTCAACTTATTGCCATTTACGGACAAACGCTTTGCAAATTTTAATACGGGTGTACTTCAAATAAAGAGAACATTTCCTTATATGATTTTAGGCATAGCCTTTTTAATCATTTTTATTGCCTGTGCCAATTTTGTGAACATGAACATTGCCTTGGGTGAAAAACGCTTAAAGGAAATAGGTATGAGAAAAACCCTTGGGGCAGTAAAAGGGCAATTATTTGGACAGTTTTGGTTAGAGAGTCTAATGGTATTTACCATATCCATTGTGTTTGCATTAGTTCTTTCTAATTTATTAATTGATTCGTATAAAACGCTCTTTAATACAGATGCGACTTTTGCTAATTTAATGACGTCAACAATTCTTGGCAGCTTATTGTTAGGCATATTATTGGTGACCTTGATTACAGGCGGATACCCAGCACTGCTTTTAAGTAAACTAAATACTTTAAAGGCTTTGAAAGGTAAATGGGAACTGGGCAAAAACGGAGTAAGAAATGCGTTGATCGTCGTACAGTTCGTAATTGCTATTGTTTTGATAACCGGTACTTTGGTTTTTCAAGGACAGTTAGAGTTTATGAGAAGCAAAAATCTTGGTTTTAATAAAGAACAGGTAGTGTCCATACCGTTGAACGGAAAAAAAGATAGTTACCGAGTGGTAGAGTTGTTGCGAAATGAACTTAGTGGAAATAGAAATATTTTAAGTGTAACCGGGTCGGACAATAACCTAGGGCGTGGAAAAGACGGCAGCATGTCCATCAGTAAATTCGGGTTTGAATATAAAGGTCGGGTAGTAAATAGTAATGTACTAAATGTAGATTATGATTATGCTAAAACTTTGGATATTCAATTATTAGAAGGGCGCATGTTTAGTAGAGAATACAGTGCAGATAGTTTAAGCATGGTCATCAATGAGGCTATGGTAAAAGAGCTGAACGAAGAAGATAATCCGTTGGCAACAAGAATATATTTTGATGAAGATTCTGTAGCGTATAATGTCATAGGAGTGTTAAAAGATTATAACCATCAAAATATCAGTAAAAGCATAGAGCCCCTTACCTTTTTTCTTGATAAGAAATTTGATTTGTATTATGCTTACGTAAAAGTGGCGCCTACAGATATGGCTAATTCTTTTGACGCCATTAAGAATGCTTGGCAAAAAGTAGAACCCAATGCAGAGTTCTTAGGTTCGTTTTTAGATGAAAATATTGATAGAACTTTTAAACGAGAGAAATCTATGGCAACAATTATTACTGCTGGTTCTGTTTTAGGTATTGTATTAAGTTGTATCGGTTTGTTTGCGATGTCATTATTAGTAGTTGCCCAAAGAACAAAAGAAATAGGAGTAAGAAAAGTAATTGGTGCAAGTACAGGGTCTATAACTATATTACTGACCAAAGACTTTTTAAAGTTGGTTGGCATAGCGTTCATCATAGGAGCTCCAATAGCATATTTTGCCTTAGATAAATGGTTGCAAGACTATGCCTTTAGAGTGCCATTAAGTATTTGGTTTTTTATAGGTGCAGGTCTATTGGCAGCTTTAATTGCATTGTTGACTGTAGGAGCTAGAACCATGAAAGCAGCGGCGGCAAACCCTGTTAAAAGCTTAAGAACAGAATAATAATTATGATTTTAACCATCAACCACTAACTTACTATTTCACTAATCAACTAATTCACTACAAGAAAGATGTTATTACAATTAAGAAATATTTTCAAATGGGTACAGCAAGGCGGTCAACGCGTGTTTTTGCTAAAGGATATTAATTTAGAAGTACAGGAAGGCGAATTCATTTCAATTATGGGTCCGTCCGGTTCAGGGAAATCTACATTATTGAATGTTATAGGTATGCTAGATACGTTTGATGAAGGAGAGTATGATTTCTTGAACGAATCTGTACATACCTTAAAAGAAAAATACCGTTCTAATCTGTATAAAGAATATATAGGTTTTGTGTTTCAGTCATACCATTTGTTAGATGATCTTACGGTACAGGAAAATTTAGAAATGCCCTTATTGTATAAGAAAATAAAGGGCTCTGAAAGAAAGGCACTGGTAGCAGATATGTTGGATAGATTCAATATTGTAGGTAAAAAAGATTTGTTCCCAACACAGTTAAGTGGTGGTCAGCAACAATTGGTTGGTGTGGCTAGAGCATTAATAGCAAACCCTAAATTGATACTGGCAGATGAGCCAACAGGCAACCTAAACTCTCAACAAAGCGAAGAAATTATGCAGCTTTTTAAGAAGCTTAATGAAGAAGAAGGCGTCACCATTATTCAAGTAACGCACTCGGAAAAGAATGCCGAGTATGGTTCAAGAATTATCAATCTTTTAGACGGCAGACAGATTTAGTTTTTGAAATATATAAAAAGACATTTCAAGCGCAGTCGAGAAACGTTAAGTTATAATGTAATTTGCGAATGTCGGTTCGAGTGCCCCATATTCAATTTTTCATTGAAAAAGGGGTGTATCGAGAACCTTTTGAAAACGAATAGTTGTCGACTTAATTGAAAATGATAGTTTTCTAACAACCAACAACCAACAACCAACAACCAACAACCAACGAACCACTAATCCGTATATCCTTCAGGATGCATTTCATCAAAATCCGTTTGGTCTTGAAATGCTTTTGCTAATAAAAGAATACTGGCTTCGTCATACAAGTTGCTAATTAGCGTGATACTGGTAGGGTGCCTTTTTTCATCTAACCCAGTAGGAATGGAAATTGCCGGATGACCGGTAAGGTTTGTAATAATTGAAAGTCTGTTGCCGGAACTTGGTGAAATAAGTACATCATAATCTTTCATAACGGCCTGCATTTTTTCAATAAGTACCTGTCTTTGTCTGTTGGCTTGTATATATTCCACTGCGGGTATAAAGCGTGCCTGGCGTAATGAATTTGCTCTAGAACGTTGGTGTTGTTCTACCATTTTATCCACTTTTTCAGCTCTGACCATATCATCGAAAAATGCACCCGCTTCTGCTCTTAAAATGATATCAAAACTATTGTAGGGCACATCTTTAGGTAGTTTTACAGCGTGTAAGGAAATGCCCATATCTTCAAATTTCTTCACGGCATTATCTAAATTTTCTTTGCTAAGTGAAGAGTCTTTTTCAATGTCATTTTTTAAATAGGCAACTTTAAGAGACTTGTAGTCTTTGTTGGGTTCAAATCCATCAGGGAAATCCGTTGTCATACCATCTTTAGGGTCCTTGCCTGTAATTACGCTGTAAACAATAGCGCAGTCCTCAGCACTTCTAGTCATAGGGCCAACCTTGTCCATAGACCAGCTTAAACTCATTACACCATGTCTGCTTACTCTACCGTAAGTAGGGCGTAAACCGGTAATTCCGTTTCTGGTACTTGGTGATAATATAGAGCCAAGGGTTTCAGTTCCTAAAGAATAAGGTACTAGTCCCGCTGAGGTTGCCGATCCTGAGCCCGCGGAAGAACCTGATGCTCCTTGTGTCGTATCCCAAGGATTTTTTGTTTTTCCGTCGAACCAAACATCACCACGTGCCAATGAACCAGAAACTAACTTGGCTACTAAAATGCCACCTGCATCCTGTAACTTTTGCACCACCGTGGCGGTCATATCAATTTGTTGGTCGCGGTAAGGTGCTGCGCCCCACGTAGTTTTGTACCCTTCTACTGCCATTAAATCTTTTACACCATAAGGTATACCATGAAGAATTCCACGATATTTTCCGTTAGCAAGTTCGGCATCCATGGTTTTAGCTTGTTCCAGTGCCATCTCTTCGGTTATGGTTATGGTACACTGCAAGATGTCGTTATATTTTTTTAAGCGTTCAATAAAAAATTGGGTCAATTCTAGCGAGCTAATTTTTTTGTTTTTAATTAGGGATGCTAGTTGAGGTATCGAATAAAAAGCTAGATCAGCTTTATTTTCTGGTATGTCAATGTTATTCGGAATTTCCCATTCTGGAAACCCAGATTGTGGTTTTGGCGTAAAATTCATTGGTAATGGGTCAAATCTAACCGCAGGTACCACATCGTAATCCAGAGTGTATTTTCTAAGGGAATCAAATCCTTTTTTATTTCGCTGTAAATAGGGATATAAGGTGTCTATATATTTCTTGTCAAAATCAAGCCCGATTAGTTTTTGAGAGCGCTTTACATCTTTTTTTGTAAAATCAGTATGAGAACTGGAGCATGAAGTAATGAAAAGGCAAAAAAGTAGACTATGAAATGAAAGTAGGAGAGTTTTTTTGGTAGGTTGGTACATGTTGTAAAGTTTTAAGAAGATTCTAATGTACGTCTTTTGAAAAATTTATGTGAATTGCCTAATCATAAAAAAATGTGAATTGAATATCTATGAATAAGAGGATCTGTTTATAATGGCATCTTCATTTTCAATACGCTAGCTTCCTAATCTGATAACTAAGGATTATCTTTGTAAACTACTTGTCAATGGGCAGGTTTTGAATGAATTTATACAATGAAGATAGATAAGAAGGATGTTTTAAAGGCTTTGGAGCATATTACGGTTCCCGGGGAAGGCAAAAACATGGTAGAAAGTGGTGCGGTAACCAATATTCAAATTTTTGGTGATGAGGTAGAGGTAGATATTACCATTTCCAACCCAAGTTTACAAGCACGCAAAAAGACCGAAGTGGAGATTTTAAAAGTCATCCATAGAGAGGTGTATGAAAAAGCTAAGATTAAGATCAATATTAAGGTAGAAGCACCTGCGGCAAAACCAAAGGTGAACGAAATTAAAGGCAAGCCTATACCTGGTATTAATAATATTATCGCTGTAGCCTCTGGTAAAGGAGGTGTGGGTAAATCTACGGTAACGGCCAACCTTGCGGTTACCTTGGCAAAAATGGGCTTTAAAGTAGGTCTTTTAGATGCTGATATATATGGTCCTTCAATGCCTATTATGTTCGACGTTGCCAATGAGAAACCATTGGCGGTAAACGTAGAGGGTAAATCTAAAATGAAGCCGGTAGAGAATTACGGAGTAAAATTATTGTCCATTGGGTTTTTTACCCAACGTGACCAAGCGGTTATATGGAGAGGGCCTATGGCGTCAAAAGCATTGAACCAAATGATTTTTGATGCACATTGGGGCGAGTTGGATTTTATGCTGATCGATTTACCACCGGGTACTGGTGATATTCATTTAAGTATCATGCAATCTTTGCCGGTTACAGGCGCTGTTGTAGTAAGTACACCACAAGAGGTTGCCTTGGCAGATGCTAGAAAAGGTGTAGCCATGTTTCAGCAAGATTCTATAAATGTTCCTGTTTTAGGAATCGTGGAGAATATGGCATATTTTACACCTGCAGAGTTGCCAGAAAACAAATATTATATTTTTGGTAAAGAAGGCGCTAAGAACCTGGCAGAAGATTTAAATGTACCTTTTTTAGGTGAAATGCCATTGGTGCAGAGCATACGCGAAGCTGGTGATGTTGGTAGGCCTGCGGCTTTGCAAACCGCGACAGCTGTAGAAAAAGCATTTGAAGAATTGACAAAGCAGGTGGTTAGTGAGGTGGTTGCTAGAAACAAGACTATGCCACCTACAGAAGCAATAAAAATTACTACAATGGCGGGTTGTTCGCCGGTTAATAAAAAATAGATATGACTGCAACAGAGCTAAAAGTGAATGTGGAAAAAGCATTGGAAGAAATTAGACCTTTCTTACAGAGCGATGGTGGAGACATTAGTCTTATTTCTATTGAAGAAGAAACGGTTACAGTGCGTTTAGAAGGTGCTTGTGTTGGTTGCAGTGTCAATCAAATGACCTTAAAGAGCGGTGTGGAGATGACCATTAAGAAATACGCACCACAAATTCAAAATGTAATTAATGTAGAAGCTTAGATCTTGATAATTGTCATGATATTTAAAACAATAGAATGATAATTTTGAGAAATATTACAAACCATCTCAGTAATGATTAAGACCGATATATTAATAATTGGTGCGGGACCTACGGGTCTTTTTGCCGTTTTTGAAGCCGGACTCCTAAAACTTAAATGTCATTTAATAGATGCCTTGCCACAGGCTGGTGGTCAGTGTGCAGAGATTTATCCAAAAAAACCCATTTATGATATTCCGGGCTTTCCAGAAGTTTTGGCGGGCGATTTGGTGGATAATCTAATGGAGCAGATTAAATCTTTTCAACCTGGTTTTACTTTGGGCGAACGTGCCGAAACTATTGAAAAGTTAGAAGATGGTAGTTTTGTGGTCACTACCAATAAGGGAACAAAGCATAATGCCCCGGTTATTGCTATTGCAGGTGGGTTAGGAAGTTTTGAACCTAGAAAACCTTTGTTGGATAATTTAGCAAAATTTGAAGATAACGGTGTTGCTTACATGATTAAAGATCCAGAAGTGTATCGTGATAAGAAAGTGGTTATTGCAGGTGGTGGAGACTCAGCATTGGACTGGAGTATATTTTTAGCAGATGTAGCTGCTCAGGTGACATTGGTGCACAGAAGAAATGAGTTTAGGGGCGCTTTGGATTCTGTAGAAAAGGTTCAGGAACTGAAGAATCAAGGCAAGCTTAATCTGATTACTCCCGCTGAAATTATTGCCTTAAATGGGGATGATGAACTACAATCTGTTCTAATCAGAAAAATATCCGATGCTAAGGAAGAGCTTGTTTTGGAGGTCGATGATTTTATTCCTTTGTTCGGGCTATCACCCAAATTAGGACCTATTGGAGATTGGGGATTGGAGATTGAAAAAAATGCAATAAAGGTGGATACCTTTGATTACCAAACCAATATTCCCGGTATATACGCCATTGGAGATGTCAATACCTATCCTGGTAAACTAAAACTGATTTTATGTGGTTTTCACGAGGCAACGCTAATGTGCCAAAGCGCCTTTCAAAAAATCCATCCAGATAAGAAGTATGTAATGAAATACACTACCGTAGGTGGAGTAAGCGGATTTGATGGAACAAAAAAAGAAGCGCCTAAAGCGGTGGTGAAGAAAATTGAATAAAGTAAGTGAATTAGTTCATTAGTGAAATAGTGAAATAGTTATTTTGTGAAATTACAATACAGCGTTTTGAAGATTTGAAGGTGTGGTAAAAATCACAAGATTTAGGAGTTTTAGTTTCTAAAAAATCTTTAAACTTGAAGCGTCAATTTGTTATTAGAAAAACAGTTGAGTTAATTGAAAAGTCAAATGAAATTTCTAGAATACTTTACGTACTAATTCAGTGTATAAAGTAAACTAGATCACTAAACCCTAACTACTAAATCCTATTAATGACCGATATAAAAATTACAATAATAGACCGTGACGGAGTATCTCATGAAGTTGATGCCCCAACAGACATGAACATGAACCTTATGGAAGTCGTACGTTCGTATGAACTGGCGCCAGAAGGAACCATAGGTATTTGTGGAGGTATGGCAATGTGTGCATCTTGTCAGTGTTATGTGGAATCTGACCACGAATTGCCGGAAATGAGCGATGACGAAGAAGCTATGCTGTCCGAGGCTTTTAATGTTAAGGATAATTCACGTTTAGGCTGTCAATTGCATATCTCTGAGGACATGGACGGACTCAAAGTAGAGTTGGCTCCAGAAGATCTATAAATCTCATTCCGAGAAAACGAGATGTAATCGAGATTGACGAAGCAATCTGCTGAATTCGTGTTCCTAAGTTTTTGCACTGCGCAAAAATAACTGTTATTTTAATTTTCCAACAACCAACAACCAACAACCAACTTATATCCTAGCCTGATACGTAAACAGATTATGGTATCTGCCTTCTTTGGCAATCAGTTCTTCATGGGTTCCCTGCTCAGCAATACGTCCGTTTTCAATCACTAAAATCTGATTTGCTTTTCTGATAGTGCTTAAACGGTGCGCAATGACAAATGTGGTTCTTCCTTTTGTTAGTTCGGCCAAGCTCTTTTGAATTAAAGCTTCGCTTTCCGTATCGAGGTTAGAGGTAGCTTCATCTAAAATCAAGATTCTTGGATTTGCCAACACAGCTCTGGCAATGGCAATACGCTGGCGTTGACCACCAGATAATTTTACGCCACGTTCCCCTATAACGGTATTCAATCCGTCTTCAAATCTATCTGTAAATTCATCTACATAGGCTGCTTTGATCGCTGCTTGTAATTCCTCTTCAGAAGCATTTGGTCTAGGGAAAAGAATATTCTCTCTAATAGTGCCTTCAAATAGAAAATCATCCTGTAAAACCACGCCTAAAAATTGTCTAAAACTGGTTAGGTCAACTTTTGAAAGGTCCGTGCCATCTATGGTGATCACTCCTGAATCCGGATTTAAAAAACTAGCCGCTAAACCTGCAATGGTAGACTTCCCGGATCCAGAACTACCTACAAGGGCAATAACATCACCAGATTTAGCTTCAAAGCTAATGTTGTGCAAGACATCTTTATCTTCCTCGTACGCAAAGCTTACGTCCTTAAAGGTCATATCTCCTTTTAATTGGGAAAGCACAATAGTTCGGTCTTTTTCGTCAGACTCTGAAACCTTGTTCATCAATTCTTCGGTACGATCTAAACCGGCCAAAGCTTCGGTCAGCTGGCTTCCAATATTGCTCATTTGTACAATGGGCGCTACCATTAGGGCAAGAAGAAAAGTAAACTCAAAATACTCGCCCGTAGTCAAATCGCCCTGCATCATTTGGTATCCACCATACCCCATCATAATCCCTGTAGTGGCCAATCCCAATAAAAAGGTAGAAGCACTGGTCATAAAAGCGGTAGCCGTTAAGCTCTTTTTTACATTTTGGTATAACTTGTCGACCCCTTCTTCAAAAACCTTACTTTCTTGCACCTCTGCGTTAAAGCCTTTAATAACGCGAATTCCACCAAGGGTTTCCGTTAGTCTTCCTTTTACTTCTGCATTAATTTTACCACGCTCCCTAAAAACAGGTCTTATAATCTTAAATGCCTTTAGAGCAATGAATGCAAATAGTATTAGAGGTACAAAAGTCAATAAGGTCATTATTGGGCTAATTCTCAATAACAATACAAGAGACACCACAGCGGTAATGGTACCACCAACAAGTTGTACAAGTCCGGTGCCAATTAAATTTCTAACCCCTTCCACATCGCTCATGATTCTAGAAACTAATGAGCCGGATTTGGTGTTGTCAAAAAATCGAATAGGTAATGAAAGTACTTGTTTTTGTACCTGTGCACGAAGTTCGGAAATCATGTATTGTGCCTGAATGCTAAGCACTTTAGTAAGTAGGAAAGACATGACCGCTTGTACCAAAAATGCAAAAATAACAACGGCAACCAATATTTTTAATAGGTCATAGTTTTTATTAGGGATGATATCATCTAAAAAGTATCGTAAAGAAACCGGTGCCACAAAACTAGCAGCTTTACTGATTACGATAAGCAATAAACCCAACAAAACCAGTTTTCTGCGTGGCCATATAATTGTTTTAAAAGCGGTTAGTATGCTTACTTTTTTTTCTGCCATAGGTGTTTGCTCTAACTAATTACTGTTTAATTATTCCATTGTCCGTTCGAGCGCAGTCGAGACCGATCGGCAATGAGTTGCAAGTTACTTCAATTCTAAAGTTTTACCGAATCTAGAATAGGTTTTGATATTGGCTAAGAGTATGGATAAAGGTTTTTATATTTGAGTATCCTGATTACCGCCCGATGCTTAAAAAAACCATTTTTCTTTTTTTATTAGTTACTTTTTATACGAATGCACAACAGCAATACTATGAATTGCGTGATTTCGTAACCGATAGTGCAGGCATTTTCACAGCAAGTCAAACAGCAGATTTAAATCAGCGTTTGGTAGCGTTTGAGGAGAATACTACCAATCAACTAGTAATAGTCACGATAGAAGAGTTGGGTTTTGATACCATTGAGTCTTATGCGAACGGACTGTTCAATCAAAATAAAATTGGTCAAGAAGGAAAGGATAACGGACTACTGATTCTGTTTTCAGAATTGGACCGAGAAGTAAGGATAGAGGTAGGTTATGGGTTGGAACCGTACATTACAGATGCCGTTGCTTCAAGAATTATTAGAAATACGATGATTCCCAAATTTAAGGAGGAGGTTTATTTTGATGGTTTTGATGAGGCTACTGATCAGCTTATAGCGTTTCTCAATAACCCAGAAGCCTTGGATGAGTTTAAACAAGAAATTGAAGATAAAAAACGTAAGGAAAGGCTTTATATGTACATTTTTCTTGGTGTATTTCTATCAATATTTATTGGGGTAGGTGGTTTTTTCTTTCTTAAAAGCTATGGAAATATTATAGAGGTTTTTAGAGGAATATTTATGGGTAAATTAGGTGTATTACCTGGTGTTTTTATGCTTTTAGGAGGTTCTATTTCTACTATTTTTGGTATGGTATTTATGGTGGTGCCTCTTTTTGTGGGGTATAGTATCTATACCACAGACCAAGACCTTGCCATGCGAATTTTTGATCATCCTAAAATTCTGTTGTGGTTATTACTCCCGTTTTTTGGAATAGCTGCTATAATCGCACTTATTAAACTTAAACTATCCGATAACGAAGATTTCAATATTTCGTGGCTAAAGAACGATAAAACATATTATAGAAAAACATTTTCTTCATCAGGTTCCCACTCTTTTGGTTCGGGCGGTAGCTCATCAAGTAGTGGAAGTTCATTTTCTGGCGGTGGCGGCAGTTCAGGTGGTGGTGGAGCAAGCGGAAGTTGGTAAAATTCAAGTACTTTTATGTATCTCAAATATTCAAAATAAATAGCATCCATGAACAGAATAATTTACTTGTTGACATTTGTATTGGTTTTGTCATGTAAGACAGAAAAACCAAAAAGTCCTGAAGTTGAAAAATGGGAAGCCCAAGCTGCGAATGTTGAAATAATAAGAGATGACTTTGGAGTACCCCATATTTATGGTAAGACAGATGCCGATGCAGTTTTCGGGTTATTGTACGCCCAATGCGAAGATGATTTTAATCGCGTAGAGCAAAACTATATTTGGGCAACAGGTAGGTTGGCAGAAGTAGATGGCGAAGAGGCGTTGTATAGCGATTTACGTGCAAAACTGTTCATGACAGAAGAAGAGGCTAAAGCGAATTACGAAAACAGTCCCGCTTGGTTAAAAGAGTTGTGTAATGCCTTTGCTGACGGAATTAATTACTATCTACATACGCACCCAGAAGTAAAACCTAGATTGTTGACGCATTTTGAGCCATGGATGCCCATGTATTTTAGTGAAGGATCCATTGGTGGGGATATTGAGCGAATTTCAACAAAGAAGATTGCTGCCTTCTATGAAAGTGATATGGCATTACCAGAAATGGATTTGTTGCAATTAGAAAAGGAAAAAGAAGCCGAGGAGCCACAAGGTTCTAACGGTATTGCTATTTCAGGTAAATTGACACAGTCCGGTAATCCGCTGTTATTGATCAATCCGCATACCTCGTTTTATTTTAGGGGAGAAGTTCATGTAGTTTCCGAAGAAGGATTAAATGCCTATGGTGCGGTAACTTGGGGTCAGTTTTTTGTGTATCAAGGATTTAATGAAAAAACCGGATGGATGCATACATCTACTTATACCGATGTTATGGATGAATTTAAGGAGACAATAGTTAAGAACGATGATGATTTATTTTATAAATACGGAGAAGAATTGCGACCGGTACAATCATCTGAGATAGTGTTGAAATATCTTGACGGTAAAAAGTTAAAAGAGAAAAAGTATCCGGCATATAGAACTCACCACGGACCAATTACTCACGTTACCGATGGCCAATGGACAGCATCTGCTATGATGTGGGAGCCGGTAAAGGCGTTAGAGCAATCATTCATCCGCACAAAACAAAACGGGTATAAAGGTTTTCGTGAAATGATGGATATCCGTACCAATTCAAGTAACAATACCGTGTATGCAGATGCGGAAGGAAACATCGCTTATTTTCATGGTAATTACGTTCCAAAAAGAGATGTTCAATTTAATTATACAAAACCAGTAGATGGTAGCAACCCTAAAACGGATTGGCAAGGTTTGCATACGGTAGATGAAAATATTTTAGTAGTAAACCCGGAAAACGGATGGATCCAGAATTGTAATTCTACTCCGTTTACATCAGCTCTAGAATTTAGTCCAAAGAAAGAAGACTACCCAAATTACATGTCTAGAGATCAAGAGAACTTTAGAGGCGTTCATGCCATAGAATTATTGAAAGACAGAAAAAGGTACACTATTGATAGTCTTATCCGCTTAGCGCATGACCCATACTTGCCGGCTTTTAAAGCCTTGATACCTGGGTTGGTAAAAGCATATTACACCAATGAAGAACAAAATCCTAAGTTAAGAGAGCCAATTAAAATTCTTGAAGAATGGGATTTTACAACAGGTGAAGATGAGGTAGCCATGACATTGGCTCATTTTTATGGTACCGCAATGGGTAAAAAAGCCAAGCATCCGGGTAATATGAGTGATATGGAACGCATAACCTATTTAGGTACGCATACAGAAGAATCTTTAGAAATATTCGAAGAAGTAATTGATCAATTAACAGCTGATTTTGTGACTTGGAAAATACCTTGGGGAGAAGTCAATAGATATCAGCGAATAACAGGAGAGATAAAACAAGATTTTGATGATTCCAAACCTAGTATACCTATTGGTTTCGCTTCTGGTAGATGGGGTGCTTTAGCTGCCTATGGTGCACGTTACACCACTGATGGAGCAAAGAAAATTTACGGTACTAGAGGAAATAGTTTTGTTGCCGTCGTAGAATTTGGTGATACCGTAAAAGCCAAAAGTATTTTGGCCGGTGGACAAAGTGGAGACCCTGCCTCACTTCATTTTGATGATCAAATTATTAAGTATAAAAATGTAAATTGGAAAGAAGTACCTTTTTATAAGAAAGATGTTTTAAAAAGAGCAGAAGAAACATATAACCCTGGAAATAGATAAATTGATAAAGAAGTTAGATTATGGGTTTTTTGAATAAAATATTAGGTAATGCCAGTGAGGTGTCTGTAGAACAGCTATTAAAAAAATATGGTCGTTTATTGATAGATGGAGAGGAAATTGAGTTAGGATTTTCTTTGTTGCGCGATGTTTTTATGTTTACTAACAAGCGTTTGATTTTAATAGATATACAAGGTGTTACGGGAAGTAAAATTGAATACAAATCGCTCCCTTATAAAAATATCTCAAGGTTTTCTCTTGAAACTTCGGGTACTTTTGATTTAGATGCTGAATTAAAAATCTGGATATCTAGTGAAAACGTACCAAGTGTAAGCAAAAAGTTCAATAAGAGTATAGATGTTTATGAAGTACAGCGGTACTTGGCAAGCAAAGTAATGTAATTGTTTACATAGCTTCTTTGGTAACGATCAAAGTAGCCTTGGACCCTGCGGACAACAACCATTTATTGGAGTAGATCAGTTCCCCTTTATCGTTATACACATCTACTTGAGCAGTATTTGGGGCAGAGGATCCATGGTTAAGTGCTTCAAAATCCAAGCGGTTAAATCCATCTTGCAAGTCTACATTGATTCCTTTAAACGCTCCGGTTAATAGCAGATTTTGTTCAACGACCATATCGTTCATGTAAATCTTAACACGGTCTCCATCTACATATTCATGGTCCCTGCAAACAATACCTATAAATTTTCCACTACTTTTTACGTCACCCAAATATTGATCGGCAAAATATTGACCGGAACCACCTAATCGCTCACCAGGTCCAATACGTGGGTCAATTTTCATACCTGCACCTGCCTGCACGAGTTCTTCGTCACGCAACATTTTTATAGGCTTTGGGGCTTTCATGTCTACACTTGGCTGTTCTTTAATTAAGTTGGGCATATTTAGAACAGATCCTTTGTTTGGGGTGCCACTAGAATTAATGGGGTTTACCTTATCAATTTTCAAAGGTTTTGAGGTAGGTAAATCTGTTTGGGCAGAAACCTTAGTCGTAGAAAACGAGAGCAATACAATAAAAAGAAAAAAAAGGTTTCTCATCGAATCTTAAAAATTGATAGAATAAAGATAACAAATACCCTGCCATGGGCACTTAAGGCTTCGTTAAAATAAGTATTGGGCAGTGTTTTTTCGATAAAAGAACTATTCTATTTCAAATTTTCCCTTAAGAACGAAATAAAATTTCCGTTCATTATTTGCTCAATGTCTTGAGGTGAATAACCTCTGTTTTCCAGTAAATGAACACATTTTTGCAAATCTGCAATGGTATCTACATCGGCAGGACCTTGTTCTTTTCCAAATCCGCCGTCGAGGTCAGAACCGATGCCTACGTGATTGGCATTACCTGCAAGTTGACAAATATGATCAATATTATCGAGTATTTGTTGTAGACTTACGCTGGCAGATTGCGGTGTAGAAACCCCTCTTTCCCAATTTGGAACCATCATCCAAGCATCAAGTACAACACCTATAATACCTTTACGCGCAATAATTTCCTTGATTTGTTCATCTGAAAACTGTCTATGGTGATTAACTAGGGCTCTACAATTGTTATGACTTGCCCAAAGAGGACCGTCATAGTTTACCATAGTTTCCCAAAAGCTTAAATCACACAGATGAGTCACGTCAAGTATAAGTCCTAGTCGTTCTATTTCTTTTAGAAGTTCTCTTCCCTTGGCGCCAATACCACCGGATAAGTTTGTGCCATGGGCGTATGTACCAGGACCGTAATGTGCAGGTCCAATGGCACGTAACCCTTGATCATATGAGCGTTGTAGGTATGAGACCTCTATGATAGAATCTGCACCTTCTAAACTTAATAAATACCCAATAGGTTTCTTTTCTTTATCGGTTTTCCAAAGTTCTAGGTGTGCATCAAGTTGGGTTTTGTTTATAATCTGAACCATTTCACCAGCATCTTCCATGCTTTTGTACCATGCAAGTTGTGCTTGTGTATGTGCCCATGCCTGTTGAGGTGACTTCCATCCAGGTAGTGTATTGTCTTTATGGACATAACGGGCAATTTGCGTTGCCATGCATAGCCCGATATTGCCTTTTCGCATGGCATCTAACGATACTGTATTGTAACCTCTATCTGGCTTGTCGGTCATACCTTGTTCACCTTTTCTGATATCTTCAACAGACCAGGTAAGGTCACGGTTCCACTCCATGGCGTTCATGGACAAGTCTAAATGGGCATCGAAAATGAACATGCTTAAATAGTAGATTTTTGGGTTCTTGCAGTTACCTGCCAATGATCAACAACGGTATTATTTTCTATCACGGTTAATGTATCGTATTTTGCCACGGTTGGGCAAATATGCTTTGGTACGGCATAATGGACATCACCAACTTCAGGAATGGTAAGATCATCATACTCTACTACCAAATGTTCTTCAGACTGGCTTATTTGTTTACTATGTTTTAAGTCTAAAAACTCAATTCTAGGAAAGGGCATTTCAGGGGCAATAGATTTATGACCAAGGTCAAAACAAAGAATTCCCGTAGTTGGTTTACTTAGAATACGTGTCATAAGTACAGCTGCAGGCAAAAAATGCATCTCTGGAAAGAGACTTCCATAACCGTCATCCCAAAGTAAAGTAGTTCCCGGGCTGGCCTCCACGCCATCTCGTTTGCAGTGATAGGGAAAAGTTGGTGAGCCACCGGCCACTATTTTAGGACTTGGTATGTTAAGTTTCTCAATGTTGGCTTTCAAGCTCATAACAGGTTCAAATGCAGTATTGCATTCTGCATCACGAATAGTGGGATCTGTATGGCGTAAATGACCATCGTACACATGTAAGCCCTCAGCAATTAAATGCTCATGTTCGTCTAACTCTCGATATAGGGCCAATGCCTTTTGATCAGGAGCTATACCCGTTCTGTTCATGCCGTTATTAATATCTATCCACAGCGGAATTTTAATTTTGTTGGCTTTAGCAAGGTCACCTAAAAGTTGCAAAGATTTAGAGTTGTCAACAAGAGTGGAAAACTTGGTATTGCCGTATGCTTTTATTAGTTCAACAAAGCGTTTGGTATTAGGGCCTATCGGTTGCATGGCCAACAGTACATCCTTGGCCTTGCAATTACCAAGTAATTCGGCTTCTGCAATGGTAGCGCATTTAAATTTTTGAATACCGGCATCCATCTGCATAGCAATGATATTGGCGTTTTTGTATGTTTTAACATGCGGACGCAAGAAATTTACATCGCCCCTCATAGAAATCATTAATTCAATATTATGTTGAATTCTATTGGGATAGATCAATAGGGACGGAGAAATTACGTCTTCCGGATGGGTCAATGAATACCAATTATTGTCTTCCATTTCTTTTAATGATGTAGTTCAAAATGTGCCTCTATCTCTACAGGAATACCGCCAGGTAAAATCATACCAACCGCACTACGAACACCTACACCGTTATCTGGTCCAAAAATATCTGCCATAAGTTCGCTGAAACCATTAATGACCAAAGGTTGTTGATCAAAATCTGGAGTGGAATTTACCATCCCCAATGTTTTTACGATTCTTTTGATTTTATCAATATCGCCAAAATGGGTTTGTATGGTAGAAAGCATGGTCAAGGCAACTTGCCTTGCGGCAACTTTAGCCTCTTCCATCGTCATATCATCACCAGCTCTGCCTACCATCAAAGACCCATCATTTTGCATAGGACCCTGACCGGAAATATATAAAAAATGGTCAACGACTAAAACAGGTTTATATAGCCCTGCGGGAGGTGGGGCAGGAGGTAAAATTAACCCTAGGTCCTTTATTCTTTCAGATGGCTTTTTTTGCATATTTATATTTTTTTAGATGAAGGCGTTAATAGCCAAAACACCGATTAAGCCCATAACACCAACGGTGGTTTCCATAACTGTCCAGCTTTTCAAAGTATCGTTTACAGAAAGATTAAAGTATTCTTTAAATAACCAAAACCCGCTATCGTTTACATGAGATAGCATTAAACTGCCAGATCCAATGGCAAGCACCATTAATTCTGGGCTAACACCGGTGCCTTGCACCAATGGCAGTACAATACCTGCAGCGGTTAAACCGGCAACAGTGGCAGAACCAACGCAAACGCGAATTACGGTAGCTATCAGCCAAGCTAAAATTAATGGAGAAATGGAAGATTGCTCTAATATTCCACCAATATATTCACTTACACCGCTATCGATCAAAACTTGCTTTAGTGCGCCAGAGCCAGCAATAATTAGTAGTACCATAGTTATGCCCGTGATGGCACTACCAACAGAATCCATGACCTCTTTCATACTTTTTCCCTGACCTAAACCTAAAGTGTAAATGGCAACCAAAACTGCAATAAGCATGGCAATGGCAGGGTTGCCCATAAAAACTAAAACCTTGGTAAGAAAGAAATCCGCAGGCAGTAAAAGTTGGGCCAATGCGGCAACAGCAATTAATATAACAGGTAAAAGTGCACTGATAATACTATTTGCCATACTTGGCATTTCATCTTCCTTTAAAACTACAGGGTTAAGAAATTCTTTAAGTGGGGTTGCGTTAATGCCATTTAAAGTTCTTGAAAGTAATGGTCCTGCAACAATAATGGCAGGTATGGCAACTATAATACCGTATAATAGTGTTTTGCCGATATCAGCATTGAACATAGATGCCAGTGCTGTTGGAGCAGGATGCGGAGGTAAATATCCATGGGTGACAGACAGCGATGCCAGCATGGGTAACCCTACGTAAAGTAGTGGTAAGCCGGTGGCTGCGGCAATGGTGAATACCAATGGAACTAGGATTACAAATCCTACGGAATAAAACATGGGTATACCCACAATAAATCCCGTTAAGACAACGGCCCATTGAATATTCTTTTTACCGAACTTCTCAACTAATTTGGTGGTAATACGTTGTGCGGCACCGCTATCTGCAACCAACTTGCCCAACATGGCACCAAGTCCTAGAATGATGACAAGAAAGCCTAGAATATTACCGATTCCTTTTTGAATGGAATCGACAACACTAATGGGCTCCATACCTTCGGCAATACCAACGAATAAAGAGACGATGATAAACGTGATAAAGGCATTAAGTTTAAATTTGGCAATGAGAACAAATAGGAGAAGAATTCCTATAATAACAATAAGTAGTGGCATATTTAATAGTGTTGTTTAGTTGATTCTTTAAATATACCATAAAAAAAAAGCTCATCATATTTTATATAATTATGATGAGCCCATTGTGTAAAATACTATAATCTATCTGTCATTTCTGGAGATATTGCTTTATAGACCAAGCCGGCTAAAATTGCCCCTACTATAGGTGCCAGCCAAAATAACCACAATTGATCAAGTGCCCAATCACCAACAAAAAGAGCCTGGCCGGTACTACGGGCAGGATTAACGGATGTGTTCGTTACAGGTATGCTGATCAAATGAATTAAAGTAAGGCATAACCCAATTGCCAATCCGGCAAACCCTCTAGGTGCTTTTGTGTAGGTAGAACCTAGAATAACGAACAAGAAAATAAAGGTCATTACTAGTTCTATGATCAAGGCAGAAGTCATGCTATATCCGCCGGGCGAATGTTCTCCGTAGCCATTGGAAGCAAAGCCACCTAGTACAAAATCAGATTTCCCAGATGCAATTAAAAATAGAATAGCTGCACCGGCAATACCGCCCATTACTTGGGCAATAATGTATGGAAAAACGTCTTTACCTTCAAAACGGCCACCTATCCAAACCCCAATAGTAACGGCCGGGTTAAGATGACAGCCAGAAATATGCCCAATTGCATAGGCCATGGTTACAACTGTTAAACCAAAAGCCAAAGAAACACCAACAAAGCCAATACCCATTTCCGGAAATCCTGCGGCAAGCACGGCACTGCCGCAACCACCTAATACAAGCCATAAGGTGCCGATAAATTCTGCAATAAATTTTTTCATTTTTATAAGGTTTAATTGATTGTATTAGTTTAGAAACCAAAACCTTATATAAGTCACAATATTTTAAATATAATTTTAAGAATTTTAATGAATATTAAATTTTAAATAAAGATATTCTTATGTTTTAAACGTAATTATTAACAAATATTTAAAATCATGCATTGGAAGATAGTAATAAGAAAACACTTGGGTACAAGGTTTATGATCGTTCTATATAATCTCTAAGTTTTTGAGGTCCTTCCAGCAAAATCCTAACCACGCGTAGGGTACCGTCATCGGTAGTATTTATTTGCCATTTGATCAAAGAGATATTACCCTTTTCAATTTCAATACCGGTAATACTTCTTGGGTGAACGCAGCTGCCATCGTTAAAGAGAGGTATGTCGCCAGGTTCGGGAAAACGTGGTCTATGTGTATGGCCTACTACTGTGATTTTAAGGTTGTTCTTAAGGATCCACTTTTTTATTCGGCGCTCTACTTTTATAAGTTCGGTATAATTTCTGGCAGGAGATGTGGGGTCCGCAATACCCCAAACTTGAAGAGGTTTCCAAAGAATTCTCACTAAAAACCTACCTACTCGCCAAAACCTGTAATTCCACCAATCTGCTTGGTGGCCATGTGTAAGAAAGATTTCCTGTTGTGTTTCTTTATGTTTTAAAATAAGTGCTTCATGATATTTAATACCCTCAAAAAGAGATTTGTCTTTATCGTCTATAGGCTCAAAGTAGCTGGATAAATGTTTTTTAACGTAAGCGTCATCTTTATAGACCATGTCATGATTTCCCCAAATCATATGCAATCTTTTTTCTAGATGAAATTGCTTTAAAAGCTTGAATACATTTTTATGGGCCTCAAATATAGATTCGAAGTGAATGTTTTCCCAAAGTTCGTCGCCATCACCTAGTTCACAATAATCAAATCCTTCGGAATGATAGAATTTTAAAGCGTGAAAATAGATGTTTCTATTGTTGGCAAAATCATCGGCAAAACTGTTATCACCTCTGTGGCAATCACTAAAAAGTATAAACTTAGAAGTGTCGTCGAACGGAATAACTTTAGCGTTTTTGTAAGCTCTATTTAGTCTACTATCCGATGACATGGGTTATTTTTCGCTAAATATCCGAAAATCAAGTCAACCATACGGCTTACGGCACTAAAAAATATGGTAGGTTTTGTAACTTTACGTCAAATTAGTAGACTAACTAAACCATGGGAAAGCACGAGAGAAAGATTATGCCGGTGAAGCACCTCATAAGTTTTGAAAAACTTCTACAGAAGTATGATGAACATTTGAAGGGTGACGATCCTTTTTTGGCGGCCACCGCTGAACGTATTTTGTCTACTGAAAAGGGTTTTCCTGAACTACGCAATGGTTTTTCGGACTTTACTTTATTAGAGAAAAATAAAGATATAATAAATCGTATTCTACAAGATACATTTACAGAGGCATTAAGTGGTAACGAGATAAAGGTGGCAACCTTACCTTATCAGGATACCATTATAAAGTCGTCTAAACGATTTCAAAAAATAATTGAAGAGGCAGGCGATGGTTACGAACCGGAACTAAGGAATGTTGGTGATGATATGGATTATATCATGAGCTGTGTTGTGGTTTTGAACTTCTACTATGGTTACCATTTAGATTTTAGTCGCCCTTATTTCTATGATATTCCAGATGCCAATGGTGTAATGCGCCATTATCGCATTTTGTACAATGCGGATTTTATCGATATTATCCCTACCAATAAATCAAAAGAGATTACACAAGAAGATGTAGATGAGCTTTTGGCAAATCCGTACGATATTAAGCTTTGGATGGATAAGATTCCGCCTGAAAGTTTTATATCTAAAGGATTTGTAATCGCCAACTTGTTCGATGTTACCATGGAGCAGGCAATTTCAAATATTAAAACAAAATTAATTTCAAAGGATACCATACAGCCTACGAACTTCATGCATGATCTGCAAGAAACATTCAAATCATTTTTTAGGTTGCCAAATATTAAAGTTGGTTTTGCGTCATTTGACGCTAAGAAAAATGAATTTGAAGAGGTTGCGGGAATGGGTTTTGATAGTTTTCTTTTAGGGGGAAAACATCACATGAACTGTAAAAGTGCACTATGTGAAGATTCTTATGATAAACTGATAGATCACAATTCATACTTTACCATAACCGATATGGACCGTAAGGTAGAGCAAACGGGTAATATGAACCCTTACAAGGGACTTCAGGAACAGGGTATACAAAGTGCCATTTTTGCTCCTATTGCCTATGAGAACGATCTTTTGGGAGTGTTAGAAATTGTATCTGAAAAGAAGGGCGTTCTTAACGGTGTAAACGCACAGAAATTAGATGATGTTTTGCCGTTTATCGTATCTGCCGTTGTACGTGCCAATGTTGAAGAGACCAATAGAATAGATGCTATCATTCAGAACGAGTGTACTTCTGTTCATTCATCGGTTTACTGGAAATTTCAAGAAGAGGCTAAAAAGTTTATGATCGATGAGGCCGAGGGGAAATCGCCATCGTTTAAAGAAATTGTTTTTAAGGATGTATATCCTCTATTTGGTCAAATTGATATAAAGGATTCTTCTCAAGCAAGAAATTTAGCCATTCAGCGCGATTTGATGATTCAGCTTTCTGAGATTGACAATGTGCTTAACATAGCCCAAAAGAAGTGGAATTTGCCAATTTATGAAGAGCTGATCTTTAGGGTGAACAATCATTTAGAGAGTATAAAGGAAATGCTTTATACGAATAGTGAACAAGCTATATTTGATTTTGTACATGAAGAAATATCACCTGTTTTTGAGCATCTTAAAAAGTCTGACAAAGAAATAGAGAAGCATATATTAAAATATGAGTCTAAGATAGATATGGGTACGGGCTCTTATTACGATCATAGAAAGAACTATGATGAGAGCGTAACATTGATCAATAAAAAACTTTCTTCGGTCATTGATAAAAGACAGGAAGGTGCACAGGCTATGTTTCCTCATTATTATGAGCGTTACAAGACCGATGGTGTAGAGCATAACATGTACATTGGCGCTTCAATTTCAGAAAACAGGGAATACAATTCGTTATATCTTAATAATTTAAGGCTGTGGCAATTGCAGGTCATGTGCGAAATGGAAAATGCACATTACTCGTTAAAGCCAAAGTTACCGGTACCGTTAGATGCTGCGTCATTGATATTGGTATATAATACGTCGTTATCCATCCGTTTTAGAATGGATGAAAAACAATTTGATGTTGATGGCACCTATAACGCCCGCTATGAGGTTATTAAAAAAAGAATTGATAAGTCTTACATAAAGGGCACCGATCAAAGGCTGACCGAAAAAGGAGTGCTTTCTATTGTATATTCTCAAAAGAAAGATGAATTGGAATATTTGAGATATATTAAATTTTTGAAGTCCAAAGGTTGCTTTACCAATAAAATAGAAATTGTAGAGTTAGAGGGATTACAAGGTGTTTCTGGCTTAAAGGCTATACGTGCGGAGATTCTTTATAAAAGAGAACAAGAACCGGAAAAGACTTATACCTATCAAGATCTTATGGACGCCCTAAAAGAATAGTGCCTGGCTTAATAACTCTATTTTACGATCGGGACCAAAGAATTTGAAGGAAACTGCAAATGCTATTACGGAAAGGATCATGCCTATCATAAAAATAGTATAGGTCCACCGTAAAAGAGAGTATTTTCTATTAAGTACAATACCAAGAAAATAAAGATCTTTGGTCAGGGAACTGTATATATAATCTTTGTCTTTAAGCATTTCTTGAATAGCCCATTCATATTCGCTCAATGCCATTTTATGAAAGTTGCCGAAAAACAATAGATTTACATTTTTATTAGCTACATCTTCTTTAGAAAATTCGCCACTAGTAACGTTAGGTCTGGTCGCTAAGACCGCTAAAACCATAGAAACCACACTAAAAAATACGAATATCACCGTAGGATAAATAAGGTAGTCGTTAGATGGGTTGTCTAATTTTGGTATCAGGTTAGATAACGCTAATGATATAATAATGGCATTTACGGAAAGTAGAATATTCGCTTTTGTGTCTGCAATATCGCTAAGCGTAATATGGTTTTTTAGGGTTACACGGTATAAGGTCTGAATACCACGATCCGGACTTTCACTTTTAAACTGCGCTTTTAACTTTTCTTTTTTAGCAAGTTTCTTTTCAGACTTCTTATCTTTTATAAGCTTTCTTAGATTTTTGTCTTTTTTAGGTAACCAATTCTCTTTGGCGTAATCCGTATAGTATTGGTGGTCCGTTCTAAAGACTTGAATGTTGAGTTCTAGCCATTCTTTTTGGTTGTAGTTTTTTAAACCAAGTAATTTCAATTCTTCGCGTAACAGATCAGAAGTTTCAAGATAACTGCTTTGTGCAAAGTGAGAAGAATCTGCATCACGGATAATTTTGTCCATTAAATTAGCAGGTTTTGCATTCCACTTTGTGGCAAGTATACATGATTTTACCTTTTCTATGCCTTCTTTGTCATATCCTTCTTTAGATAAAAAATCTTCTGCAATTTCGCAGCTACTCTCCTCATGATTTGAGGTTCCCTTAGTGTAACCCGTATCATGTAACCAAGCTACTAGAATAAGAAGTTCTTGATCTTGATCGGATAGAGAACATGATTCCAGTAATTGTTTAGTACTTTTAACGACTCTTTGTGTATGTCTTAGATTATGGTATAAAAACTTCTTATCCAGTTCATTGGTAAGTAAGTCAGTTACAAATTGTTGTGTTTTATCTAAGATTTCTGACATAAGGGAAATTGGTTTGAAATATCCAAATTACAAAATTTTAAAGAGGGCAACGTTACTATGAAAAAATTATATGCATATCTATCGGTTTTTATGTTCATTACTAGCTGTGCTACATATAACACTAAATATGTAGACGATAAATTTGCTATAGATGTAGATGTTGAAAAAAAAGTATCGCACACCTTTTATTTGATCGGAGATGCTGGTTTATCTCCTATGGGAGGTATGAATCCTGCTCTGAAAATTTTTAAGAATAGATTAGACAAGGCAGAAAAGAATAGCACGGCCATATTTCTAGGCGATAATATTTACCCGGCCGGGTTGCCGGACCCTAAAGACTCTACCGTAGCATATAGAACCGCAAAAAATCATTTGGATGCCCAACTTAATACATTGACCAATTTTAAGGGAAGGCCACTTTTTATTCCTGGTAATCATGATTGGTATACGGAAGGTTTGGTAGGTCTTGAAAGAGAGGAAAACTATGTTAAAAAAGCACTTAAAGAAAAAGAAAAGGATCCCTTTTTACCAGAAAACGGATGTCCTATAGATGTTGTGGAGATAGGTGATGATGTCGCTATAATTACCATAGATACAGAATGGTATTTGACCAATTGGGACAAACGCCCGGATATTAATGATAAATGTGAGATCAAGAGTAGGGACAAGTTTTTTCTGGAATTGGAAGATGCCATAAAAGATTATAGAGATCGCACCACGGTAATAGCCATGCACCACCCATCTAACAGTTATGGAGAGCATGGAGGGCAGTACTCGCTAAGAAAACAATTCTACCCAAAAAAAATGGCAGTGCCGGTTCCTGTTCTAGGCACTTTTATCAATGTATTAAGAACTACATCTGGGGCGTCTGTAGAAGATGTGAACAACAAGCGTTATAGAGAATTGATGAATAGGGTAACTACCTTGGCACAGTATTCTGACCGTGTAATATTTGCATCTGGCCATGAACATACATTGCAGTATTTTGTTGAAAACAATACACCTCAAATTGTGAGTGGTTCCGGAGCAAAAAAAGGCTTTACACGTTTATTGAACGGCTCTCAGTTTAATACGGGTAAAATGGGCTATGCTACCTTGGAAGTGTATAAAGATGGTTCCTCTAGAGTGCGCTTTTATGGAGTAGACGAAAATGATGAAGAAGAGTTTTTATTTACTAATGAAGTGCTGCCCCCTGTTAAGAATGAATATGTAGGTGAATTTTCTGAACAGTTTCCGGATAGCGTAAAGGCATCTGTATATACAAAAGAAGAAATTGATAAAAGCGGCTTTTATAAAGGCGTATGGGGTGATCGTTACCGTAAGTACTACGGTACGGAGGTAAAAGTGCCGACCGTAAATTTAGATTCGCTTATGGGAGGCTTGGAGCCTGTTAAGAAAGGAGGCGGACATCAATCTAAATCTTTGCGTTTGCGTGCAAAAGATGGTAGAGAGTATGTGATGAGAGCTTTAAGAAAGAGTGCAGAATTATATCTACAATCTATGGCATTTCAAGACCAATATGTGCTAGATGATCTAAAAGAAACCTATACCCAAGAAATATTACAGGATTTTTACACGGGATCACACCCTTATGGACCGTTTACCACTGCAAAATTATCTGATGCCGTAGGTATTTACCATACCAATCCGGTTTTATATTATGTTCCCAAACAACCGGCGTTGAAAAACTATAATGAATCTTTTGGTGATGAACTATATATGATCGAAGAGCATACCGGGGATGGCCATGGAGATTTGGCAAGTTTTGGAAATTCTAATGATTTAAAAAGTACTGACAGTATGCTTGAAGATCTTCGTGATGATGAAGAATATGAAGTTGATAAAGACTTGTACCTAAGAGCGCGTCTTTTTGATATGGTTCTAGGTGATTGGGATCGTCATGTAGACCAGTGGCGTTGGGCAGAATTCAAGGACAAAGAAAAGGGTAAAACCATTTATAGACCAGTGCCAAGAGATCGTGATCAGGTATTCTCAAAAATGGGTGATGGTGCTTTAATGAAAATTGCTACGCGTATAATACCTGGGTTACGGTTAATGGAGGGTTTTAATGAAGATATTAGAAGTGTAAAAGGTTTTAATTCATCGCCAATGACCTATGTTTTAGATTTGACATTATTGGGCGAAACGGAAAAAAGCCAATGGTTAGAGCAGGCAAAGTACTTACAGGAACATCTAAAGCCAAGTGACATAGATGAAGCATTTTTGTCTTTTCCTGAAGAAGTACGTGATGAAACGGTAGATGAGATTAAAAGGATTCTATTGGCTAGATTAGGACATATTCAAGAAACTGCAAACGAATATTATCGGATATTGAATAAATATGCTGTAGTAGCAGGGACAGATAAAGATGATTGGTTCGAGATTAATAGGCTGAGCGATGAAGAGACCGAGGTAAAGGTTTTTAGAAATATTGGTGATAAGAAAAAACGACTTTTTTATGATAAGGTTTTTACAAAAGAAGATACAAAAGAGCTATGGGTTTTTGGATTGGATGATGATGATATCTTTGAAGTTAAAAATTCAGATAATTATTCTGGTGTAAAGGTTCGTATTATCGGTGGTCACAATAATGACATTTACAGGGTAGAAGATGGTAAAAATGTGGCTTTGTATGATTTTAAGAGCAAAAAGAACACTTTTGAGGAAACAGGTGGTGCAAAAGTAAAATTGTCAGATGATTACGAGTTAAACACCTATCAGCCATTAAAATTAAGAAGTAGCTTTAACCAAATTATCCCTACCATAGGCTTTAATCCAGATGATGGTCTGCGAATAGGTTTTGTAAATACCTATACTTATAATGGTTTTAGGCAAAATCCTTTTACGCAACAGCACACCTTTGGAGCGTCATATTATTTTGCCACAAGCGGATTTGATTTTAAGTATCAAGGAGAATTTGCACATGTGTTTGAAAATTGGAATGCAGAATTAAAAGCAAGGTTTACAAGCCCTAATTTTGCAATTAATTTCTTCGGGTTTGGTAACAATACTGAAAATTTTGATGATGACCTAGGTTTGGATTTCAATAGGGTGAAGCTAAGACAGATTGATTTTTCACCATCATTGGTATGGAGGGGGCAATTAGGTGCCAAGGTCAAATTAGGATTGTCCTACGAAAATATTAGTGTTGAAGAAACTGACGATAGATTCATTAATACATTTTATCAACAGAACGGAGAAGAGACCAATAGTGATTTTGTTGGGGCTCATGCAGCTTATACTTATGAAAATAGGGACAATGAAGCATTTCCTACATTGGGTATGGAAACCTCTCTAGAGGCTGGGTTTAAAGAAAATCTTTCTAAAGAGGGCGGAAGCTTTGGGTACATTGTACCAAGCTTAAGTTTTGATTATAAGTTGATACCCAGTGGTAGATTGGTATTGGCGACCAAATGGAAGGCGCATTTTAATATAGGTAACGAATATGAATTTTACCAAGCCGCAAGCATTGGTGGCTTAGATGGTCTACGCGGATTTAGAAATCAACGTTTTACGGGTAAAACATCATACTACCAAAATACGGATATAAGGTTTAGCCTAAAAAAGAAACGCACTAGACTATTACCAACGGCAATGGGTCTTTTTGGTGGGTTTGATTATGGTAGGGTATGGATGCCAGAAATGAGTTCTGGTCGCTGGCATACTTCTTACGGTGGCGGTTTCTTTTTAAATGCTTCTGATATTATTTCAGTAAATACTGCCATCTTTGTTAGTGAAGACGGACCAAGATTTACTTTCGGACTAGGTTTTGGCTTTTAGAATAATCGTTTATTTTAAAGAATAGGTATATAGATTTCCACCTTCGCCATGTGCTTTTTCATCAGAAATAAGTAAGGTGTCATCATTAAGAAAACAAACTGATTCTAATTGGGAGCGGGCGCCAAGGTCAATTTCTTGCATATTTCCTTTTGTGAAATCATCCCAAGTGAAATCTGTAAATATGAATAACTTTCCATAACTGAGCGCAATGATCTTATCTCCTTTTGGGGAGATGTCAATTGAAGTTATTTGACAAATTTTCCAGTCTGTGCATGGAGTAAATGAACCAATAAAAGAAGCTTCGTAGTTTCCTTTGGTATCTGGAACGGAGTAAATGCGTGCTTCTCCAGTAAATGATTTTGACCTGTTCTTGGTTACAATGTAGATTTTATTCCCATGATGGAATATTGCTTCGGAATCATAAAAAAAAGCATCTTTCTTTGGTGGAAATTCCTTTTGATCAGGGTAACGTAGCTCAATTTTTTCTGCCTCTATTTTGTCTCCAGGTTCAATGGTTGGGTTGGGTAACTTTAGAATAGTTAAATTTTTGCGGTCATTGGCATTATTGCCTATATCTGCAATGTAAAGATTTCCAGCTGCATCTTTTGTAAGGTCTTCCCAGTCATGGTTTTTCCCATTTTTAACCTCTAAACTTTTAAGAATTTCTCCTTTAAAATTAATTTGATAGATATCATCTTTGTTACCGCCATCTTCTATTACCCATATGGTGGAATCTTTATAAGTAGCCAAACCTGAATTTTCTGATAGACTACCTGGTAAATCGGCAATTACGTTTAGTTGTCCATAATTGGAACAAGAAGTAAGTGTTGCTAGTATTAATAGGGATAAATATATTATTTTACTCATCTTGATCTGTTAATGGCATAAATATTTCGGCTTTCCAACGTAAGGCATCTCCGCCCATATTAGGGTTGTTAAAAAAGAATTCAATCGGTTTTTTCTCTATAGCAATATTCTTTTCTTCCGCATAATCTACTAATGTATACCAAGCCCTGTCAGAAGTCATATAATTACCATTGTAAATTGCCTTTAATGATTTCATACCTATGAATTCTTTGTAAACAAGGTCTTTGATAAATGGTAACGAATCTGTTTTAATGATTGGATAGCAGAAGTTAAAACTAATGCTATCATTTTGCATATTCCAATCCGTAGTCTCTATAAAAGGTACGCCATTTACCTGAATTCCGTTACTGGCGATAACAGAATTAATATATGGATAGCTCTCCATCATTCCAAAAGCTTTATTGCTTTGCGTAGTTTTATGCTCAACACAGGCGCAATACGTAGAGGGTAAATGGTCCTCACCTAGGAAAGTAACTTTAAATTCTTTTCTGTGGGCATTTAAATTCTCTATAAAATCCGTGACCGTTTTTCGAGCTTCCTTTTCAAAATTGGTATCGGTAAATGGAATAAAAAGCTTGTTCGTTAAGCTGTGGTCCTTGTCCTTAACATTGATAATTAATTGAGAGGTTGAATCATTGATCGGGGTAATATTCCAATTATAGATATGTGTAGAATCACCGGTAACAATCATTTGTTCTAGATGCGCTAAATCATCTTTTTGACGTATAGAGGCTTCTTGAAGCGTTTTACTCCATGATTTCAATGCTTGATTAACTGTTCCTGTGTTAGACTTGGCTATAACTCTTATTTGGTAATCCTGTGGTTTTATGAAAAAATACCAGAGTAATGCAATAAATATGACCGCTATTATAATGGTAATGCCTTTTTTCATTATTGTTTATTATGTGTAAAATTTAATTGTTCTTCATCTTAATTTTAGAATTCAATAGCGCACCAATTTTTCTACCTTGGCCAACACCTACTTCAACGGCGGCGCGGTAATGAATACCTCCGTACATTCTGCTAATTGCAGCTTCATCCGCAGCTTCGTTAAATGAATTGAATTTTCTAATAGGTAGACCATATGGTGTTTCAGTATCGTCTTCAAAACTGAAATTTTCCCCAAAAATATTGGTAAGGGCAGTAGCGGCAGCACCTGAAACTACACTATGTCCGCTGGTATATTCAGGGAAAGGAGGAGTCTGTAAAATAGGTTTCCAGTTCTCGTCAATATGTTGATTGATCAATGTTTCTGGCCTAATTAAGTTACTGCGATATTTTTCGTCCCAGCAGCTAATGAATCCGTCGGCAATTGCCATTGAAGTTTTTGTATAGGCGAATACTGTATCGTCGAAATCATTATTCACTTTTTTGCTTGCAATTTTTGTTATTCCGATCCAATGCGCACCAGGAGTAATTTTTTTGGTAGCGAACATTAAGTGTCCTCTGGTTACGGAGACATAAGGGTTACAGTCCCAAAATTTAGCAATGGCTACTTCATCTGATTCATCACCGCTTTTAGTAATGTCGTTACTTATATTGTATACTTCTATGAGTTCTTTGTAGAAATCAGAATCTTTTTCTAAGGAAAATGGTGGTGGTGGAATTGGTTTAAATTGTGATGCCGAGTCTATAACAAATGGTCTAATTTTACTCCAATGGGGTTCTATACCGTCCATATATGCAGGTGGTGTAGGTTGCCATCTTGCGGGGTCATCTGTATTGACCGTAAACTTGGGCATGGTTCTGGTTTGGCTGTAATTGTCCTTGTTCATCCAATCCTTAATGTGTTCCGCCACTTTTATGCCATAGTTTTTTGAAGCTTCAAACTCAGGTTCGTTTATAGTTTTCCATTGGGTGAATAAACTATCCTGTAGAACATCGAATTTATCTTCGGAGAAAATTAGCTGTCTGCTAATGTTCATGTGTGCTATCAATGCAGATAATTGTGGGTTGATATTAGAAACCGTATCTATGGTCGGTATTGGCGTAAGACCTTTTAATTGACCTGACAGACTGGTGTATTTAGGATTTACCTGAGCTACAATTTCATAAGCCGCAATATTAGGATAAGCGAAAATTCTACTGGCTACGGGCGGTGAGAAAATATCATGGATCATGATATCTATGACATGGTCTATAGAATTATGTAACTGATCGGGAGTTACTACTATAGGTTCTTTTTTCTTTTCCGTACAATTTGCAAGTAAAACACCTGCAATTATGATTAATAAAAACTTCTTCATTATACTATGGTTTGAGGATGCTATAGATTTCTGCAGCTTCATTATTGAAAGTGAGCAAGATGTATTTGTTTTTGCGCACGTTTAAGATATTCATGCTACGGATCGATTTGCCTGTTAAGTCTAGTCCTATTTTGTTCGCTAAGGTAATATTGTTGCCGGTACTAATCAATGCCCCAGGGAATGAATCAAAACGACCGTGATATGGCTTTACGCCAAAGTAATTTCCTGCAGCTAAAACTTCAGTCCTATGATCTCCGTTAAAGTCAAATTCCAAGAAGGCCATAATAGGCGCTAACTGTAATTCATAGCTAAATGGTACAAAAGTAAACTTGCCATCGTTGTTTTGTAAATAGCCGGAATTTAAGGTGTGAACTTCAAGAACTTCCGCATTTGGTAGCATGTTTTCGCCTAAAATAGCTTTTATTGGTTTACCTGCAAAAGATTTATAGGTGTTGAATTTTTTGCGAAGCGATACCAATTGGCTAGATAGTTCCTTTAGCCCATCTATGGGATAATCGTTGCCGTCCTTGTAAGTGCTGACAATAGTTTCTGTAGCTCCGTTCTTGTCAAGGTCGCCATAAAACATTTTCATGGGGTGGTCTTGTGTTGCCTTAAGTTTAGTGTTAAGCCCCCAATTGCCCAACAGATAGTCTTGGTCACCATCACCATCTATGTCAAAACTAGTGACCGCTTGCCATAAACCGTTTGTTTTCTTGTTTTCTAAAGGAAGTATTTCTGTAAATTTTCCTTCATTATTTTGAAAGAATTTTGGTGACATCCATTCGCCTACGAATAATACATCTTCCCATCCGTCATTATTAAAATCGGTAACGATGGCGTCGGTAACCATTCCTAAGTTTTTAAAGGTGTTTGATGCTACTTTAAAATTACCTTTTTCATTGTTCAAAAGATAGGTGTTGGGTTTGTTACCGTAATCTGCACTAATGGACTGGTTGCAAATTATAATATCCAAATCATCATCATGGTCGTAATCCAGTTTTAAAATAACCGATGCATTCTCGAATAACTCTGGAAATTCTTTTTTGGTTAAAACAGAATCATTTGAAACGTAGTAAGAATTAGTTAGCGGTTTCATTTCATTGAAAAAATCTGCGCCACCAGTACCTACTATAAGATCATTTTTACCGTCTAAATTAAAGTCACCAATAATAGAGGCAATGTCTTCCTTGATACTATCTTTTTTGATTTCTTGATAATTTTTCGAGTAAAATGTAGAATCGCCTTGAACGTAGATTTGTGACGGAATGTATTTAGCTCCACCAAAGAATATGTCGTCTTTTCCATCACCGTTTAAATCTCCAATACTTACTGCAGGACCTCTATCGGACATTTGGTAGGGTATCAGTTTTTGACGTAAATAATCGCTGTAGGCATCTTCTTTGTGAACATAATTAACGCCTAGATTGTTCATTGTTTTTTTGAACAGAATATTTCCGTTCTTTTTGAGCGAACTATAATTAAAAGTATCTGTGTTTTCAGGACTTAAATAAAGCGTTTGGTTTGTCGCAATATTTTTGATTACCTGTATGCTTTTATCTGGCCATATTATTTTAAGGGAATCAATATTTTTAAGTCCATCATAACCAAAGTGTATTACGGGTTCAGAAGATGCCTGAAATCCGCGAACGGTATACATTTCTTTAAACTGTTGAATTCCGTTGGCGTATGAGAAAACTTTAGTACCAATACCAAATTTGTTTTTGCTATGATAATCCAATTTAATTTTAAGCCAATTGGCTTTATTGTTCGTGGTATTTTCCTGTATATCTGCAGGGCTATAAAGATTGTTGGTCACTAAATCCAAATCACCATCATTATCCAAATCGCTATAAGCTGTTGCCCCGGAAATAATGGTGTCTTGTGCAATCCATGATTTAGATTCATCAATAAACTGAAGGTCTTTAGCCCCTTTAAAAATCATATTGCCAATAAAACCCGATGGCATCATTTTTAGTGCTTTTTGATCTACTAAGTTTGTATTGTTGATTTTTGACCGAATAATTTCGTTGGATATATAATTGATGTAATCAAGATCATTAGGACGCTTAGGTATACCGTTGCTAATGTATAGGTCTTGCTCTCCATCTTGATCAAAGTCACTAAAAAGGGCGCTCCAACTCCAATCTGTAGCCGCTACACCGCTTTGTAGGGCAGTTTCTATGAACTTACCGTTTGGTTGGTTCACAAATAGCATATTTCTAGTGTACTGATTGTGGTAGCCGAACGTCTCGGTCTTCATTTTTTGAATTTGTATGTCATCATCACCTTCAGATGATTTTAAGACAATTTCATCTCTGCTCAACATATCCAAAGAAATTAGATCGGGCAGGCCATCATGGTTTATGTCCGCAACATCGCTACCCATAGAAAAACGGCTAGTGTGTCCAAAAGCATCTTTTAGACTCTCTTTAAAAGTACCGTCTCCATTATTTAAGTAATAATAATCATCTTCATGAAAATCATTGCCAATATAAATGTCCGGGTAGCCATCCTGATTAAAATCGGAAACGGCTATTCCTAATCCGTATCCGTTTACTCCACCATAAATACCGGCTTCTTCGCTTACATCTACAAATTTACCATTGTCATTACGTAGCATTTTGTCGCCAGTTTCATAAACACGGTTATGTCTAATTTGAGCGTTGCCATAAGAATCTTGGGTGTGAATGGCATGATTAAGAAGGTACATATCTAAATCTCCATCCAAATCATAGTCTAAAAATGCGGCTGACGAGCTGTAAGATTCAAAATCTAAACCATAATCTGAGGCACTCTCTTTAAAAGTTGCATCGCCTTGGTTTATAAAAAGCTCATTGTGTCCATTAAAACCGTTTAGCCCTACAACGGCACACACGTAAATATCCAGAAGTCCGTCACCATTTACATCGCCCATTATAGTACCCGTATTCCAAGAGCTACCACCAGCGACACCTGCTGTTTCCGTAATATCTTCAAATTGTAAATTGCCTTTGTTCAGATATAATTTATTCTTTACCTGATTTCCGGAAAAGTAGATGTCCGGTAAACTATCATTGTTTATGTCGCCAATGGCAACACCGCCACCATTGTAAAAATACAGGTAGTCTAAAATACTTAGGTCTTTTGTTTCGGTAAGGGTATTTTCAAAGGCGATACCCGTATCTTCGGCAGCGTGCTTTACAAATAGTTTTCCTGAATTTTGTTTACAACCAATGGCAAAAACCAATACACATATGTACAGTAAATTATTCTTCATTTAATAGATACAGTTTTGGAGTGTCATTGTTGATAGCGGCGATAATAAACTCACTTCCTTTTTTGTCTTTAACTGTCTGTAGTTGTTTTACTTCATTTCTTATAAAGAAACCGCTATCAGTATAGTTTTGCCATTCAAAATTAAGTTTTCCATCACCCAAAAGAACGTTGCCGTAGTTGGCATCTAGTCTGGAATATTGAGGTTTGAACTCAAAATTATTGCCCGCCATTATAAGATCAAGGTTTCCGTCTTTATTGATGTCTAAACATTGAATGCCACAGATGCAGGAAAATTGAACTTGCGGAGGCAAAATTTTAATGGTGAAATTACCATTGCCGTCGTTGATCGCAATTACGGTTTCGGCAATACTTGCTTCTTTTAAGATGGTATTGTCAATAATATTTTTAGGGAATAGCTCTTGAATGGTTTTTGTAGCATATTCAGAAGCTTTAATGTTCTTTTTCTTAAGCGCTAATATTTGAGTAGTTAATTCCTTTTTTTGATGAAGAGGATAATCGCCGCCATCATAATTTTGCGTGGTAATCTGTTCAATGGTTCCGTCATTGTCAAAATCGTTCACCCACATTTTCATGGGTTGCTCGGGTTCGGGTTTGTAATGAATATTGCTACCGGTGTTACCTAAAATTAAATCTTTATCACCATCGTTATCAAGGTCATATCCTTCCACTGCGCCCCACCAACCACTTAGGCTATCTAGGGAACTTTTAGAATCGCTCAGTCTTCTACCGGAATTTTTATAGATTTTTGGACTTCCCCAATCAGAAACGGTTACTAGGTCATCTTTACCGTCACCATCCATATCTAGCCATTTGGCATCGGTAATCATTCCTGCATCCTTAAGGTCATATGCAGAACGTTCGGTAATATCCGTGAAGGTGCCATCACCATTGTTTAAAAGAAATAAGTGGTCAGGGTTTACTCCATACGTGCCCACAACACTTCTTGATCCTATAAAAACATCGATATCACCATCGGCATCAAAATCTGAAGGAGCAATAACGGCAACATTTTTATTGATGCTCGGTAATTTTTTTGTGTTTAGCGAGAAATTGCCTTTGCCATCATTTATGTATAAACGAATCCCGTAAGATCCTTGCATGCCCAGTTCGTTGCCACCGGTACCTACCATAAGGTCTACATCGCCATCATTATCCGAATCAAAAAAGGAAGCAGTGGTATCCTCCAATGGTGCTTCGGTTTCAAAATATTTTATAATAGGTTTGGAAAGTGATCCATTGCCGTTATGAAGATATAGTGCACCTGCTTGATTTTTGGCACCACCAATATAAATATCTTCATTACCGTCTCCATTTACATCACCCACCGCTAGGCCGGGACCTTCTTCTGCCAACGATTTTGAAATTAGACCTTCATTGTCAAAATCCATATAGTTATTTTCTTTATGTGCCAAGAAAGTGTTATTGTCTATTGATTTTAAAAGGGTAGGGGCTTCTGTTTTGTTTATTTTAAAAATCGCTGTAGCATCTTCTTGTTTAAATGTAATGGTCTGATTGGCTTTTACATTGATTAATTTAGTAGTGGCATCATTAGGCCAAATAATACGAATTGAGTCTAAAGTTTTGGTGTCTCCAAGACCTATGGTCATAGGGTATTCTACTGAAGACTGAAAACCTCTGGACGGCATTACCGTTTGATCAATAATATTATTTGGGTAATATAGGCGGGCAACCGTACCAATGCCGAACCTATTACCGTCACTGCCTTTGAATTTAAGCTTAATATAATTGTTCTGTGATTGAGATTCGGAGTTGTTGCGATATACAAACGTCTCCATGTTTACGTTGTTGACCACTAAATCTAAGTCGCCATCATTATCTAAGTCACCGTAAGCAGAACCGTTTGAACGGCTAGGTATTTCAAAACCCCACTGTTTATTGTAATTGCTGAATGTGATATCTCCGTTATTTCTATATGCGTAGTTAGGAAGAGGTGTAACTGGCATTTTGTTGATAATAGAATCAATAGACTCTTTCCTGCCCGTCAATGCCATTTTTTGAATAATTTCGTTGGCAAAAAAATCAACAAAGTCTAAATCCGTAAGGTCATGGTTAATCCCGTTTGTTATATAAATATCCTTCAGTCCGTCATTGTCCATATCGAATAAAAGTCCTGACCAACTCCAGTCGGTAGCCTCGACCCCACTGTAATAGGCAATTTCAGAAAAAGAACCATTGCCGTTGTTAAGCTGTAATGTATTCTGAATATATTGTTGATGAAAATCTTTACTCTGTTTAAGTTTAAATATGTTATAACCTTCAAATTCCATAACAGATTTTACACGCTGATCCGGTTCAGGTAGCATATCTGTTATGAAAATATCTGTAAGTCCGTCATTATTAATATCTGCCATATCAACCCCCATAGCGGATAAACTTAAGTGATTTGTCCATTTTTGAACCTCTTCTCTAAAAGTGCCGTCTTGGTTGTTGATGTATAAATAATCTCTTTCATAAAAATCGTTGGAAACGTAAATGTCAGGGTACAGGTCATTGTTGATGTCAACCACCATGACACCTAGGCCAAAGCCAATAAGGCTACCGTAAATACCGGCATCTTCACTAACATCAACAAATTTGCCATTATCGTTTCTTAACAGCATATCACCAACACCTCTAAAAATCTTAGGTACGCCTTCCCAATCTTGAGCTCTAACCTCTCGCTGTTCTGCGTAGCCAAGGCTGCTAACAGGTATGTTGCTATTATTTAGAATGTAAGCATCCAAATCTCCGTCTTTATCATAATCGAAGAAAGAGGCGTGTGTTGAAAAACCTGTTTCTGCTAGATTGTATTCATGGGCTTTTTCGGTAAAAGTACCATCACCGTTATTAATGTAAAGGTCATTGTCATGGTTGTTGCCTTCCATGTTACCGGCATTGCTCACATAGATATCAAGAAATCCGTCATTATTAATATCTGCCATAACTACACCGGTAGACCATGGCTTGTTTCCCATTATTCCGGCAGATTCTGAAATATCTTCAAATTTCATTTCGCCTTTGTTAAGAAATAACTTGTTGGCTTCCATATTGCCCGTTAAGAAAATATCTGCTAATCCATCATTGTTGATATCGCCAATGGCAACACCGCCACCGTTATAGAAATTACGATATTTAAAAATGTTGAATTCCTTAGAATTGGCAACCTTGTTTACGAAAGAGATACCAGTTTCTTCAGGTTCTAGTAAGGTGAATAGCGTAGGTTCCTGTTGCTGTTCCAATGTATTTGAATTTTCATTAGATCCGCAAGAAATTAAAAGAAATAAAAATAAGCCAAGGCAGCTGATCTTAAGCAAATTAAAGTTCATTGTTGCGTTTGTTTGAGAGAGCACTTCGAGTTGTTTTGTGAACTGTTAAAGTTGAGTTGCAGACCTGTAAAATAGGTCGTTCAAAAATAATTTGCAATATAGCCAAATACCTACTATTTATTAGGCTTATTTAGTAAAAGTCAACGTTAAAATTTAAAGAAATCGTTATAGGGACAGCGTAATAATATGAATAATGAGATTTAGTGGCTACTTTTTAGAAGTAATGGAAATAATCCAATATATTTAACCTTGACTAAATAACAAACAACTTGACCCATGATAGGAATTTTATCTTTTTTAGGCTTTACCATTTTAGTAGCCGTAATTGCATATTTGGCAACAAGATCAACTAATGAGCAAACCTCTGATGGATATTTTTTAGGGGGGCGTAGTCTAACGGCAGGAGTAATTGCCGGGTCTTTACTGTTGACCAATCTATCTACGGAACAAATTGTTGGTCTAAACGGTAACGCCTACAGTGATGGAATTTTGGTAATGGCATGGGAAACCTTGGCGGCTATTGCTATGGTCATATGTGCTATATACTTGTTACCTAGATATTTGAAAGGTGGTATTAGCACTATACCAACGTATTTGGAGAGAAGATTTGATACCACTACCAAGGCAATGACATCTGGTTTGTTTTTAAGCGGTTATGCAATTGTTCTTTTACCGATAGTTTTATATTCTGGGTCTTTAGCAATTAGCGGAATGTTTGATTTGCCCGAAAAACTGGGTATTTCTGAATGGGGGTCTATATGGGTCTGTGTTTGGAGTATTGGAATAATTGGTAGTATTTATGCCATTTTCGGGGGCTTAAAAGCTGTTGCAGTTTCAGATACGATAAATGCAATTGGATTGTTGATAGGTGGATTGTTGATACCGATATTTGGACTATATGCAATTAGTGATGATAGTAGTATATTAGGAGGTTTGTCCAAACTTACTACGGAGCATCCAGAAAAGTTTAATGCTATAGGGTCGGAATCGTCAAGTATACCATTTGCAACCATATTTACAGGTATGGTTTTGGTGCAATTGTTTTATTGGGGAACCAATCAACAAATTATTCAGAGGGCTTTAGGAGCCAAAAATCTTAAAGAAGGTCAGAAAGGAGTAATGCTTGCTGCATTTTTTAAAATATTGGGTCCTTTAATAGTTGTTTTGCCAGGTATTATTGCATTTCACATGTTCGATGGTCAATTGGACAGGGCGGATCAAGCTTATCCTAAATTAGTAGCTGCGGTGCTTCCGGTTACTTTGGTAGGTTTTTTTGCTGCCGTACTTTTTGGAGCTATTTTAAGTTCATTTAATAGTGCCTTAAACAGTTGTGTTACATTGTTTGGTCTGGATATTTATAAAGAGTATATAGACAAAGAAGCTTCAGAAACTAAAGTTGTAGCCGTAGGTAAACGTTTTGGGGTAATGTTGGCATTGTTTTCAATGATATTGGCACCTTTTTTATATTATGCGTCAGATGGTCTTTTTGGTTACTTGCAACAAGTTAATGGTGCATATAGTATTCCTATTTTATCTGCAATCGTTATTGGTTTTTTAACTAAAAGAGTACCGGCTATTGCTGCCAAAGCAGGAATAATATTTGCCGTAGTTGTTTATGTAATCTACATTATTATGCAAAGGGGGCTAGGTATAGAATGGTTGCCACATATGTTACATGTACAAGCAATAACGTTCGTTTTGACTATAGGCTTAATGTTGTTGATCGGTACATTAAAACCAAGAGAAACGGATTATGTGCAAGAATATACTAATGAGGTCGATATTACCAGTTGGAAGTATGTAAAACCTGTTGGCTTGATAATTACATTAGTTGTTGTCAGTACCTATATTATATTTAGATAATTTATTCTTTTGAAGATTATAGAAGCAATGTTTCATGACTTTGTGAGTCTTGTTTTATAGCTAAAAAAAATACAAATAGCGCAACAATAGTTCACTTTCGTGTGAAGAAATGTTGCGTTATTTGTGTTAACATAATGGATATTTATTTTAATTAAATGGCTGCATACCGCATTGAAGTATTAAAAATTTAATTGGCCATTTACAATTGATTGGTCTGTATTATTTAAAAGGTCCTAATATGGTTATCTATCTTTGGGTAAAGCTTCGTATTTGTAATAATACTGCCCAGGAGTAACTTAGTTTTATGCTTTCTAGGCAATTAAAGAAGCAGTTTAATGATTTAAACTATAGTCCATAAAATATCTATATATTTTATTCCGGTTATTTCTAGTCTTTAGAAATGGTGATAAGATAATTTATTTTAATGCTGGTGGCTAATTACACTTTTTAAAATTCTTTGTATTTACGCAAGGATTTAAATGTAAAAAAGCCTCCAATTAATTGGAGGCCTTTTCAACTTAAACTTAAAATTATATATCCTTAGTAACCTGGGTTTTGAACCAAGTTAGGATTTGCAAGTAATTGTGCTGGTGGAATAGGGAACACGTTGTAATCGTCGTTGTTGATAGTTCCTTCAGCTTTAAATAACCAATCTCTACCAAATTGACCGAAACGAATTAAATCGTTACGTCTCCATGCTTCTTGGTATAATTCTCTACCTCTTTCATCTAAGATATCCTGCTCAGAAACTGTTCCTAGTAACTCTTGAGTGTTACGTATAGTTCTTAGGTCATTGATCATGGCAGTTGGGTCGCCACCGCTTCTAAACATAGCCTCAGCCTTCATAAGATGAGCATCTGCATATCTAAATACAATTTGATGACTAATAGAAGCTTCACCATTTCTGGCTGCATATTTCTGAATACGGATACCGGTAGTTTCATCATTGTTGATAAAGTTAACGGCACCGGAACCGTCTTTAAAATCTCTTTTAAATGTAAGAGGAGCCCCTTGTCTGTCTTCTAGTGGAGTACCATCAAGGTCATACTGTTGATTGATTAAGAAACCATAACCGACATTTGAACCGTCAACATAACCATCTTTTTCAGAAGCGTAAGGTTGGTCTGCAAAAGCTACACCAATAGTTGGTACTCCACCTCTACGTTCTTCTTGTCCGTCCACAGGGTTTTGGTCCGCATCTAATTCATTAGATTCAGAATCTCCTTCAAATAAATCATAAAATTCGGCAAGGGTACTGAATCCGTTCCATCCACCACCTTGAATACTTGTGCTGTTATAGTGAAGTCCCATTACTACTTTATTAATAGTATTAGCTTCTAGAGACCAAATAGTCTCGGTATCGGCATCTGGCAAGAAAAGATCAAAATAACCTTCTTGTAATGCATAACCATCAGCAGTAATAGCATCCACCAAAGAAATTACTTCGGCCATATCTGCGGAATCAGGAGAACCACCAAGGTAAATATGCTTGTTCAAAAGAACTTTTGCCTTTAAATATCTTGCAGCGGCCTTACTTGCTCTTAAGTTAGCTTCGCCACTACCTGCCGGTGTAGCAGGGGTGTTTGAAATTGCTGTTTCTATATCCGCAAGAATAAAATCTAAGGCTGCTTGACCAGTAAGTACTTCAGGTACAGAAGAAGATGGTAATTGGGTATCTCTATAAGGAACTTGACCAAAGTTATCCAATATTACCCACATACTGTAAGCTCTGATAAAGCTTGCATCACCTATATTCTCTGTAGAAGGGTTACTTCTTGAGTCTAAAACTTGAGAAGCTTGTAATTGGTTACTGTTCCATAACTGAAATACATTAACTATAAAAGAATGTTGACCGTTCCAATCATGAGTGTGTAGTACTCTCCATAGTCCGTTATCACCCCAGTCACCACCACGTGTCGGTATTAGGTGTTCGTCCGAAGTAACTTCTTGAAGTGCAAAATAGTTATCTTGACCAGCATACTGTCCGGCGAGTGATCCATATAGATTCGTAACCGTAGAAGATGGATCGGCTAAGCCTTGAAATCCTTCGGAAATGATCGAATCTGTTTCTTCTATTTCTAGGTCGGTACAGGAGGAAATCCCTACCAACGATAGAATAGAAAGCGTTAAGATTTTAAAATTATTTTTCATGATATACAATTTTTTTTAATTAAAATGATGCATTTATACCAAAAGTAAAAGTTCTTGGTCTTGGGTAAGAGCCATAGTCAATACCTCTAGATGGTACACCTGAACCTAAATCACCGGTATTGGCAGTAACCTCTGGGTCTAAACCACTGTAATCGGTAATTAGGAAAAGGTTTTGACCTGTTAGAGAGAAACGCAAAGAATTCAATGCTCCTTCACCTGATAATGGTACGTTGTAGCCAATACTGGCATTTTGAAAACGAACGAAATCTCCTTTTTCTAAGAAACGCGTAGAAGCATCCGCAGAAGCTCCTGGGTCTTCTCCGCTGGTCAATACATTCTGAGTTACGTTTCTAGAGTTAGAAAGTGCTCCTGCAGTGAAATATGCATTTTCAGTATTGTTGTATACTGAGAAACCAAATTGACCTTGAAAGAATACAGATGCATCAAAATCTTTTACTTTTAAGTTTAAGCTTAGACCAGTTGTAATATCCGGTAAAGCATCTTCTCCAACAAACGTTTTGTCAGCAAAAGGATCACCAACACCGTTTCCGTCAACATCTTGATATGTTGGCGAACCAGCACTATCAAAACCAGTAAAAATTGGCAAGTAGTAAGAATATAATGATTGTCCAGAAGCAAAACGTTGTGCAAATGCACCAGTTAAACCAGGTCCATTAACAGCACCAGTATCAATTAAACCGTCAAAATTCTGAACTTCATTGTTGTTGTAAGCGATATTAAAATCTGCAGAGAACGTTGCATCGTCCGTTCTTACGAAATCATAAGCCAAAGCAAATTCAACCCCTTGGTTGATGATACTAGCATCAACATTCTGGAATTGGAATGGGTCAACCGCAGGTGCTGCTGGTGGAGTTTGTAAAAGAACGTCAGTTGTTTCAGTTCTATAAACATCTAAACTACCGGTTAAACGATCATTGTTGAAACCGAAATCAAAACCTGCGTTTAAGTTGAATGAAGACTCCCATTTCAAATCAGGTCTATCAGTTGCTACGATTGCAGTACCATTTGCGTTGATATCAAGGTTTTGCTGAACAGTTAAATCTGAAAATCGTTGCCTTGCTACGAAGTTACCATAACCTAAACCATCTTGATTACCAGTAATACCTGCACTTAAACGTAACTTAAGAGTAGATACATTTTCGCCGACAAAATCTTCTTCGTTCATTTTCCATGCAAAAGCACCAGAAGGGAAGTATCCATATTGGTTTTCTGGACCAAATCTTGAAGAACCATCAGCTCTCATTGTTGCTGTAAACAAGTACTTGTTATTTAAGGTGTAGTTTAATCTAGCAAAGAAAGACTGCAACTCATCTGTATTGTCAAATGAATTGGTGAATACAGAAGTAACCGGGCTGTCAAGAGTTCTTCCTAATTCTTCTTGAGCAACAACGGTTGGTAATAATCTATTGACTAATACGCCATTTGTATTAGGGGCATAATAAGCTTGTTGGTAAGAACCGGAAACAGCATTCTGTAAGTCGCTTACAGCACTTCTAAGGTCTCTGCCCATTGCATTTAAATCACTGGATGAGTAACCTCTACCACCAGCATTAAACCCAAAAGTCTGGAAATCTTGGTAACCAAAACCTACTAAGGCCTCTAAGTTAGAGTTTTCAAACTCTTTATTGTAGTTTACCGTTGCCTCAAAGGTTTTGTTGTCTCTTTTTAAGACTCCATAGTTTCCGCGACCTATATCGGTAACACCGTTAATATTGTTGATGTCTCTCGAAATCACAGAAGTATTGGTCGCTTCGGCGATATCCAAACCTGCATTTAATTTTGCAGATAGCTCTGGCGTAAAGTTATACTGAATAGAACCGTTTAATAAATATCTATCGGTATTAGTTATATTCTGTGTATTGTCTAATGCATTTTGAGGGTTAACGTTCAATCCACCAGCATTAAAATCAGAATTTGAAGGCCATGTCGGGTTTGCAGCATATGCACCACCTAAAACATCACCTGCTGCACCTGCCTGCGCACTAATTGGTGCTTGAGAATCATTGATTCTGGCAATCGACATTTGAAGGCCAAGAACTAATTTGTCATCTAAGAAACGTTGGTTAAGATTAACTCTACCTGTAATTCTTTCTAAATCAGAATTTTCAACAATACCAAATTGTTTTCCGTATCCGAACGTTGCTCTTACGTTACCACTACCATAGTTCTTAGAATAAGAAAGGTTTTGGTTTTGAGAAGCGGTAGATCTTAAAACTACTTGTTGCCAATCTGTGTTAGCTCCAAAATTTACCGCATTTGCGTTACCACCAACAGCAGTAACACCAGATAAAAATTCAGATGGCTTTAAAAGGTCAAAAGTGTTTGCAGCTGTAGCGATACTTAAAGAACTAGAAAAATCCCACACACCCTGGCTACTTCCTTTACCGCTTTTTGTGGTAATGATAACAACACCGTTTGCACCACGAGAACCATAAATAGCCGTTGCGGATGCATCTTTTAATATACTGATACTTTCAATATCATTAGGGTTGATAAAGTTTAAAGGGTTTTTAACCGCACTTTGTCCAAAACCAGTTTCACCTTGTGGAGAAGTATCGCCACCTCCTAATGGAACACCATCAACTACGAAAAGCGGATTGTTGTTAGCACGTACAGAGTTAGAACCTCTAATATTAATTTGGATTCCTGCACCAGGCTCACCACTGGTTTCCTGGATATTAACACCGGCAGTTTTACCTTGTATCAACTGTTCTGGAGAGGCAATGTTACCTCCGTTAAAGTCTTCAGCTGTTACTGCGGTTACAGAGCCGGTAGCATCTTTAACCGTTGTAGTACCGTAGCCGATAATTACAACTTCTTCCAATGCTTCAGCATCTTCTTGTAATGTGAAGTTAATTGAAGTTCTACCGTTTACTGCTACTTCTTGAGTCTTGTAACCGATATAACTAACAATAAGTACTGCGTTTTCTCCTGCGGTCAATGTGTAATTACCGTCAAAATCAGTTTGCGTACCATTCGTTGTTCCTTTTACAAGAACACTAGCTCCTGGTAAAGGTCCACTTGCATCTGAAACCGTTCCAGATACTTCTTGTGCCTGTATAGATCCAAAGCACAAAAATGCACCTAGGATAAACAGACTTTTTAGGAATGTAATCTTCATAAATTGTTAATTTAAGTTGAGTTAATTTAATTTCAATTGTTAAAAATATGTAAAAAGGTGTATGGTCAATAGTTTACGTAACGTTAAATAATTACGAAAACGGTTTCGTGTTAATAACTTTTCATTTTTGCGGGTATAATGAATGTTATAGGGTGTTTTTATCAAATTCTTAATTAAACATAGGGTTAAATATGAATATGTGATAATAATGCAAATATATAAAAAATACTTTTTTCTATATATTTACCATTTATCGGTCTTTGTAGAACTTAACTTTTTAGAAGAAATTAAGTTCTTATCTTAAAATTTTAAATCACATTTTTATTGAAACCTAAAATAACTCTGAAAGACATTGCTAGAGAACTAGACGTATCTATTTCTACGGTATCTAAAGCTTTAAAGAATAGTAAGGAAATTAGTAAGGATACTAAAGATAGAATTAAGGCATTTGCCAAATTCTATAACTATCGTCCTAATAATATAGCTCTTAGTCTTAAAAATAGAAGAACCAAAAACATTGGTGTAGTGATACCTGATATTGTGCATCATTTTTTTACTACCGTATTCAGAGGTATAGAAAAGTATGCCAACAGTATGGGCTACAATGTAATTATTTGTATATCTGATGAATCATTTGATAAAGAGGTTATAAATATGGAAATGCTGGCCAATGGTAGTATAGACGGATTTATACTGTCATTAAGTGCAGAAACGCAGAGAAAGAACGACTTTACTCATTTAAAGGAATTATTGGATCAAGGGATACCTATTGTATTATTTGATCGTGTTACGGAAGAGATTGCCTGTGATAAGGTAATATTGAACGATAAGGGGATATCTATAGAAGCGGTCGAACATTTTATTTCTACCGGTGCCAAAAAAATAGCTTTGGTGACAACAGAAAACTTTTTTAATGTAAGCGAAAGTAGAAAAGAGGGTTACTTGAAGGCTTTAGAGGATAATCATATTTCTATAAATGAAGATTTAATTTTGACATTGCCCCATGATCTGGACAATAGTAAGTTGATTATGGAATTTTTTAAAAATAATGAGATTGATGCGGTATTGTGTGTAAACGAGATTTTTGCTGTTCAATGTTTAAGCATTATTCAACAGTTAGGGTATAACGTTCCAAATGACATTTCTATCATAGGCTTTACCGATGGGATTTTATCTAAATACGCTTCTCCAAAACTAACTACAGTAGCGCAACATGGTGAAAGAATGGGAGAAAAGGCCGCAAAATTTTTAATAGATAGGATGGAGTCTTTGGAGATGGAGGAAGCACCCTTTAAAACTGAAATTATCAATGCAACTTTAATTAAGCGTGATTCAACTATCAATAAATAGATAAGAAAATGAAAGAAGTAGGTTTTATATTTGATTTGGACGGTGTTATTGTGGATACTGCTAAATATCATTATTTGGCATGGCGTAAGCTGGCAAACGAATTGGGTTTTGAATTTACCAAAGAACAAAATGAACTTTTTAAGGGCGTAAGTAGAAAAAGGTGTTTGGAAATTCTTTTGGATATTGGAAGTGTAAAAGCGACCCAAGAACAGTTCGATACTTGGATGATCGAAAAAAATGAAGATTATCTGGCATATATCCAAAAGATGGATGCTAGCGAGATTCTGCCAGATGTGCCTAGGGTATTGCAATATTTAAAGAATAAAAATGTTCCTATCGCGTTAGGTTCGGCAAGCAAAAATGCAAAGCCTATTTTAGAAAAAGTGGATCTATTGCCCTATTTTGATAGCATTGTTGACGGTAATAGCGTTACAAAGGCCAAACCAGATCCAGAAGTGTTTTTGATAGCGGCAAATAATTTAAATGTTAAAGCAGAATCATGTGTTGTTTTTGAAGATGCTGTTGCAGGTATTCAAGCTGCCAATGCGGCGGGTATGATAAGTATAGGCATAGGAGATGTTGACATACTACATGAAGCCGATTATAATTTCAAGGATTTTACGGAAATAGACGATAGTTTTTTAGAATTGTTACTTAATAAAAATCATAAATAATAATAGAAAATATTCTTAACTCTATTATAATTTCAACTCAATAGTAAATTAATGAATCAAGATTATATAAAACCGGATAATTGGAGCATTATCGAAGAAGGATTTGACAAGGAAAATGTGAAATCTTCTGAAAGTATATTTAGTATCGGTAACGGGGCAATGGGGCAACGTGCAAATTTCGAGGAAACCTATACGGGCGAGACTTTTCAGGGAAGCTATATTGCGGGTGTTTATTATCCGGATAAAACGCGTGTAGGGTGGTGGAAAAACGGTTATCCGGAATATTTTGCAAAAGTATTGAACGCTCCTAATTGGATAGGAATTAAAATTTATTTGAACGATCAAGAATTTGATTTGGCTACCTGTAAAAAGGTTTCAAATTTTAGAAGGGAGTTAAATATGCAAGAGGGGGTGTATACCCGTAGTTTTCAAGCGGTATCCTCTAACAATGTTGAGGTAGATGTTTTTGTAAAACGATTTTTAAGTTTAGATGTTGATGAAGTTGGTGCTATTTCGTACACAGTTAAAATTTTGAATGCCGATGCCAAAGTTGTATTTGAGCCATACCTAGATAGTGGTATTACCAACGAAGATAGTAACTGGGACGATAAATTCTGGAACACTACAAATGTAACCAGTTTAGATAACCGTGCTTTTATAGAGGCACATACCATGAAAACAGAATTTAAGACCTGTACGTTTATGCAGGCTTCTTTGGAGTATGATGGAAATCAGGTTTCGGCTATGCCGTCTGTAAAGACAGATAACTTCGTATCTGTAAAATATGAGCAGAACGTAAAAGCCGATACGGCCGTTACCTTAACAAAATTCGGTGGTTATGTAGTTTCAAGAAATCATCCAAACGAAGAGTTGGTACAGGTTGCCGATCATTGTTTAAATGAAGTAAATTCTCTTGGTTTTGATGGGTTGATAAAAAAACAAATAGCCGCTTGGTCAGCTATTTGGGAAATGAGCGACATTGTAATTGATGGAGATGTTAAGGCTCAGCAAGGTATTCGTTTTAATATTTTTCAATTGAATCAAACATACCTTGGTACAGATTCAAGGTTAAATATAGGTCCTAAAGGGTTTACAGGTGAAAAATATGGTGGTAGTACCTATTGGGATACAGAAGCATACTGTATTCCTTTCTACATGGCTACAAAAGATGATAAGGTGGCCAGAAAACTTTTAAAGTATAGGTACAATCATTTAGAAAAGGCTATTGAAAACGCTAAAAAGCTAGGTTTTTCAAATGGAGCGGCATTATATCCAATGGTTACCATGAACGGTGAGGAATGTCATAACGAGTGGGAAATTACTTTTGAAGAAATTCATAGAAATGGGGCTATAGCTTTCGCGATACATAATTACTATAGATATACAGGTGATTATAGTTACATACCGGAGATGGGTCTAGAAGTGCTCATTGGTATTTCTAGATTTTGGCACCAACGCGTAAACTTGTCAAAGGATAAGAACAAATATGTTATGCTTGGCGTTACAGGACCTAATGAATATGAGAACAATGTCAATAATAACTGGTATACCAACTATTTGGCTAAATGGTGTATTAATTATACGTTAACACAATTAGATAAGGTAAAAAGTGGCTATCCAGATGATTATCATAGAATAATAGGTAAAACTCAGCTTACGGATAGGGAGTGTGAAAAATGGAAGAAGGTAGCGACTAAAATGTATTTTCCGTATTCAAAAGAACACGGTGTATTTTTGCAACAAGACGGTTTTCTTGATAAGGACTTGGTAAAGGTAGATGAATTGCCAAAGTCAGAAAGACCAATTAATCAAAAATGGAGTTGGGATAGAATATTAAGGTCTCCTTATATTAAGCAAGCAGACGTATTGCAAGGTTTTTATTTTTTTGAAGAAGATTTCTCTACGGAAGACCTTGAGAGGCATTTTGATTTCTATGAACCTTTTACCGTTCATGAATCATCGTTGTCACCATGTGTGCATAGTATTCAAGCGGCTAAATTGGGTAGAATGGAGCAGGCTTATAATTTTTATCTAAGAACCTCTAGGTTAGATTTGGATGATTATAATAAGGAGGTAGAAGAAGGTTTACATATTACGTCTATGGCCGGCACATGGATGAGTATTGTTGAAGGCTTTGGTGGTATGCGGGTTATTAATGATAAATTATCGTTCAAACCTCAAATACCTGCTCAGTGGCAAGGATATTCATTTAAAGTTAATTTTAGAAATAGAATAATTAAGGTAAATGTAACCGCAAAGGAAACAACATTTGAATTAACGGGTACTGAAGAGGTGACCATTCGTGTAAACGGACAGAAAGTAGCCTTATCGCCCAATAAATTGATTACAGTATAAATAACCTTAGTTTTAATAGTATAAAATTAAAAATTGAACTGCCTCATGAATAGTAAGATTGTAATTTATCATGTATTTACCAGACTCTTTGGTAATACAAATACAAACAACAAGCCTTGGGGCACTATTGAGGAGAATGGGGTTGGTAAATTTGCCGATTTTAATAAAAAGGCACTCACAGAAATCAAAGGATTAGGTGTTACGCATATTTGGTTTACCGGTATTCCCCATCATGCGGTTATCAATGACTATACTGAAATTGGTATTTCTAACGACGATCCAGACGTGGTCAAGGGTAGGGCAGGATCACCTTACGCAGTTAAAGATTATTACAATGTTAACCCAGACCTGGCGAAAGACCCTTCAAAAAGGTTAAAAGAGTTCAAGTCTTTGGTAGATAGAACCCATAAAGCGGGTATGAAAGTAATCATAGATATTGTACCTAATCACGTAGCCAGAAAGTATGAGGGTAAAACAAATCCTAAAGGTGTTTCTGATTTTGGGTATGGAGATGATACATCGGTAGAATATCAAAAAGATAACAACTTTTATTACATTCCGGGAACGGATTTTAAAACTCCACATTGGCGAGAGGGTTATGTACCGTTGGGTGGTAATTTGCCAACTTTTTCGTATTCAAAATTAGAAGAGATACCTGCAAAGTGGACAGGTAACGGTTCTCGCAGTCCCCAACCGGATATGAACGATTGGTATGAAACCGTAAGAGTAAATTACGGGGTAAGACCAGACGGTAGATTGGATTTTGATATGTTGCCCAATGATTATGGAGAAAAGGATTGCAATGAGCATTTTGAGTTTTGGAAGAAAAGAGTAGTGCCAAGCTCTTGGAGAAAATTTAGGGATATTGCATTATATTGGCTGGCAATGGGCGTTGATGGTTTTAGGTATGATATGGCGGAAATGGTACCGGTTGAATTTTGGAGTTTTATGAACTCATCTATCAAAAAGGAAAACCCTGATGCTTTTTTAATGGCAGAAGTTTATAATCCAGATTTATATAGAACCTACATCCATAAGGGTAAAATGGACTATTTATATGATAAGGTAGACTTTTATGATGGACTTAAACATATCATGAAAGGTTATGGTTGGTCTGATCATTTACCGGTTGTACAAAATGGTTTGCAGGACATTGAGCATCATATGCTACACTTTTTGGAAAACCATGATGAGCAACGTATTGCTAGTCCTGAGTTTGTTGGTGATGCCGAAATTGGTAGACCGGCAATGGTTGTCTCCGCTACAATAAGTACATCTCCTACAATGATATATTTTGGTCAAGAGGTAGGAGAGCCGGCGGCGGAACATGCAGGTTTCGGTAGTCCGTCAAGAACTTCCATATTTGACTATATAGGTGTGCCGCATCACCAAAGATGGGTCAATAATAAAAAGTTTGATGGCGGCCAATCTACCCCCGAAGAAAAGGCTTTGCGAGATTTTTATAAGCGATTGTTAAACTTCACCATTACAAGTGAGGCCTTAATGGGCGCATATAGGGAGATTCATTTTTATAACAAAGAAATTACCGAAAACTATAACCACCGTGTATTGTCATATGTCCGTTGGTCTGAGAATCAAAAATTAATAATAGTTTCAAACTTTGATGTAAACGATCATTTTTCGTTCGATTTGAAAATACCTGTAGATTTGGTGAATCTGTGGAAATTAAAAGAAGGAATTTATCCATTGCACGATGCTCTCTATGGCCATGTAAATTCTTTACGTGTAGAAAATGGCGAAGGTCATATTTCTATTGACTTAAATCCTTTAGAATCCTTTATTTTTGAAATAAAATCATAAACCAATGCTTAAAAGATTAGCTTTATTTATCATTTGTTTCAGCATAGCATCTTGTCATATGAAAAAAGAACCTTTAGTTATTGGTCATAGAGGAGCTATGGGCCACGAAACTGAAAACACTTTGCCGTCAATTCAAAAAGCAATGGATCTGGGTGTAGATATGATCGAGATCGATGTTTTTAAAATTAAAAGTGGCGAGATCGTGGTTTTTCATGATGATAAGCTTGATAGATTGACCAATGCCCCTGGCAATATTGAAGAATACTATATTTTTGATTTAAAGAAAGTGATCGTTGACGGGGGGCATAAAATTCCTTTGCTTCAAGATGTTTTAAAGTTGATCGACAATAAAGTAACTTTAAATATAGAGTTAAAAGGCGCCGGTACTGCAGATAGGGTAAACCATATAATGAATGCCTATATAGAAAAAAGAAATTGGAGCGCAGATAATTTTATTATCTCTAGCTTTAATTGGAATGAACTACGTGAAATGCGTAAGTATAACCCTAATGTTGCAATTGCGGTATTGACAGAAGAAGACCCGGTTGATGCCATACCTGTGGCCAAAGAGCTGAATGCGGTAGCTATTAATCCTTATTTCAAGAATCTAGACATAGAAAAAGCTAATGAAATTAGAAATGCCGGACTTAAAATTTATACTTGGACAGTTAATGAACCTGCAGATATTGATGCTATGAAAAATGTAGGTGTAGATGGAATAATCACCAACTTTCCTGAACGGGTTAAATAATGTACGACGTTTTAGTAGTTGGTGGTGGGGCAGCAGGTTTTTATACTTCAATACACATTGCCGAAAAAAGGCCGAATACAAAAATTGCAATTTTGGAACGTGGCAAAGATGTTCTCACTAAAGTGAAAATTTCTGGTGGTGGCCGCTGTAATGTTACACATGCAGAATTTAATCCCGCAGATTTAAGCAAGAACTATCCAAGAGGTGAGAAAGAACTTTTAGGACCATTTCATACTTACGCAAGTGGTGATACCGTGGGCTTTTTTGAAGAAAGGGGAGTTGCCTTGAAAATTGAGGAAGATGGTAGAATGTTCCCGGTAACCAATACTTCACAAACTATTATTGATTGTTTTCTTTCAGAGGCAGATAGATTAGGTATACAGGTGAAAACACTTTGTTCTGTAACCGGAATAGAGCAAATTAAAGAGGAGAAAGAGGTGATATGGAAGGTTGCCATTGGTGATGGTCACATGTACTGTAAAAAACTTATGTTGGCATCTGGGAGTAATCCAAAAATCTGGAAGTATGTTGAAGGATTGGGGCATACTGTTGTTCCGCCCGTTCCCTCATTGTTTACGTTCAATATAAAAGATAGGCGTATTGGGGATATTCCTGGCGTAGCCACACATGCCGAGGTAAGGGTGCTACCGAAAAAGAATTTTGGTAAAAATTCTTTGAAATCAAAATTTGATGCGTCGGTCCTATTCTCGGACGGACCATTATTGATAACTCATTGGGGTATGAGCGGACCAGCTATTTTAAAGTTATCTGCATGGGGCGCAAGAATATTGGAGCAATACAATTACCAATTTAAAATTCAGGTGAATTGGGTTCCGGAATATCACCAAAACGGATTGTTAGAGTTGTTTTTAAAGGTAAAGCAGGTAGAAAAGAAGACTGTTTTAAGAACTAAAGTTCTTGACATTCCCAAACGCCTATGGGCAAATTTGGTACAGGCAGCTGGTATTGATGATATGACTTGGCCAGAAGTTTCAAAGCAACAATTAACTTCATTAGCAGAACAACTGACTGCGGGCATTTTTCAAGTAAATGGTAAAAGTACTTTTAAAGAAGAGTTTGTCACGGCCGGAGGTGTAGATTTAAAGGAAATCAACTTTAAGACATACGAAAGTAAAAAGCTGGCAGGTCTATATTTTGCAGGTGAAGTTATAAATGTAGATGCCATTACCGGCGGATTCAATTTTCAAAATGCATGGACAGGTGGTTATATTGCAGCCCAAGCCGTGGTTGAGGATTTAAATTCAAATTCCCAATAATATGATAACCTATGTAGCATTTCTAAGAGGTATCAATGTAAGCGGTAGGCATAAGGTTCAAATGGCCGGGTTAAAAGAATTGCTCTCCAAGCAAAAATTGGAAGACGTTAAAACGTACATACAAAGTGGTAATGTGGTATTTAGAAGTGAATTGGAAAATTCCAAAGAATTGGAAAATCTGATAGCTAAAGCGATTTTGAACCATTTTAATTTTGACGTTCCGGTCATAGTGATGACAATTTCTAAATTAAAAGAACTATTAGATCGTAATCCGTTTAAAACAGATGATGAGCATTTGCAAAAGCAAAATTACTTTGTTTTGTTAAAAGAGGTGCCAAGCGCAGAAGATGTAGAAAAATTAAGCAAAGAGACTTTTAAAACTGAAGACTTTTTAGTCGCCAATGACTGTATTTTTTTAAAATGTACAGCAGGTTATGGTAAGGCGAAATTGAATAATAATCTTATTGAGCGTAAGTTAAAGGTTGAGGCAACTACAAGAAATTATAGAACAATGAGTAAGATGTTAGAACTGTCCGTTTAGTTCAATTCCCATATTTTAAAATTTAGTGCCGTAGCAAAGCATAACCACAGAAAATATGGGGTCAATAGATACGCCGCAAATTTACTGACAACCTTAAACCATTTTATGGTAAGTGCCAGAACAATTAATAGCGCTATAATGATGAATAGGGCCAATAGGGGCTGTTTAAGTCCAAAAAAAACAATGCTCCACAAACCGTTTAAAAGTAATTGAAAGCCAAAATGATAAAGGCCGGTCTTGACCCACTTATGGTGAAAGCCTTTGGCCCATACCCAACCGGCAGAAATACCCATCATAATGTAAAGTACGCTCCAAACAGGGGCAAAAACCCAGTTTGGAGGATTAAAACTTGGCTTGTTCAATGTCATGTACCAAGTATTTACAGAGCTTTGTGTAACCACACTACTTAGAAACCCAATAGTTGAGCATATGAGAATTCCAATAATTACATATGTAAGTTTTCTTTTCAATTGGTTGGCGTTTAGCTCTAAAATAAGGATTTATTTTAATTGATAAGCCTAAAAACTATATTTGCACAAATTGAAAATTCAATGTCAGAAAAAGATTTTATTCCAGCCCCATATATATTATTGAAAGAAGAAGGTGAAGTGTCATATTCTTCTCCTAGTAATATTGCTTTGGTAAAATATTGGGGAAAGAAAGAAAATCAGATACCGGCAAACCCTTCTATCAGTTTTACTTTGGCTGCCTGTGTTACTAAAACCAGTGTACACTATAAAAAAAAGAATAATAAAGCTGATGCGTTTTCTTTCGATCTTTTTTTTGAGGGAGAGGTAAAAGAAGAGTTTAAGCCAAAAATCAATACATTTTTAAAGAGAATAGAGATCTATCTACCATTTTTAAAAGAGTATCACTTCGTAATCAAAACATCAAATTCTTTTCCGCATAGCAGTGGTATTGCATCATCGGCTAGTGGTATGTCTGCTTTGGCTTTATGTTTTATGGAGATGGAAAGAACGTTTCTAAAGACTCTTTCAGAAGAGCATTTTAACCGAAAGGTTTCATTTTTGGCAAGATTAGGCTCTGGTAGTGCATGTCGCAGTATTGAAGGACCTTTGGTAGAATGGGGAGAAACATCCTCAATGGAAGGAAGCTCAAACTTATTTGGAATAAAGTATCCTTATAATGTACATGAGGTGTTTAGTAATTTTCACGACACCATTTTATTGGTAGATAAAGGTGAGAAGCAGGTAAGTAGTACGGTGGGTCATGAGTTAATGCACGGGCACCCGTTCGCTACGCAGCGGTTTGACCAAGCACATAGTAATTTAGAGAAGTTAAAGTCCATCTTATCTGAAGGAGACCTAGATTCCTTCATAAATATTGTGGAAAGTGAAGCACTTACATTGCACGCCATGATGATGACGAGCAATCCGTATTTTATATTGATGAAACCAAATACACTTTCTATAATCAATGAGATTTGGAAATTTAGAGAGGCATCTAAAACCCATGTTTGCTTTACTTTAGATGCAGGAGCAAATGTGCATGTGTTATATCCTGAAAATGAAAAAGATATCGTTTTTCCGTTTATAAAAGATAAGTTAGTTTCTTATTGTCAAAATGGACAGTATATTTGCGATCGAATTGGTCTGGGTGCTAAGAAGTTGTAGTTAATTTAAGTACTATTTCTTTACAAAAAACGTTTGTAAGGAAACGGTCTGCACAATTTGTTTAACCTTTTAAGGTAAAACGTTCAACTTTATGTGGATCTTTGACTATATTTATATAAGTTTGAATGTTTGCTTAGTATTTAAAAAATGAAAGGACCCCTTTTTTATTCAAAAATTCTACTCTTTGGAGAGTATGGTATCATCAAAGATTCCAAAGGATTATCTATTCCCTACAACTTTTATAAGGGTGCTTTGAAATCCGATGCCAGCGTGTCAAAAGAGGCAACAAAATCTAATAAAAGTTTAGAGTCTTTTGCTTTGTATTTGGAGGAGCTTACAACAAAAGAGCCAAGTTTGGTTTCTTTTGATCTAGACCTTCTAAAAACAGATGTTGCAGCAGGTATGTATTTTGATAGTTCTATACCCCAAGGGTATGGTGTAGGTAGTAGTGGTGCCTTGGTAGCGGCTATTTATGATAAATATGCGCAAGATAAAATAACGGTATTAGAGAATTTAACTAGGGAAAAACTGTTGAAGCTAAAAACGATATTTGGTAAAATGGAATCATTTTTTCACGGAAAATCATCTGGTCTAGATCCATTGAACAGTTATTTAAGCCTGCCAATACTTATAAATTCTAAAGATAATATTGAATCTACTAGTATTCCTTCTCAAAATGCAGAAGGTAAAGGTGCAGTGTTTCTGTTAGATAGTGGCATTATTGGTGAAACCGCGCCAATGGTTCAGATTTTCATGGAACAAATGAAAAATGATGGTTTTAGGAGTATGTTGAAAAACCAGTTCATTAAACATACAGATGCTTGTGTAGAAGATTTTGTGAATGGCAATATTCAATCCTTATTCGGTAATTTAAAACAACTTTCACATGTTGTTTTTGATAATTTTAAACCTATGATTCCTGCTAAGTTTCATGCTTTATGGAAAAATGGAATAGATACCAATGACTATTACTTAAAGCTTTGTGGCTCAGGTGGTGGTGGTTACATATTAGGTTTTACAGAAGATTTTGAAAAAGCTAAAACTGCGTTAAAAGACTATAAATTAGAAGTAGTCTATAATTTTTAGGTAATTTTCATAAATGCTTAATAGAAGAAATAAACTCTTACTTTTAAAAGTACTGAGTCTTTTTTCAGTGGTTAGAGGTTATAATATTCTAGTTATAGCGCTAGCTCAATATTTGGCGTCTATTTATATACTTGCCCCGGAGCTTCCGGTCCGTAAAGTTGTTTTTGATATTAACCTTTTTGTTATTGTATTGGCATCTGCCTTGGTCATTGCAGGTGGTTATATTATAAATAATTTTTACGACGCAGAGAAAGACCTTATCAATAAACCACGAAAAAGTATGTTGGACCGTTTGGTAAGTCAGCGGTTTAAATTAACAACTTATTTTGTGCTAAATTTTTTGGCAGTGGTGGTCGCCAGCTATGTTTCATTTAAAGCGGTATTCTTTTTCTCATCTTACATTTTTGGGATATGGATCTATTCACATAAGTTAAAACGAATTCCATTTTTGGGAAACTTTATATCGGCTACACTGGCCATTACGCCCTTTTTTGTAGTATTTGTTTATTATAAGAATATTCAACCGGTAATTTTTGTACATGCGGTGTTTCTCTTTTTGTTGATTCTCGCACGTGAAATGGTGAAAGATTTGGAAAATATATCAGGAGATTTAGCTCAGAATTATAGAACTATACCAATAATTTATGGTGCCCGAACTTCTAAATTTTTCATTTGTACATTAATATTTTTGACCTTGGTACCGTCCCTTTTGTTGATTTTTAAGTTTGACGTGGGTTATATGAACTATTATTTTATGTTGTGTGTCATATTACTGGTATTGTTTATAGTTCTTTTATTTAAGGCAAACGCGCGGAAAGACTATGTTTGGCTGCACAACATATTAAAACTCATCATAGTTATGGGAGTTTTTGGTATTCTTTTAATAGATGTGCACCTTGTTTTAAATAGAATAGTATAGTTGTTCGTAATATGTTACATATAACTATTTGAACCGCAACGCAATTTCCTACCTTTGTACAAAATTAGTACAGTTATGAGTAGGGATGATTCTAGTAGGGGAAAAAATGCTTCGGGAAGGCAAGGGGGTAATTTCAAAAAGAAGAGCTATGCTCGTGGAAATGCGCCCATAAAGAAAAACGTAACGCCTGCGAAGCCCCAAGATCCAAATTCAATAAGATTAAATAAGTATGTGGCCAACTCTGGAGTATGTTCAAGAAGAGATGCGGATATTTATATTGCTGCCGGTAATGTAACTGTAAATGGTAAGCCTATAACTGAAATGGGTTATAAGGTTAAATTGAGCGATGAGGTAAAATTTGATGGTCAGTTATTGAATCCCGTTAAGAGAGAGTATGTGCTTTTGAACAAACCCAAGGATTTCGTTACTACGATAAGGGATGAGCGTGGCAAGAGACATGTTTCCGGGTTAATATCAAGTGCTTCTAAGTCAAAATTACTACCCGTTGATAAATTGGAAAAAGAACATACAGGTTTACTTTTGTTTACCAATGATGGTAATATGACCAAGACGTTAAAAAGCCCTATCAACGGTCTACGCAAAATATATCATTTAGTACTTGAGCAAGAATTACGAAGTGCCGATTTAAAGAAAATTCAAGAAGGGGTCGTTGTAGATGAAAAAGTAGTTCGTGTACAGGATATTAGTTTCATAGCGGATGCTCCCAAAAGGGAAGTTGGTATTGAAATTTATAGTTCTAGAAATAAAATTGTAGAGCGTTTGTTTGAAACCTTAGGATATAGGATCCAAAAATTGGATAGGGTAGTTTATGGTGGTCTTACCAAAAAAGATTTACCAAGAGGGCATTGGAGATATTTGACAGAACAAGAAATCATTAATTTCAAAATAATCAAATAGTACATGCTCCTTGTCTTAATAAAGGCTATAGCATATGAAATTATTTCAGTGTACCAATTGTAAGAATAGGGTTGTTTTTGAGAACAAAATTTGTTTAAACTGCGGTTTTAAACTTGGCTATTCTTCATATTATAATAAAATTGTTTCATTAGATCCAAGCGCCACTACATGGCAGGTTAAGGAACTGGACGGGAAGACCTATGAGTATTGTGAGAACTATAAGCACACGGTCTGTAACTGGTTGGTAGACGTTTCTAGAGGTCGCAAATTCTGCCTTGCCTGTACCCTAAACAGAACAATTCCGCATCTTTTAGATGATGATAATCTAGAAAAATGGAAACATATTGAGGTTGCCAAGCATAGATTGGTATATCAATTATTACGTTTTAGACTGCCGGTAGTTAGTAAAACAGTAGATGATGAGAAAGGTTTTTGCTTTGATTTTTTAGAGAAAGATGAGCTTCCAGAAGAATCAAAAGGATTAAAAACGGGTCATGCAAATGGTGTAATTACCCTTATGATAGCGGAAGCGGACCCTGTTGTTCGCGAGCAGGTAAAACAGCAAATGGCAGAACGGTATAGAACTTTACTTGGTCATTTTAGACATGAAGTGGGGCATTATTATTGGGATTTGCTAATTCGTGATAATCCGGAAGTATTAGCGGAATTTAGAGACATTTTTGGTGATGAATCTCAATCGTATGCAGATGCGTTGACCACCCATTACAATAATGGTCCAAAGGCAAATTGGCAACAAAGTTTTATAAGTAAATATGCATCGTCCCACCCTTGGGAAGACTGGGCAGAAACATGGTCTCATTACTTGCACTTAACTGATGTATTGGAAACCGCCTATAATTTCGGTCTAAAATCAGATCCCAAAATTACCGCTAAGAAAAGCCTGAAAATGAATGCTGCTTTTGATCCATATACCGTTACTGATTTTAGTAGAATAATGGAAACAGGTATACCCCTTTTATTTACACTTAATAGTATGAACCGTTCTTTGGGAGAAGACGATCCCTATCCGTTTATAATCTCAAAACCTGTAGAGAAAAAATTAGAGTTCATTCATAAATTGTTGAAAGGTATTTAATCTCTACTAAACCCTTGCCCAAAACGATAGGTAGCAATAATACCATGGGTGTTTCCTAATGTAGAATTGTTAGTGGCTACATTGTAACTGTAAATTGCCCTTATATTTTTAAACAAGTATACACCGGCCAATAAATTTATTGATGAGTTAGACCTATAGCCTGTACCTAATTCAAAACGATTTTTAAAGCTTACGGCTATATTCATATCTATTTGAAAGGGCGCGCCATTTTCATATTTCAGCAATAAGTTGGGCTTTATCATTAGTTCTTCAAATTTATTGGAGAAAAAACGATAGCCAAAATATCCGTAATAGGGAACATTTATTTCTACATTATCATCTGAAACGAGCATGTCCCCAATTACGTTAGGTGTTGAAAACCCTACATAAACGTCTGCCAGGTTCAATAAAAATCCCAAGCCTATTGTTGGTACTGTAGCATTAATGTTCATTGCAAAATTAGGATCATCCATTATTCCTAATTCCAATAAGTTATCTTGATATTGTTGTACTCCAGGTGAAATGGAAAATGATAATGAATTAGGAGTATAGATTTGCCAGTAGGGCCTATTCTTTTTTGTATCAAAGAAAATTTTATAGGAGTATGTGGCAAAAGCACTAGTTGAGGTGGTTACACCAATTTCATCTCTTATTAATCCTGCTCCTAAACCTATTTTACCTCTATTTAAAGGCGTGTGAAAACTTAATGCAAAGCTTTTGGGACTTCCCTCAATTTGGTTAAAGGTGCCCGTGTTGCTAATGCCTATTTCTGCGCTTGGAGCCAACCCGGCAAATGCCGAGTTAATTAAGTACGGATTGTAATTATATTCCGAAAAAGTAGGGGTTTGTTGTGCCGTGCCGTTGTTGATCAAGGCAAAGCTTACTAACGCCATTAAAGCGATGTTCTTATATAAATTTTGCATGTTTTTATCGCTTTAAAACAAGGAAGCCTTGTGTTTTTCTTAAAATAGTTTCACCATCAATTTCAATGTTGAAAAAGTAAGTACCTGACGGTAACTGATCCGCACCTAATTTAGTGCTCATATTGGCGGTACCTGAAAATACGTTAGAGGCATTATCGTAATTTTTAATCTGAAACACCATGTCTCCCCATCGGTTATAGATGCTGACGACATTTTCGGGATAATACTCAATATGCTCTATATGCCAATACTCGTTTATTCCATCACCATCGGGCGAAAAGCCATATTTGGTTTCATCCTCAGGTAGTAAAGTGGTAAAACTTTGTTGGTCACAAGCCATAGCCTCGCCAACACTGTTGTAAGGAATTATGGTGACGTAAATTTCAGTATTGAACGGGAACTCTTCGCCATGGGTGTATTGCGTAGCTATACCCATATCTAAATTGTCAACAATATCATTTGTTTCCGGAGAGGTTCCAATAGAGATACGGTATCCATCTATTTTATCGACATCTTCCCAAGTAATTGTACTCTCTAGAGGAACATTGGTTTCGCCGTTTGCCGGACTCATTAAGGATGAGCAATTAGGGGCAATGATTTCTGTGGTGAAACTATCATAGTTGCAACCAATGGCATCTCCAGAGGTGTTATAGGGAATAATACTTACAAAAATCAAGGTTTCAGAAGGCAGGTCTTCATTTAATATGTAGCTGGTTAAAGATGCAACATCTTCATTATTTACAATATCATTACCGTTAGCGCTTGTACCTATAGAAATTCTATAACCATCTGCATCGTTAGAGGCATTCCATTCAATGTCAGCGGTTACAGCAACGTTATTTGTATTTTGTAAAGCACTGATCAAATTGGTACAAGACGGTAATGGTCTAATGGTAAAGCTTTCTGCAGTACAACCTATGGCATCACCAACTTCATTAAATGGAACAATAGTTACTGTAACGGTTTCTCCTTGGTTAAATTCATTAGGAAAAACATATAAAGTATCTGTAATTTCTAAATTGGTTACATTGTTTTCTGTACTGTTATTTGCGGTTATAGTCAGTTTGTAGCCATTGGCATTAGGTATGGTGTTCCATGAGATTTCATTTACTTCCGTCAATTCTTCACCGTCTATTGGAGCTATTAAATTTGTACAATTTGGTATGGCCTTTATATTAAAACTTTCAGAGGAACATCCAAGGGCTTCGCCAGCATTATTATAAGGTGTTATAATTACCTCAATAGTTTCACCTTGTTCAAAATCGCTAGCAAAGGTATAAGTGTTACCAGTAGTAATATCTAGTTCGTTGATGTTATTTGCTGAACTAGAACTACCGGTTACGGTGAGCAGATAACCATCGGCTTCGGCAACTTCTGTCCATTCTAAATCAGTGTTCACTGGCACATCTATAGCACCATTTGCCGGTAGAACTAGGGTAGCACAAGCAGGTACGGCTTCTATGGTGAAGCTTTCTGTATTACAACCAATGGCATTACCAGATTCGTTATATGGAGTTATGGTTACCGATACCGTTTCTCCCTGGGTGAAATTTTCTGAGAAGTTTAAAGAGGTGTTTGTGGTTTTAAAATCTGTTACATTATTAGTTGTACTTGAGCTTCCTGAAACGGTTACAAAGTATCCAATAGCATCGGTTACTGTATTCCAGGAGATTGAGGTGTTTGTCACAACTGCCATATCACCATTTATTGGTTGTGCTAAGTTGGTGCATGTAGGTACTGGTTTTATGGTAAATGTTTCTGTAGTACAGCCGGTTGCCTCACCAGAATTATTGTATGGTTTTATGGTTACGGTTATTGTTTCACCTTGTATAAAATCACCCGTAAAATCATAAGAAGTTGCGATAACATCAACCTCGGTTAGGTTGTTGTTAGTGCTTTCACTTGCGGTGACGGTTAATTTGTAGCCAGTTGCTCCGGTTACGGCATTCCAACTAATATCGGTATCGATATCTGCATCTAAAGTATTGTTCAAAGGGGTAATTAGTGTTGTACAGTTAGGTACCGGTGGCGGTACTATAGTAAACGATTCAGATGTACACCCAGAGGCTTCTCCGCTATCGTTGTAGGGTTTTATGGTAACAGTAACCGTTTCGCCTTGTATAAAATCATTGGAAAAATCAAAAGTTGTACCTGTTGTTATTTCAAAATCGGTCATATTGTTTGCGGTACTATTACTGGCAATTACGGTGACCCTATAACCATCTGCATTCGTTACTGCATTCCACTCGATAGAAGTGTCAACATCAATATTGGTGTCATTGTTGGCAGGTGCTATTAAGTTGGTACAAGAAGGAATTGGTTTAATTGTAAAATTTTCAGAACTACAGCCAATAGCTTCACCTATTTCATTGTATGGTATTATGGTAACGGTAACGGTTTCTCCTTGTACAAATTCGTTGGTAAAATTATAGCTATTACCTGAGGTAATATCTAATTCACTAACATTGTTTTCTGAACTGATGCTACCATTGATAGATATAATATAGCCATTGGCGTCAGTAACTTCTGCCCACTCAATATTTGTATTTACGGCTGCATTGTTAGCGCCATTTAATGGTGCTGTTAAATTAGTGCAATTTGGTATTGATTTTATGGTAAAACTTTCAGAAACACAACCCATAGGGCTGCCTGTGGAGTTATAAGGGACAATATTTACGGTAACGGTTTCACCTGGTTCAAAATCGTTAGCAAAGTCATAGGTGTTATCTGATATAATGTCTATATCGGTCACATTGTTATTGGTGCTGCTGCTCGCTGTAACAGTTAGCTTATATCCGTCCGCATCTGCGATAATATTCCATTCAAGGTTAGTGTTGGGTGCAATATTTGTCGCATTGTTGGTCGGGCTTATCAATGAAGTGCACAAAGGAGGTTGAGGTCCGGAGCTTTTAATGGTGAAGCTTTCAGAAGAACATGTTGCATCTCCTAAAGAGTTTGTTGGTGTTATGGATACCGTAACAATATCACCTTCAGGAAATTCTTGTGCAAATGAATGTGAAAGCGTATTGCCAATATTGGTTTCTGCCAGATTGTTCGTACCACTTGTTGAGGTTATCGATAATTTATAGCTATCAGCGGCATTTGCCGGATACCAAGAAATATTGGTTATAGTACTAGGTACATTGGTGTCATTATTTATAGGATATTCAAGTGAGGTACATTCTGTAGCTATAATATCGGAATTAGTGTTGAATGATTCTGTAGTACATCCGCCAAAATCACCATCGTCAAAATATGGGGTTATTTGAACGGATATTTCCGTATTACTAGGTAAGTTGGCGTCAAAATTGAAAAGGGTAACATCGCCAACATCTAAATCTATAATAGAGCTACCTTCATATTCAATAGGAGTACCCGTATCAACGTTCATAACAGTAATTTTGTAACCGCAGGCCCCAGGGTTGTCGTTCCATTCAATACCTGTATTTATAGGTACATTGATGTCGTTATTGGCAGGGTTTAAAAGTGTTACGCAATTTTTAGTGGCATTAACGGTCAAAGTTATGTCGTTGCGGATCAATAAAAGATTTTTGCCATTGGTGCCGGGTGCATCTAAATTTTCAAATGGAACTAGCTCACTGGTAATTTCTGAATGATAAACTCCGGCATCACAAGTATTTATATCGTTCAAAATCAGTTCCGGTGCATCTGGGGCATCGGTTATCTCAACGCCATCCTTAAACCATTTGTAGTGGTTTTGAGAACCACGTACCGTTGTGGTCAAAATGAGGTTGTCACCGGCATTTCCGGTTAAAGATTCTATTGCATTGACCTTCGCTTGCGGAGCATAGGTGTAGTCTCTCATTACTACATCTGCTGACGGACCAATAGATTGTGTAGTTAATAGGCCAACAAGGTCTAAATGTTGATTTTCAAAATCTCCAAAATGGAAATAGTTGTTTTCTATATTAAACCACCACCGCCTATGCTGTGTAGTACTAGGGTCGTTATCCGTATAAATAGCATAAAAATCTGGAATAGCTCCAGTTAGTAAATTGTTATTGGCTTTGAAATAGACATCACTAAGATTGGCTTTGGTAACTATTTTATCATAAAAATCGTTTATAATTTTTGTACCGGGAAACAAGTTGAATGAAATATCCAAAAATCGTAAACCAGGATTTAGGTCAATATTCAGAGATTCTATTTGATTATTGTTCGCATATAAAATATCTAATTCAGCATTCTGGGTTAAGTCAAGACCATTTGTAGTGAACAAGTTATTTCCAATGTTTAATTGCCTAAGTTCTATGTTGTTTGTAACATCTAAATCAGGAAATTGATTGAAATGAAGGCGTAAATATTCCAAATCCAAGTTTTGGGATAAGTCTATAGTACTTAGTTGATTGTTATTGGCATCAAACGTATTTAATAATGTGTTTTGGGTTACGTCTATTGTTGTAAGGTTATTTCTTGAAACATCAAGCCGTGTTAGTTTACTGTTCTGCGTCAAGTCTACTGTATTCATTAAATTGTTGGGTAGACTAATGCTGGTCAATTCAAGATTAGAAGTTACATCGATCTGTAAGGGTGTGCTTCCGTAATTATTTCTAATGTCTAAATTCGTTAGTTCTGGAACTATTGATAAATCTACGGGAACATTGATTTCATGACCCCATATGCGTATGGAAGTCAGTGTGTTCGTATTTGGTAACTGAAAACTTTCAGTACTAGTTGATGATAATTCGAATCTCTCTAAAGCAATCATTTCCGAGACATCTACCGTTTGAAAATCAATACTGTTTAATTCTAATTTTTTAAGAGCAGTTCTTAGATTAGGATAAATAATGTTGACATCAACTCTACTTCCAACAATTCTAAAGTCAATATCACCTTCAAGTAAGGATAGGTCTATAACAGGAACACTTAATTGAGCGATGTCAATATCTACAAGAGTTGGAGTTGTGGGCAACGTTAGGGAAGTAATACTTTCAAAAGTTGATACATTGATTTTTTCCAAGGCTAGGTTGTTAGAAAAATCTAAACTTGGTATTGTTGGTATAGGTGCAGCGGAACTTGCTCGTATTTCAAATTCTTTTAGTGCGGTATTTTGGGATAGATTTAAACTGGCGAGTTGTTGATTGTTTCTAAAAGTTAATTCTTCTAATAAGGTCAAAGTGTTTAACGGAAGCGTTAAAAATTGATTTGAACCTGCATTTAAAGATATCAGGTTTACAAAAGCCTCTAAACCACTAAAATCGGTGATATCATTTCTTGAAATATTAAGGTTGGTAACACCTTCTGCATCTACATCTAGAATATTTCCATTAACACCATTGGTGTCAATGCCCGTATCTACCAAAAACTGCTCGAAATTTCCGTCTGGTATCGGGGTGGTCTGAGCAAAAAGATTTATACTTAAAAATAGAAGAATAAGGGTGATACTCTTTTTAAAAAATGACATTTTGGTTGGTTTGATCAAGTGTGTTCATCAAATATGCCTATGAATGACAAGTGTTAAAATTAATTGTTGTGAAAAGGCGATAAACGGTTGTGTAAGAGAATTCTTTGATTGCCACTGTAGTTATAAGGGGATCTCTAGGCTTTAAGAGACACTATTTTCTTGGATTGGACTACAAAGAATTTTTTATCTAGAGTAATTTTAACAAGAGTGTGAATCCAATAAACTATGTCAATTAATACTGAAGGAACAATCACCAAATTTAAACTAACTCATCTCCCTAAGTTATTACTAAAAACTTATGAGGGATGGATGGAAAAAGAGCCCTTTCAAATTAGTGCCGTAATTGCTTATTACGCAATTTTATCTTTACCAGGATTGCTTATTTTAATATTGGAAATAGTAGGTGGTATTTGGGGCAAGGAGATTGTTCAGGGTGAGTTGTTCGCCGAAATATCTTCTGCTATGGGTCCTGATACGGCACAATCTATACAAGATATCATTAAAAATCAAGGCAGTCAGCAAA
>JAHDDL010000019.1:2579-11500 GCA_020629415.1 Maribacter sp. | reverse complement strand
CCTGATACGGCACAATCTATACAAGATATCATTAAAAATCAAGGCAGTCAGCAAACGTCGTTCATAGCAACGTTATTGGGAATAGGAGTGCTGGTTTATGGTGCTACGGGAGTATTTTATCAATTACAAAACGCATTGAATGAAATTTGGGAGACAAAACCTAAATATTCAAATGAGTTTCTGTCAACTTTATTTATGCGTTTAAAAGGTTTCGGATTTATTCTTATTATAGGATTTTTGCTTTTGGTAAGTTTTGTATTGACCTCTTTGTTGTCAACATTCTCAAAACAGCTCTCCAGACTTTTGCCAGATGGTATGTTAGAACTTGGATTCGTACTGGATCTAATATTATCACTAGGTTTTATTTACTTATTATTTGGGGCTATGTTCAAGTATTTACCCAGTACTCATGTTCGTTGGAAAGCGGTTAAAGTAGGTGCAGCACTTACTGCTGTATTGTTTTTACTTGGTAAATATGCTTTGGCATTCTATTTTGGAAAAGCGGAACCCGGCTCTACCTATGGGGCGGCCGGGAGTATAATTTTGGTCATGCTTTGGGTGTCCTACTCTAGTTTAATAGTCACTTTTGGAGCACAGTTTACCAAGATTTATTCTGATAAGTATGTGAAAATCAGTTGAGTTTTTTCATTTTATCATGAATCTCTTTCAAGCATAAATTACCTAGACTTCCTTCATGTGTATGATGAATATCTCTTTTTGGAGCAAAAGTACCTGCATTGATCTCCATACCCATTTTCTTGTAGGCATCTCTAAACGGCATACCGCTTTGTACCAACTCATTTAATGTATCTACACTAAACAAATAATCATATTTTGGGTCGTCTAGAATACTATCGTTCACTCTGATTTCCTTTAGGCTAAAAGTTAAGATCTCTAAACAAGCCTTCATATCTTGAATTGCCGGAACAATTATTTCTTTCACCAATTGCAAATCTCTGTGGTAACCACTAGGGAGATTATTGATGACCAATGTCAATTGATTAGGAATAGACTGTAGTTTGTTGCACTTACCACGTACCAACTCAAACACATCGGGATTTTTCTTGTGTGGCATAATACTGGAACCCGTGGTCAACTCATCGGGGAATGAGATAAAATCGAAATTCTGACTCATATACAAGCAAATATCCATGGCCATTTTAGATAGGGTAGCTGCAATGTTGGCAATACCAAAAGCGGTAGCTTTTTCAGCTTTTCCTCTACTCATTTGTGCTGCAACCACATTATATTTCATGGTTTCAAAACCCATTTCATTGGTGGTAAAACTACGGTCTATGGCAAATGAACTACCGTAACCGGCAGCACTACCTAACGGATTTTGATCTGCAACTTTGTAGGCCGCTTCAATAAAATAAAGGTCATCTATTAAGCTTTCTGCATAGGCGGAAAACCATAACCCAAAAGAAGATGGCATGGCAATCTGCAAGTGTGTGTAACCTGGTAGCATAACATCCTTATGCTCTTGTGCTTTTACCAAAAGAAGGTTGAAAAGCGATTTGGTCATCGCCTTTATTTCTGTCAATTCATCTTTTAGGTATAAATGCATGGCTACAAGAACTTGGTCGTTTCTAGAACGTGCAGTATGTATTTTTTTACCGGTATCTCCTAGGCTTAGCGTCAGCATGTATTCAATTTTAGAATGCATGTCTTCAAAAGAATTTTCTATAGAAAATGTGCCTTTTTCTATTCGCGCGGCAATATTATCAAGTTCTTTTACAAGTTCATCGGTTTCCTTAGGGGAAATCAATCCTATTTTACCCAGCATTTTCGCATGTGCCTTAGAGGCAATAACGTCGTATTTTGCTAAGTGTAAATCCAATTCTCTATCGTTGCCAACTGTAAAGTGATCGATTTTTTTATCGGTGCTAAATCCTTTATCCCAGAGTTTCATATGTTGTCAGTTATCAATTATCAATTAAGCAATGAACAATGCTTATTGGTAATTGGTTATTGTTAATTGTTGATTGAAAGGAAGCCTTTTAATAATCTAATATATAAATCTATACCTTCTTCAATTTCATGTACATAGATGAATTCGTTGGCAGAGTGGGAGCGTGTGCTGTCTCCAGGTCCTAATTTTAACGATTGGCAACTTAACGCTGCTTGATCGGATAATGTAGGTGATCCATATGTAGTTCTGCCCAAGGCAATACCAGATTGCACCAACGGATGGTCTTTATCTATTTTCGATGAATTTAAACGCAAAGATCGCTCCTTTAATTCGCACGGCGCATCCTTCTTTAATAAATCTGCAATTTCTTTATTACTATATGCATCGTTTACACGTACATCTACTACTAAATCTACTTGTGCCGGTACCACATTATGTTGTTTGCCAGCATTTATTTGGGTAACCGTCATTTTCACATCGCCCAAGGCTTCAGAAGATTTTTCGAAAGAATAATTCTTGAACCATTCCAGAACTTTAATGGTGTTGTATATGGAATTATCATTGTTTGGATGTGCGGCGTGCGACGGAGTACCTTTAACAACAGCATCAAAAACCACCAATCCTTTTTCAGCAATAGCAAGTTGCATCAAAGTAGGTTCACCAACAATGGCTACATCTATATGTGGAAGTTTTGGCAATAAACCGCGCAAGCTATTTTCACCGGCATTCTCCTCTTCTGCAGAGGCGACCATTAAAATATTGTGGTTTAGGTCTTCTGCATTGTAATAATTTACAAAAGTAGCCAAAAGGGAAACCAACGGTCCGCCAGCATCATTACTACCAAGGCCAAACAACTTGTCATCTTCAATGTGGGGCAAAAAAGGATCTTTGGTGTATGCCGTATTTGGTTTCACCGTATCGTGGTGCGAATTCAGTAATAATGTAGGTTTTGAGTCGTCCCAATATTTATTTTTAGCAATAATATTGTTGAGGTCTCTTTCCGTAGGTATGTCATATTTTGCCAGCCAAGCCTGTATTGCATCGGCTGTTTTATCTTCTTCTTTAGAAAAAGATTCTATTGATATGAGTTGCTTCAGTAATGCAATTGCACTTTCTGTAAGTTCTGTTTGGTTCATCTTAAAGTTTTATTGTCGTGAACAGTTCTGTGTTTTTGTCTAACATGGTAACATCGCCCAGGCATACTTTTGCTACGTTGTGGTTTAGGGCATGAAAGCAATTATGAAGTTTTGGCAACATTCCGTCAGCAATGATACCATCGGATAAAAGTGATTTATAGGTGTTGGTGTCAATGTGTTTAACTACGCTGTTTTCATCGGCAATATCCATTAAAACCCCTTTTTTCTCAAAACAATAATACAACGTTGTTTCAAAGGTAGGTGCCATGCCTATTGCAATTTCAGAGGCAATCGTATCTGCATTGGTGTTTAATAACTGTCCTGCACCATCGTGCGATAAGGCACAGAAAATGGGTGTTAAATCCGCCGCTAAAAGCTTGGATAATAATGCAGCATTTACACCATCTATATCGCCTACAAATCCGTAATCAATTTCTTTGACAGGACGTTTATGAGCCTGTATGCTATCACCATCTGCACCGCTTAATCCAATTGCGTTGGTGTTTTTAGCTTGTAGTTGCGCAACTATTTTCTTGTTTGCCAAACCGCCATACACCATGGTTATAATATCAACGGTTTCGGCATCGGTAATACGTCTGCCATCTATCATTTTAGACTCAATGCCAAGTTTGGTTGCTAATTGAGTGGCTAATTTTCCACCGCCATGGACCAAAATTTTTAAGCCTTCAAGTTTAGAAAAGGCAGTGAGAAAAACGTCAAGTGCGTTTTCGTCTTCTATGACATTACCACCAATTTTTACAACACTTAATTTATTTTTCATAATCTGCAAATTTGAACATGATTACCATGGCAATTATTAGAATGATATTACTGACCGGACCCATATAGGCTTTCCAATGAGCGGTGCTATGGTCAATATCTATCATATTCATTACAAAAAGGATGAGGGCGAATAGCGCAATACCAATATAGATCCACTTATTAATTTTCATTGCTCTCCAGTATTTTCTTTAACACCAATTGTGCTGCGTAGGTTCTGTTATTTGCCTGTTCTATAACCAAAGATTGGTCACTATCCAAAACTTCATCGGCAACAACAACATTTCTACGAACAGGAAGACAGTGCATAAATTTTGCCTTGCCTAATTTCTTAAGTGTCATTTGCCAGTTTGGGTCCTGCGATTTTATTTGACCATAATCGGTATAGCTACTCCAGTTCTTTACATAAACAAAATCGGCATTTTCTAAAGCCTTCTCTTGGTCGTGCTCAATGGTACAATCTTTTGTAATGTTGGGGTCCAGTTCATAACCTTCAGGATGTGTAATCACAAAATCGGCATGTTGCTTTTGCATCATTTGTACAAATGAATTGGCAACGGCATGTGGTAGAGCCCTTGGGTGTGGCGCCCAAGAAAGAACAACCTTAGGGTTGTTTTTAAAATTGTGTTCCTCTAAAGTAATGGCATCGGTTAATGCTTGTAATGGGTGCCCCACAGAGCTTTCCATATTTACGATAGGTACCGTAGCATATGTTTTAAAACCTTTGAGCACCTCTTCCGCTTCATCTAGTTCCTTATCTACCAAACCGGCAAAAGCACGGATGGCAATGATATCGCAATACTGCGAAATTACTTGGGCGGCCTCTTTAATATGTTCAGAAGTTCCTTGGTCCATAATGGTACCATCGGCATATTCCAAAGCCCAACCTTCGCTACCAAAATTCATCACAATAACTTCCATACCCAAATTCATTGCTGCTTTTTGGGTACTTAAACGTGTACGAAGCGAGTTGTTAAAGAATAACAGCCCAATAGTTTTGTCTTTACCTAATTCCTTAAATTTTTTAGGTTGTTTTTTAAGTGTTATGGCTTCTTTTACCCAGTTGGATAAAACGTCTATATCGTTTATGGAAAGGTAATTCATGATGCTATAATTTTTGTAAATGTGCTTTTATTTTCAATGGCATCAACAATAAAGTTATCGTTCAGTCCATTGGTGATCCAGGTTTCAATACCTGCTTTTTGTGCAATGGTGGCTGCATCAATTTTTGACTGCATGCCACCGGTGCCGTGGGTAGATTTGGATTCCCCTATTTCTTTTAGCAATTTGGTCAGGTCTGAAACAGCTTTTATGGTTTTTGGTGTGGAAGTCGTTAAAGATGATTTTGTGTAAATACCATCTGTATTTGTAGCAATGATAAGAATGTCAGCAGATAAAAGCGATGCGGTCAATCCGGCCAATTTATCATTATCACCAAATTTGATCTCATCAGTAGCAACGGTGTCATTTTCATTAATGATAGGAATGAAATTGTTTGCAACAAGAACGTTAATAGTGTTTTTAATATTCGCTCTAGTTTGCTCATTTTCAAAATCGGAATAGGATAACAAACATTGTGATGTAAAGAGTCCAAGCTCCCTAAAATTTTCTTGAAAAATGCGCATTAGATGAGGCTGACCAATAGATGCCAATGCCTGCTTTACATTAATTTCTTCTCCATTATGTTCCAACTTAACAAACTGCCTTGCAGCGGCAATGGCACCGGAACTCACAATAATAAATTCGAACTTATCTTTTAGAGCGGCAATTTGCCGACCAATATCCTCAATTTTTCCTCGGGAAATATGATCAGTGTCTTTGGTTAAGGTATTGGAACCTAATTTCAATAAAATTCTCTTTTTTAACATGCTTCTTTGCTTTTAGTCTTAACTATTAGCCCTTTTTCAGGTTTCTATTGCGCTTAACCCGACACTCTTATTATTTATTTTACGAACAACGAACAACGAACAACGAACAACCAATCACCTACCTTACCTGACCATTTCCTTTTACGTACCACTTATTGGTTACTAAATGCTGTAATCCTATAGGGCCGCGTTGATGTAATTTATCTGTACTAATGGCTAGTTCTCCTCCAAGGCCAAATTGTCCGCCATCCGTAAAGCGGGTAGATGCATTATGGTATACCGCAGCGGTATCCACAGATTGCATGAAAACATCTGCTTCCTCTTCATTTTTAGTAATGATAGAAGCGGAGTGACCGCCTCCATAGGTATTGATGAGCTGAACGGCTTCATCTACATCTGGCACTTGCCCTAGTACAATTTTATAATCCAAAAACTCTTCAAACCAAACAGATTCATTTTCCATTTGAGAGGTGCCATCTAATCCGGCTAATTTGGCATCGGTCAAAATTTCAACATTGTGTTTTTTAAGGGTCTTGATCAAATGACTTAAAAATTCTGCCTTGCGTGGTAAATCTCTTGAAATGATGACTTTGTCAACGGCATTACAAGCGGAAATTTTTGTGGTCTTTGCATTGACGATAACATCCAGTGCCATTTGCAAATCTGCCTCGTGCGAAACATATACAAAGTTATTTCCTCTACCGCTTACTATTACCGGGCACTGTGCATGTTGCTTAACAAAAGCGATCAGTTTTTCGCCACCTCTAGGTACAATTAAGTCTAGTTTCTGTGTTGGTTTTTCTAAAAACTGCTGAGTTTCTGTTCTTGAATAATTTAGGTAGGTCACCCAGTCCGTAGCACAATCGCAAGACTCCAAAGCTTTGTGCCATAGGTTTACTAGAACCAAATTGGAGTTCAAAGACTCTTTGCCCCCCTTTAGCAATATTTTGTTGCCCGATTTAAATGCGATGCCCGCAGCTTCAATAGTAACATCTGGCCTAGATTCATAAATAATCATGATCGTACCGAAAGGTGCGGTTTTGTTGCTGATCTCTAAACCATTTTCATGGGTAAATTGAAAACGTTCTACATGCAAAGGGTCTGGCAAGGCAGCTAATTTTTTCAAGGAAGAAATCATTTCTGCCACCTTGGTCTTGTTTACCTTTAAGCGATCAACCATTGCAATATCGCCTGATTCAAAAGAATTTAAATCTTTTTCATTGGCAGATATTAGAATTGATTCTTCTTGCTGCACCAATTCTGCCATACGCTTAAGTACGGCATTCCTTTTAGATATGTTTAGGGTTGTCTTCATGATAGGGCTTTTTTAAGAGCTGTAAAAAACACGTCTAAATCTTGTTTTGTAATATTCAGGGCAGGTAAAATTCTTAGCACTGTTTTATCTTTTGCGCCACCTGTAAAAAGAAAATGTTCGTGAATTAATTTTTTACGCAGATCGGCAACCTGAAAATCAAATTCAAGCCCTAACATTAAGCCTTTTCCTTTTACCCGTTTTACTTGCGGAATTTCTTTTGCCTTTTCGTTGAAATATTCACCTAATGCTTTAGCATTTTGAATTAGATTTTCTTTTTCAATTACTTCTAAAACCGCCATGGTGGCTGCGCAAGCCAAATGATTGCCACCGAAAGTGGTGCCCAACATTCCGTATTTTGCCTTTATACTTTCGTGAATAAGAATACCACCTACCGGAAAACCGTTGCCCATTCCCTTAGCAATACTAATGATGTCCGGTTGAATGTTATGATGTTGAAATGCAAAGAATTTTCCGCTTCTACCAAATCCGCTTTGTACTTCATCTGCAATTAACAATGCATCATTCTCTTTACATAACAAAGCAACCTTTTGTAAGAATTCGGTCGTAGGTTCATCTAAACCACCAACGCCTTGAATAGATTCAATGATTACGGCACAAACATTCTTTGATATTTCCCTTTCAAAACCTTTACTATCGTTTAGGTCAAGAAAAACAACTTCGTGTTGCAGGTTGATTTCAGCATTGATAGATGGATTGTCCGTTGTTGCTACTGCAGCAGAAGTACGTCCATGAAAACCGTTGTTAAAGGCAATTACCTTTGATTTTCCGGTTATAAAAGATGCCATTTTCAATGCGTTTTCATTTGCCTCAGCGCCAGAGTTACACATGAATAGATTGTAATCTTTACAATTGGATGCTTCACCTAATTTGTTGGCCAAATCTACCTGTAAAGGGTTTTGTACTGCATTGCTATAAAACCCAATATTATCCAATTGGTCTTTTAAACGCTTTACATAATGTGGGTGCGTATGGCCAATGGAAATAACGGCATGCCCGCCGTAGAAATCCAAATAATCCTGTCCTTGGTCATCAGTTACTACAATGCCTTTTGCGGAAACCGGGGTTACATTATATAAAGGGTAAACGTCAAATAATTTCATAGTTGAAAAGTTTCAAGTTCAAAATAATGAACGGGTTGGGTAGCGTGTTTACTTGTTTTTGAATTCGGTGATCTTGTCGTACGAGGAAATAATTCCGCGTATCAATGATGAGCTTAAACCCTGGTGTTCCATTTCATTTAAACCGGTTATGGTACAACCCATAGGCGTGGTAACACGGTCAATTTCTTCTTCGGGATGATTACCGGATTCGATTAAAAGACTTGCGGCACCGTTACACGTATGCATGGCAAGCTCTTGCGCCTCTTTGGCATCAAAACCAAGCTGTATAGCGCCTTGGGTGGTGGCACGTATTAAGCGCATCCAAAAAGCTACACCACTTGCACAAATTACGGTTGCAGCCTGCATTTGACCTTCGGGGATTTCCATAGAATGTCCCATTCTATTAAAAATGGCTTTTGCCAATTCAACCCTTTTTTTACCTTTTTCGTTGCTACAGATACAGGTCATGGATTTACCCACGGAAATAGCCGTATTGGGCATACTTCTTATGATAAAGTTGTCTTTACCAATTACCGCTTCTATTTTTTCGATGCTAAATCCGGTAATAGTTGAGATGATTACATGTTTATCCGTCAATAGATCTTTTATACTTTCTAGAATGGCGGCAAAATGAATAGGCTGTACGGCAAAAATTAAAATATCTGAATTTTCAACGGCTATTCTATTGTCATTTGTAACGGTAACCTTATCATATTTCTCAAATTCTGCTATAGCTGTGGTATCTCTCTTGGTAAGGTACATACTAGTAGCACCATTACTGTTCAATAT
>JAHDDL010000019.1:0-2479 GCA_020629415.1 Maribacter sp. | reverse complement strand
TTTTCTTCCAAACCGAAAATTAAATTCATGTTCTGCACCGCTTGCCCAGACGCACCTTTTAATAAGTTATCTATGGCAGAGGTGATCAACAGCACATCTTCATGTTTATGTAAGTGGATGTGACATTGATTTGTATTTACCACTTGTTTTAAATTGATGGGCTCATCTGATATTTGGGTGAACACCGCATCATTATAAAATTCCTGAAAGATTTTTTTAGCATCCTCTAAACTACCCTCAAATTTGGTGTAGGAAGTTGCCAAAATACCACGGGTAAAATTCCCTCTATTGGGCATAAAATACAGATTACCAGTATCTTTTTGAAATGAATGTAAGCTCTCGTTGATTTCCCCTAAATGCTGATGCGTAAAAGGCTTGTACCAGCTTACATTATTATTTCTCCATGAAAAGTGAGAAGTTGCAGACGGACTAACACCCGCACCGGTACTACCGGTTACAGCATTTATATGTACTTCATTGTCCAACAACCCCGCTTTTGCCAAGGGTAGCAATGCCAATTGGATAGCAGTTGCAAAACAACCTGGATTAGCTATATATTTTGCATTTTCAATTTCAGATTTGAATAATTCCGGTAAACCATAAACAAACTCCTTACCACTGAAATTGGCATCGGTGTGCAATCTAAAATCATTGCTTAAATCTATGATAACGGTATCTTTTGAAAATTGATGCTCGTTTAAAAATGCGGTAGAATTACCATGGCCTAAACATAGAAAAACAACGTTTACATTTAGATTTACATTACCCGTAAACGCTATATCCGTAACTCCCAATAGATCTGGATGAGCCGTTGTTACCTTTTTTCCAGCTCTAGTAGTACTGAATACAAAATCGATTTCAGTTGCTGGGTGATGTAATAAGATGCGAATTAGCTCACCTCCCGTATAACCAGAACCACCAATAATACCTGCTTTAATCATAATTTTCTTTTGTGTAATTAGTGCGAAGTATTAAGTATGAAGTACTTAAACAACACTTTTAATTCTTTACTTAATAATTTGTACTCATTACTTAATACTATTTTTCCTAACTCCTAACTCCTAACTCCTAACTCCTAACTATTTATTTATCCCCATTTACATGGTTGTAGATTTTTCCTGAATTAGAAAGTATTTTAATAAATCCTTTAGCGTCATCTGCTGTCCATCCTTTATTGACCTCGCCATATTTACCAAAAGCATCGGTCATTAAATCATGTTTAGATGAAATACCGTGTAACCTGAACTGAAATGGATATAAGCCTACAAATACATCTCCGGAAACCGTTTTTTGAGTATCTGTCAAGAAGGTTTCTATGTTACGCATTACAGCATCTAGGTAATTGCCTTCATGCAATAACATGCCATAGAAATTGCCTTGTTGTTCCTTTTGATATTGTTGCCACTTTGTAAGTGTATGTTTCTCTAATAAATGGTGTGCTTTTATGATAATTAAAGATGCAGGAGCCTCAAACCCAACTCTGCCTTTGGTACCTATAATAGTATCGCCAACGTGAATATCCCTTCCAATGGCATATTTAGATGCCAAAACCTCTAGTTTTTCAATATTTGCAACTGGGTTGTCTTTTGCACCATCAATAGCAACTAATTCGCCATTTTCAAAAGTAAGTTTTACCTCTGTAGGGTTCTTTTCCTGTAATTGGCTTGGGTAGGCGCTATCTGGTAAGGGCTTTTCTGAAGTTAATGTCTCTTCGCCACCAACAGAAGTACCCCAAAGTCCTCTATTAATAGAGTATTTTGCTTTTTCCCAAGGATAATCTACACCGTTTTCTTTTAAGTATGCAATCTCTTCTTCCCTAGCTAATTTGTTGTCTCTAATAGGCGTGATGATTTCAATTTCTGGAGCAATGATCTGGAAAATCATATCAAAACGTACTTGGTCGTTACCCGCGCCTGTACTACCGTGGGCAATATAGTTAGCGCCTATTTTTTTAGCGTAATTTACAATTTCTATTGCCTGTACAATTCGTTCTGCACTTACGGAAAGTGGGTAGGTATTGTTTTTAAGTACATTACCAAAAATAAGATACTTTACTACTTTATCATAAAAGGTCTGTACGGCATCTATAGAGGTATAAGAAGAAGCGCCCAGTTCAATAGCTTTCTTCTCAATTTCCTTTATTTCCGCAACTGAGAAACCTCCTGTGTTCACGCTTACTGCATGAACTTCAAATCCTTTGTCTTTTGATAAATGCTTGGCGCAATAAGAAGTATCCAATCCGCCGCTGTATGCTAGTACTAATTTTTTCATTTTATGATGTTCAATTCCGGTGATACCGGGTAATTATTATTTTGGTTTGATAGGGTTAGAAAAGAGAGGTTAGAAAAAAGAAAATAGAAATTAGAGAAGAGATGTTAGAAAGAAGGTTGAAACCTTTAGCATTCAGCTCATAATTTTTTATTTTCTATACTCTATACTCTATACTCTATACTCTATACTCTATACTCTATACTCTATA
>JAHDDL010000001.1:189941-262200 GCA_020629415.1 Maribacter sp. | reverse complement strand
GGTATGGCTTCTACACCAAGCATCCAACGCCAATCATTTGCACCATCAAAACCTTTTAACAACCAGTTAGATACAAAGGCGATCAAAATACCGAATACCAACCAAAATTGGTAAAGTCCGCCAAGCTTTCCACGGTTCTCCTTAGTTGTAATTTCAGAAATGTAAATAGGAGCGGCAACCGAAGAAATACCGACACCTACACCACCAATGAAACGGAATAGGGAAAATGAATATGGATCTTGCGCCAAGGCAGAGCCAAGTGCGGAGACCAGAAATAGAATACCTACCCATAACAGCGTTTTCTTACGCCCTAGGTTTTTGGTGGGAATGCCACCAAAAAGAGAGCCTACTACGGTACCCCAGAGCGCCATACTCATGATAAAGGTGCCATGAAATAAAGGTGATGTGTTCCAAATTTGTTTAATGGGTTCATTGGCACCGCTGATGACAACGGTGTCAAAACCAAATAAAAATCCTGCGAGGGCCACGGTAATTGACCAAACGATAATTCTGTTCATTGTTGAGTGTTAAGTTGTACTTAAATATAATAAATGAAAACCGTTAATTCTTAATCTTTAAGAACAAGAAAAAAATATAAGATTTGGTAACTTGTGGTCATCTAAAAATGAAACAATGAAAGATTTAAAAAATAAAGTAGCGTATATAACAGGAGGCACTAAGGGAATAGGTTTTGCAGTAGCGCAAACATTATTGGGTCAAGGCATGAAAGTGGCCATTAGCGGTAGGTCTCAAGAAAGCGTAGATCAGGCGTTAAAAGATTTTAATAACGATGATGTTTTAGGAATTGTATCTAATGTCGCTAAACTTTCAGACGAAGAAAATGCCGTAGCTAAAATAACGGATAAATGGGGACAAGTAGATGTTGTTCTGGCAAATGCCGGTGTTGGTAATTTTGCACCCATAGATGAAATGACCGAAGAACAATGGCATCAAATGATAGATGTAAACCTTAGTGGTGTTTTTCATACTCTAAAGGCATCTGTAGCGTCCCTCAAGAAAACAGAAGGTTATTATATTACCCTAGCAAGTTTGGCAGGTACCAATTTCTTTGCTCAAGGTGCTGGGTATAATGCTTCAAAATTTGGTGTGGTAGGCTTTACACAAGCTGCAATGTTAGATCTTAGACAGTACGGTATAAAAGTATCTACCATAATGCCGGGTTCTGTAGCAACACATTTTAACCATAATGAGCCAGGTGATAAAGATGCATGGAAAATTCAACCAGAGGACATTGGTGAATTGGTGTTAGATCTATTGCAGATGAACGAAAGAACCTTACCTAGTAAAATAGAGGTAAGGCCAACAAGACCGGACAAGAAATAAGTTTAGACTTCTTTTTCAGTAAAAGGAATGTCGGCATTACAGATTTCTGTAATTAACTGACCAAGTATCTGCTCGAAATCAGAAATGACCTCATTGGTAATAAGGTGATTTTTGGGTCCTCGGGCAGTTTCTTTTTGTGCGAACAGCAACGTACCATCCGCAAAATTCTTTAAAGAGATAATACCTGCTTGAATGGTTAAGTTATCTGCAGGATGCATTTTAAAAAACATTAATCCGTAGCAAAGCAATTGAAAAGCCTTGCTAAACTGATAATCTTCCGTAAGTACGTCCCAATCCATTAGTTCAACATTTCGTCGTTCTACCTTGCCTGTTTTGTAATCTATGATACGGGTAACGCCATCAAATTCATCAACACGGTCTAATTTTCCTTTTAATGTAATGGGGAAGTCCAATCCGGCAATTTCCAAGGGTACTGATAGTGACTGTTCTAGTGCAATTATTTTAATGCTATGGTCTTTAATAGCGGTTATTTCCGCATCTATAAATGTTTGAATATACTTGAGGATGACATGAAAAGAAATATAGTTTTTACCAGAACTGATGTGCCCTTCCTTGTACGTTTTTTCAAAGTTACGGGCTACCGAGGTGGTTACATTTTTACGGATATCGTTTAAAGACTCTTTCGTAAGGGTTGTGCCAACTAAAGGGGTGTACAACTCTTCTAAGCTATCATGGACAATAGTACCAAAAGTATTGGGGGCAAGGGTTTCTTCAACCTGCACGGCCTCATTGATGTTCAATAGATTCTGCTTATAGAAATCAATTGGGTTTCTAATGTAATTACTCAATGAACTTGGTGAAAACCCTTTTCTAGCTTTTTCCTGAATAAGTTCTAGTAAGCTCTTTGTTTTTTCAACTTGTTGTATATTTTTGGTAATTGGCTGTATAGTGGGTGTGGCAATGAAAGATTTTATATCCGTTCTATTGTCGTCGGTCAATAATTGGGTAATTAATCTGCTACGTTCACCACCTTCCAAGGCATCTGGTTCTGTATTGTAAAGAATATATACGTTTTTGGCGCGTTGCAGTAATCGATAAAAGTGATAGGTATAAACAGCATCTTTCTCTTTGTAGGTAGGTAATCCGTTTTTGATTTTCAGGTCGAAAGGAATAAACGAATTATTAGATTTCCCCGATGGCAATACTCCCTCGTTAACCGAAGTAATAATAATGGTTTCAAAATCTAACAACCTACTTTCCAACATCCCCATAATCTGAATGCCTTCTATAGGGTTTCCTTGAAAGTCCAAAGTTTCTGAACTCAATAATTGGCTGAACAGATGTTTAAGGCTTTTAAGGTTGTTGATATAAGTAAAGTTGGTACAAAGATCTTTTAGTTGATTAAATAAGGTAAAGAATTTATAAAGTTGTTCTAATAACAGGGAATTCTGTTGTACTAGTTCTATAGTTCTAATGTCTTGAACTAGTGCAAGAAAGTTATCCAAGAGCGTGTGGGGGTTATTTTTTACATCTTCAAAAAGTAAGTTAATAGCTGTATTTTCAGGTAGTAGTTCACGTATTTGTGTATTGGAAATGTAAGACCAATTATTTGTTTTGATCTTTGAAACCAAACGCTCTGTAGAGACCTCGTTGGCATCAAATAAAAGAACTGCATACGAATGTGTCAATAGATTCAATAAATGCTTGTAAAACCATCCTTTTTCGGTTTTTTGTTCATGAAACTCTATAAGGTTGGTAAAAAAGCTTGCCAATGTGGTAGATTCCAATTTTTGACCCATGGTAATGTTCGTGGCAGGAATAGTATCGGGTATTGAATTCAGTAACGGATTCAACAGCTCTTCATTACCAAGTACAATTGCAGCGTTACGTAATGCATCTGGAGATTCGTCTTGAATTTTACTCAACAAATTACCAACGTAGTTTACTTGTGAAACATTTTTAGGTACACCAATAATCTCAATATTCTTTTTCGTATTGTAGTAATTGGTGAGTCCTGCCAAGGGTTTGTCCTTTAGAACATTCCAGGTTTTTTGATAGTTACGTATAAAATAACCAGCATCATGTATGTTGTCTTGCAGAAAATAAGGGTCTATGTCCCAATATATTGAGGCATCTGTCTTTTCTAAAATAGTCTGTATAAGAATACTCTCTGCGGTGTTTAGGGCGTTAAAGCCCATAAATACATGTTTTTTAGTAGTGCTATCCAGGTAATTTGGTAATTCAGAAACAGAGGTTTTGTAAATGAGTCCTTGGTGACCCAGTCCTTGTTCTAGCAAACGGTTGTTAAATTGATGATATATACCTTCTAAATACCTCCAGAAATGAAGGTAGTTTTCGATCATTTCAGAATTATCGGTATTTAATGACCAATGGTTGACCTCTTGTATTGCAGCAACATTTTGGTATAAGGTAGATGCGTTGACCAAGTAGCGGTCCACTTCATTAAAATCTTGTAATAGTATTTGTCCCCATTTTAAGAAAGAATCGAAAGATTCTTTTTCATAATCACCAATATTTAAATAGGCGTTATAGAGTTCAAATAATTGTGTAGTAGTATTTGCGGTAACCAGATTGGAAACCTTTTCTATAAAATCTTCTATGCTGTAGATTTCAGGCGCAAGTACGGTCTGGGTAAGTGATTGTGATAATATTTTTTTAAGGAAAACACCGGCACGTTTACTGGGTAGTATAAAAACTACGTTACCCGTATTTGGGTTATTCTTGATTACTTCTTGTACTACATCTTTTATAAAGCTCTGCATGTGGTAAAAATAAAAAAGCTCCGCAATATTGCGGAGCTTTTATTTATTAAAACACTTAGGTTTTTATTAAACTTATTTTACTAAGTTAATTTCTACCCTTCTGTTTTGAGCTCTACCAGCTCTTGTATTGTTTGTAGCCATTGGCTTAGACTCACCGTAACCTACAGCAGATAATCTAAACTCTTCAATTCCTTTGTCTACTAAGAATTCTTTTACAGAAAGAGCTCTTGACTCAGAAAGGCTTTGGTTTAATTTTTCGCTACCTACGCTGTCAGTATGACCTTCAACAGTAAACTTAGCGTTAGGGTATTCTTTAAGGATTGTGATAATGTCAACCATTACAGAAGTAGACTCAGCTTTGATAGAAGATTTACCAGTATCAAATAAGATAGTTCTAGCGTAATCGTTCAATTGCTTTTGAACTTCTTCAGTTACTTCAGGACAACCAGCGTTAGCTACTGTACCAGCAACATCTGGACATTGATCATCTTTGTCAAGTACACCGTCACCGTCTTTATCAGCCCAAGGACAACCTTTGTTTTCAGCAGGACCAGCTTCAGAAGGACAAGCGTCATCTTTATCGGCAACACCGTCACCATCAGCATCAGGACAACCAGCTAAAGCAGGAAGACCAGCTTCGTTAGGACAAGCGTCATCTTTATCAGCAACACCGTCACCGTCAGCATCAGGACATCCGTTCATTTCTTTAGAACCAGCTTCGTTAGGACAAGCATCTTTGCTGTCTTCTATACCGTCACCGTCAGAATCTGGACAACCGTTGAATGCTTCAAGACCAGCAACTTCTGGACAAGCATCATCTTTATCGTAGATACCGTCACCGTCAGTATCAGTACCACCAAATTTAACTGAGATACCAGCTAAGTGTTGGAAATGTTTTACACCGTAATCTTCGAAAGCATGCTTGTAAGAAGATTGTAAAGTAAGACCTAAGTTCTCAGTGAACCAGATGTTCAAACCAAGACCACCGTTTACAGTTCCAGCTCCAATTTCATCAACCCAAGTGTAACCACCACCGATCTCTACGAAAGGATCGATTACAGTTTGTCTTTTGATCAAATCATATTTTATTGTACCATCTATAGCGTAGTGAGATAAATCGTCAACGCTAGTATCACCTAATTTGCTGATTTTGTTAAGAGAACCTCTAGCACCAACAGAGAAACCATCTCCTATTGACTTAGATACTCCTATGTAAGATATAGAAGGTAAAATGTTCCAGTGATCGTTCACATTGAAGAATTCGTTACCGAAAGAACTTACATCCGAAGTTGGATATACGTCAATGGCATTAACCCCAAATTGCACTTGCCAAGGGTTATTCTCGTCTTGCGCTTGTATGCTGTTGATACCTACAACAAGTAGGGCAACCGCCAATAATTTGCTAAGATGTTTCATGTATTAAATTTTAAGTTTAAGTGTTTATTAGCTGCAAATGTAACTTGTTAAATATTATTAACAAAATCAATTTCCTATTTTTTTTAATGCATTTAATAGATTAAATATTGCATTTAAACGATTTTTAGCTCTTTTCCAACCTCCGTAAATGCTTTGATAGCGGCATCTAAATGTTCTTTGGTATGCGCCGCAGATAGTTGTACTCTTATACGTGCCTTGCCTTTTGGTACTACCGGATAGAAAAACCCGATAACATAAATACCCTTTTCTAATAATCTGTTCGCCATATCTTGTGATAACTTGGCATCGTACAACATTACGGGTACAATAGCGGAATCTCCGTCAACAATGTCAAACCCCGCGTTTTTAATGCCTTCTTTAAAGTATGCGGTATTTTCTTGCAACGTATCTCTCAAAGAAGTGTCGTTCTCTAACATATCAAATACCTTTATAGATGCCCCTACAATTGCCGGAGCCAAAGAATTTGAAAACAGGTACGGTCTAGACCTCTGTCTAAGCAAGGTTATAATTTCTTTTTTACCCGTAGTGTATCCGCCCATGGCGCCACCTAGTGCCTTGCCCAAGGTTCCCGTAATAATGTCTATTCTGCCCATTACTCCTTTTTCCTCTAAGGTTCCTTTTCCCTTTTCGCCTATGAAACCGGTGGCATGGCATTCATCGATCATAACCAAGGCATCATACTTATCGGCCAGATCGCAAATTTGATCTAGCGGAGCTATAATACCGTCCATAGAGAATACACCGTCAGTAACAATGATTTTAAATCGTGTGCCGTCTTCGTTTGCTTTTATCAACTGCGCCTCTAGGTCTGCCATATCACTATTGGCATATCTATAACGTTTTGCTTTACATAAACGAACACCATCTATGATTGAGGCATGGTTCAACGAATCTGAAATGATTGCATCTTCTGCAGTAAGTAAAGGTTCAAATACGCCGCCATTGGCATCGAAGGCCGCCGCATACAAAATGGTATCTTCGGTACCGTAGAAATGAGCGATCTTTTGTTCCAAAGTTTTGTGAATATCCTGGGTGCCACAGATAAAACGAACAGAAGACATACCAAAGCCATGCGTATCCATAGCATCTTTGGCCGCTTGTATAACTTCTGGGTGAGATGAAAGGCCCAAATAGTTGTTGGCGCAAAAGTTTATTACCTCTTGTCCGGTGTCTATTTTAATAACGGCATCTTGTGGAGAGACAATAACCCGTTCTTCTTTAAAGAGACCGTCGTTTTTAATGTTCTCAATTTCTTGCTGTAAATGTTGCTTGATTTTTCCGTACATATTCCTTTATATATAATCTAATTCTATTTCTGTATTAATGTATACAATAATTTTATGATCGATCGTGTAGCCCATATTTGAAAAACTCTGGGCATATGCATTTATCTGTTGATGATATTTAGGGCTTTGTTCCCCGGTTTTATAGTCAATAATGGTAGCATGATTGTTTTTTAAAACGACCCTGTCCGGTCTTTGAACATTACCATCGGCCAATAATAGGTCTCGTTCATTTAATACCTCTACATCGTTTTGGTAAAATTTCGTCAAATTTTTATGAAAGATGACCTTTTTTACAATTTCCTTAATACCGTTAACTTCTTGTTCTTTGATCAATCCTTTTTGTAGCGCCATTTGTACAGCTCTATCTAAATCGGCCGTAGTGTAGATAACGCTTAATATATAATGTATTACGTTACCTTGGTTAAGGGCTACATCCAGACCTTCGTCCCATAAAGTACCTGCCAGGGCAAGAATCTTAAAATCTGGTCTATCTTTATTGGTATATATATAAGGTATAGTTAACTGGTCTGTACTAGATTGCTGTTTAGAAGCTTTTGGCATAAATACGCCAAAGTCATATGTTAGTTTATCTTGTTGATATTCCCCAATACTTTTAAGGAAATGAATGAATAACCCAGAATAGTAATTGGTATTGTGTTCTCCTTTTTTATCAAGTTTATTGGCACTTATAATATATAGGGCATTGACCGCTCTGGTAAGAACTACATATAATAGGTTGAAAGCATCTAATTGTAATTTCTGATGGTCTATTTCATACAGCAAAGATTCCAATTCGCCATATTCTTGAACTTCTTGCTTTTTATTGATAAGTACTTCTGAAAAACCAAGAAACTCTTCTTTGTTTACCGGAAGCCATAATTTAGGGTCAATTTCTTCGAACACATTTGAATCGGCATACGGAAAAATAACAACCGGAAATTCTAGTCCTTTAGATTTGTGAATGGTCATGATCTGTACCGATTCCATATTTTCTGGTGTACTGATACTTGCCGAGTTTCCTTTCTTGTCCCAATAATCTAAAAACGATTGCATATCTGAACCATATTTTTGTTCAATGTCAAAAACAAGGTCCATAAAAGCGGAAAGGTGTGCGTCTGAAGTAGGAATAAGGTCAAAAGTTTTAATGGCATAAGCCAATCCGTCAAAAACCGATGCTTGCCTTAGCTTAGAAGCATTGAACCCGTATGCTTCCAATAAATGTTCATCTAGCTTTTCTAGGTTTTCAAAGATATATGCATGTTTGTCTTTTTTTCCTTCAGATAGAAAATTCAAAATCTCATATTGGATCTCTAGCTCCGTAGGCTGGACCATATACCGAATAAGCTGCACCAAGAAAATAGCTTTGGCACTTTCACTGAGCAGTAATGAATCTGAAGAAACAACGGGTATTTCATGCTGCATTAAAAAATCTGCCAGTACCAGGCCATGCTTTTTCTTTCTTATGATAATACAGATGTCACTATAGGTATACCCATTTTCCAGGCATTGTTGAATTGTTGCCAACGTACTTGCTGCGTACTCTTCATCAGTATCTTCTTCCAATAATGAGATTTGTACATAGCCACCTTCTTTTTGGTTGGTTTCTTGTGTGTTGCCAATTTTAAAGAATTCTTGGTAAATGTCGTTTTCTAAAAACGGACTAATACTTTGAAAGAAGTTATTGTTGAAGTTAATGACTTCTGAGTAGCTTCTATAGTTTTTGGGTAAGGTAACAAGATCGGATTGTACTGTAAACGGATGGCTTTGGTGTGTTGCCAATTCTAGAAATTGTTCTGCTTTGCCGCCACGCCATCTGTAAATGGCTTGTTTGGGGTCGCCAACCAAAAATAAAGATCCGGTACTACCAAGTTCATCTTCGCCCTCCATGGCATTGCCGATCAACGGAATAAGATTTTCCCATTGCATTTGCGAAGTATCTTGAAATTCATCAATAAAATAATGACGGTATTTTTCGCCGAGTCTTTCGTAAATGAACGGAGCTGGTTGATCTTTGACCTCTTTGGCAATAAGTGTATTAAATTCTGAAATAGACAATTGGTCTTTTTCTTCTTGAATGATTTTCAGCTCTTTTTGAATAGCATTTAAAAGTGCAAAAGGAACAATGTTTCTATTGATGTTTGAATATAACCCCCTTTTGTAAATAAGCTCTTTTATGCCTTGATAGTTATGAAGTAATTGTGGAGCTAAATCATCTGGTACATTTTTAACCGTTGCTTTTACTATTTTTCCATCAGTTAAATTATCCCCTAGTTTATTATTGTAAAGTTGGGTAGGCGTAAAGTTGCCGGCAATTATCTTTTTAAAGTGGTTAGGCAATGTTTCCCTGGGGAAATCTTTAAAGTCTAATCCAGATGCAGTGATAGTAGCTATAGAAGCGCTGGCAAGTTCAACAATACGCTTCTCCAGATTTTTGTTTTGTTTTTTTAGATGGCTTTGTAATTTTAAGAAGTCGCTTAATTCAACATCTTTTAATTGTTTTAAATGTTCTGCGTTGTTTTCGTCGAATATGAGCTTTCCTATTTTTAAAAGATCAAATCCAATATCCCAACTACGGTCATCTTCAATTTTTTCAAGGGCAAAATCTAGCAGTACTTTGGTAAATTCAGGATCTTCGCCTGCTTTACTGATTATGCGCTCAACCGCTTCTTGTAATAGTAGGTCCACATCTAGTACCACTTCAAAATTCTGAGGAATCTTTAAATCTTTCGCAAAGGTTCTAATAAGCCTATGGGTAAACTTATCAATGGTAGAAATGTCAAAAAAAGCGTAGTTATGCAAAATTTGCTTTAATCGCAGTTTACTTAGGGCAGGAAGTTCTTCAAAGGTATAATCGGTTTCATTTAATATGTCGTTGAATAATGGATTTGCATTTTCAACAGACGTAGTGTTGGCAAATTCGAACAAACTGTTCAATATTCTGTGCTTCATTTCATTTACCGCTTTATTGGTAAATGTAATGGCCAATATCTTTCTGAAATTTTGAGGAGAAGCCAGTATAATTTTCAAGTATACCTTGGCAAGGGCATAGGTTTTGCCGGATCCCGCAGAAGCATTGTATATGGTAAAAGAATTACTTGACACAGATTTTTACCGCAAATTAAGGAATCCTGTACAGTTCTTAACAAATTATTACGTGAATATAAATGTTAAAATCCGTAACTTTGAAATACTATTAATATTAATCTAAAAACACATAAATTATGGCTTTTGAACTACCAAAATTGCCTTACGCTTATGATGCTCTTGAGCCTCATATTGATGCTAGGACTATGGAAATACATCATACAAAACATCACAACGGATATACAAGTAAGTTAAATGCCGCTATTGAAGGTACAGACTTGGATGGTAAATCTATAGAAGATATTTTAACTGGTTTGGATATGAGTAACGGTGCTGTTAGAAATAATGGCGGTGGATTTTATAACCACTCATTATTCTGGACAATTTTATCACCAAACGGTGGCGGAAAGCCAAGTGGGGAATTAGCAACTGCAATTGATAGTGCTTTTGGTTCTTTTGAAGAATTCAAAAATAAATTCACTGCAGCGGCAGGTACTAGATTTGGTTCTGGATGGGCATGGTTATGTGTTCATGAAGGGGGTAAAGTAGAAGTTTGTTCTACTCCTAATCAAGACAATCCTTTAATGCCAGGTGTTGAATGTGGAGGACAACCTATCTTAGGATTAGATGTTTGGGAGCATGCATATTACTTAAATTACCAAAATAAGAGACCAGAATATATTGAAGCTTTTTTCAATATCATTAACTGGGACGAAGTATCTAAAAGATACGCTAGTAACAAATAAGATAGTATAGTAATTCCTAACTATCTTGTAGGAAACCACTTATGAAATTTTCATGGGTGGTTTTTTTGTTTTTAAAATAGAAAAGGGCGGAGAAGTCTCCACCCTTTTCGTCCCAAATCTTACCATAAACTTAACCTACTTATGCTATGGCGAGACTAAATTACTGGTATTGAGTAAATAAAAAAAGGATTTTTATGAAAAAAATCAACTTTTATTTATGTGCTGATGTTTTTACAGGGGTGGGCTATAAGGGGTAACTAGCTGTTTTATAAGCCAATTGGTATAAAATAAAAAGACGAAGCATAGCTCCGTCTTTTCCCCAAATCTTACCATGAACTTAACCTACTTATGCTATGGTCCTGTAAATATATATGTGTTCATTGTTTTATTAAAAGCTAATCGTTGTACTTCACAAACTTAGGTTGTATTACTGGAATAAAATATTGAGGATGTTTTTTAGTGTTGAGGATGCAATAGAAGTTGGTGTAAAATAAAAAGACGAAGCATAGCTCCGTCTTTTCCCCAAATCTTACCATGAACTTAACCTACTTATGCTATGGTCCTGTAAATATATATGCGTTCATTGTTTTATAAAAAGCTGATCGTTGTATGTCACAAACTTAGGTTGTACTACTAGATTTAATAATTATGGGTGTTTTAAGCATTTTGGTTGAGATAGCAATTGGCATAAAATAAAAAGACGGAGCATAGCTCCGCCTTTTTCCCCAAATCTTACCATGAACTTAACCTACTTATGCTATGGTTTCGTAAATGTAATAGGCTTGTTAAGAAATATAAAAGGTATTGGCTGAACGTCTTTTAATAACGTTAAAGAGGCTAATGTGAAGAATTGGATTACAATACGGTGGTCTCCTAAATGTCCCAAAATAAAAAAGGCGGAGAAAACTCCACCTTTTTTGCCCCAAATCTTACCATGAACTTAACCTACTTATGCTATGGTAGCTTTAAAAGTAAAGAGGGTTAAGCCAATTCGACCATCCAGTCGATAAAATACCATTATCATCGATGAAATACATGAATTGAATGTATTTCATCGAAATATTATTTAATATGCGCGTTCATTGTTGCCTTCATAGAAATTGATAAATGCTCTGTTGACCACTCTATTTCCACCTGGGGTAGGGTAATTACCGGTAAAATACCAATCTCCCAAATTTTTAGGACAGGCTTCATGTAAGTTTTCAATAGTTTGGTAAATAATAGAAACTTCTGCGTTTATCCCTTCAGGACTTAATAGTTCTCCTGTTTTCTTAGAAATTTCCTTGGCGCTAAAAGGAGCATAGAATTCTTTCACGTAGTTAATGACGTCATTATCATGGCTATTGACTTGGGTCAAACATTTTTGATAGATTTCTTCCACAATATGCATGGAGTTATTGTCTTCATGCAAAGCCAATGCTGCTTTAAAAGCTATAAAGTCCTCTAATTTTGCCATGTCTATACCATAACAATCCGGGTATCTAATTTGTGGTGCCGATGATACCACGATTATCTTCTTAGGTGATAGCCTATCCAATATTCTTAGTATACTCTTTTTAAGTGTTGTACCACGAACTATGCTATCATCTATAATAACTAGGTTATCACCTTTTTTTACAGAACCATAAGAAATGTCATATACATGGGCAACTAGATCATCCCTACTACTATCTTGCGTAATAAAGGTTCTTAGCTTGGCATCTTTAATGGCTACTTTTTCAATTCTTGGACGAACCTCTAGTATTTCATGAAGTTGCTCGCCGGTAATTGCAGGACCTAATGCAAGTATTTGTTCTTCTTTTTTCTGGTTCAAATAGTTTTGGGCCTCTTTTACCATACCGTAAAAAGAAGTTTCTGCAGTATTTGGTATATAAGAGAATACAGTGTTCTTGATATCCTCATTTATAGATTCCAATATCTGTGGAAATACCAATTTACCTAAAGCTTTACGTTCTTGGTAAATCTCCTTATCACTACCTCTAGAAAAGTAAATACGTTCAAAAGAACATGCTTTGCGTTCTTTAGGTTCCTGAATTTGGTGAATGGCACTGGTACCGTTCTTTTTAATGATAATGGCGGCACCAGGGTCAAGTTCTTTTACCTCATCATAAGGTACGTTGAATACCGTTTGTATAGCAGGTCTTTCTGAGGCCACTACAACAACTTCATCATCCCTGTAATAATAAGCGGGTCTAATACCACTAGGATCCCGCAAGACAAAAGCATCACCATGGCCTAACAAACCTGCCATGGCATAACCACCATCAAAATTCTTGGCGGCCCTTTTTAATATCTTGTAGACCTTTAAACGTTCTGCAATAATGGGCGAAGCTTGTTGTTTGGTATATCCTTCTTTTTTTATCTGCTTATATAGTTTAGCAACGGCATCATCAAGGAAATGACCTATTTTCTCCATTACCGTAACGGTATCTGCCATTTCTTTAGGATGCTGGCCAAGTTGAACCAGGTTGTCAAAAAGCTCATGAACATTGGTCATATTAAAATTACCGGCAACAATTAAGTTACGGTGCATCCAGTTGTTCTGTCTTAAAAAAGGATGAACGCTCTCAATGCTATTTTTGCCAAAAGTACCATAACGCACATGGCCTAAAAGGAGTTCACCTATATAAGGTATGTTCTTTTTTTGCAAGGCAACATCATGCTCATACTCCGGATGCTCTTTCATCTCGGTATTGATACGATCATTAATTTGTGCAAAAATGTCCTGTATAGGCTGTTGCTGACAAGAACGAACACGGCTCATGTAGCGTTCCCCTGCTTTTACATCTAATTTAATGCTGGCAAAACCTGCACCGTCTTGACCACGGTTATGTTGTTTTTCCATCATTAAGTACATTTTATTTACACCATAAAATGCTGTTCCATACTTTTCCTTGTAATACTCTAAAGGTTTTAATAACCGTATTACAGAAATACCACACTCATGCTTAATTGCGTCACTCATTGTTTTTGGTATTAAAAAAACCCCAAAATATTTTGGGGCTAGGGGATTATTGTAATTCTATGTCAAACTGGGTCAATTTTTTGAACTGATGCAGTCTTTCTCTAATTTCTTTTCGGTCTAACTGCAACATTCTTTCCGCTCCAAATTTCTCTACACTAAAGGATGCCAGATTAGAACCGTGTATAATTGCCTTTTTCATATTCTCAAAAGAGCTATCACCGCTTGCTGCCAAATAGCCTGAAAAACCTCCGGCAAAGGTATCTCCGGCACCAGTAGGATCAAATACTTCTTCTAAAGGTAACGCCGGTGCAAAAAAGATCTGGTCTTCATTGAACAAAAGTGCGCCATGCTCTCCTTTTTTGATCACTACATACTTAGGTCCCATGGTAAAAATCTTTTGCGCAGCCTTAACCAAGGAATATTCACCGGTTAATTGTCTGGCCTCTTCATCATTAATGGTTATTACATCTATATGTTTAATAACGTTCATTAAATCATCTAAAGCATTGTCCATCCAAAAATTCATGGTATCCAATACTATTAGTTTTGGTCGCTTTTTCATCTGGTTGATAACGCCCATTTGAACAATTGGGTGAAGGTTCCCAAGCATAACCACATCTGCATCATTATAACTTTCCGGTACAACAGGGTTGAAGTCCTCTAAAGTATTTAACTCCGTTACCAAGGTGTCTCTGGTATTTAAGTCGTTGTGGTATTTTCCTTTCCAATAAAAGGTTTTACCGCCCTCAACAATTTCCAATGCAGAAATGTCAATACCGCGATCGGTTAAAAGGTCTAAATATTCTTTAGGCATGTCATCACCTACAATAGAAATGATAGCTGAATCAACATCAAATTGAGATGCCGCTAAGCCAATATAGGTAGCTGCGCCGCCCAATATTTTATCCGTTTTACCAAAAGGAGTTTCTATTGCATCAAAAGCGACAGTACCTACTATTAAAAGCTTGCCCATAAATGTGAAAAAATTTAAGCTGCAAATATACGATTTTGAAAAGCTAATTAAAACGGTTTATCGAATACAAATTGTAATAGTTATCAAAGACGAATTGTTGATATAAAATGCCAATTATTTCCTACCAAAATCGGCAGGAATTTCTCCCCAGGCTTTCGTCTCCCATTTTACAATAACGGTAGTATAGGTGTTCTTCTTAAGCCAATCTTCAGCCCTTGTTATAAGTTCAAAAAGGTTTTTATTTTTAGTAGATGCCGTTAGCTTGGTGTTACATTTCTTTTTTCGCACCCAGCTCATTGCGGTTCTGGAATCTGTGTAGATAATACGATCGCTATTTCGTTCTTTTAAAAATGCCAATCCGTGCACCAAGGCTAAAAACTCCCCAATGTTATTGGTGCCCTGCGGAAAAGGACCCTGTTTAAATAGTTTTTTACGTGTTTTGGTGTCTACACCCTGATATTCCATAACGCCGGGGTTACCGCTAGAAGCAGCATCAACAGAAATAGAATGATAATTTGGCAGGCCTATTTTTAAAAGTTCTTCTTTGGATAAAGTAGATGTTGTTTTTTTCTTTCCCTTAAAATCTGCGTAAGTACCGTTATATGCCTTTTTGGCTACCTCAAAAGATTCAAATGATTTGTATTCGGCACCGGCATGGCCGTCGATGGATTTTTTACATTCTTTCCATGTTTCATAAATACCCGGCTTTTTACCCTTCCAAACAACATAGAACTTTTTCTTTTTACCCATTACTGTTTAGATAATAATTCGTCTATGACCTTTGGAAAAAATTCATATTCCAACAGGTGTACTTTTGATGCGATATCCTCAGGGGCATCTTTTGGATCTACTACGGTTTTTGCCTGTTGTATAATAGCACCCTCATCATAATGTGCATTAACGTAATGGATGGTAATACCGGTTTCCGTCTCTTTGGCCTCTTTTACGGCATTATGAACATGCATACCGTACATGCCTTTGCCGCCGTATTTTGGTAATAGGGCAGGGTGTATGTTTATAATCTTATTGGGGAAGGCATTGGTAATGGCTTCGGGTATTTTCCATAGAAAGCCGGCCAACACTATTAGGTCGGGTTCTAATGACCGTAGCATATCTAGAATAAAATTACTGTTTGAAAACGCTTGCCTGTTAAAAAATAAAGCATTGATTTCAAGTCTGTTACAGCGTTCAATGACTTTGGCATCGCTTTTGTTGGTAAGTACACAGCATATAGTAACATCTTTGCGAAGCTTAAAATAATTGGCAATGTTTTCAACATTAGATCCAGAACCTGAGGCAAAAAGAATAATTTTCTTGGTTTTCAATAGAAAGGGTCTTTATAAGATAACGAACAATGAAATTAAGTTTGGCAAATAAAGCAAATTTAAAGCTTGTCAGAATTTAGAAAAAAACGATTAAATAGTATAGTTCTAATACCTCACTACTTTTCAATACCTTTTATCAACGTTACCGAAACAAAATATTAATACGGCAAAATTACAGCACATGTCTTTAATTTTATTAAATTACCATACATTTTAACCACAATTAGTGTAATTAAACCAAAGTTTTTTATTTTTGCCTTCAATTTAAATTTTTAAAACAAATATTATTATGTCAGACATTGCATCAAGAGTTAAAGCTATCATCGTTGATAAATTAGGAGTTGATGAGAACGAAGTGGTAACCGAGGCTAGCTTTACTAACGATTTAGGCGCAGATTCATTAGACACGGTAGAGTTGATAATGGAGTTCGAAAAAGAATTTGATATTCAAATTCCAGACGATCAAGCTGAGAATATCGCAACTGTTGGTCAAGCCATCAGCTATATAGAAGAAGCTAAGTAAAACATGTTTTCTTAAATAGAATTCAAATTATCCATGTGGTAAATGCTCCGCATGGATAATTTTTTTTAATTTACGCTTGGTTTAGATTTAAACAAATACAAAGTTAAATGCAGTTAAAGCGAGTTGTAGTTACAGGTTTGGGGGCACTTACCCCAATAGGTAATAATATTGAAGAGTATTGGGATGCTTTGGTAAACGGTAAAAGTGGATCAGCGCCCATTACTTATTATGATACAGAAAAGTTCAAAGTAAAATTCGCTTGTGAGCTTAAGAATTACAAGACAGAAGATCACTTTGATAGAAAAGAAGGCCGTAAGCTGGATAGATTTGCGCAGTACGCACTTGTATCATCAGATGAAGCTATTCGTGATTCTAAATTAGATTTAGAGAAACTAGATAAATTTCGCGTAGGTGTTATTTGGGGAGCGGGTATTGGAGGTTTGGAAACTTTTCAGAACGAGGTAATGAATTTTGCCAACGGAGACGGTACACCAAGATTCAATCCGTTCTTTATTCCAAAAATGATCGCTGATATTGCCCCGGGTAACATATCCATTAAGCATGGTTTTATGGGACCTAATTATACCACCGTTTCCGCTTGTGCATCATCGGCAAATGCAATGATAGATGCATTGAACTATATACGATTGGGTCATTGTGACGTCATTGTAACAGGTGGTAGTGAAGCTGCGGTAACTATTGCTGGTATGGGAGGTTTTGGTGCAATGCACGCATTATCAACAAGAAACGATAGTCCTGAGACAGCTTCTAGACCTTTTGATGCAACCAGGGATGGTTTTGTTCTAGGTGAAGGTGCAGGAGCCTTGGTTCTTGAAGAGTATGAGCATGCCGTTGCCAGAGGTGCTAAAATATATGCGGAAGTTGCAGGTGGCGGTATGTCAAGTGATGCTTACCATATGACGGCTCCGCACCCAGATGGTATTGGGGTTGTTAGAGTAATGGAAAACTGTCTAAGGGATGCAGGTATGTCCATTGAAGATGTAGATGCTATTAATACACATGGTACTTCAACACCTTTGGGCGATGTTGCGGAACTTAAGGCAATAACCAAAGTTTTTGGTGAGCACGCAAAGAAAATAAATATTAATTCTACAAAATCTATGACCGGTCACCTGCTAGGAGCAGCGGGCGCTATCGAAGCAATAGCATCGATATTGGCTATGGAACATGGTATGGTGCCACCAACTATAAACCACACCACGGTAGATGAAAATATAGATCCTAGTTTAAACCTAACATTGAACAAAGCTCAAAAACGAGATGTAAAAGTTGCCATGAGCAACACATTTGGCTTTGGCGGACACAATGCATGTGTGGTTTTCAAAAAAATAGATTAATTAGTTTTATGTCATTTCCCTCAAACTTATTTAATTCCCATCCAAAGGAGGATGGGGATTTTTTTTGGGGAATAACTAAAATTTTAGGTTTTAAACCTAAGACCTTGTCCATATATAAAAAAGCCTTTCTTCATAGGTCCATGAATAAAAAGGACGACAAAGGTAATCCTATGAATTATGAGCGTCTAGAGTTTTTGGGAGATTCAATGCTAGGCACTATAATATCTAAACATTTATATAGCGAGGTACCTGCAGGTGATGAAGGTTATTTAACTAAAATGCGTTCTAAAATTGTAAGTAGGGAGCACTTGAACGAGTTAGGAAAAGATCTTGGACTTATAAATTTTGTGGAAAGTAGAATACCAAAATCTCACTTTGGTCAAAATATCCATGGCAACGTCTTTGAAGCTTTAGTTGGCGCAATTTACTTAGATCGTGGCTATAAGTATTGTGAAAAATTTATTTACAAGAGAGTAGTAGATCCTTATGTTGATATTGAGCAACTAGAAGGTAGGGTCATTAGTTACAAGAGTTTGGTAATCGAATGGTGTCAAAAGAAAAAGAAATCTTTCGATTTTGATGTTTATGAAGATACGGGCAATGATCCCCTTAAGCATTTTGCCGTAAAACTCTCCATAGGTGGAGATGTAGTTGCCAAGGCAAGGGCAACCTCAAAAAAGAAAGCTGAAGAGAGAGCGTCAAAAAGAGCATTTTTTGCCTTACAGGATAAAATGGGTAGCTAATCATTTAACAAAATGATAAAAAGCTAACATTTTAATAACTTTTAATGTGTTTTTATCAATTTATCTAACTAGGCTTTATAGCATAGAAGTTCTATATTTACCGTTTTGTTGAGGTATGGCTACGACTTATAAAATAAATGAGGATTTTTATGATGAATCTTTTAGCCTTATAGCTTTACACACTACCTTAGAAGATTTTTCATTGGCCTATGGCTTGAACAAAACTCTAAAGGCAAAATTTGTAAGAGCAAAAAAAAATTATATTCTTGATGAAAACAAATCGTTTCCCATTTTTGAATGGGAAGATGAGTATAATGATATGTATTGGGTATTGATTGCCAATCATAGTACTGAAAAGGAACTCATAGTTCATGACGATTTATTTAAGAATGAAACAACATATAAAATGCCAAGGCTCATACCTGAGTATAAGGATGTTGATTACCTTATAAAAATTGAAACGGATAAGGAAGTTGATATAAACTCCTTCATAAAAAATATACTAATGTTGCCTAGGGTCATGGCAGCATATGAAATAAGTACTGACAAACTAAAATCAAAGAACAATCTAATTTTTTAAATATGCCAACTGTAAAAAAGACGAAAATTGTAGCGACCCTGGGTCCTGCAACTAGCAAAAAAGAAGTGCTCAGAAGCATGATTGATGCAGGAGTAGATGTATTCAGGATAAACTTTTCCCATGCAGATTATGAAGATGTTAAGGAGCGTGTAAATATGATACGTGAATTAAATGCCGAAATGGAAACCAACACTTCTATTTTAGCTGATTTACAAGGTCCTAAATTACGTGTAGGCGTAATGGCAGGTGACGTTGTAGTAAGTCCTGGTGATGAAATAACATTTGTAACCGGTAAGCCTTTTGAAGGTAATGCAGAACGCGTTTACATGAACTACAAAGAGTTTCCAAGAGATGTAAAAGCTGGGGAACGTATTCTTTTAGATGATGGTAAATTAATGTTCGAGGTTGTTAAAACTAATGGTGAAGATGAAGTTTTGGCAAAGGTTATACAAGGAGGTCCATTAAAATCTAAAAAGGGTGTTAACTTACCTAATACAAATATCTCTTTACCGGCACTTACCCCAAAGGATATTAAAGATGCTGAATTTGCCATTTCTTTAGAGGTAGATTGGATCGCACTTTCTTTTGTACGTTTTAGTCAAGATTTAATTGATCTGCAGAATATTATAAATAAACATTCTGAGCATAAAATTCCAATAATAGCTAAGATTGAAAAACCGGAAGCTGTAGAGAATATTGATAAAATTGTTGCGTATTGTGATGGTTTAATGGTGGCACGTGGTGATTTGGGTGTTGAAGTTCCTGCACAAGAGGTTCCATTAATTCAAAAGCAATTAGTATTAAGAGCCAAAAAAGCTAGAATACCTGTAATTATAGCAACCCAAATGATGGAGACTATGATAACTAGTCTTACACCAACAAGGGCAGAGGTAAACGACGTTGCCAATTCCGTAATGGATGGTGCGGATGCGGTAATGCTATCAGGTGAAACCTCTGTGGGTAATTACCCTGTACAGGTTATTGAAAAAATGTCTAGTATCTTGGAGAGTGTAGAAGGTTCTGATTTAATTCATGTACCACATGATCCACCACATATTCGTACCAAAAGATTTATTACCAAGTCTATTTGTTATCATGCCGCAACAATGGCAAACGATATTAAGGCGAAAGCAATTTCAACTTTGACAAATAGTGGTTATACCGCTTTTCAAATTTCAGCATGGAGACCAAGTGCGCATATCTTGGTGTTTACATCAAACAGAAGAATACTTACACAACTTAATTTATTATGGGGTGTAAAAGCTTTTTATTATGACAAATTTGTATCTACCGATGATACAGTTGATGATGTTAACCGCATTGCCTTCAATAAAGGTTATTTACAGGTAGGGGATATGATAATTAGTCTTGCAGCAATGCCTATTAAGGATAAAGGTATGGTAAATACCTTAAGGGTAAGTGAAATAGAGTCGGGCGATATTTAGTCTGTTTCAATATAATGTATAAAAAAAGGGTCGCTAATAGCGACCCTTTTTTTATAAACACTTACATCTTAGGCAACTTCTTTTTCAAAGGCAATAAAGTTGACAATTTTACCTTTTTTGTCAAATATTGGATGCCCTTGTATCCAACAATGGTATGTTGAACCGTCTTTTCTATAATTGACTACCGTAACTTCAAAAGGCTTTTGTTCTTTAACTGCATCAGAAACTATTTTTAAGGTAGATTTGGATGTTAAGTTACCTTGGAACATTTTAGGGCTTTTACCAATAATTTCTTCTGGGTAGTATTGACTCATATTCCACATATTCTTGGTTGCAAAAACAATGTTTAATTGAGCATCTGTAACTACCACAATATTCTTATCGGACTTTAACTTGGTATCAAGAATATTTGTATCAAAATCCCAAGAATTGTTAGAAACCAAATTTAAAAGTGTAACCGAATCTTCTTCCGTTTGTTTTATTACTTCGTAATTAGGCGCGTAAAAGTCCCAGGAAAGAACTGGCAATAAATTGTAGTTTAAACTTTTTCTAAACTTAATCACGGCATTATCGTAATCCTTTAATTCTATCATTCTGTGTAGTTTAGAGAGATAAATAATTTTTTTTTCATAGCAATTTGTGATAAAGCTAAAAATTTACTTTTCAGGATTAAAATTTTAAGACAGGATTAGCATTAATGTTTAAGACTTCGTAACTAATACTTTAGAAAGTAAATGTAAAGGTTGAACATTAATAAAGATGTTTTTCTCTAAAAATGCACTATTTTATGAGAAAAACGTGTATTTGAAAGTTGTTTTTAGTCTATAGATATGCCAGTTTTGTTTTATACAACGGATATCATTAATATGCTAAAAGCTTAGTTTAAGAAATTGTTTTTGTTAAGTATGATAGTAATTAAAAATCAAACTTTAATTGCACTAAAATTGATTTATCATCAACTTTTTTAGTCTTCTTATTTTCTGTATTTAAATTGGATAAAGAGATGCCTAATAGTCGAACAGAGTTTTGTAATTCCTCTTGATAGAGAAGGTCTTTAGCCGTTTCTAAAATAAGGTCTTTGTCCGCAATAAAATAGGGCATAGTTTTACTTCTGGTGTTTAAAGTGAAATCGCTGTATTTTATTTTTAGCGTAACAGTTTTTCCTGCTACCTTAGATTTCGTTAGTCTTCTTTCTAGTTCTTGAGCAATATGCTCTAACCTTTCCAGCATAAAAATTTCACTGCTGAGGTTTTCGTTGAATGTACGTTCCGCTCCAACAGATTTTGGTATGCGGTGCGGTTTAACTTCACTATTATGAATGCCACGTACTACATGATAATAGTATGGACCGCTTTTGCCAAAATTTTCGGCTAGAAATTCAATGGATTTTGATTTTAAGTCCTTACCCGTAAAAATGCCCAACTTGTACATTTTTTCAGCAGTGACTTTACCTACACCGTAAAATTTACGTATATCTAATTCTTCTAAAAACGGAATTACCTCTTCTGGATTTACTGTTTTTTGTCCGTTAGGTTTATTGATATCACTGGCGACTTTGGCAATGAATTTATTGATCGAGATTCCTGCGGATGCATTTAAGCCTGTTTTTTCTAGAATACGTTGCCTAATTTCTGTGGCAAGCATAGTGGCAGAAGGGTTTCCTTTTTTATTTATGGTTACATCTAGGTATGCTTCATCTAGCGACAATGGTTCTACCAAATCTGTATACTCAAAGAAAATAGATCGTATTTGTTTTGAAATTTCTTTGTACCGTTCAAAACGAGGTTTTACAAAGGTTAAGTGCGGACAGTTTTTTCTAGCTTGAAATCCGCTCATAGCACTTCGCACACCAAACTTACGGGCTTCATAATTTGCTGCCGATACCACGCCTCTTTTCTCACTGCCACCAACGGCCAAGGGCTTGCCCTTTAATTCTGGGTTGTCCAACTCTTCTACGGACGCATAAAAGGCATCCATATCAACATGAATAATTTTTCGAAGAGGCATTTCATTGGGCATAAGCAAATTTAAGACTTATCTTAGTTTATGGATAGTAGTTTTAACCATTCATATGATAGAAATAGAGCGTAAGTTTTTAGTAAAATCTGATGATTATAAATCTGAGGCAAGGTCTAAAACACGAATTGTTCAAGGTTTTTTAAATACAGATCCTGATAGAACGGTAAGAGTAAGAATAAAGGGCGAAACCGGATTTATTACCGTAAAGGGGAAATCCAATACTTCAGGCACATCTAGGTTTGAATGGGAAAAGGAAATTTCTGTAGTAGATGCCGAAAATCTATTGAAGTTGTGTGAAAAAGGAATTCTAGATAAACATAGATATGAAGTGCCGGTAGGGAACCATGTGTATGAGGTAGATGAATTCCATGATGAAAATGAAGGGTTGACAGTAGCTGAAATTGAATTGAACGATGAGAATGAATTATTTGAAAAACCAGCTTGGTTGGGGGTAGAGGTCACCGGTGAGGTAAAATATTATAACTCCCAATTAAGTAAAACACCTTTTAATCTATGGTAGTCCTTTATATTATATACGTCTACTTATAAATTAAAAAAGATGCCAAGGGTCTTTGCGACATCATCAATTTTGACCCTTTGGCATCTATTTTAAAGCATTGTATTCATGCTCATCTATACAATTTATACTTCGCAATAATATTCTTATCAAATGATTTATTGCCATCCACCACCAAGAGAACGGTATAATTCAACTGTTGCGGACAATTGTGATAATTTGTTGTTTACTAAATTCAATTCTGCATTCAAAGAATTCTCTCTTGCGGTCAACAAATCTAAATAGGTTAGGTAACCACTATTCAATAATTCTTCAGAATTACTTTCGGCTCTTTTTAAAGCCGAAACCTGTTTAGAGATATATGTCTCTTTTTCAATAGCAATATTGTAATCATATAAGGCTTCAGAAACTTCTTTGCCAGCATTTAAGAGCATTTTTTTGAAGCTTAATAAAGATTGTTCTTGTTGCACTTTTGCCACTTCGTAAGCTGTTCTAATTTTTCTACCGTTAAATATTGGCTGTGTTAAACCACCAACTAGATTAGCGAATATTGAACTGGAATCTATCCAATTATCAAAATCTAAACTTTGAAATCCACCTTGTGCAGATAGCGTTATGGATGGATAAAAATTACTTCTGGCAACGTTCGTTAATTCAAAACTATTTACTAAGCTATATTCCGCTTGCATAATATCTGGTCTGTTACGAAGTAAAAGCGCAGGTACGCCTAATTGCATTTCGTTAGCTAAAGACTGCTCATCTAATGAACTGCGTTCATAAGTTTGTGGTTCTTCACTTAATAAAATACTTAAGGTATTTTCCGCTTGATAAAGTAAATTTTTAAGGTCTAACAATTGACTTTGTGCACTATATAATTGTGCTGCAGTTTGGTCAACACCAACCTGATTTGCTTGCCCAGCCTCTTTTAGTGCAGAAATGGTCTCTAAACTTTTTGCACGGTTTTCAATGGTTTCTTCAGTAACTGAAATTTGCTTATCCAAAGCCAATATTTGATAGTAGGTAGTAGCAATTTGCGCCACCAAACTAGTTTTTACAGCTTTATGTGCCGCTACGGTTTGTAAATAATTGGCATCGCTGGCACGTTTGGTACTTCTTATTTTTCCCCAAATATCCGCTTCCCAAGAAGCTGTTCCAGAAGTTTCATATTGATTAAAAGGCTGAGTGAAAAAACTACCAAACTGTCCGTTTTCACTTGTTCTAGCGGTTCTAGTGGCACTTGCGGCACCGTTAATTGTAGGTAAATAACCAGCTTTTCCCTGTTTAACATAAGCCTCTGCAGCCGAAATACTCTGTAGAGCAATGCGGATGTCAAGGTTATTTTCCAATCCTTTTTGAATATATGTTTTCAAATAAGAATCTGTAAAAAGGTCTTGGTAAGAAACCGAAGCAAAAGATATGCTGTCCTGAGGCAGATTATCTGTTCTGTAAAGTTTTTCGGTTTCTACATTTGGTCGTTCATATGTTTTAGCGGTAAAACAAGACTGCAACAAAAGTGGCAGAAAGACGACCAATATTATTTTATTGGATACTAATTTATTCATGATTTCTTTAGTTCTTAGATTCTTCAATAACTTCTTGTGGAGCACCTGTAATACGTTCCTGTATTGTTTGGAAAATAACATACAATGCCGGTATAACGAATACACCGAATATGGTGCCTATTAACATACCCCCAACGGCACTCATACCAATAGAGCGGTTACCTACTGCGCCTATACCAGATGATAGTGCCAACGGCATTAAACCAAGTATAAAGGCAAATGAGGTCATTAAAATTGGTCTAAGCCTAGCTTTTGCACCATCTATGGCAGAATCTATAATAGACATACCGTGCTTTCTACGTTGTAATGCAAACTCTACAATAAGAATGGCATTTTTGGAAAGTAGACCAATAAGCATGATCAATGCAATCTGGAAATAGATGTTATTTTCAAGTTCGGCCATGCTTACGAAACCAATAGCACCTGCAATACCAACCGGTAATGAAAGTAAAATTGCCAATGGTAAAATATAAGATTCATACTGGGCACTTAACAAGAAGTATACAAATACCAAACTCAAAATGAATATGATAATAGTTTGGCTACCTGCGCTATTTTCTTCTTTGGTAAGACCGGAATATTCAAACGTATAGTTATTCGGTAAAACTTCTGCGGCTACTTCTTCTATTGCCTTAATGGCATCTCCTGTAGAATAGCCAGGGTTCATTGCACCGTTTATTTTTACAGAGCTTAATAGATTAAATCTACTAACAACTTCAGGGCCATAAATTTTCTTCAACGATACAAACTGTGATACTGCAACAGATTCACCGTTCGCGTTCGTTACAAATATATGGTTCAGTGAATTTTCATCTGCTCTATCTTCTGGTTTAGCTTGGATCATAACACGATATTGCTTACCAAACTTATTGAAGTCAGTTGTATACAATCCTCCATAGTATCCTTGCATAGCACTGAAAACATCGGTAACCGCCAAACCTGCCATTTTTGTTTTTTCAACATCCACATCTAATTCATACTGAGGGAAATTTGCGTTGAAGTTTGTAATGGCATATTGTACCTCTGGCCTTGCGTTTATGGCACCTAAAAACTCATTGGTAACTTTATTTACGGTCTGCCAATCATCGGCATCTTTACTTTGCAGGTTCATTTCAAAACCGGTAGAATTACCAAAACCACGAACACTTGGCGGAGTAAAGAAGAATATTTTGGCATCTTTTAGTCCCGCTGTTTTTGCAAATAGGCTTCCTACTACTTCTTGGACAGATTCTCCTTCCCCTTCTCTTTTTCCCCAATCTTTAAGACGAAGTACGGAGAACCCGTAAGAACCACCGTTCACGCTGTTCAAAATACTGAAACCTGTAATGTTCATACGAGCTTCAATGATATCCATAGATTGGTAGATAGAATCTAATTTCTTTACCGTTTTCTGCGTCTGTTCCAAAGTAGTGCCAGGAGGCATTGTTACATCGGCAAATACAATAGCTTTGTCCTCATTTGGAATAAAACCTGTAGGGGTTGATTCGAACAGCAAAAAGGCAATAACAGCAAAAACGGCAAGAGATCCCCATGTTATCCATTTTCTTTGGGTAATATATTTTACGGAACCAATATACTTATCCGTAACAGCATCAAAACCGGTGTTGAAAGCAGAGAAAAAACGTTTTACCACGCTTTTTTTCTTTTCTTCGGAATTATGATGTGGTTTTAATAAAAGTGCGGCCAATGCCGGACTTAAAGTCAACGCATTAACGGCAGAAATAAGAATTGCGATTGCCAATGTTATACCAAACTGTTGGTAGAACACACCCGACGAACCACTAATAAATGATACCGGAATAAATACCGCAGACATAACCAAAGTGATGGAAATTATAGCACCTGATATTTCTGACATAGCAGATTTAGTCGCCGTTTTTGCATTGGTAGCACCTTCTTCCATCTTGGCATGTACCGCTTCCACAACAACTATGGCATCATCTACCACAATACCAATTGCCAGGATCATTGCGAACAAAGTTAACATGTTGATCGAAAATCCGAATAAGGATAAGAAGAAGAACGTACCAACAATTGCCACCGGAACGGCAATAGCAGGAATTAAAGTAGATCTAAAATCTTGAAGGAATATAAAAACTACTAGGAATACCAATAAGAATGCCTCTATCAATGTTTGTACAACATGCTCAATAGATGCGCTTAGGAAATCTTTAGTATTGTACGGGATCACGTAGTCCAATCCTTTAGGAAAATCCTGACTACTCTCATCTAGTATTGTCTGAATTTCATCAATTATGGCATTTGCATTAGACCCGGAAGTTTGAAAAATACCGACTGCTGTACCGGGTTTGCGCATACCTTCGTTCTTGGTACCATAATTAAAGGCGCCCAGCTCAACATCGGCAACATCCTTTAGGCGTAGGAATTGACCATTTTCTTGAGCTCTTATAATGATATTTTCATATTCGGCCTCATTAGAAAGACGACCTTTATATTTTAATACGTATTCATAAACACCATCGGCATTCTCACCAATTTTACCGGTAGCGGCTTCAAGGTTTTGTTCGTTAAGTGCAGCCTGTATATCTGATGGCATAAGTTTATAAGCAGCCATCTTTTCAGGATTTAACCAAATACGCATAGAGTAATCTTTAGCGCCAAAAACGGTTACGTTACCTACACCTTCTATACGTTGAAGTTTAGGTACAAGATTAATTCTGGCATAATTCTCTACAAATGTTGCATCATATTCCTCATTATCTGAAAACAGGGAAAAGAATAATAGCGCACTAGTTTGAGATTTTTGGGTAATGACACCAGTTTGTACAACGGCCTGTGGCAAAACACTATTAGCCCTGGCAACCCTGTTTTGAACGTTTACGGCGGCAATATCTGGATCTGTACCTAGTTTAAAAAAGACATTTATGGTCGCAGCACCGTCGTTACTGGCATTAGAAGTCATATACAACATGTCTTCAACACCGTTGATCTGCTCCTCTAATGGTATAACAACACTTTTAAGTACGGTCTCTGCATTGGCACCTGTATATGTACTGGTTACCTGCACCGTAGGCGGTGCTATTTCCGGATATTCTTCAATAGGTAAGGTCGATAACCCTAAAACACCTAAAATGACGATAATGATCGATATGACCGTAGAAAGAACGGGTCGATCTATAAATTTTTGAAACATTGTTCTTTATTTGTATGTTATGTTTATTGGTGGATGCTTACTTGATCGGATCAATGGTCATTCCGTCCCTTAGTTTAGAGGCCCCTTCTAATACAATATATGTACCCTCATCAATTCCATTTTCAACAATAAATCCTTTTTGTGTAGTAGTGATAATGTTTAATGGCATTGTTGTTACCGTATTATCATCTTTGACTACGTAAACCAATTTTTTACCTTGAAGGTCTATAGTTGCTGTTTGCGGTATTTCATAAGCACCTTCATACACAGTTGGTATTCTGATTTTACCGGTACTACCGCTGCTGAGTAAATTGCCTTCATTGTCAAAATCTGCCCTTGCGGTAACACTACCCGTGGTGCTATTGATTATTGTATTGATCATGGCAATTTTTCCGGGTTCGGCATATTCTTCGCCATTGATCATAATAAGTGAAACTTTTGGAGCTTTATCAAGGTCTATAACATTTTTGTCATTTTTTGGCATTGATTCCTTAAGCTTCAATAATTCTTTTTCATTCATAGAAAAATAGGCACGAACTTCACTAACATCAGATACCGTAGTTAAAGGTTTACTCATGGCAGAACTTACCAATGCACCTATTTTATATGGTATTTCTCCTATATAACCGTCTACCGGACTAGTAATACGTGAGTAGCCTATATTAGATGCCACACTCTGGTAATTGGCCTTGGCCTGCTCTAATTGTGCCTTTGCGGTTTCTAATTGTACATTACTAATTATATTCTTTTCTACAAGTGGCTTCAGTTTATCTACTTCTACTTGCGCTACGTTTACAGATGCTTTGGCCGCATTGGCATCTTGGTTCAACGTTTGTGTTTCCAGTTTAAAAAGTAATTGGCCCTTTTTAATTTTTTGACCTTCCTCAACATACACTTCTTGTACAAATCCCGAAACTTTAGGCCAAATTTCTACATTTTGCTTCCCCTCAAGGGTAGTAGAAAATTCATTATAAACAGTTAGGTTCTGTTTGGTCAATTGAGCAATTTTTAAGCTTGGTGGTGGAGGTGCCGCTGCCGCTTGTGCCGGTTTTTCAGATGAACCAAAGCATGAACTCAAAAGAAGAGCTGCACTTATTATTCCTATAATTGATAACTTTCTCATTTTAATTGGATGTTTACGTATATAAATCGTTGTTGTTTTCTGTTAAGGTTTTGTTAATTCAGTAAGTTCGGTAAAAAACGAACTATGTGTTCAAATTTTTTTATATTAATTTTTTTAAAGCTTCTATCGTTTCTTTGTACGTAGTTTCATTTTCACTTAAGCAATGCATATAAGCGTCTATTTTAGCTTTGTTAGAATTATATTTTTCAGTATTAAATTCTTTATCGTATGCAGCTACCTTTTGTATCATTTTAGATTCGTTAGCAGCCTTTTTAAGTGCCTGCTCTAATTTTTTAATAAAAAAAGTGCTCTTGTCAGAAATTTGAAAATATCTTCTTCTATCTCCAGATTTTGTGAAATAGGTAATCATACCTAATTGTAAAAGCAAATTTAGAGAGGTTGAAATTGAGCTCTTACTGGCACCTCTTTTATTTTGACAATCATCAAAAGTTAAACCTACTTCCTCTGTAACTACTAGATTTCCAAAAATTCTGGCTGCCAAAGGGGGTAAATTATATTCAGCTTCAAAATGAACACCTAGTTCCTCTATTAACTTTTGTTTACGTTCTTCTTTCTCCATAATTCCTAATTTGAGGCTACAAAGGTATAGTTAGTTCGGTAGTAAACAAACTAAAAGAACTTAAATTTTGTTAAATCTTTTTAAACTATGATTTACTGTGTAAAATTAAATCATAACTAATTGAAAATTAATTCAATAGAAACAATTTTTAACGGTATTTTAAATTTGAAGGTGCAATTATTTTTGTGAAGTATGATAGAATTTTAAATTCTAAACATTTTAAAAAAAAGTCTATTTGGCAAGAATACCCTCTTTCTCAATCAAAAGAATTTGTGTTAAATTGGTTTCCCTAACTGTGTTCTTTTCGAATAAAAATCGTTTCTCAAACAATTTGTTGTCCGCAAAGAAAGTGACAAAAAACTCATTGTTCAAGGCCAAAACATCTTCTTGAACCACCTCGATCTTTTTAAATGATTTTGGTGGTATATCGCCAATGCCGTGTCTCATGGTGGAAGTTTTGCGATCACCATCATAACCTTTTGATACTGCAATGGTCATTTCAATAGGCGTATCCTTATCGTTTATAATATATGCATTCCAGTCTTTGTCCAAGAATTCTTCGTTCCATTCACGGATCATGGCAACGTAAACATCTTTAACAATAGGTATTTCAATATCTTTTTTCACTAAGAAATCTTAAAGGGCGCTTTTAAATTGCTCTAAAAAGCGTAGGTCATTTTCACTCAGTAAGCGAATATCTGTAATTTGATGTAATAACATGGCAATACGATCAATACCTACACCAAAAGCAAAGCCAGAATATATCTCAGGGTCAAGTCCACAATTTGTAAGTACATTAGGGTCTACCATACCGCAGCCACCAATTTCTAGCCAACCGGTACCTTTGGTAATTTTGTAATCAGATTCAGTCTCCAAACCCCAGTATACATCAACTTCTGCACTTGGTTCCGTAAATGGGAAATAAGAGGGCCTTAACCTAATTTTAGATTTTCCAAAAAGCTCTGCCGTAAAGTATTGAAGTGTTTGTTTTAAATCTGCAAAAGAAACATCCTTGTCTATATACAAGCCTTCTATTTGGTGAAAGAAGCAGTGAGATCTAGCAGAAATAGCTTCATTCCTATATACTCTACCTGGTGATATGGTACGAATAGGAGGTTGATTATTTTCCATATAACGCACTTGTACCGAAGACGTATGTGTACGCAATAAGATATCTGGATCTGTTTGTACAAAGAAAGTATCTTGCATATCTCTTGCAGGATGATACTCAGGTAAGTTCAATGCGGTAAAATTATGCCAATCATCCTCTATTTCAGGACCTTCGGATACATTGAAACCAATTCTTGAAAAAATATCGATAATCTTGTTTTTAACTATGGATATAGGATGACGTGAACCTAGTTCAATAGGGTTTCCAGGTCTGGTTAAATCACCATAAACCTGCTCATCGGTCTGGTTGCTCTCTAATACTTGTTTTAAAGATTCTACCTTTTCTGTAGCGGCATTTTTAAGTTCGTTAATAGTTTGGCCAAACTCTTTTTTCTGGTCGTTCGGTATATTTTTAAACGCTGCAAAGAATTCGTTGAGGATACCTTTTTTTCCTAAATATTTTATACGAAACGTTTCTACGGCTTCCATATTGTCAGCAGTAAACGATGCTACTGTAGAGATTTCTTCTTTTATCTTATCAATCATGAATGTTGATTAAAGTCGCAAATTTAAAACTTTTAGAACAGGTATGATATGTTTTTATATGTTTTGATGCCTATGCACGTATAAATTATAATAGTATAGGTAGTGTTGATCATAATTAATAAACTTGATGTAGGCTATATCCGAAAATAAAGAAGCTTCTATTTTTTTAAAAAGTTAGAAAACATTTTTAAAATAGAGCATATCGTAAAAAAAAACCGATGCGTAGGCACCGGTTTTTTTATTTAAAAGTTTATGGTCTTAACTATAGAATTCAACTGCTCCAGACGCAATATCGTACATTGCCCCAACAATCATTATTTCACCGTTTTCTTCCATTTCGGCTAAAACGGGACTATCTTTTCTAATGTTTTCAATAGTCATTTCCACATTTTTAGCCGCAACTTTATCTACAAAATCTAAATTTTTAGAGTTTCTTTGACTCTCATCTGTAGGTTCTTTAACAGCGTCTACTGCCGGTTCAATTTTATTGATCAAAGCGGTCAAATTACCCAATCTTGCATGATCACAGGCCCCTTTAATAGCTCCACAGCTAGTATGGCCCAATACTACGATTAATTTGGTTCCCGCTAGTTTGCATCCAAATTCCATGCTTCCAAGAATATCTTCGTTTACGAAATTTCCTGCTATTCTTACACTGAAAATATCACCAAGGCCTTGGTCAAAGACCAATTCGGCAGAAACTCTAGAGTCAATACAGCTTAGTATGGTAGCAAAGGGAAACTGACCTTCGCTAGTATCGTTTACCTGCTCTAAAAGATTTCTATTTGCTTTCAGGTTATTTTGAAACCTTTGATTTCCTTCCTTCAAAAAATCCAATGATTTAGAAGGGGTCATTGTTGCTTGGGTTTCTTTAGTATGTGCTTTCATAATATTATAATAGATTTTAAAATGATTCTTTATCAATGATATGCTTGTTCCATTGAAAAAGGATCAATAATAATACATTTAGTTATTTTAAACTTAGGTTTGACTTTTCAGGTTGTTGAAAAAACTCAATATAACTGGGTGGGTTTTCAACTATGCCTCTATTAGAAATTAGCTTTATATCAATATTTCGTTCTTTGGCCTTTAAACTAAAGTCCTCTAAAATTTCAATAATGTCATAATCTAAATATTTAGTCTTCATAATATCTATTGAAAGATGCGTGTCATTCGGCAAATTATCAAGTTCCTTTAAAATGGCACCTTTATTAATAAAGGTAACTTCTTCTGCCAAGGTCATATTGATTCTGTGTTTACCATCGCTTTTATCTTCAATATGCAAAAAATGAGAGTTTTGATAGTTCTTTAAAAGAATTACAATGATACCTACGGCTAGACCAAGGCTTATACCTATTAACAAATCTGTAAAAACAATTCCTAGAACGGTAACAAAAAATGGTATGGATTGTTTCCAGCCAAGCTTGTACATTTTTATGAATAAAGCAGGCTTTGCCAACTTATATCCTACAATAAATAGTATGGCCGCCAGGACCGATAAAGGAATCATGTTCAACAATGTTGGTATCAGAATTACGGATATCAATAATAAAAAACCATGAATTATTGCCGATAATTTAGTTCTTCCACCAGACTGTATATTGGCAGAACTACGAACGATAACTTGAGTGATCGGTAGACCGCCTATCATACCGGAAATTATATTACCGGTACCTTGCGCCAATAATTCTCTGTTGGTAGGAGTAACATTTTTATGAGGGTCTAGCTTGTCCGTAGCTTCAACACAAAGTAAAGTTTCTAGACTTGCTACCAATGCTATGGTAAAACCGGTAATCCAAACCTGCGGATTAGTTATTGCACTAAAATTTGGAAAACTGAACTGACCAAGAAAAGAAGAAACATCTTCTGGTACTGGTACTTTCACTAGATGGTCTGCCGATATACCAAATACTTCGCTATCCTTGGTAAATACATAAAACAAAATACCGGTAACAACTGCCACCAATGGACCCTGTACCAACTGAAAGATTTTACCTTTTTTAGAAAGTACTTTGTCCCATAACAAAAGAATAGCCAAACCTATAATTGCTATTATGGTTGCCCCGGGACTAATATTGTTTATGGTATTTAAAATTTCTGAAAAGGTGTTTTCCCCATCTACTTGAAAAAATGCCCAGTCACCCTCAGGATCGGGATCATAGCCAAAAAAGTGCGGAATTTGTTTAAGAATAATGATAATACCAATACCGGTAAGCATTCCTTTAATTACGGAAGAAGGAAAGTAATAGCCAATAACACCAGCTTTTAAAATACCAAATACTATTTGGATAATACCACCTAATACAACGGCTACCAAAAAATTTTCATAACCGCCAAGTGTACCTATTGCGGTCAATACAATAGCGGCCAGACCGGCAGCCGGACCACTAACTCCAATTTTAGATCCGCTCATGGCACCTACAACAATACCACCTATGATACCTGCTATTAGACCTGAGAATAATGGTGCTCCACTTGCAAGGGCAATACCTAGACATAATGGTAATGCGACGAAAAATACAACAATACTCGAAGGAATATCGCTCTTAATATGTTTAAACATGTGTATAATATAATTTGGTCCTAAACCGGTTAGGACATTTAGATTAGTTATTTAGTAAATGCAGATAATTATATGATTTCATCGGGCGGGGGAGATACTATTTCTAAATATAGGTCCAAATAACCTAATTTATGAGTGTTACTGATGATAGAATTTTCTGAGATAGATACAATTGAAAATACTAAGGAATTTTCTTTGACAAACTTTTCTTCACCTATAGATTTCTTACCGGATTCTTGTTCTTCTTCGTTCAGATTTGTGAGGACTATAGGGTTCTCAATATCGCATAACGTAATTATGCTTGGCGCAGTAACTGCAAAAAGCCATAATAGGAGTAAAGTTATGCGTGCTACCAGCTTCATATATAAATGTATGATTTATAAAGATAGTGTGCAAATAGTTAACAATTATGCACTATTGGCTAAAAATCCTTTAACAATTTTAGATCATTGTTTTTGACCCATCCGGTTTTACCGTCCGTAAGTTTAATTTTTTTCCAATTATTCAATTCATCCAGTACATTTAACTTGGTCCCTGCATGAATAAGAAAAACTTGTTCGCTTTTACTGTTCGGTTCAGATTTTACAGCACTTTCCTCAGCAAAAATAATAGCTGGTCTATGTTGGTCAAAATCATTGCGCTGCACATATGCGAACACTACCGATAAAAGACATAACAACAAAGCGAACATACTTCCTATAAAAGTTAATCTCTTTCTTGAAGAATAAACAGCATAATAAAATAAAATGTATAGCACTACAAATACGATCATGAACCCTACGGCCGTGTATGCCCACTCGTCAAAAGTTAATTTGCCGGTAACGTTTTTGTACAATTTAGATAGACCAGTCTCTGGCATTATATCTATGGCATCAATGGTCATATTTTGAGCATAGCTAAGATTTGTTTTTATCTCCTCATCATTAGGCGATAGTAACAGGGCTTTTTCAAAATAATAAATGCTTTCCGCAATTTTATTTTGTTTGTAGTAAGAATTTCCAAGATTGAAGTACACTGCAGATGAATGTTTGCCGTTTTCAAGAATATCCAAATAATAATTAGTGGCATCTTCGTAGTCACCGGCATTATAGGACGCTGTAGCCTTTTCAAACAATTGTTCGTTCTGGGCGGTACAAACTAGCACTGCAAAAAGGCCGATAAAAGTAATGAGCTTTTTGAACATGTTTATAATTGTTTATCCATTATAGAAATTACCTCACTAGCTTTGTCATAGTCGGCTTGCATCTGTACATTTGAAAAAGGACTATATCTTGCCGCTTCACAGTTCTTTAATAATGCAATGAAACTGTCCGTACTGGTGTCGTCTACCTGTTTTGCCCTTAGTAACTCTGTAATTTTATCTTTACTGAACTCAGAGGTTTCAATCTTTAATTTTGCTTTTAAATAATTGTGCAATGCACGTTCTAGAGCAACATAAAAAGACTCTTTGTTACCTAATTGTTTTCTTGCAGCAGATAAATATTTTCGAGCCAGTTTGTTTGCTTTTCGAATTTTGTTGCCTACCACATCTCCCGCAATGGCATCTCTTTTCTTTCTCAAAACTATAGCTAGGGGAATGAGTAGTAAAGGACACAAGAGCCATAAATAAAATGAGGTTGATCCAAAGAAATATGAAACGGATTTACCGGTTAAATTGGGGTTTAATTTTATAAAATTAAACTCATTGCCGTTACTTACTACAGATTGTTTATTGCTATTTGCATTTCCTACGGCATTGGACGATGCACTTAAAGGACCTTCCAAAACATTAATAACAATTTCATTGGATGTTAACGTAGAATATTTTCCTGTAGATGGGTTAAAATAGCTAAAGCTTAACGGGGCAATTGGATATTTTCCTCTAAAAGAAGGTACAATGGTATATTGGTTGCTAACCTTGCCTTGCATTCCTGCCAAGGTTGTTCTAACACCCTCCGTAAATTCCGGTTCATAGACTTCTAAAGCACTTGGCAATTCTAATACAGGAAGTTTAAATAATTTTAGGTTTCCTTTACCACTGACCTCCACGGTTGCCTGTAAAGATTCCGATGCATTTAAACTGGTCTTGCTAGTAGTCACTGAAAAATCAAAATCCCCAACGGCTCCATTAAAATCTGCAGGTTGGTTTTCAATAGGCAAAGGTTTTACATTAATTGTTCTTTTGCCGGCAGATACCGTTTTGTTGGTTTGGGCATACATTTTTTGTCCAAAAAAGTCTCTTCTACCCGTTGGTACATCTACGGTTACATCTAGTGAAAGTGGTTCTATGTCCAGTTTTCCGGATTTCTGCGGATAAAGAACTACACGTTTTAAAATAGCATACCGGTAAGGCTTGCCTTTATAAGTTCCATTTTGCGCACTAAGCCCGTTTACCTTTATATCTTGGCTCCAGAAATTATTATAGGTTGGATTATCTAAAGGTTGATAATTTGATACGCTAATATTAGGACTAACATATAATTTGTAAATTACTGTTATAGCTTCGTTTAAATACGGATTTGTTTTTGAAATCTCGGCTACCAAATGTAAATTTTCATCTGCTATATCATCGGCGGTCATTTGATCGCTGGGTTTGTCTACTGCCGCTGTAACTTCAACATTTTGTGCCAATGACTTATAGGTTTCGCCATCAATTACTATAGAAGCTTGTTTAATGGTAAATTTACCTCTGGCAGTAGGTGCTAGTGTATATGAATATGATTTAGAATAGCTTCTTACTCCATTGATCCAAGAAGAACTTATAGATTGAGAAGGTCCCATGATTACTTTAAAACCTGCAAAATCTGGCGGACTAAAATTATCGCCATCGCGGTTCATGGTAAAATCTACTCGTAATCTTTCATTTAGACCAAGCTTTGGTTTACTCAGTTTCATTTCAAAAGTTACCCCACCGTTATTTTGGCCCATCATGCATATTGAAGACAGGAATACGGTCAATACTAACCCAAGTTTTGCTATGGATTTAAAATCTACCAATCTTTTTCGGTTTTAATTTTTGCTCCTTTTACTTTTTTGGCATCGATTTTATCTTGAACCTTTTTCTCTGCATTTTGCATGGCTCTCAATAAATTTTCGACTTGTTGTTTAGAGAGTTGATTAGGTTTAGGTTGTTGTTGATTCTGCTGGTTTTCACCATCACCCTGTTCCGGCTTTTTCTTTTGATCAGATTCATTGTCGCCTTCACCTTCGTTATTATCATCTTTGTTCTCTTTGTCTTTATCGCCTTCATCTCCCTTGTCGCCATCTTCACCTTGATCTTTTTTATCCTCGTTCTCGCCTTCGTCTTTTTGATCTTGGTCTTTGTTTTCGTCCTTGTTGTCTTTGTCTTTGTCTTTTTCGTTTTGGTCTTGTTTGTTCTCGTCTTGATCCTTTTTCAAAAGTTCTTTGGCCAAAGCTAGATTATAACGGGTTTCTTCGTCAGTAGGATCATTGCGTAAAGCTTCTTTATAAGCTTCTACCGCCTTGGCATAATCTTTACGTTTCATGAAAACATTACCCATATTATGGTAAGCTTTATGTTTGTCAGTTTTAGTTGTAGAAGCTTCACCAGCTTCTTTAAACCTGCCAAACGCCTCATTATACGTTTCATTTTCATAGTAGGCATTACCTAAGTTATAAGGCGCTGCGCTATTATCTGTACTTTTTGATATTGCTTTTCTATAATTCACCTCTGCGGCAATAAAATCATCTTCTGACAATGCCTTGTTGGCATCCCAGGTTAAATTGGTAGATAATCTTAAAGCTTTTTCTTTTTCCTTTTCGTCATTCTCTTGAGCAAAAGAGGACAAACAAACAAAAAGCAATAGTAGTACCGTGTTTATCTTATTCATTTCTTTTCTCATTGAACAGATTAAGTTTTTTTAACCAGCTTGTCTTGCGGTCCAAGATAAAAATATCTAAAAAGAGAAGCAACAATGCCGCGCCTACAAACCACTGAAATTGATCTTTGTATTCTGCGAATTGTTTGGCTTCAAATTCCTTTTTATCCATTTTCAATAATTCTTCTTTAATATACTCTACTGCGGCATCTGTATTGGAGCCATCAATATATTGTCCATTACCTTCGCTTGCAATTTCCGCTAATACAGTTTCGTTTAATCTGGTGATTACGGTTTCACCTTGGCTATCTTTCTTTAGGCTTTCTAAAATACCATTTCTTTTTATTGGTATAGGCGCCCCTTTTTCTTTACCTACCCCAATAGTGTATATGATAATGCCTTCTTCAACGGCTTCTTCTACGGCATCTAGTGTTGAGCCCTCTGAATGATCTTCACCATCAGAGATAATGAACAGTACACGGTTGGTCTGTTCCACATCATCATAATAGGTAGATGCCAGTTCAATGGCTTGGTCAATAGCGGTACCTTGAGATGTAAGCATGTCAGTATTCATACCCTGTAAGAACATTTTTGCCGCACCGTAATCTGTGGTTATGGGTAATTGTGGGTATGCTTGTCCCGCATAGGCTATAATACCAATTCTATCACTTGCTAATTGATTAATGATTTCAGAAACCAATCTTTTAGCTTTTTCTATTCTATTAGGGGCAATATCTTCCGCCAACATACTTTTACTGACATCTACCGCAAAAACAATATCTACACCTTCTCTTTTTACGGTTTCTAATTTTGTGCCAATTTTTGGGTTTACCAAACCAATGACCAGCAATGCCAAGGCAAGTGTAAAGACTATTAATTTTAGTCCGCCCTTATTGTAAGAGCGGTTTGGTGTCAATCTTTTTAAAAGTTCAGGATCCGCAAATTTCTTTTGCGTTCTCTTTTTCCAGACCAATAGTAAAAAGAACAGCACTATTATCACCGGAATGATAAAGAGTAAATAAAAGTATATTTTTTCGTCGTACTGTATCATATTAAACAAAGCTTCTAAAAAGCGTATTTCTTAAAATCCATTCTAACAAAAGCAAACCTCCTGCTAATAATACCCAAATTCTAAATTTTTCCTCGTAGCGGTAGTATTTGAATTCTTCTACCTCGGTTTTTTCCAGTTTATTGATTTCGTCATAGATTTCTTCTAGAGATTCGTTATCGGTTGCTCTAAAATATCTTCCTCCGGTGGTACTGGCTATATCTTTAAGTAGTTCTTCATCTATTTCTACCTGACGCATTCCAAATCTGAAAGAGCCATCGGCATTATACGAAACTGGTGAAAGTGCATTTCCATTTGTACCTAAACCAATGGTGTATGTTTTAATACCAAATTCAAGGGCTAGGTCAGATGCTGTTTGTGGTTCTATAAAACCGGAATTGTTGACCCCGTCGGTCAGCAATATGATAATTTTACTTTTTGCCTTGCTATCCTTTAAACGGTTCACGGAAGTTGCCAGCCCCATACCAATTGCCGTACCGTCATCTAATTGGCCATATGAAATTTCTGAGAGTGCGTTCAGTACAATGGCTTTATCTGTGGTAATAGGTGTTTTGGTATATCCTTCACCGGCATATGCAACAATACCTATACGGTCGTTGGGCCTATTTTTTATAAAATCTGCGGCAACATCTTTAAGTGCGGCCAACCTATTTGGTTTTAGGTCTCTTGCCAACATACTGGAAGACACATCTATTGCCATGACAATATCTATACCTTTTGTAGTCTTTGAACGGGTAGAGATATCTTCTGTCTGTGGTCTTGCAAGAGCTACTATAATAGCACTCAAGGCCAATAAGCGTAATATGAACAATGCGGGTTTGAACTTGGGTAAAATGCTACTGTAGCTAAAACCTTTTGTGCTAGATATACGTAATGATGCGTTTTGCTCTTTTTGCTTAAAGATATACCACAAAATTGCCAATGGCAGTAATAAGAACAGCCAAAAGAAATCAGGGTTTGCAAATGATATATTCTCTAACATTTATGCTTCTGTTTTTACTTCTACCGATGATAAGATGCGGTCTACTATTTCTTGTGCGTATGTATCTTCTTCTAGCCAGGTTAATATTACATATTGTTGAAAGCCTTTTCCGCCAAAAAGTAACACCGCATATTCGCCATCAATTAGTTCTTCCGATCCGGGCATAGGAAATTTACCGCTACCAAAAATTTTAACACCTTCTACCCCGCTAATTGTATTGAATTCCTCTTGTTTGGTAATGATGTTCTTTGCTCCCTGACTTTCAAAATTTGATAGTATTCGTTCAATGGTCTTATCAAATTCTGGTTCAACATCTTGTTGTGCCAAAGTGATGCTGGTAGTACCAATGTTAAAAAGTGCAATTGGACTTCTATATTCAAAAGCTTGAATATCAGCTATGGCAGCTTTTGCTTCTGCCGGTAATTTTATCTTTTGGCGTACCAGCACTTGTGGGGTCTCTAATTGTATTGGCGGAAAACCATAACTACTCCGTACCCATTCTTCTTCTAAAAGCTCTTTTGTTGGATGGCCCAAAACGGTATCCTTTAAATAACCGAATCCGAATTTAATACCTGCAATCGTTATTCCAATAAGTACTAACGCAACGGTAGAAATAACCGCTATTTTAATTTTTTTCTTTTTTGCCTTACGTTCAAGTTCTTCTTGGTATTCGGCTTGCTCTAATAGCTCTTCCTGCGTTGGTTCCGGGAGGGCTTCATGAGTTTTTTCAACAATCTGTTCAACCAGCTTTCTATCTTGTTCGGCAACAGCGGTAGAAGGTTTGTTCTTGGCAAATTTCACTAAATCTGCCGTTTGTAATATTTGTTGAAATTGTTTTATGGTATCGTTATCCAAATTCAGTTCGCCGGCATCTTTTAGTAGTTCTAATTTTTCGATCAATTGACCGGTGGTACTTTCCAGAGCGGTTACATTGGCATCTTCTTCAAGGTAAGAACGTACAATTGTAGTTAGTTCAGAATAGTATTCTTTGTATTCGTCCTGTATTAGGTATCTAGAATTTTCTAATCGCTTCAATTCTAGTAAAGCCCTGTCATATGGTGGTAAGAGTGCAACCTTTTCTTCTTCGCTAAGTGGTTTTTTACGGAAGACGAACCAATAAAGTAAAAAGCCAAGAATTAATAAGATTAACAGACCTATAAGCATGTATTTCCAAAAAGTATAATTACTTTTTTCAACATTGATCAACGGTTTAATGTCATACATTTTCTGATTCAAGGTATCTACAGGAACCGTAGCTACATTGATCAAAGAAGAATCGGTCATAAAACCAGTGCCGTTAATGTCAATACGCTGAGAAGGCAGTTTATAGGCGCCAGAATCAAATTGGGTTAAAGCATATATTTTTTGAAGTGTAAGCCGATCTTTATTTCTAGTGGTATCCGTTGCAAAGGCCTCCACCGTTTCTAGAGGAGAAAAGGTTTGTCCTTCAGGAAAAATAACAAAATCCGTAGGGTCTATATCTACGGTCACTTTCCATTGTATCTGTTCACCAATTTTAATAAAGGTAGTATCTACCTCAGTGGATATTCGCGGACTTTCTTGAGCGCTCATGTTAGAGCCCCATAATAGAAGTATGAATACCGGTATAATACGTAAAATGTACGATACACCTATTTTATTTGCTCTATTAGTATAACTCATTCGTATCAACCTCTTCTTTTAAAATAGCCCAATAATTTTTTTACATAGCTTTCATCTACCCTGCAGTCTAGTACACCGCATCCAGATTTTGTAAAAGACTCCTTGAAATAGGTAACACGCTCTCTGTGATATTCCGCATAGGAGTTACGAACTTTTTTAGAATTTGTATTTACCAATTGCAATTTTCCGGTTTCAACATCTTCTACTTGCACCATGCCCAAGTTAGGTATAGACTCTTCACGTTCGTCATAAACTCTAATACCTGTTACATCATGCTTGCTACCAGTAATTTTTAACGTTTTTTCGTAATTGTCGTCTATAAAATCAGAAAGAACAAAAACAATGGCTTTTTTCTTCATGACACTGCTTAAGAATTTCATGGCCTGGGCAATATCCGTTCTATTGCTTTTTGGTTTAAACTCCAATAACTCCCTAATGATACGGAGAACGTGGGTCTTTCCTTTTTTAGGCGGAATAAAAAGTTCAATTTGGTCAGAGAACAGAATAACACCGACTTTGTCATTGTTTTGCAATGCGCTAAAAGCTAACGTTGCGGATATTTCTGTAACGATCTCGTTCTTAAATTGGTTGGTAGTGCCAAATAGTTCAGATCCACTAATGTCCACCATCAACATCATGGTAAGTTCTCGTTCCTCTTCAAATACTTTTATGTAAGGCTCGTTGTAACGTGCGGTAACATTCCAATCAATATTTCTTACATCATCACCAAATTGATACTGGCGCACTTCACTAAAAGTCATACCACGACCTTTAAAGGTAGAGTGATATTCCCCGCCAAATATGTGGTCAGAAAGACGCCTTGTCTTTATTTCAATTTTCCGTACTTTTTTGAGTAGCTCTTTGGTGTCCATTTTTTAGTAAACAGTTTACAGTCTCCGTTAGCAGTAATCTTATATTCTTCCATACAATAATTGGATTTCCGAATATGGCAACTGTATTAAGGTACTTCTATCTCGTTTACAATTTTATTGATGATATCAACAGAAGTAATGTTTTCTGCTTCTGCCTCGTAAGTAATGCCTATTCTGTGTCTAAGAACATCTAATACCACGGCACGTACATCTTCAGGTACAACGTAACCCCTTCTTTTTATAAAAGCATAACATTTTGCTGCGGTACCAAGGTTGATGCTACCTCTTGGAGATGCACCAAAACTGATTAACGGCTTTAAGCTTTCTAAGTTATATTTCTCTGGATATCTTGTGGCAAATACAATATCAAGAATGTATTTTTCAATTTTTTCGTCCATGTACACTTCACGAACCGCTTTTTGTGCGCTAAGTATTTGGTCTATGGATACCACGGCGTTTACAGTTTCATAGCTGCCTTTTAAATTTTGGCGCATAATCAACTGTTCTTCGTTAATTTTAGGATAATCAATAACCGTCTTCAGCATAAAACGATCCACCTGTGCTTCGGGTAACGGGTAGGTTCCTTCTTGCTCTACCGGGTTTTGGGTAGCCATCACCAAAAAGGGTTTGTCAAGAATAAAAGTTTCATCACCAATGGTCACTTGCTTTTCTTGCATGGCCTCTAATAATGCAGATTGTACCTTGGCAGGAGCACGGTTAATTTCATCTGCAAGAACAAAGTTTGCAAAAATAGGACCTTTCTTAATGGAGAAATCGTTCAGTTTCATATTGTAGATCAATGTACCTACCACATCTGCCGGAAGTAAATCTGGAGTAAACTGAATTCTACTAAAACTACCTTTAACAGCTTTTGAAAGAGTGTTTATCGCTAAGGTCTTTGCCAAGCCGGGTACACCTTCAAGCAATATATGCCCTTGGCCTAAAAGTCCGATCAATAACCGTTCAACCATATATTTTTGGCCAACGATCACTTTATTCATTTCAAGCATCAGTAAATCGATAAAAGCGCTTTCTTTTGCTATTTTTTCATTAACGGCACTAATATCAATTGAAGTATTTTCTTCCATTTAAAACTATATATTATTGATTGTTAAGGTTTCTAATTTTAACAGTTACGCAAATTGAAAATTTATTCACTCAGTCGCTGTTAATGATAGGTTAAAAAATTGGAAAACCCCTTATTTTTATGAACGTTTTAAGGGATTTCTTTTTAATTTCATTAATCAAAATACAATATATTGAAATATTCTAGAATAATTGCAGGTACTATGACCTGGGGCAAATGGGGCAAACAGCATTCTACCAAAGATATGATATCACTTATGAATCATTGCATAGATCATAGAATTACTACTTTCGACCATGCCGATATTTATGGCGACTATACTACTGAAGAGGATTTTGGCAAGGCCTTGAAAGAGAGTTCAATTAAAAGGGAGGATATTCAATTGATCAGCAAATGCGGTATACAGTTTTATGTAAAAGAACGATCGAACAGGGTTAAGCATTATGACTATAGTACAGCATATATTATATCATCTGTTGAACGCTCGTTAAAAAAGCTACAAACGGATCATTTAGATTTATTGCTGCTGCACAGACCAAGTCCTTTGATGAATCCATCGGAAATTGCAGAAGCTGTAGATAAATTGAAGCAGGATGGTAAGATCAGACAATTTGGAGTGTCAAACTTTACGCCAGCACAAATTCAGTTAATAGAAAAGGAGATACAGGTAGAGGCAAACCAAGTAGAGTTTTCACTTTCTGCAAATGAAGTAATGAGCAACGGTACTTTGGATGACTGCGTTGCATTTGACCGCCTGGCCATGAGCTGGAGTCCGCTAGGCAGTTATTTTAGGGAAGAATCTCAGGCAAATACACGGGTCAAAAAGGTTTTGGCAGATTTTACCGAAAAATACAACGCCACAGAAGATCAACTGTTGTTGGCTTGGATTTTAAAACACCCATCTAAAATTCATCCTGTAGTGGGTACGGCAACTCCAAAACGATTAAAAATGGCAATGGATGCCGTTTCCATTGATATGGATATACAAGATTGGTTTATTTTATTAGAGGCTAACGAAGGTCATGAAGTGGCATAATTAAAATATAAAATGACAAAAACAGCGTTTATTACAGGAGCTACTAGCGGTATAGGAAAGTCAACGGCTATTCATTTTGCCCTTAACGGAATAAATTTGATTTTGTGCGGAAGACGCCAAGATCGGCTAGATGCCCTTAAAAAAGAACTTGGTAAAGAGGTTCTGGTACATACCTTGAATTTTGATATTCGTAATAGGGAGTCTGTTCAAGAAGCGGTGAATTCGCTGCCAAAAGAGTTTTCACAGATAGATATTCTAATAAATAACGCCGGCAATGCCCATGGAATGGATGTCATACAAGAGGGAAGCATTGATGATTGGGACGCCATGTTGGACATTAACGTTAAAGGCTTGTTATATGTTTCAAAAGCGATAATTCCGCAAATGGTGGCACGTGGGTCGGGCCATATTATCAATATAGGATCTACCGCTGGCAAAGAGGTATATCCAAAAGGAAATGTGTATTGTGCAAGCAAACATGCTGTGGATGCCATTAACCAAGGAATGAGGATAGACCTTAATGGTACGGGTGTACGGGTTGGTGCCGTAAATCCGGGATTGGTGGAAACTGAGTTCAGTAATGTGCGTTTTAAGGGAGATGAAGATAGGGCGGATAAGGTTTATACCGGTTTTCAACCTTTAAAACCAGAAGATATTGCTGATATTATTCATTTTGTAGTCACAAGACCGTATCATGTTAATATTGCCGATTTGGTAGTAATGCCAACGGCGCAGGCATCTTCAACTATTGTAGATAAAAATTAATGCTATGAAAAGAATTTAGAATACCTTCTTTGAAAGCTAAAATTTAAAATAATGATCAATAAACGCCTTTTGGTAAAAAACTTGCTTGCGCATAATGACGAGAATAGTTTTTACGATAAAAAGCGATTTATTTCTATAGGCGAAAAAGAAGGTAAAGGTAAATTTTTGAAGCATGTTTGTGCATTGGCAAATAGCAATCCCGCTAATAATTCTTTCATAGTAATTGGTGTTGAAGATGAGGACAATAAAATAGTAGGCGTTGACTTTTTTGATGACAGTAAGATTCAGAATTTGGTAAATGCCTATCTAGAAAACCCACCGCTTATATCTTACGAGAACATACCCTTTCCGCATTTACCGGAAGGTAAGGTAGTAGGTTTGGTCACCATAAAATCTATTGGAAAAATCTGCTCTTTGAGAAAGAACATTTGGAAATATTATGGCGGTTCCGTGTTCTTTAGGGAAGGCAGTATTAGTTTGCCAAGAGTATTCGATATTGAATTAAAAGATACCAATTCAGAAGCTGTTGCTACTATTGAACAACATGCTAAAAACAATATTGAGCTGACTTTGGACGGTGTTATCGACTTTATAAACCACAGGCATAAAGATTTAGAGAGCGATTATAAAGTATTTAAAGAACAGTTTGTAGTATGTTGGGCAGGTAATAAAAAAGTGGTCAATGGAGAAACCTATTTTTATAGGGTAGATATTGAATTGATCAATGAGCAGGTAAAATTGTTCTATTCCAATCTAGATGAAGTAACTATAACCTATGACAATGATTCATTTACTACCATTGAATATGTACAGCTTGGTCTGGCAGCAAAGCAGCGGTATTATCCTTTAGAAAAAGTGGTAATATATTTTAGTGAAAACGGCACCTATCAGATTACTAGCGATCTACTTTTTAAACCTCCCGTGCATGATAAAGAAGAGCTGGAAAGAATATATGAGGGAAATAATGCTTTAGTGGCAAAGGCAAAAAAGACAACTGAATTGAGCATACTAGAGGTAAAACAATTAAAATATTTGGCAGATTCTTATTTAATATGTTTTCTAAATGGTTTTGAAGAAGCAAAAGAACGAATGGAAAAAGCGAGGCAAGTATTGAAGCCTAATTATCCGGATATAAATGCTTCTTTGAAAGAAGCGCTTCGCGTAATTAGGAAGGTTAAATATTCTTGATCCAAAGTTGCTCGTAAGGCTTTAGCGGAAGCTCGTTTTGTATTAAGTGAATTGGTTCTCCTGTAAGAAGATCAACAGTATTTTTATCTGTATGAATACCTATAGAAAGTAACCAACCTATATTTAAAGTTTCTGTGACTTCGTTAAAATTGGACAATACCCAAATACTTTTATTCTCATCTATTCTTTGATAAACAAATATATGCTCGTTGGGGCAGCTAAAAACCTTTATATTGTTTGTATCGGCAAATACACTGTGATCCTTTCGTAAGCGGATCATTTTTTTTAGTCCGTTATGTATAATGCTAGATGGCTTGTCTTTTTGTTTGTTCAGTGAAGTTACGGTCTTCCAATTTTGCATTGGTCTGTTTACCCAACGGTTATCGTTTACTTGATCTTCATTTTGTTGGTAAGAATAGTCGTTTAAGGTTGCAATTTCGTCGCCGGCATATATCATGGGAATTCCTCCGTAAGTAAGAATAATGCCATGCAGCATTAAAATTTTACAAATAGCGTAATCAATGATATTCTTGTTATTTTGTTCTAAGGCTGTTTCTAACCCAAGTAAAGAAGCGGCGCTACCCGTAATTCTGCCATCGCCGTTTTTAGGATTGTACATGAACATTAGGCCCTTGGCGGGAGACCACTCAAGTTTGCCACAATAATAGTTTAAGATAAACTGCTTGTGTGCGTAAGGGTCGTAGCCCGTAGCCCGTACAATATCATCTTCATAACCAAGACCGATATCATCATGGCAACGAATATAATTGATCCAAGTGGCATCACTAGGTTTTGTGGGAATTTCGGTAACACTTTTAACCATCAACGATGCTTTCTTAGTAGCAATAGAATTCCATAATAGGGCCATTAAGGAAGCATTATATGCAACCTCACATTCATTACCTTCTGCCGCGCCTTCTCCAAAATATTTAATGATATTTCTTGGTGCCACAATAGCTTCGGCCAAAAGAATAACCCCGGGTGCAATAACCTGTAGGCACATTCTAAAAAGTGAAATCAATGTGTGCGCTTCGGGTAGATTTTGAGAAGATGTACCTATTTTTTTCCATAGAAAGGCTAGAGCATCAAAACGGATAACATCTACGCCCAAATTGGCCAACGACATTAAATTGCCAAGCATTTCAATGAAAACTTCCGGGTTCCTATAATTTAAATCCCACTGATAGGTGTTAAAACAGGTCATCACCCATTTTTCCATATCATTATTATAGGAAAAGTTACCTGGTGCCGATTGGGGAAATATTTCAGGAAGCGTTTTTTCAAACTCATCTGGTATATGCCGATCAGAATAGGTGTAATAGTAATTTTGATAGTGCTGACTGCCTTCTTTTGCTTTCTTGGCCCATATAAACTCATCTGAGGTATGGTTGACAACAAAATCTAACATTAAGAACATATTTTTTTCACGTGCCTTTTTGCTAAAGGCCAAAAAATCTTCTTTTGTACCGTATTCAGGGTCAATGTCATGATAACTGTTCACTGCATAGCCGCCATCATTTTCGCCTTTTGGTCTTGTGGTTATAGGCATTAAATGTAAAAAGTTAATACCTAGATCCTCTAAATAAGGTATCTTCTCTTGTAGTCCCTTTATGTTTTTATTGAACCTATCTACATACAGTTGCATACCGGTCATTTGTTCGCTTTGGTACCAGTTGCCGGAATTTAAGCGTGCAATATCTTGATTTTGTAGGTCTTTTGGACGGTCATTATATAGCGTTTCCAATTTATCTAATAGGGTGTAGAAAAAGGCTTTATGCTCTTTCTCTTGATATAATGAAAAAAACTGTGTTTTAATGAGTGAAAGATTGACGGCCAATCTTTGTTCATAAGATGATAAAAGTATGTTACCTTTTCTTTCTTGACTTTTTGCCGTCAACAACCGGTGTAATTCAGCCTGGTTCATTTAAGAGTCTAATTGTTGCGCTGTAGGTAACGATTGTATAGCTCCAAAATTTTCTGTTGTAATGGCACCGGCCTTATTGGCTCTTGAAACCATGTTAGAGATAAGATTTTCGTTGACCAGAACATCTTCTATTTTAGAATGTTCTGCAAGTTGTTGTAAAAGACAGCCTATAAAAGCATCGCCGGCACCGGTGGTATCTTTAGGCGTAACTTTTATGCTAGGTATAGTTTTGTAAATATCTTTTGTACTTAGCAGTGTACCCTCGCTACCTAAGGTAACCACTATAATTTGTGTGCCCATTTCATGAAAAAATTTACAGGCATCTTCAAGTTCACTTTTTCCTGAAAGCAGTTGTGCTTCCTCTAGGCTAAATTTACATAAATGAGATTTCTCTATGAAAGAATGACATTTACGAATGAAAACATCTTCTTTGTTCTTCCAAAGATCAACTCTATAATTTGGATCAAAACTAATGAATGCATTTTTGGTCAGCCCATCAAACAAATACCTGTTGTAGGTCTCCTCTAAAGAACCGCCCAAAAGAGCCGTTGCAGCGCCAAAGTGCAAAATGTTATTTTCAAAATTAGATTTTAAGGATGAGTCATAGGTTAGTTCCTTATCCGCACCACGGCTAAAAACAAAATCACGTTCCCCATCGTCATCAATAGAGACAAATGCTAAAGTTGTAAACGTATCGCATTTTTGAGCTAAAGAAATGTCTACTCCTTCATTTTCAAGTATACTTCGTAGAAAAGTACCAAAAGGATCGTCGCCAACTGCTCCGATAAAAAAGCTGTCGCCGCCAAGTTTGCTAATTGCGCAGGCTACATTGGCCGGTGCACCACCTGCTTTTTTAGAAAATTCTTTTGCCTTGGATAAATCTTTGCCCTGGTTTTCGGCCACAAAATCAATCAGCAATTCCCCTATACAGAATACTTTTTTCATACGTTTAAAAAAAATTAGGAAGTCTAAGTTAATTAGAAAAAACACCTATTTCCTAAAAAATCTTAAGTAAATATTAAATTACGGTTGAAGTCATATTATTTTTATGAATTAATGACCTGGGTATTTTGGGTCTGTTATTGAATTGCATATCTTGAATAACACATTTTAAAACACATATTGACCATGAGCATTTTTGATGAAATTAAGAAAAAACTGAGCCACGAGTTTATTGACATTGTTGAATGGCTAGATACCACAAACGATACTATTGTACATAGATTTGAGCGTTATCAAAATGAAATTAAGAACAATGCACAATTGATCGTTAGAGAAGGGCAAACGGCGGTCTTTATCAATGAAGGTCAGTTGGCGGATGTTTTTAAACCAGGTACATATACTTTAAATACGCAAAACTTGCCAATCTTAACAACGTTAAAAGGTTGGAAATACGGATTTGATAGTCCGTTCAAGGCAGAGGTATATTTTGTGAACACCCGTTTGTTCACAGATGAAAAATGGGGCACTAAAAATCCGTTCATGTTAAGTGATGACCGATTTGGTTTGGTAGAAATTCGGGCTTTTGGAACGTATAGTTTTAGAGTCAATGACCCGGGAAAGTTCGTTGTAGATGTAGTGGGTACAGATGGTAATTTTACAAGCTATGAAGTAAATGAACATTTAAAAAGCTTAATAGTAACACGTTTTACAGATACAATAGGTGAAGCCAATTTGCCCATTGAGTTATATGCTGCAAATACAAGCGAGCTATCTGAAACCTGCCAAGAAGTAATGCAGCCAGAGTTTAATAGGGTAGGTATAGAACTAGAGAAATTCTACATTGAAAATGTATCAATGCCAGAAGAGCTTAAAAAGGAAATATTTGAATACAGCCGATTGGATAAATTGGACATGGGCAAACTGGCACAGTTTAAAGCGGCCAAAGCAATGGAGTTAGCTGCCAAGAATGAAGGTGGCACCGCCGGGGCCGGTATGGGCATGGGCATGGGCTTTGTATTGGCACAACAAATGGGCGGTTTAATGGGGCAGCCTGCGGCACAACCCATGGGCGGTCAAACTACACAACAGCCTCAAGCGCCACCGCCGATACCTGCACAAACAACTTATTTTTATGCCGTAAACGGTCAGCAATTGGGACCTGTTACTTTTGATAAGCTTAAAGAATTGTTCGCCAGTAGAACCGTTAACAGAGATTCGTTGATCTGGAAACAAGGTATGGCAAGCTGGGCTGCCTTAAAAGAGGTAGAAGAGCTAAAATCTTTCTTGGGAGGTAATACACCACCGCCATTGCCAACAGCATAATTTTAAGCAAAACCTTTCTAAGATAAGGGATACTTTCTATGGACGATATTCAAAAATCAGAATATAAAAAGGCATGTGCCAATTGTGGTGCCGAGCTAAAATTTAAGCCCGGATCCAATCAATTGACATGTGAGTACTGTGGTTATGAAGAGTTTATTGAGCAATCTAAGACTAATTTTGAAGAACTAGAACTAGAGCATTACTTGAAAATTGTTGGTGAAAATGCGTATACTGAAACAATAGACCTGTTGCATTGTAAAAATTGCGGAGCCAATCAGCATGTAGAGGAGAACTATAAATCGCTTAACTGTGTATATTGTAGCGAGCCTTTAATACGAGAAGATATTGAAAAAGAAGGTTGGATATTGCCTGGGGCGCTAGTTCCGTTTCAATTTGATACTAATAAGGCACAATCAATATTTAAAGCTTGGGTAGATAAAATTTGGTTTGCACCGGATAATCTTAAAAAAGCGGCTTTAGATCCAGAAGGGTTGCATGGGTTGTATATACCTTATTGGACGTTCGATGCCAATCTCTTTGCCTCTTACCAAGGTCAACGAGGCGATTATTATTACGAGACACAAAGCTATAACAGCAACAAGGCAAGAAAAACCAGACGTGTTAGAAAGACAAGGTGGACGTATGCATCGGGCAGGGTAGATGGTTTTGTAGATGATATTTTAATAAGTGCATCAGAAAAAAAACGAAAAGAAATTCCGTCTAAGGTCGCCTTTTGGAATTTAAAAGATTTAGTGGTCTTTAATTCCAAATATCTATCTGGTTTTGTGACTGAAAAGTATACGGTTTCCTTAAAGGAAGGTCATCATAAGTCATTTCAAGAAGCCAAGAATATAGCTTACAATTGGATTAGACGTGATATTGGTGGTGATACCCAAAGGGTAGCTAATGCAGATATAAAACTGTCAAATGAAAAATTCAAGCATATTTTACTTCCTATCTATATAAGTTCATATAGGTATGATGGTAAAGAGTTTAGTTTTTATATAAATGGGCAAACAGGGGTATTAAGCGGTAACAGGCCTTATTCATTCTGGAAAATCTTTTTTTTAGTGATATTTATTCTTGCTATGATAACCATAATTGCGATTTTTGCTAAATGAGTACAAATAGAACACTGGTAGTAGGTGATATTCATTCAGGGTTACAAGCTTTAAAACAAGTACTTGAAAAAGCTGCTATAATCAAAGATGATACTATAATTTTTTTGGGTGATTATATAGATGGATGGAGCGAAGCTGTGGAAACAGTAAACTACCTCATAAAATTAAAAGAAAGCTACAACTGTATATATTTAAGAGGCAACCATGATGAACTTTGTTATGAATGGTTGACGGGTAAGGCAGACAACCCAACATGGTTTATGCATGGAGGTGAAGCAACTTCAAATTCATACGGTAAAGCTTCTAAAGAAACTAAAGAAATGCATCTTAAGTTTTATGAAAGCTTGGAGAATTATTATTTAGATTCGGAGAACAGATTGTTCTTGCATGCAGGGTTTACCAACTTAAAGGGTATTGAGCATGAATATTTTAAAAAGACGTTCTATTGGGATCGTACGTTGTGGGAATTGGCGCTTTCATTGAATACAGATTTAGATGAAGGGCATATTCATTATCCAAAGCGATTAAAAAATTATTCTGAAATTTATATTGGCCATACTCCTGTTACGCGTATAGGGAAAACAACACCGCAAAAAGCCGCCAATGTGTGGAACATAGATACAGGTGCGGCCTTTAAAGGACCGTTAACTGTATTTAATGCCAGTTCCAAAGAATATTGGCAAAGTGATCCAGTTTATACCTTTTATCCTAATGAAACGGGCAGAAACTAAGAAAACCGTTAACTTTACTGAAAAACAGATTGCTTTATTGACAATCTTTAATAGAAATTAAAAATATGTCTACTAAAAATATAAGATTAGAAGTGATGCAGGCCTTAGAGCCTAAAGTAGAAAGTTTTATGGAGTCTTTCCTTATAAAACCAGAGGATATATGGCAACCTACAGATTTTCTGCCAGATTCTGAGAAAGACACTTTTTTAGAAGAGGTAAAAGATATACGTGAAGAGTCTAAGGAATTAGGTTATGATTTCTGGGTGACCATGGTAGCAGATACCATTACCGAAGAAGCGTTACCAACTTATGAATCTTGGTTAATGGACGTTGTTGGTATAGACCAGCATGGTGATCATAAAACAAATGGTTGGGCTAAGTGGGTGCGTGCTTGGACAGCTGAGGAAAATAGACATGGAGATGTTTTGAACAAATACCTTTACTTATCTGGAAGGGTAAATATGAGGGAAATTGAAATTACGACCCAACATTTAATCTCTGATGGTTTTGACATAGGTACAGATCGTGATCCATATAAAAACTTTGTGTATACTTCTTTTCAAGAATTAGCTACCAATATATCGCACAAGCGTGTGGGGCAAATGGCGAAGAAAAAAGGAAATGCCTTATTAGGTAAAATGTGTACTATAATTGCCGGTGATGAAATGAGACACCATTTGGCGTACAGAGAATTCGTGAAGACTATTTTAGGTGAAGATCCATCTGGTATGATGATAGCATTTGCAGATATGATGAAGAAGAAGATTGTAATGCCGGCACATTTTTTACGTGAGTCTGGTGGTACAATTGGTTCTGCTTTTGAGAACTTCTCTAACTGTGCACAGCGTTTAGGTGTATATACGGCACAAGATTATGTTGATATTCTAAGTAAGCTGAATGCATATTGGGAGATAGATTCTGTTCGTTCGTTGAACGAGGAAGCTGAAAAGGCTCGTGACTACTTGATCAAATTACCATCTAGATTGGAGCGGATTGCAGAAAGAATGAAATTTCCACAAGACCAATATCATTTTAAATGGGTAGAGGCGAACGGAGCATTATAAATAAAAAAATCCCGATCAGTTATAATCGGGATTTTTTTTTGCTTTAAACAGTAAGCTATAGTTTACCGTGTTTATGTTCTTGTTGCCATTTAACAAGTTCTGCCCACTTGCCTTCGTAGCACATTTTCGCCTGCATAGGCCATGACGCAGGGTCGTGAATCTTGTAACGTGTTCCACCTGTGTCCAATATTTTTTGACAAGTTTCCAAGCTGGCCTCAGAAAGTTCTTTCCAAGTTTTAATACCGTGGTCTTTGAACATTCCTTCAATTTTTGGGCCAATACCTTCAACAAGTTTTAGATCGTCTTGCTTAATTGTTTTTCCAAATGCAGCCTTAGCAGCAGAACCATCAAAAGCTAGAGCGCTACTGGTAGCGGCGCCGGCAGCAAAAGAGGCGGCAGAAGCACCTAAATTAGTGCTTGGCGCGGCAGGAGCCGGTGGTACAACCTTACTTGCGGCTATTACTTTTTGGTTACAAGCTTCTAGATCAGCTTTCAATTTACTATTGCTCGCTTTTAGATTGTTTAATTCTGAAAGTTCGTTTTTCAGTTTTGTATTACTGGCGGTAAGACTGTTGATTTCAGCAGAGTTGTCTATTACCTTAGAAGAACGGCTACCAAGTAGATAACCTAAAATACCGCAGATAAGACCTACTAACAATGGAATTATCCAGCACCAAATGTTCATATTTTCAAAATTCATGATTTTACTTATTTATAGGATTAGTGTATGTTTTATTTTAATGTAATAACTGTTCGTCTATTTTTTACTCTGCCTTCTTCAGTGGCATTTGTGGCAATTGGTTGCGTTTGTCCTTTAGACGTAGCAATTATTTTGTCTGCAGCTATTCCGTTTTGCATTAAGTAATTTTTGGCAAATTCTGCTCTATCTTGACCTAGTCTCATATTAGTGCTTGCTTGACCAGTTGCATCTGTATGACCAACAACGCTTGCGGTAGCATCAGAAACTTTATCTAAATATCTAGAAATATCGGCAACCTTTTGTCTCTGAGCGGCATCTAAGTGAATTGATGCTTCTGCAGTATTGAAGTAAAGAATTAACGGATCAGCATTTATTTTTTCATATAATGCCTTTAACTCATCTTCTGCGGTAGCGGATTTTTCTACTAGGCCAAAAGATGCTGCACCCCAATAGGTTCCTTCTTTTGGTATCATTTCGTCCATAAGTTTTCCTTGCGTATTAATTTGAGCGGTAGGAATACCTTTAGATGCTAAATCGTTTTTAATGGAATTGGCTCTTGCAAGACCCAAATTAGGGAAAGCGGTATTGTTCTCTTCTTGGCTGGTATAATATCCCGTAACGTTAATAACATTATTTGCGTTAGAGGACAAATGACTTTGTAAACCTGTAATCCCTTTGGTAAGATCTGCACTTAGTGGAGTTAAAAAGTTATGGGATGACACATTAAAATTATAATTGTCATTCGTGTTATAGGCAAATCCGTTACCGTCGATAGCGAAGGGGTAAGATGTAGCAGAGGGCTCTTTAATGATTTCCTTTTCTGTAGTAGGCGCTGTGCTTGTAACTCCCGCGCCGCATTCGCTGCAACAGGTGATAAAGAAGTAGGTGCCGACTACAATGGTGATCAACATCAAAAATAAATACTTGATTGTTCTTGTCATTGTACGAAATGTTTAGTGTTTAGCGCACAATTTATTAAAAAAAACTTAAAAATGTTAAAAGATTGGCTGCTAATTACCTTACAATCAATCATTATGTAAAATCCGGATATATAAAATACTGAACGAACTATACAATCTTTGAGTTAGTTGGTAAAAAAAGTGTAGACATCGACAACTATTAATTGCATTTTTGCGTATGTATAGAAACGATATGCATCTCCCCACAAAGATTGGGCATTGATGATATATTTCAAGTTTTGAGTTAGTTGGTTAAAAAATCCTGTTTACGTTGGTCGACAGGATTTTTTTTGCTTTAAAGTGAAGGAATTTATAATCCAACTATACAATATTTGTGTAAACCTGTACAGAAATTGTTGAATTAAGTGCAACTTTTTACTAGTTTAATACAGAGGAAATTACACTATAAAATGAAGAAAAAAATAAAAGGTATTATTAATTTTCTTTGCATGTTCATTATTCTGGGAATACAGGCTTTGCTTCATGGCAGTTGGTCAAATGAAACTACCAATTCATAAACGACCTGGTATTGAACATAACATGCAAAGAAAATTATGAGCTTATTATAGATCGAACTTTATTCCTTGTGCTAAAGGAAGTTCGGTAGTATAATTAATAGTATTTGTCTGTCTTCTCATATATACTTTCCAAGCGTCCGATCCACTCTCACGGCCACCGCCGGTTTCTTTTTCACCGCCAAAGGCTCCACCTATTTCAGCTCCTGATGTACCAATGTTTACATTTGCTATACCGCAATCACTGCCCCAAGCGGAAAGAAAACGTTCTGCCTCTCTTAAATTATTGGTCATAATTGCAGATGAAAGACCTTGAACAACACCATTTTGAATAGCAATGGCATTTTCTACATCACCTGAATATTTTAATAAGTAAAGTACAGGTGCAAACGTTTCGTGCTGTACAATTTCAAAATTGTTTTCGGCTTCGGCAATGGCAGGTTTTACATAGCAACCGCTTTCATAACCTTCACCTTCCAACACACCGCCTTCAACGATAAGTTTACCACCTTCGTCTACTACTTTTTCCAATGCTTTGTTATATTGTGCGACAGCATCTGTATCGATCAATGGACCAACATGATTGTTTTCATCCAATGGGTTACCTATTCTTAGTTGCTGGTAAGCGGCAACAACGGCATCTTTAACCTTATCGTACATAGACTCATGGATGATTAATCTTCTAGTAGAAGTACAACGTTGACCGGCTGTGCCCACGGCACCGAATACAGCACCTATAACCGTCATTTTCAAATCGGCGTCCGGTGTAACTATAATGGCATTGTTACCGCCAAGCTCCAGTAAAGATTTTCCAAGACGGGCAGCAACTGCCTGAGCTACTATTTTACCCATTCTTATAGATCCCGTTGCAGATACCAAAGGTATTCTTTTATCTTGTGTCATTAACTCACCGATGTTGTAATCCCCATTAATTAAACAAGAAATACCTTCCGGTAAATTGTTTGCCTTAAATACTTCAGCAGCAATATTTTGACAAGCTACTCCGCATAAAGGTGTTTTTTCCGATGGTTTCCAAACACAAACATCCCCACAGATCCATGCAAGTGCCGTGTTCCATGCCCAAACGGCAACAGGAAAATTAAATGCAGATATAATTCCTACAACCCCTAACGGATGATATTGCTCGTACATTCTATGACCAGGTCTTTCTGAATGCATAGTAAGACCATGTAACTGACGGGAGAGACCAACTGCAAAATCACAAATATCTATCATTTCTTGAACTTCTCCCAGGCCCTCTTGGTAGCTTTTCCCCATTTCATAAGAAACAAGTTTGCCAAGGGGTTCTTTTAGTTCTCTAAGTTTTTCTCCAAATTGTCTAACAATTTCTCCACGTTGCGGAGCAGGCTTTGTTCTCCATTCCTTAAAAGCTATGGTTGCGGTAGACATTACTTTTTCATAGTCGGCTTCTGTAGTTGATTTTACTTTAGCTATTAATGAACCGTCTACCGGTGAGTATGATGATATTATTTCGCCAGATGAAAATTGATGTGTCCCCGTTGAGGTACCTTCGTTAATATCTTTTATTCCCAACGCTTTCAAGGCGTCATGTATTCCGAAATCTGTTGCTATTTTTGACATATTATAACTTTTTGCGTATTTATTGTTAGATATGTTACAAAAATACAAAGAATTTTATCCTTGTAAAGAACAATTTGAAGCTAAGCGAGTTTTATAATACACCATAGAATAATTCCTATAAGCGCAGGCACACTTTGGACAATGAATATTTTTTTACTTACGGTGGTAGCGCCATATATACCGGCTATGGCAACACAGCTTAAAAAGAAGAGTGCAACATTTGCGGACCATTCTATATTGGTGATGAAAAAAGACCAAATTAAACCTGCTGCCAAAAAGCCATTGTACAGCCCTTGGTTTGCCGCCATAGATTTTGTGGGCTCAAATAAATCTTTCGGAAAATTTCTAAAAACCTTTCTACCGGTCGTGGTCCATGCGAACATTTCAAACCAAAAAATATAAATATGGATGAACGCTACAAGAGCTGTAACTAATTTTGTGGCTATTACCATTATTCTTTAGCTATAAAACGTTCATCAACTGGCATTACAGTACCGCAATTATCGCAGGTTCTTAATTCTTCTGAGCTATAAAAATGTTTAAAATGGGATAAAAAATCTTTTTCAATATCATGAAGGGTAAAATAAGCTTCATATAACTTGTGGTTGCAATTATCGCAAAACCATAAAAGACCGTCGTCAACATTCATATGGTTACGCTTACGTTCTATGACCAAGCCGATAGAGCCTTCTTTGCGAACCGGGGAATGTGGAACTTTTGCCGGATGCAAATACATATCTCCAGGTCCTAATTGCATGGTACGCTTTTTACCGTCTTCTTGAATATGAACTTCTATGTTTCCTTCAAGTTGATAGAAAAGCTCTTCGGTTTCGTTATAGTGATAGTCTTTTCTTGCATTTGGTCCGGCAACGATCATAACAATGTAATCGCCGGCATCTTTATATAAATTTTTGTTTCCAACAGGGGGCTTAAGTGAAGCTCTGTTTTCTTCAATCCAATTATTAAGATTAAAGGGTGCTCGTATACTCATTTCTGTGAATTTAAGTGAAAGTTAAAGAAACGGTTCTTTTTCACCTAAAAGGTAAGCATAAAAAATGCCTTTGCAGCGCAAAGGCATATATGGAAAATGAGTAATCAATTTTGTTATTGTACAAATATTTGCGTGAAATAATACTCCCCGTTGTTGTCTTGATTAATACTGATTGCCGAATAGATGAAATTGCCTTCAATATTTTTTTTGTGTCCGGGGTTTTTTAACCATGCAGCAAAAGCATCCTCTATGGTTTCATAGTTACGAGCAACATTTTCAGACACAAAATCGGCGTCCAATTGTTCAGAAATATATTCTGCGCGTTTACTAAAATTATCATGACTTGTGTTTTTTTTAGAAATCATATAATTGGTATGAAGGCTTGCATAGTAGTAAGTGGCGTTTTCAAAAACCAGTTCATTTAAACCAAGTTCTATTCTATAGTTATTTATTAATTGAAAAAGTTCTGCTTCAATTGTGCTATGATTTTTAGAAGAAGCTAGGGTGTATTTTGTTAATATATATTCAGAATTTTCTTCGTAATCCGTAGAATTTTGGTTTTTTGAACAAGATGATAAAAGGGCTAAAATTAGAGCTGAATAGATGAAGGTGGATTTCATGTAGGGAAACTATTTTTTAGTGAGTGCCAAAAATAGTCTTGTTGATTAGCGCTAGTATTAAATCATCTACACAGGGTCTTAAAAATTCGTTAAGCTACCCATAATGGTGATATTCAGGTCTCTCGCTAAATTGTATTTAATATTACACCGTAGAAAAGTGCATTTCATATAATTTATTGCCGGCATCTACATTTAAAATACTCCAGCTATATATAATTATTAAAAGCCTTTGAATAGGTAGAAAAGTTATATGGATTTACTGCTTATAGAATAGTTGGGTAAAGTAGAAGTTGCCAAAGTCATCTTTCTTGACACTTATTCCGGTATGGGTAAAATCGCCCTCCATTGTTTTTTTATGACTACTACTTATATACCATCCTTCAAAAGCTTCTAGGGCAGTTTGATAATCTTTGGCTACATTTTCTGCAACCATTTCAACACTTATTTCAGAATCAATTTTAGATGCTCTTGAACTGAAGTTGTCATGACTAATGCTACCTTTAGAAATCATATAATCTGTATGGAGATTGGCATATCTGTAAGCTACGTCACTAAAAGCCAATGTATTAGTGTTTATGCTTAATCTGTGTTCATTAACAATGTCAAGTAGGTCCTGTTCTATAGTTAAAACGTTTTCAGCTTCAAGCACTGGCGCTTCATCAAGAGATTCGCTAGTACAAGAACCAAGAAAAAGCAATAAAAAGACAGGGACCGCATAAAGCAATCTCATTTTCATATAGGTGTCTTTTAAATATATAGCCTCTCGGCGTAGCGACGTAGGTAAAAAGTTAAGAGTGTTCTAAGCTCTCGTAATCGATTTGGGTTATCGATAGAGTAATATTATAGAAAAATTAAATGCTGGGTATCAACAAAAATGCATATTCGATAAAGTGTATAAAAAGTAAGATTAGCGGATAATGCCATTATATGATTATTGGCTTCTCTGAAGTCTGACTTGGAGGAGCTTCACGTACCAGAACGGTGTCAAAAATTAGGGCTCCAATATCTTTTATAGGTTGATATAAGATAGATTCCGCTTTAGTTTCTTCTGTAATCACATTAAAGGTGCTGTCCATGCGATCAATAAATATGAAAGCGGCACCTAATAAAATGGCAATTTTTAAAGTTCCGAAAATACCGCCCGCAATTTTATTCAACGTACCAAGCATAGCAAAATTGGCAACTTTGGTCAATAGCTTTCCAATTAAATTTACAATGATAATGATAAGCACTAGCGTAATTACAAAGGCAATGATACTCATATTGCGTTCATTCCAATTCAAGTGCTCGGATAAATGTTCACCTGTGATATATGAAAAATGGATAGCTCCAAAAATACCTGCAATAAGTGCAACAATAGAGGCTATTTCCATAAAAAGTCCGTTCTTATATCCTTTCCATAGACCCCATATTAAAGGTAATCCAAGTAAAATATCCAAAAGCCCCATTTGTAAAGTGTTTTAACAAATATAGAACTTTGATTTGTACCTTTGCAAGGTCTGTAGCATACTACAGTTGATGTTAATATTATGGCTAGGGATATACAATTAAAAGAACGGTGGGAATTATTGGTAGAAAAGCTTTCAACAAAGTTTTCTGACGGTGACCCTCTAGAATTAGATGCTATTGTTTACTTGGTTGGAGTTCAGGAATTAGGACAGTACCACAGAAAATATAAAAAGGACGATAAGTTAGATTTAATGCATATAGCTATATGTCGTCTTTTAGAACCTTATGGCTTCTATGAATTTAGTTTTTTCGATGAAGACGGTTGGCCTCATTACAATGTGCTTGAAGAATTACCTTCTTTAAAGGCAGGGGAACAAACCGTACTTATGAAAGAAGCTATCGTAAATTATTTTATAGAAAAAGGGTTTATCAAGTAAACGATTTAAAAAGCCTGTTACACGTACATTTTTACCTCTATTGGAATAATAGGGAATAATAGCTATGGCAATATGGCCGAGTGCTTTAGTTGATAGGAAGAAATAAGCCTTATGGCATGAGGATGTAGTTTTAGTAATAGTAGGTACAAGTCTGCCAATTGTTGCACTGTTCGCTGCTTTGTAATGAGTTTTATTTCCGCTATATTTAGAGAAATAACTTAAAGCACATGTCAAGGCAATTTATAGTATCATTAGATCAGGGAACTACAAGCTCTAGGGCTTTGTTGGTAGACCATGACGGTACCATTAAAGGTATGGTCCAAAAAGAATTCAAACAGATTTTTCCAAAATCGGGTTGGGTAGAACATGACCCAAAAGAAATCCTATCCTCTCAGATGGCTGTTTTAAAAGAGCTTCTTGAAAAGGAAAATGTACAGCCTAAAGAGATAGTAGGTATAGGGATCACCAACCAAAGGGAAACAACGGTAGTTTGGGACAAAAATACGGGAGAACCGGTATATAATGCCATTGTTTGGCAAGACAAACGAACGGCGGATATTTGTGAACACCTAAAGAAAATAGGGTTGACAGAACATGTAAAGAAAACTACGGGGCTGGTAATTGATTCCTATTTTTCAGGTACCAAAGTAAAGTGGATATTGGATAATGTTGATGGCGCCAAAGAAAAAGCCAAGGCTGGAGATTTGTTAATGGGTACTATTGATACTTGGTTGGTATGGAACATGACCAAGGACCACAACCACCTAACCGATTATACGAACGCTTCTAGAACCATGATCTATGATATCGTAAATTTAAAATGGGACGATAAAATGCTAAAAGCGTTGGATATACCCAAAACAATGTTGCCGGAAGTAAAGCCATCTTCTGCCCATTTTGGCGATTATGAGTTAAAGGGAGTTAAGATACCAATTGCAGGTATAGCGGGCGATCAGCAGGCAGCATTATTTGGGCAAGCTTGTTTTAAAAATGGATCGGCAAAGAATACCTACGGTACGGGCTGTTTTATGCTAATGAATACTGGCGAAAAACCCCAGTTCTCAAAAAACGGATTGTTGACGACTATAGCCTATGGTCTAGATGGTAAAGTTAATTATGCTTTAGAAGGAAGTATTTTTATTGCAGGAGCAGCGATCCAATGGTTAAGAGATGGTTTGGAACTTATTAAGGATGCCAAAGAAACCGAAGAATTGGCAAATTCTATTGAGGGGGAGAATCCGGTTTACGTGGTGCCGGCATTTGCAGGTCTTGGAGCACCTTATTGGGATATGTATGCTAGAGGCGCGGTTTTTGGTCTAACTAGGGATACCGGTAAAGCACATTTGGCAAAGGCAACATTAGAGGCATTGGCATACCAAACCAAAGATATATTAAAGGCAATGGAAGATGATTCTGGTATTCAATTAAAGAATCTAAGGGTTGACGGCGGTGCCTGTGCAAATAATCATTTAATGCAGTTCCAGGCAGATATTTTAGATTCTGAGGTTCACCGACCAGAAATTATTGAATCTACAGCAATGGGTGCAGCTTTTCTTGCAGGAATTCAAGTTGACTTTTGGAAGCAAACTGACATTGATCAAAGTCGACCAATGGACCGAATTTTTAAGCCTACTTTTGATCGGGTAAAAAGAAAGCGTTTGTACAAAAAATGGCAAAAGGCTGTAGTACGATCAAAAGGTTGGGAAGAAGAAGAGTAGCATAAATATCAATTTTACAATTTATTAATTTTATAGAGCATAGAATAGCATAACACTAGTTCTATCTTTGCCTATAAATGTTAGGTTTTGGTCCAATATAGACCAAAATGAACGTTTTAATCAAAACAGACATCTACTGATGAAGAATATAAAATTTACCAATTTAGAACGTCAAAAAACAATAGATCAACTAGAATCTGAAGATTTTGATTTAGTAGTAATAGGAGGGGGAATTACCGGCGGCGGTATTGCATTAGATGCTGCATCACGTGGGTTAAAAGTAGCGGTATTCGAAAAAGGGGATTTTGCTTCTGGTACCAGTAGTAAGTCTACCAAGCTAATACATGGCGGACTTCGATATTTAAAGCAATTTGATTTTTGGTTGGTTAAAGAAGTAGGCTCAGAACGTGCAATTGTACATAAATTGGCGCCTCATTTGGTATTGCCCGAAAAAATGTTACTGCCATTAATAGAAAATGGATCTTATGGTAAATGGTTAACATCCATTGGTCTTAAAGTATATGATATTCTTGCTCAGGTAACGGGTGATGATAAGCGAAAGATGCTTGAAAAGAAGGAAGCCTTAAAATTGGAACCTTTATTACCTAAAAAGATCTTGAACGGAGCGGGATATTATGCCGAATATAGGACCGATGATGCTCGTTTAACAATCGAAAATATAAAAACTAGCCTTTTGTTCGGTGCACAAGCATTGAATTATGCCAAGGTAAATGAGTTTATATATGATAACGAAAAAGTTGCCGGGGTCAAAGTTATAGATGAGCTTACGGGTAAGGAATTTACGGTTAAATCTAAATATGTAATCAGCGCAGCTGGTCCATGGGTAGATGAATTAAGAAGCCTTAATAATTCTAAAAAAGGAAAACAGCTTCATTTAACAAAAGGGGTGCATTTAGTTTTTCCATATGAAAAATTACCTGTAAAACAATCTTGTTATTTTGATATACCAGATGGTAGAATGATGTTTGCCATTCCTAGAGGTAAAATAACTTATGTGGGTACTACGGATACCAACTATAATGATAATAAGAACAAGGTAAGAACAGATCTGGCCGATGCTATTTATTTGATTTCAGCGGTTAATAATATGTTCCCTGATATTAATCTTGAATTGGAAGATATAGTTTCCTCTTGGGCAGGTTTACGTCCTCTTATTCATGAAGAAGGTAAATCTGCTTCAGAACTTTCCCGAAAAGATGAGATTTTTGTGTCCGATACAGGTTTAATAAGTATAGCCGGTGGTAAATTAACGGGTTATAGAAAAATGGCAGAAAGAGTGGTTGATCGCATTGCCAAAAAAATGGAAGAGGACCATGACATTAAATTAAAGGAATGTTACACAGAGAAAATATTTTTATGCGGTAATGTAGATTTTAAGAAATTCAAGCATGTTAAAAAGTACATTGAAGAGGTATATGTAAAAATTAAAGATGACGGTTTTACAAAGCATGATGCTTGGTTTTTGGTAACTAATTACGGTAAGCAAACAGAGACTATTCTAGAGAATTATAAGGGGATAGTAGAAGCCGATAATTATGTGAGATTGGCCAAAGCAGAATTGGCGTTCGGTATTAATTTTGAAATGGTACAAACCCCTATGGATTTCTTTATTAGAAGAACAGGGAGACTTTATTTTGATATAGACAGTGTTAGAACGCTAATGGAGCCTTTACTGGCAGAGTTTCAAAATAAGTTTAAGGTAAGCGATGAGGTCGTTGAGGATTGGAGGACTACTTTAAACGCGGAATTGAAAGAGCATTCAGATTTTTCACTAGAGAGACGTTAATCTAACTTATCGGTTAAATCAAGAAATACCTTTTTAGGGTTTTTATTTTCATAGAGAACTTTATAAACTGCGTCAATTATAGGAGTTTTGACCTTTTTTGTAAAGTTCTCTTTTATATTATAAGCACTTTTTGCGGCATAGTATCCTTCGGCGATCATATTCATTTCCATTTGTGCACTTTTTACGGTGTAGCCCTTTCCGATCATATTGCCGAACATTCTGTTTCGGCTAAATATAGAATATCCGGTAACCAGTAAATCTCCTAAATAGGCAGATTTATTAATGTTACGGTCTAGCTTATGAATGCGTTTTGTATACCGTTTCATTTCACGAATGGCATTACTCATTAACACACTTTGAAAGTTGTCGCCATATCCCAATCCGTGGGCTATACCAGCTGCTATGGCATAGATGTTCTTTAACATAGCAGCATATTCGGTACCGATAATATCTTTGCTTATACTGGTTTTAATATAATTACTGGATAAATTATGGGCTATCAATTCTGCCTTTTCAGTATCTGCACAGGCAATGGTTAAATATGATAGGCGCTCCATTGCCACTTCTTCTGCATGGCAAGGGCCTGTAATAACACCAATATTTTCAAAAGGAATATCATAAGTAGTATGAAAATGCTCGCCAACTATCAATCCTGATTCTGGCACGATACCTTTAATTGCCGAAAAGATAATTTTATCTTTCAAAGAAGCTTCTAATTTTTCTAATTCTCCGACTAAAAATGCAGAAGGAATTGCAAAAATTAAAACATCTGCAAAGTTAGCTGCTTCATTAATATCATCTGTCAAGAACAGTTGCTCTGGTTGAAACTCTACCGAAGTAAGGTAATTTGGGTTATGTTTTTGAGTTTTAATATGCTCCATAGCATCTGCATTGCGCATATACCAGCCTATTTTTTCTTGATTGTTGGTCAACATTTTTACAATGGCCGTAGCCCAACTTCCTCCTCCTAAAACCGCAAATTTCGCATTCTCGTTCATGGTGTAAATTTACCAATTATTTAGATGATCATAATATGATTAGAATCAGTCTTGTAAAAATTTTGGCATGGAGATTGTTTCTAGGTAGGTAACCTATTAAATGAAATCTTATGAAAACAATAAAACTACTTACAGGATATTTCCTATTGGCAACTTTAATGGTCTCTTGTTATACAGAAGTAATTATTGAAGATGATTTTATAGAGGAATCGGCATTCAATACCGATCAAGTTTTACAAAGTTATGATTTATGGTATGTAGATATTAATGCAACTAGAGGTAATGGCGAAGTGCCTTTTTTGCAAAGGGCATTTACGGTTTCTTTTGATCGCGGAGTGCTTTATGCCAACAATAATATTGTGGGAATTGGTAAAACAGGTGGTGGCTATGGTATTGATGTAGGTACTTATGGTACACTTAGGGGTACCGTAGACATAGCTCATGATATTGACGGTTCTTGGTTTTTAGAGGTTTATGCGGTAAACAATAATACAATAGAGTTGTACGATGCCGGTACGGATACCTCATACTATCTTAAAGGATATCAGATCAATAACTTTGACTATGATATGGTGTTCTACGACAATATCAATTATTTCATACAGGAATATGATGCTTGGGAGAAAATTTACACCAGTGAAGCAGGTGCGTTGAATGATTTTGACAACGAAAATTACTTACAGTTTTTGCCAAGCTTTTTCAGGTCTTCCGTAAATGCGCCAAATACTAATGTTTCTAATTTACAGTGGGATTTTGAAGGGGAATATCAAGTCTATAATATACAAGGAGATAACACATTAAAAACCTTGACTTTAGATTATGATTTCTTTGGTAACGATTACTTTGAGCTATATGTTATTAATGATAGTACTATAGAACTATACCACCCAGATAGCGGTACAACGTATGAATTTAGAGGTAGAGGATACCAAGAGTATTTAAAATCTGCAAAAGGTTCTGAAAGTAAAAAAAGAGTTAAATCTTCTAACCCTACGATGAAGGTAGAACGTAAGAAGGCAAAATAGTTTTTAGGTTGATTGTCTCAAAAGTGTCCTATAAGGTATATATAGGGCACTTTTTTATGCACTTTTCTTAACGTCTTCCATTATTATAGAATCAACATCTAATTCTTTGTCCGTATGTAGAACAGAGATATCACCTGTAGTTTCAAATATAACGGCTTTTACTTCAGAGAGCTGTAGAACGTTTGCTTCACGTAATTTTCCCATTAAATCAGCTTGGCTTACCAATGCTTTTTTTAAGTTCTCTGAAAGAATAGTTCCATTTTCCATTAACAGTATTGGTGAATTGGTCATAACCTTTTGTGCCGCATTTGATGATGACAACAATTTAGCGAACAAAGCTTGTAGCCCTGCTAACAAAGCAATTGAAACCAAGGCGGGCATTAAACTGGAAACGGGCTTGTTTACCGCATCGGCTAAAATTGATCCCATAGCAATAGTTACCGCAAAGTCAAAACTTGTCATTTTGGCAAACGTTCTTTTACCGGTTACCCTAGTAATGAACATCATATATAAATAGACAAAGACTGCCGCAATACAAATTTGAAAAACAGTTTTTAGGGTAAGAGGATCAAAAATTTCCATGGTTGAATTTTAGAGGTTGTACACTTTACTTAAGAGTTGAAAAAGTGTATGCATTATGCTTTGCTAAAATTAACACGGTATGGTTTTAATTGTTTCCTCTATAGGTTATAATACTATTGCAATTAATTATTTTGAAGTCTTTTTTTAAATGCTGATGGATTTTCTCCTGTTACCTTTTTAAAAGTTCTGTTGAAGTACGATAGACTTTCAAATCCACATTCAAAACAGGTTTCGCTCACATTTTTTCCGTTCAGTAATAAACGTTGCGATTGACTGATGCGATATTGATTTAAGAATTCAATAAAGGTACTACCCGTTGCTTTTTTAAAATAGCGACAAAAAGCAGGTTTGGTCAAATTACAGAATTTGGCAACTTCATCCACAGAAATTTTACCCTGGTAGCGTTCATCGATCAATGCATAAATATCACGAATTCTACTTTGCTCCTTTTTGCTGTATCTGTTTTTGTAAGGTTTTTTATGTAATAATTCAAATTCGTTGCTTTGAGAAAGTCTTTTAAGAATATTCATGATAGCCATAAAATATTCAAAAGGTTTTAAGGTGTGGAGTTCTTTTAATAATTCGCCTACCACTTTTTTAGTTTCTCCATGAAAAGCAATTCCGTATCTGGATAGATCTAATAACCTGTTTAAGTTTTTTAATTCTGGAATAGGGTCTACAAAAGTGTCTTTAAAAGTAGGTTTAATATGTAAAACCTCTTCACGATAGGTAGTCTTAACACCGTAGTCAAAATTTAGATGTGGTATGTTAGAGCCAATAAGAACCAAATCTGTTTCTTCATACTCAGAAATGTGGTCTCCTACATGTCTTGTGCCGTTGGCGCCTTCAATATATACCAGTTCATATTCCGGATGAAAATGCCAATAAAAAAGATGGCTAAGTTTAGGGTCATGTAACAGCCTAAACGGGCTTTTAGAAGCGGGGTCAATAGTTTCTAATTCTACCTTCATAAGATTAAATGTAACAAAATTGCAGTTAAATTTAATGAGGTGTACCTAAAAAATCAATATCGTTCAAATTATGGTCAATACAACGGTAGTTCAAATTGCTAATGCTCAGTAGTTTTATAAACATATCAACCTTAAAATTCTTAAACGATGCAACAGACAAATAATAAAGTTGAGCAGGGTAATAAAGCACATAAAGATATGCCAGGTAATCCATCAACAGCAACAAGCAGTAAACAAAAATTGAACGATAGATCTAATGGAAAACCACTTCGTGTACTCAGCGAAGAAGATTGGAAATTCTGGATAGAAAATGGGTATATAGTAATAAAGAATGCGGTGTCCCTAAAGCAAGCAAAAGCAACTGCAGATTTTCTTTGGGAGTTTGATGAAAAGAGCCCTACAGATTCTTCAACATGGTACGCTCCGCCAAGGGCAGAAATGCAAATGAAAGAATTAACGGGAACGGGAATGGTTGAGGTGTATAACCATCAACACTTATGGAACAATAGACAAACGAAAAGAGTATATGATGCCTTTGTAGATGTTTGGGGAACAGATAAACTTTGGGTGACTATTGATCGTGCAAATTTGAATTTTCCATTGCCGGCAGGTGTAGACAAGAAAGGATTTATACATTGGGATTATGACCCGGAAACAAAACCACAAAATGTTCAAGGAGTATTGGCTCTAGCAGACCAAGATGACGAAAATATGGGAGGCTTTCAATGTATACCGTGGTTATATCGCAATTATGATTCATGGAAACTGACACAGCCAGAGGACCGTGATCGTTTTCAGCCTTCATTGGTTGGTTTGGAGGATAAAATTGTAAAAGTGAAAATGAAGGCGGGCGATCTGTTAATTTTTAACAGTACGGAACCCCATGGCATTAGACCCAATAAGTCTAAGGATAAAGTTAGAATAGCACAGTACATTTCAATGATGCCTGCCGAGCCAGAAAATGAAGAAATGCGCCTTTGGAGAGTCAATTCCTGGAAAAACAGAATTGCACCAGAAGGGTATGCTTTTCCGGGTGATCCACGTAAATGGGAGCAAACCAAATATGATACTGCTAAATTATCACCTTTAGGAGAGAAGTTATTGGGATTAAAAGCCTGGTAGACAGATAATATGGTAATATTCTGTTAGTTAGTGGTGAGGCCGGTAAATATGACTTATTTTTGCGCCCTTAAATTCATCGAGCATGCAGAAGTACCTCAATATTTTCGATTTCAACCAAAAAGTAGATTATAAGAATGAAATTTTAGCAGGATTAACGGTTGCAATGACAATGATTCCTGAATCGTTGATGTTCGCTATTCTTGCAGGGTTTTCTCCATTAGTAGGTTTGTATGGGGCATTTATAATGGGTTTGGTTACCGCGATATTTGGGGGTAGGCCTGGGTTAATTTCTGGTGGTGCCGGGGCAACGGTAGTTGTACTAATGGCATTAATGAACTCTCATGGTTTAGAATATGTTTTTGCCGCGGTTGCTATGGCCGGTGTTTTTCAATTGATCGTGGGCTTTTTAAAGTTGGGTAAATTTATACGTTTGGTTCCACAGCCGGTAATGTTCGGGTTTGTTAACGGTTTGGCCATTATCATTTTTATGGCTCAAATGGATCAATTTAAAGTAGGTGTGGGCGATGCCGCAGTTTGGTTAACAGGTACCACATTGTATACCATGGTAGGCTTGGTGCTGTTTACCATTGCAATAATTGTTTTTGTTCCTAAACTTACTAAAGCTGTACCGGCTTCATTGATAGGTATTATTGTAGTTTTTCTAATAGTATATTTTTTAGATATTGAGACCAAACAAGTAGTTGATATCATTAATCAAGATACGTTGCCTGGAGAAAAATTAAAGTCACTTAGTGGGTCGTTACCTTCTTTTCACATTCCATCTATTCCTTTTACATTAGAAGCTTTTAAGATTATCTTGCCTTATGGATTGATTATGGCTGCTGTTGGTCTTACAGAAGGGCTGTTGACCTTGAATTTGGTAGATGAAATTACGAATACCAAAGGTAACAGTAATAGAGAATGTTTGGCACAAGGTGGAGCAAACATATTAAATGGTTTCTTTGGCGGTATGGGCGGTTGTCCAATGATCGCACAAACATTGGTTAACCTTTCTGCCGGTTCAAGAGCACGGTTATCTGGTATTATTGCAGCGTTGACCATATTATTGATAATATTGTTTGGTGCCCCGGTAATAGAGTTGGTACCTATAGCGGCCTTGGTAGGTGTTATGGTCATGGTTTCCGTTGGTACGTTTGAGTGGGCAAGTTTTAAAGCTTTAAGAAGAATGCCAAGATCAGATATTTTTGTAATGATATTGGTTACGTTGATCACGGTATTCCTGCATAATTTGGCATTGGCGGTATTGATCGGTGTAATCATTTCGGCATTGGTATTTGCTTGGGAAAGTGCCAAGAGAATTAGGGCTAGAAAGTATGTAGATGAGCATGGCGTAAAGCACTATGAAATCTACGGTCCTTTATTCTTTGGTTCCACAACGCTTTTTAATGAAAAATTTGATGTACAAGGGGACCCCAGCGAAGTAATTATCGATTTTAAAGAAAGCCGTGTTTCCGACATGAGCGGTATAGAGGCTTTGAACAAAATTACCGAGCGCTATGCCCAAGTAGGTAAAAAGGTTCATTTACGACACTTAAGTAATGATTGTATACGGTTGTTGGCCGCTGCAGATGACATTATCGATGTCAACGTAATGGAAGACCCTACGTACAAGGTTATGGTAGATAAACCTCTTTCCAAGTCAAAGGATGATGATCCAGAAACAAAAAATCCATTTAAGCTGTGGGGCTTATAAAAGCATGTATCTGGTAATTGCTATGACACAAATTTATAAATAGCATAAAAAGTACCTAGAACTATAGCTATAGAAATTATGTAGATTCCTATTTCTTGTAAGCTGTCTTTTTTTGCTTGCGCTCTTATTTTGTCACGCACTAATTTACGCTCAAAATCGGTGAGTTCTTTGAAGTGTAATTTGGTTTCCTGTGTATAATCTAAATAATCTTTGCGTAATTCTCTAAAGCTTCTACTTTTTTTAAGTAGTGCTCTGTTCGCTTTTATTACTTTCATTGGTTGTCCTCCGTATCCCATCGTTCTTTCTTTCTTATATGTAGTAAAAACGGCTATTTTGTTACAGAAAATTGAATTAATCGTATTTTTTGAACGATTCTTTTATATTTTTATCAATCAATATAAGTTCTCTCTTATTCAATTTTCAGAATTGATTTTTGAATTTTATATCCAAAAAATAAAGAATAAAATAGGTTTATTTACTATAATTATAGGGTTGATTATTTTAAACAGTTGTAAGGTGGAAGAGTTAAAAAATGAGCAAGTTCTCTTTGTAGGAACATATACCGATAATGGTAGCGAGGGAATATATAAGTTCAATTTCAACCCGGATACGGGCGAATTGACAAATAAGACGTTGGCTGCTAAAATTAAAAATCCCTCTTATATAGCATTTTCGCCTGATAGAAATTCTTTATATGCAGTTAGCGAGGTAGATGATTATAAGGAGAACAATGGTTCTATCACAGCTTTTAACGTAAAGGATACAGCTTTGGTTAAAATAAATGAGCAATCCACTTATGGCGCAAACCCATGTTATGTAGGGGTAAGTGATAGTGGTCAATTGGTAGCTGTGGCAAATTACACGGGAGGAAACGTAGCAGTATATGGGGCATCGGTTAATGGATTGAATTCAGATGCCCAAATTATTGATCACAAGTTGCTTGATTCTACTAAAAAAGCACATGCACACATGGCCTCTTTTATTAACGACGAGTTAGTTGTTTCCGATCTTGGATTAGATCGTATTAAAAAATATACGCAAGCAAATGGTGGTTTTGTGGAAAGCAAGCAGAAAGAATTGATACTTGCGGAAGGTGCAGGTCCTAGACATTTTGTAACCTCTGCCGGTGAAGAATTTCTTTATGTAATCAATGAATTGAATTCTACCATAACCATGTTCAGGAAAGAGGCTGGTAAGTATCACGGCAAAGATACTTATGCTACAGTAGCATCAAATTTTGAAGGGGAAAGCTATTGTGCAGATCTTCACTTATCGCCTGATGGTAAATACCTTTATGGTACAAATAGAGGGGAGAATACTATGGTCATATTTAAGGTCGATGCAACTACCGGTAACTTAGAATTAGTAGGTAGGGAGTCTGTAAAGGGCGATTGGCCAAGAAACTTTACTATTGACCCTACGGGTAAATATGTACTGGTAGCAAATCAACGTAGTAACAATATAGTTGTTTTTAATAGAGATGCGGAAAATGGCACGCTACGTTTTGTTAGCCAGGTTGATTTGCCTAGTCCAGTATGTTTAATATTCTATTAATTAGATTTAATAATATGTAATAGATCATTTTTAGGTACTACACCAGATTGTCTCCAAACCTGTTTGCCGTCTTTAAAAAGAATCATAGTAGGTATACCCCTAACTTGGTACTGAGAAGCTAAAGTTTGATTTTTATCTACGTCTATTTTAACAATTTTAATAGCGTCGCCTAAATCTCCTTTTA
>JAHDDL010000001.1:176338-189841 GCA_020629415.1 Maribacter sp. | reverse complement strand
ATATCAGAAAATGATGATTTCATACTTCTTGTTTTAAATGTTAATAATTTCTTTTGGCTAATATTAAGTTAGCAAATTCCTGTAGAAGGGTCGCAACTATCACCAGTGGCAATTATTTTTAGTGGAGCCACTTGTTGAAAAGCTTCTAAAAATGCTGCTGGTGGTTGTGCACCGCTAATGCCATATTTGTCGTTGATGATAAAGAAAGGAACACTATTTACACCACGTTGTTGGTAATGTGCTATTTCTTGCTTTACAGAATAAGCAATAGCATCATCATTTAAAACTTTTTCCGTTTTTTCTGAAGACCATTTAAATTCTGCCATAATAGACTTTAGAACCACAACATCGTTTAAATGAAGGTTTTCATCAAAATACGCCTTCATAAATCGTTCTTTAAGGGTGTCTTTAAATCCTTCTTCGCCAGCCACATGTAAAAGTTGATGTAGGGGCAATGTATTTACGACCAACCATTCTTTTCCAAAGTTGAAATTAATTCCTTCTTCTTTGCCGCTTTCTTGTAAACGTTTTGTCATTTCAAGAGGTCCTTCTACACTACCAAATTTATTGGTAAGATATGTATCTCTATCTTATCCTTCCTTTGGTATATTCGGGTCTAATTGAAATGGGTGCCATTCAATTTCAATCTCGGCGCCATCCCATTCTTTTATAGCTTTTTCCAATCGTTTCTTGCCAACATAACACCAAGGGCAAGCAACATCAGAAACTATATCTATTTTTATTTTATCGTTTTGCATATATCATTTTTAATATCCAATCGGTCGTAAAAAGTTGTAAAAACATACATTCAACGGGGACTGTTAAAATGAATTAAAAAAAGAAAACCCTCTCATGTACATGAAAGGGTTTTCGGTATTAGGTTGGCGTTTAATTTTAAAGGGTACGTAAATATTCTGCTATATTACGTGCCTCATCTTCTTTTAAGTTTTGATTGAGCATTATCGCATTGTTATATTCTTTCAATAATGCCTTGGCAATAGGGTCTTCCTTTAACATTTTATCAGGATTGATAATCATGTTCATAACCCATTCTGGGCTTCTTCGTTCGTAAACACCTTTAAGTGCAGGCCCGATCATACGTTGTTCGGCCATATGACAAGCCGTACATATAGCTTGAAATTTTTCTTTACCCGCAGCTGCCATTTCCTCATTTACGGCATCATCAAAAGTAACACTGGTAATAGGGCCAACTCCTTTATTATCTAAATCAACTGGCACGCCTTCACTTGCTGTTTCTGTTTTAGCTTCTTTTTTGGTCCTGTTCATTTCAAAACCATCTTTTTTCTCTTCCTTCTTCTCACCACAACTAATTATCATTGTGCCAAGAGCCAATAAGGTGAATAATTTGCGCATACGTAACTTTCTTTTAAGTATTGTCAGTAAAATGAGCGACTAATATATGAATTTTTACGGGTAGAAGTATATATAAATAAGTAGTCATTTTAGTTTTTAACTAAAAAGTATAAGTAAGTAACAAATTATATAAATGTTTTTGTATTTGTTCAGTTACGCTGGCCAAGGTTATTTAAGAACTCTAGTGTTCGGCTTTCTGAATAAGTGCGGTTATTATTTCCGTAAAAACCAACATGACCTCCGTATTTGGGCATTTCTAAAAAAAGCGCTCTGTGATGTTTTGCAATTTCTATTGGGTAGCAATCAGACCCTAAAAAAGAATCGTTTAGTGCATTTATTATTAACGTAGGAACTTTTATACTATCCAAAAATTGAAGACTGCTGCTTTTCTTATAATAGTCCATGGCATTATTAAAACCGTGCGCTTTACTGGTATAAAAATCATCAAAATCCTTTAGGGTCTTAATGCTTTTAATATCTGAATTAGAAATTAGGTCTGGAAATAACTCTTGTTTTTGCTTCAATTTTTTGATGAGGTTACCTTTAAACCGTTTAGCATAAATGGCATTCTTGTTTTGAAGCAGTTCTTGAAGCGAGTCAGCTAATTGGCAAGGTACAGAAATTGCTACAGCTCCTTTAATTTCATTGGCCCTCTCTCTTTTTTCACCTAAATATTTTAAAAGAAGATTACCGCCAAGACTAAATCCGTGCAGGTAGATACTTTTATATTCGTCTAAATGTAAAACATATTCTATAACTGCTTGTAGATCTTCTGTTGCTCCAGAATGATATGACCTGAAAAGTCTGTTGGCAGAACCACTGCATCCTCTTAGGTTAATGGCACAGACATCATAGCCAGATAGGGTCAGGGCTTTGGCACTACCCTTAATATAAGCTCGCTTTGAACTTCCTTCAAGTCCATGTACTATAATGACCAATTTTTTGGATGAAGATGTTGCGTAACTCCAGTCTGTATCTAAAAAATCAGAATCAGGTAAGGTAATACGAATGCGTATTTGCTCTAAATTATCTACTTTTCTAATTAACCCGGCATATATGGTAGAAAAGTGTCCGTTTTTAAAAAATAATGGCGGATCATATGTAGAATCAATTAAAGGCATCTATGTGTAAAGCTAGAATAATATTTATTTCGGGTAGGTTTCTAAGACTTTCATTTGTTCCTCTATCGCTTCTTTGAACTCTACTTTTAAGTGTGTTACTAATTCGGTAACAGCTATAGAATCGTCAATAAGGGCAGAACCTTGTCCGGCAGACCAAATTGTCTTCCAGGCTTTGGCTTCGGTATTCATTTCTTTACCAAAATCTATTTTGACATCTTTTTTAAGATCTTCCTCCGTAATACCTGCTGCTTTTAAGCTTGCGCCAAGAAAGTTGGCATGTACCCCAGAGATAGATGCGGTATAGACTACATCGCTAGCACCGGCATCAATGATCATTTGGCGATATTCAGGTGTAGCTTTACTTTCGTTGGTATTTATGAATCTAGTGCCCATATAGGCTAAGTCTGCACCCATTTGAAGGGCAGAAGCAATATCCCTACCGGTACTTATACAGCCAGATAGAAGAATGGTTTTATGAAAAAATTTCTTTATTTCTGCAACCAATGTCATAGGGTTGATTGTACCTGCATGGCCCCCGGCACCTGCGGCAACCAGTATTAAACCGTCAACACCGGCTTCAGCTGCTTTTTCCGCATGACGTTTTTTAATAATATCGTGAAAAACCAAGCCGCCATAACTATGAATAGTATCTACTACCTGCGAAACTGCTCCCAAAGAAGTTATGATTAAAGGTACTTTATGCTTTGCACAAAGTTTTAAATCTGCCTCTAATCTAGGGTTGGTTTGGTGTACAATGAGATTTACACCGAACGGAGCCGCTTTTTTTCCGGTCTCCTCTTCAAATGCCTTTAAGGCAGATTTGATTTCAATGAGCCATTCCTCAAAACCTTCACTAGTACGTTGGTTCAATGCCGGAAAAGTACCGACAATGCCATTCTTGCAACATTCAATGACCAATTGTGGTCCTGAAATTAAAAACATTGGAGCTGCAACTGCAGGCAAGGATAATTCTTTTATGAATGCGGGTTTGTTTGACATAGGAATGAAATTTTGAACGTGATTTAAAAATAACTATAAAAAATGATGTTCTTTGGTTCTTACATTTCAAAACTATGGTATTTTTATAAAGTATTATGCATGCATAACAAAAATTATTAGAATGTATACAAAGGATTTTGAAGTACGGTGGAGCGATATTGATGCAAATCGTCATTTGGCAAACTCGGCATTTGTCAATTTTATGAGTCATACAAGGCTCGCCTTTTTAATGGAGCTAGGTTTTGATCAGCGTACTATGACTGACTATAAAATAGGTCCTGTGGCTTTTTATGAGCATATGTATTATTTCAAGGAAGCTTTTTTAGGAAACCAAATAAAGGTCTCTTTAGAAATTAAGGGACTTAGTGAGGATGGAAAATTTTTTGAGTTTAATCATGATTTTTATAATGATAAAGGAGAAAATATAGCGCGTTGTGAAATGATGGGGGCATGGATCAATCTACAATCTAGAAAGCTAACAGGATTGGCAGAAGAATTAATAAGCAAATTTAGTGGTTTTGAAAAAGCTGAAGATTTTAGGGTGTTGACTAAGGAACACACAAGAGAATTTTTAAAAATTCCCAAAAATTTATAAGAATTGTAATGTTAAATTATTTATTTTTAAACGACATACAGTTAGTTTCCCTCTTAGACTGTTGAGAAATCAATAACCACCTATACTAACATATTCTATTAATGGTAAGTCTACCAGAAGAAATTTTTCAAGATACGTACGGTAAAGTAAAAAAATTGATCGTAACCAAGAAATTGGTTCCAGGGCAACTTATTACGGAACATAGGCTATCACATACTTTAAGTATAAAGGAAGATACCGTACCGGTAGTTTTATTACAATTAAGGCAAGAGAGTCTTCTAGTAGGTAGTTTGGATAATGGCCTTTCTGTAAGGGAATTGTGCGAGCAAGAAATTAGGGAGATGTTTGATTGTAGAATAGCGTTGGAAACAATGGCGGTAAGGTTGTTTACGCAAAATGCCCCACAATCTAAAATTGATGATCTAAGAAGTCTTTTGGTTCCATTTGAAAGCGGACCTAAAAACGGATACGTTTTCTATAAAATTGATAGATTTTTTCATGAATTCATTATTAAAAATTGCGGTAATAGAACATTGTACGACATGTACAAGACGGCCAAAATAGCATCATTTATGGACTTGGTAGGTTTAAATAGGCCTTTATATAAAATTTTAGAAGGGCATCTAAATCTTGTTTCCGCCATGCATCACCGAGACTGTAAAAAGGCTGTTGAGATACTTACCGTAAACTTGGAAAAAGCTAAAAAATCTCATTTTTAAGGTTCCTGAAGTTGTTTCTTGGGTTTTTTACTAGAAAGATAAACTCCAATTAACACAAAGCAGGCAGCTATTATTTTTACTGTAGTAATTGCATCTTGCCCTGTGATCACTGCGTATGCAATACCTAATAATGGTTGTACATAAACAAAAGCGCTTAATGTAGAGGCTTTAAGTTGTGTAAGGGCAAAAATATTGAAAAGGTAGGTGCAAAAGGTAGTCCCAATAATAACAAAACCAATTCCAAAATAAGCTTCAAAAGGTAATGTACTCCAAGAAATCTGCATGAATTCTTGATAACCAAAAGGTAAACAGATAAGGACACCTAAAGAGAAAAGCCATTTCATGAATGTAAACGGATGATATTTACCGATCAACACTTTTACAAGTACTAAATATGACCCGTAGAACATAGAATTCAGAAAAATTAAAAAGTTACCCAAGGGAATATTAGGTGCGTCCTGTCTTACCTCTGCACTAAATATTATTAAACCTAATGCCCCTAATAAACCTATAACAATACCTAATATTTTTCTATTAGAAATTTTCTCTTTTAAGATTACGGCAGATAATATAAGTACAATGATCGGTGTAGTGGTAATGAGTACGGCACTGTTAATGGGTGTAGATAGTGATAGGCCTTTAAAAAACACCAACATGTTAAAAGCCATGCCCAGCAGTGCACAAATTAACATTCTAAGATAATCTTTACGATCAATGCGTTCTTTTGGCCCTAAAGGAGAAATTAGCCAAAATAGAACGGCAGCACCCAAAACCCTAAGCATTATGAATCCAAAAGGTTGTACATAATGGGGCATAATACCTTTTGCAATAGTATGGTTTAAGGCGTATATGGTAGTAGCTCCAATAGCTGCAAGTATGGCTAATGATCTTTTGCTCAAGGGTGTATTGCCATTTTAGCGGCTTCTATTACCTTTTTGCTATTTCCTATAAAAATTTGGTCATCAACTATAATTACAGGTCGTTTTAAGAAAGTGTATTGTTCTAAGATCAATGCTTTAATATCTTCTTCAGAAAGGTTTTGCTCTTTAAGATTACGTTCTCGGTATAGTACAGCTCTTTTGCTAAATAAAGCTTCGTAGCTTTCAGAAAGCTTATGCATTTCTTCAAGTTGAGAAGTGGTTATAAGTTCTGTTTTTATGTCTTGAAGTTCAAAATCCGTAAGTGGTTGCAATTCTTTGATAATACGTTGACAAGTAGAGCAAGTACTTAAATGATATATTTTTTTCATGCGTATAATTGTAAGGGTAATACTTTAAAAGAATAGACCTTTGGTAAAGGCATTGGAAATACAAAGAAACCTAAATAACATTAATTGTGCTATTTTTACAAAGCAGAAAATATGAAATAATGACAGAGAATATATATGAAGTAATGTTGCAAAACCGCAAAAATTTACATGCAATATTGACTAAAACACCTAAAGAGAAATTACTTAAAATCCCTGAAGGTTTTAATAATAATGTCTATTGGAATATTGCCCATACCATAGTAACGCAGCAAGTGTTGATATATAAGTTTAGCGGTTTACAAATGCGCGTACCAAATGAATTGGTAGCAAAATTTGCAAAAGGCACCGTGCCGGATGGTACTGCAACAGATGAAGAAATGATGATGGTGGCAGATTTCTTGATTTCAACCGCAGAATGGTTAAAAGAAGATTACGAAACCTCACTTTTTCAATCTTTTAACGAATATACCACAAGTGCGCGTGTAACACTTAAGAATGTTGATGATGCCATAGCCTTCAATTTGTTTCATGAAGGGCTACATATTGGCCAGATCGCACTTTTGTTAAAGCAGCTTTCTTAAAATTTGTTCGGGTATTTTAAAAAAGCATTTGCTTTTGCGTAAGGTACGGTTAGGATAATCGGTCCATCTGCAAAAGATGCTATTTCGTAAGACTCATAGTAAAGTAGTAGTCCATTTTCCGTATACCCCATATTATCGGGCAAATAAAAACGCTCTGTCTCGAACATAAAGCCCGTATCGTTGATAGAACCTTCTGCAGGTATATTTTCCTGTTTTCTAAAAAGCGTTTCAGCGAAGGTTTTAAACTCTTCCAAATCGGTGAATAAATTTTCTTGATATAATTCTACCCCGTTAAGTTTATCAAAATTTAAAAATCGGTTAGTGCCATAGCCGTGTGCCCCTCCTGTATAAATGTAAGATTCTAATTTAATGGTGATGATGCTTTCGTTTTCAAAAGTGATACTCCCTTCAACTGTAGCTTCCCAAGGCATAGATTCTTCTGAAAATTTTCCGTTTACCTCTTTATAGTCATTTAGAAACGTCTCTTTTGCTTCTTCAAGATTTTGCGCGTTACTTTCCTCATAAAAATTCAGCAAAGCTATAATTTCACCTTCTAAGGCATTGTTAATGGTTTTACTAAGTTTGGTTTTACCTGTAGCTTGCGGAATTTCTATACGAACAGATGTGCAATTCTCACAAGAATCCGTAGTAATAGTCAACGGTTCAAAAGAAACGGAGTTCTTGTTGTTACACCCAATAAGTATAACACAAATAAGTAGGCAGGTAAGCTTAGATTTCATCGAGAAAATGGATTTATTGTAAAAATACAGCTTCATTGTATTCCCCGAAAGATAACGATACATTTGTGTTATAAATAGTTGAATATGGCTTCTAAAAACTTAAAATTCAATTCTAAGACCATACATGGCGGTCAGCATCCAGATGAAGCGTTTGGTGCTGTTATGCCACCAATTTACCAGACCACCACTTATGCACAAACAACACCGGGCGGTCATAAAGGATATCAATATTCAAGAAGTGCCAACCCTACAAGAACAGCATTGGAAAATTCATTGGCCAGTATAGAAAATGGTGAATATGGTTTAGCTTTTGGCAGTGGTATTGCGGCAATAGATGCGGTCATTAAATTATTGGTGCCGGGCGATGAGGTAATTTCTACGAATGACCTTTATGGCGGAACATATAGGATATTCAAAAAAATATTTGAAAAATTTGGTATTGTATTCCACTTTGTGGGAATGCAGGGAATAGATGCCGTTCGTAATAAAATTAACTCGAAAACAAAGTTGATTTGGGTAGAAACACCAACGAACCCAATGATGAATATAATCGATATTAAGGCAATAGCCGCCTTAAAAGCGAATACAAATATTTTGCTAGCGGTAGATAACACGTTTGCTACACCTTATCTTCAAAAGCCTCTAGAATTAGGTGCTGATATCGTTATGCATTCTGCAACCAAATATTTAGGAGGCCATAGTGATACTGTGGTAGGGGCCTTAGTGGTAAAAGATAAAGAGTTGGCAGATCAACTCTATTTTATACAAAATGCAAGTGGTGCCGTGTGTGGCCCTATGGACAGCTTTTTGGTATTAAGAGGAATAAAGACTTTACACGTACGTATGCAACGACATTGTGAGAATGGTAAGGCAATAGCCGAATACCTTAAAAGCAACCCCAAGATCGAAAAGGTGTATTGGCCAGGGTTTGAGGATCACCCTAATCATTATATTGCAAAAGAGCAGATGAAAGATTTTGGAGGTATGATTTCGTTTGTTCCAAAAGGAGGTAGTTATGAAGATGCCATAAAGATTGTAGAAAAATTACAGGTATTTACTTTGGCAGAGTCTTTAGGAGGTGTTGAAAGTCTGGCTGGTCATCCTGCAAGTATGACCCATGCAAGTATTCCAAAAGAAGAACGACTTAGTAGTGGAGTTGTAGATGCATTGATCAGATTAAGCGTTGGTATTGAAGATGTTGAAGATTTAATTGCGGACATAGAACAAGCGATAGGATAATTGGCTAAATGTTAAATTAAATGTAGTAATTATAGGTAGTTTGTTGTCAAAACAACAATTTTTATCGAATTTTAAAAAAATAAGCAATCAAATTACACAAATAGCATAATTTTGACGTTATATTTTGAAATCAATAATTTAAACAAGTTTAAATAGCTTTATGGAGAATAAAATAAAAGCATTTATGGATGAGGTTATTTCCAGAAATGGACACGAACCAGAATTCATTCAAGCGGTGCAAGAAGTTGCTGAAACAGTAATACCATATATTGCGAAGCACGAAATCTATAATGGTAAGAATATTCTTTTAAGAATGGTTGAGCCAGAGCGTTTGGTTTCGTTTAGGGTTGCATGGGTAGACGATGATGGTGAAATTCATGTAAACCGTGGTTATAGAATTCAAATGAATTCTGCTATTGGACCGTATAAAGGTGGTTTGCGTTTTCACCCTACCGTAAATGCAAGTATCTTAAAATTCTTGGCTTTTGAGCAAGTATTTAAAAATAGTCTTACAACATTGCCAATGGGTGGTGGTAAGGGCGGGTCTGATTTTGATCCAAAAGGAAAATCTGATGATGAGGTAATGCGTTTTTGCCATGCCTTCATGTTAGAATTGAATAGACATATTGGTCCTAATACAGATGTACCTGCAGGTGATATTGGTGTAGGTGCACGTGAAATTGGTTTCCTTTTTGGTATGTACAAAAAAATCAGAAATGAGTTTACAGGTGTATTGACAGGTAAAGGACTTTCTTGGGGCGGTTCTAAAATTAGACCAGAGGCGACCGGGTACGGTACCGTATATTTTGCACAAAGTATGTTGAAGACCAAAAACGAAAGTTTTGATGGTAAAACAGTTGTAATTTCTGGATCGGGCAACGTTGCACAATACGCTGCCGAAAAGGCAATTTTATTAGGTGCCAAGGTAGTAACACTATCAGATTCTAGCGGATATATCTATGATAAAGACGGTATTGACGATGATAAGCTTGCCTTTGTAATGGACCTAAAGAACAACAGAAGAGGCCGTATTTCTGAATATGCGGATAAATATCCTTCTGCAGAATTTTATGCAGGTAAAACACCTTGGGAAGTTAAGTGTGATATTGCATTGCCATGTGCAACCCAAAACGAGTTGAATCAGCAAGATGCTAAAACGCTTCTAAGTAATGGTTGTATGTGTGTTGCAGAAGGTGCTAATATGCCTTGTAATACGGATGCGGTTCATGAGTTCAATAACGCAAAAATATTGTTTGCGCCAGGTAAAGCCTCAAATGCAGGTGGTGTAGCAACATCAGGATTGGAAATGTCCCAGAACTCATTAAGAATTAGCTGGACACGTGAAGAGGTAGATGAGCGTTTAAAGGATATTATGGAAGATATACATGATTCTTGTATTGAATTCGGTAAGGAAGAAGACGGTTTCTGCAACTATGTTAAAGGAGCCAATATTGCCGGTTTTGTTAAGGTTGCAGATGCAATGTTGGCACAAGGTGTGATCTAGAAGTTAGATTAGCTAAAGCAGATAAATTTATAATGCGAGGTTCTGAAATGGAGCCTCGCATTTTTTATGCATTTTCGTCACTAAACTTCAATCCGTTATCTTTGTTTAAATTGATGTTCTATTATGCAGGTAACCACAAAGGCAATAGTATTTTCTGCACTAAAATATGGCGATACAAGCCTAATTGTAAAAGCCTTTACTGCATCTGACGGAATCAAATCCTATTTACTTCGCGGTGTTTTGTCTTCTAAAAAAGGAAAGTTGAAGACTGCATATTTTCAGCCGTTGACCCAGTTAGAAATCGTTGCCAATCATAAAAATAAAGGTACACTGGAGACTCTTAAAGAAGCAAAGGTTTTTTATCATTATCAGACTTTATATGCAGATATGGCCAAAAATGCCATGACCTTGTTTTTGGCAGAGCTATTGGGCAATAGTATACGTGAAGAAGAAATGAACGAAGATTTGTATCAGTTTCTAGAAGCATCTTTACAATGGTTGGATATTCATAAAGACGTTGCTAATTTTCATCTACATTTTATGTTGTCATTGACTCGTTATTTAGGATTTTACCCAGATGTATATCAGATAGATAAGCCCTATTTTGATCTGTTAGAAGGGGAGTTTACTGCAACCGAATCATTGAACCCTATGTTAAGAGGAGAAAATATTTATTATTTCAAGACCTTATTGGGCACAAATTTTGATGCAATGCATACGGTAAAGATGAAAAAAACCAATCGTCAAGAATTGCTCAAATCCTTAATACTTTATTTTGAATTGCATTTACAGGGTTTTAGGAAACCAAAGTCGCTTGCCGTTTTAAATGAAGTTTTCAATACCTATGTCTAAGTATATAATTGTAGCGTTTTTTTTATGGTGTTGTCTTGGCAACGGCCAAGAAATTGTCGTTTTAGATGCCGATACTGGGGAGGAGATTTCAAATGTTGCCGTTTATAATAGAGATAAATCCAAGATTGCACTGTCAGATTTTGATGGGGTTTTCAATGCTACGGTGTTTTTGGATAAGGAGCGTATAACTTTAAAGCATATTGGGTATCAGGAATTTAAAACTACCAAGGTGCAGCTACAAAGGCAAGGTCAAAAAGCTTATTTGATTATGAAGGCGCAACAATTAGATGAAGTTGTTATGTCTGTATCTAAATGGGAACAGCAAAAGAGAGATATTCCAAATAGAATAATTTCTTTAGATGGCAGGTCAATAGCATTTTCAGCTCCGCAAACTTCGGCAGATTTACTTCAGAATAGTGGTAAGGTTTTCGTTCAAAAAAGTCAAATGGGTGGTGGTAGCCCAATGATCAGAGGTTTTGCAACCAATAGATTGCTGTTATCCGTAGATGGGGTGCGCATGAACAATGCTATTTTTAGAGGCGGCAATGTGCAAAATGTAATTTCTATCGATCCATTTACTGTCAAGAATACGGAAGTCATATTCGGTCCGGGGTCCGTTATCTATGGAAGTGATGCAATAGGTGGGGTAATGAATTTTTATACTAAAAATCCCTTGTTATCTGAGAACGATAGTCTTTTGGTTCAGGGTAATGCCAATTATAGATTTGCCACGGCAAATACCGAAAATACCGTACATGCAGATATAAATTTGGGTAAAAAAATATGGTCGTCACTAACGAGCATAACGTATAATAATTTTCAAGATTTAAGAATGGGTTCCCATGGTCCAGATTCTTATTTGAGAAATTCATATGTACGAACGGTAGGCGGTATAGATGAGCTAATAGAAAATAAGTCACCTAAAAAACAAGTACCAACAGGATATGATCAATTAAGTTTAATGCAAAAATTCTTGTACAAGCCTAACGCAAAATGGGATATCAATTTAGGGGTATATTACACGGAAACTTCAGATTATTCACGATATGATAGATTGATAAGACCCACTAGTGACGGATTAGGGTTGCGTTCGGCAGAATGGTACTATGGTCCTCAAAAATGGTTCATGGGAAATGCCCAAGTACAGAAAAAAGGTAATGGAAAAGTATTTGATGGTGTAAAATTGGGAATGGCATATCAGTATTTTGAGGAAAGTAGAATTAATAGGGATTTTCAAGATGAGATCAGGAATTCTACAAAAGAAAAAGTAGATGCTGCAAATTTTAATATTGATTTTGAAAATAAGAAAATAGGGGACTTTAAACTTTATTATGGTGCCGAATATATTTATAACAAGGTAAGGTCAACTGGAAATGATTTTAATATTGTAACTGAAGAAAATACCAATGCACCTTCAAGATATCCAGACGGTTCTACCTGGCAAAGTTTGGCCGGTTATGCAAACGGTGAATATAAGGCAAAACCTAATTTCACAATTATGTCCGGATTAAGATATAGTCATGTTTGGGTAAATGCTGTATTTGAGGATACCTTTTATGATTTTCCATTTAAAACGGCAGATTTAAGCACTGGAGCTTTAACGGGCAGCATAGGTTTTAGTTGGTTTCCACGAGCAAATCTACAAGTTACCTTAAACGGGTCAACTGGCTTTAGGGCTCCCAATATTGATGATGTAGGTAAAATTTTCGATTCAGAGCCGGGTTCTGTGGTAGTACCGAATCCGGATTTGGAACCTGAGTATGCCTATAATGCGGAAATAGGAGTTCAGCGCAATATAAGTGATAAGTTTATTCTTAAAGGAGCGGCATACTATACATATCTGGTAGATGCTTTAGTAAGAAGGGATTTTAGTTACAATGGTATTTCTGAAATAGAATATGGTGGTGAGTTGAGTAATGTGCAGGCAATTCAAAATGCGGCAAAGGCTTATGTTTATGGTTTTGAATTTGGGCTTGAGGCTTATTTGACCGAACAGTGGTCATTGGCATCTAACTTAACATTTACAGAAGGCGTAGAAGAGGAGGATGATGGTTCTGAAACACCTGCTCGTCATGCGGCACCAACATTTGGGGATTTTCACGTAATTTGGAAAAATCAGCGTTTACGTACAGATTTGTTTTTGAATTATAATGCAGAGATAGCAAATAAAGACTTGGCAGTATCAGAACAGTCAAAAGAATACATTTATGCAGTAGACGAAAATGGGAATCCTTTTTCTCCATCTTGGTACACCTTAAATTTTCGTTCCCAGTATGATGTTACCAATAATTTTAAGGTAACCACTAGTTTAGAAAATATAACAGATCAGCGCTATAGGACATATTCATCTGGTATCGTTGCTCCAGGTATAAATGTTGTTCTTGGGGTAGGGTATCAATTTTAAACAAAAAAAGACCCGTTATTAACGGGTCTTTTAAATTATAAAAATAGGTTATTGTTAGTGTTTAACCGCATTTTTTACGTCTTCAGCTTTTTGAGCTGCTTTGTCAGCCGCATCATTGGCAGCATC
>JAHDDL010000001.1:123698-176238 GCA_020629415.1 Maribacter sp. | reverse complement strand
TTTTTACGTCTTCAGCTTTTTGAGCTGCTTTGTCAGCCGCATCATTGGCAGCATCTTTTACGTTGTTACCAGCTTCTTTTGCAGCGTCAACACCATCTTGGCCAGCTTTCTTGGCAGCGTCCATTGTATCTTCACCAGCTTTTTTAGCGGCATCAATACCATTTTGCCCAGCTTCTTTTACTGTCTCGGCAGCATCTTCAGCAGCATCCATTGCATTTTCGCTTGCTTCTTTAGCAGCGTCCATTGCACCTTCGCCAGCCTCTTCTAAATCTTTACCAGCTTCTTTTAACTCTTCACCTGCATTTTCTAATGCGGCACCGGCTTCTTCAGTTGCAGATTTTGCTTTGTCGGCAGCATCTCTACAAGAAATAGACATACTAAGTGCTAAAATTGCTAATGATCCTAAAATTACTTTTTTCATTTGTATAAACGTTAAATGGTTAATTGTTCCGTGGTAATATACGTAGAATTTTAACTTTTGGATGTTTAAGAGCATGATAAATTTATTAATACGTGATTTATAGGTATTTCAGTACGGTCAATAAGCTCCTTTTTGATCAAAATTTTATAATTTTGCAGCCTTTTAAACCTAGTACCATAAGCATTTCGTATGAAGTTCACAGAATATCAAGGATTGAATTTACCAAAGGTCGCAGAAGAAATACTTGACTACTGGTCAAAAAATGCCATTTTTGAAAAAAGCATCGCTACTCGTGAGGGTAAAGACAGCTATGTTTTCTATGAGGGTCCGCCTTCGGCAAATGGTATGCCGGGTATTCACCACGTAATGGCTAGAACCATTAAGGATATCTTTCCAAGATATAAAACCATGAAGGGTTATCAAGTTAAGCGTAAAGCTGGTTGGGATACTCATGGTCTTCCAATAGAATTGGGTGTTGAAAAGGAATTGGGTATTACAAAAGAAGATATTGGAGTTAAAATTTCTGTTGAAGAATATAATGCCGCCTGTAAAAAAGCGGTAATGAGATATACAGATGTTTGGAATTCAATGACCGAACAAGTTGGCTATTGGGTAGATATGGAAGACCCTTATATCACTTACAAATCCAAATATATGGAGACGGTATGGTGGTTGTTAAAACAAATCTATTCTAAAAATTTAATTTATAAAGGATATACTATACAACCATATTCCCCTAAGGCAGGGACAGGTTTAAGCTCGCATGAGCTAAACCAACCAGGTACATACCAAGATGTAACGGATACTACGGTGACCGCTCAGTTTAAAGCCGTAGAAGAAACCTTGCCGGATTTCTTGCAGAATGAAGGAACGATATACTTTTTGGCCTGGACGACAACACCTTGGACATTACCTTCCAACACGGCATTGACCGTAGGACCAAAAATTGACTACGTGCTTGTAGAGTCTTATAATCAGTACACTTTTGAGCCAATGAATGTAGTGCTTGCCAAGAATTTGGTAGGTAAACAATTCTCAGGTAAGTTCACGGAGGTAACAGAGAAGTCGGCATTGTTGGAGTATAAATCTGGCGATAAAAAAATACCTTACTACGTTGTAAAGGAATTTAAGGGAAAAGATTTATTGGAAATAAGATATGAGCAGTTATTGGATTATGTATTGCCATATGAAAACGCAGAAAATGCTTTTAGAATTATTGCAGGAGATTTTGTTACCACTGAAGATGGTACGGGTATTGTTCATACCGCGCCTACTTTTGGTGCAGATGATGCTTTTGTAGCAAAGCAGGCGGTTCCTGAAATACCGCCAATGTTGGTGCTAGATGAAAATGCCAACTTAGTGCCCCTTGTTGACTTACAAGGTAAGTTTAGGCCAGAGTTGAAAGAATTGGGCGGTAAGTACGTAAAGAACGAATATTATGAAGATGGTAAAGCGCCCGAACGTTCAATAGATGTTGAAATTGCCATTAAACTAAAAGAAGAAAATAAGGCCTTTAAGGTAGAGAAGTATGTACACAGTTACCCTAACTGCTGGCGTACGGATAAGCCCATATTATATTATCCTTTAGATTCTTGGTTCATTAAAGTGACGGATGTAAAGGATAAAATGTTCGGTCTGAACCAAACGATCAACTGGAAGCCAAAAGCAACTGGTGAAGGTAGATTTGGTAATTGGTTGGCAAATGCAAATGATTGGAACCTTTCTAGGTCACGTTATTGGGGTATTCCATTGCCGATCTGGAGAACAGAAGATGGTAAAGAAGAAATTATCATAGGTTCCGTAGCTGAGCTGAAGTCAGAAATGGCAAAAGCAGTTGAGGCAGGAGTTATGGAAAAGGATATATATGCAGACTTTGTTGTAAACGATATGTCCGATGATAACTATGATAAAATAGATTTACATAAGAATATAGTTGATCAGATTACTTTAGTATCCGCATCAGGAAAACCAATGAAACGTGAAAGCGATTTAATTGATGTTTGGTTTGATAGTGGTTCTATGCCCTATGCACAATGGCATTATCCATTTGAGAATAAAGATTTAATAGATGAAGGGAAAACGTTTCCTGCCGATTTCATTGCAGAAGGGGTTGATCAAACTCGTGGTTGGTTCTATACCCTGCATGCAATTGCAACTATGGTTTTTGATTCTGTTGCTTATAAAAATGTAGTATCCAACGGGCTGGTGTTAGATAAGGAAGGTAAAAAAATGTCTAAGCGATTAGGTAATGCCGTAGATCCTTTTGAAACGATGAACGAGCATGGGGCCGATGCTACAAGATGGTACATGATCAGTAATGCCAACCCTTGGGATAACCTGAAATTTGATACTGAAGGTATAGTGGAGGTCAAGCGTAAGTTCTTCGGAACTTTATATAATACGTATTCTTTTTTTGGTCTATATGCCAACTTGGATAAATTTACATATGCAGAGGCAGATGTGCCAATGGCAGAGCGTACAGAGATTGATCGCTGGATTCTTTCCGAGTTGAATTCGTTGATAAAAATTGTAGATACCGCATATGAGGAATATGAGCCTACACGTGCTGCTAGGGCAATATCAGAATTCGTTCAAGAGAACCTTAGTAATTGGTATGTACGTTTGTGTAGAAGACGTTTTTGGAAAGGAGAGTATGCTACAGATAAAATAGCGGCATATCAAACCCTCTATACCTGTTTAGATGTAGTGGCTAAACTTTCAGCGCCTATTGCACCGTTTTTTATGGATCGTTTATATTTAGATTTAAATAAAGCTACCGTAAAGGATGGTTTTGAAAGTGTGCATTTAGCAGATTTCCCTGTGGCAGATGAGTCACTTATTGATGAAAGCTTAGAAGTGAAGATGCATAAGGCACAGGTAATATCATCTTTGGTATTATCTATTCGTCAGAAAGAAAAGATAAAAGTGCGTCAACCATTACAGAAAATTATGATTCCTGTATTTGATGATAAGGACAGGGAAGAAATTGAAGCGGTTTCAGAATTAATTAAATCTGAAGTTAACGTTAAGGAAATTCAGTTGTTAGATGATGCTTCTGGTATATTGGTAAAACGTATTAAGCCTAATTTCAAGACTTTAGGTCCTAAATTTGGTAAAGAAATGAAGCAGATTGCTCAAATTGTCAATGGTTTTGATCAGAATGATATCCAAAAAATTGAGCAGGATGGCGAATTAACAATCCAATTAGAAAATAAAAGTATTACTTTACAGTTACAGGATGTAGAGATCTCTTCTCAGGATATTGAAGGTTGGATGGTTGCTACCTCTGGTAAATTAACCGTTGCTTTAGATGTAACGATTAATGAAGAGTTAAGAAATGAAGGTGTTGCAAGAGAGTTGGTAAATAGAATTCAGAACATTAGAAAAGATTCTGGTTTTGAAGTAACGGATAAAATTGCAATTGAAATATTGAAAGATGGTTTTGTTGAAGTTGCTGTAGAAAACAATTTAGATTATATTAAAACAGAAACATTAACGGCTAAACTAAATTTTGTAGAAAACTTGAATAAGGGCATGGATATTGCTTTTGATGAGGTAAAGACTAAATTGTTTATTGAAAAATATTAAAGTATGGCAGAAGATTTAAAAGTGAGGTATTCTGACAAAGATTTGGCAGAATTCAAAGTATTGATAGAAGAAAAGATAGAAAAGGCCAAAAGCCATTTAGAGCTTTTGAAAAGTGCTTATATGAACGATGGTAATAATGGTACGGATGATACGTCTCCTACCTTTAAAGCTTTTGAAGAAGGTTCTGAAACTATGAGCAAAGAGGCAAATACCCAATTGGCTATTAGGCAAGAAAAGTTTATTCGTGATCTTAAAAATGCAATGTTACGTATAGAAAACAAGACATTTGGTATATGTCGTGTAACAGGAAAGTTGATTAATAAAGAGCGATTGAAACTTGTTCCACATGCTACTTTAAGTATTGAAGCTAAGAATATGCAATCATAATTAAAACGCCTCTAGGGGCGTTTTTTAATAGTCTTTAATTGAAAGGTTCCCTATTATATATTATGCTTCTGCTTTCTTTTGGGTTATGTGCCCAAAAGAAGGTGTATAAAAATGTATTGGCGGATAACATTGGTCTAATTCAGGTAGATGCTACTAATTGCTTCATAGTAGAGATTCATACGGGCAATAGTAACAGGGTTAGCATTGAGGCTGAAATGGAAGGGGAGTATAGCAAAGATTTAGAGCTAGAAGTTTCAACGAACGGTAATACACTTATTGTGGATACGGCCTTTGCACCAAATTTTAAAAACCCCAATGATAAACTCAGTGCCCATAAGGTAATTTCTATTGCGCTACGGTTAACCTTGCCATCTTATAAGAATTTAGAAATTTTTGGCACAAATACCAGAGTAGCTTTAGATGGTGCGTATAAAGATTTGCAGGTATCTCTAGCAGATGGCAACTGTATGCTGAACAACATAATTGCCAACGCGGAGATAAAAACGCAAAGTGGTAATATTAAGGTGTATTCCACAGGGGCTACTATTGATGCCATAAGTAAATATGGGGTAGTTTCCTCCAATAAAATACCAAAAGGAAATTCATCTTTAAAACTACAGACCGTAACCGGAAATATTGATCTCTTTAAAACCGAATAATATTTATATTTTTGCGCTCATTGATGAAAGCCCATGAACATTAAAAAGTCTGTCCTATTTATTTTATTGATTTTAATAATTGATCAATGGAGTAAGATTTATATAAAAACCAATTTCGTATTGGGTGAGTCGGTTGAGGTATTTAGCTGGTTTAAAATTTTATTTATTGAAAATGAAGGTGCTGCTTGGGGTGCAAAACTAAGCGACGTATTACCTATATCCGATGATATAGGAAAGTTGGTATTGACCGTATTTAGGTTGTTTGCAATTTTTGGTATTGGGTATTGGCTTTTTGATGTTATTAAAAAGAAAGCATCAAATACCTTAATTTGGGCAGTGTCCCTAATTTTTGCCGGAGCCTTGGGTAATATTCTAGATTCTGTTTTTTACGGGGCAATATTCAATGAAAGTTATAATGAGGTAGCAACGTTATTTTCTGATGAGCCTTATGGTAAGTTGTTTTATGGTAAAGTAGTGGATATGTTATATTTTCCTATGGTAGATTCTACATGGCCAACTTGGATGCCTATGGTGGGCGGTCAAAATTTTAGATTTTTTGAACCTGTATTCAATATTGCCGATACGGCAATAAGTACAGGTGTTGGTATATTGTTGGTTTTTAATAAAAGAGCTTTCAACAAAGAAGAAGAGTTGTCAACTAATGACAATGAGATTTTAGAGAATCAAGAAGTTTTAAAAGAATAGATTTTTTTAGGTGTAATACAGTAGTCTAATGGTATGTCTGTACTATCTACGTCTTCTATGCTATCTTCAGCTTCAAAAAAAGAAAGACCTATTTTTATTACGTCATCTTTACATTCGTTTAAAAAACGGTCATAATAACCTTTTCCATATCCTATTCTATTTCCTTGCTTGTCAAAAGCTAAAAGAGGAATAAAAACAACATCTATTTTATGCGGTTCTATTGTAATACCATCTACAGGTTCAGGTATATTTAGACTGTTGTTGATGAATTTGGTATTATCTGTAAGTAAATAATGTTCTAAGGCAGTGTCTGAAATAATTTTGGGAACTATAACATTTTTATCCAAACCTAAAAGCACTGAAATAATACCTTCTGTATCTATTTCAGATTTTTGTTCTATAGGAAGGTAAATATGAAAATATAGATAATTCCATATTGGTAATTGCAAAACTGAATTTGCGATTACTATACTTTCAGAAGATATTTGAGAGGGTTTTAGGGAACTACGAAGTTTAATATATTTTATACGTAAATCTTTCTTCAACATAGTGAAGTGAATTTAACATACTTATATTTTAAATTATTCTTTACCTGCAACAGCAAAAAATACTTTAAAAAATAACATTAAAATAAGGTAAGTTCCTAAAGTGATGATGTAACTATCCATAATCTAAAATTTGTAAATGGGCTAATAATTGTTGTTGTTGTGTTAAAAATAGGTAAAATAATTAATATAACATCCTTGAAATGCACTTTTTTATCGTTGAAATGCATTTTTTTAAAATAAAATTAACACTTTCATTCATATAACGAAACAAAATATCAATTAATTGCCTGAAAATCAAAGTTTTAAATATATGTAATTTTTATTGGATTATGAATGCCGTAAATTAAGAATAGTAAAATTATTTATATCAAAATATAAGGACGTCTAAAATATCGAATTGATAAACGGTTAAAAAGTGTTTTGTGCTAAGAAAATAACTTTGAGGTACAATCTAAAATGGCATATAAACACTAATTTAGTAGTATTGAATTATGACAGAGATTCCTATAAAAATACAGTTAAGTGCATTACCTAATAGTCCGGGAGTTTACCAATTCTATGATAGCAGTGACGGTATATTATATGTAGGTAAGGCAAAAAATTTAAAAAAGCGTGTTTCCTCATACTTTACCAAGAACCACGAGTATGGTAAAACTAGGGTTTTGGTAAAGAAGATTCGTTCCATAAAGCACATAGTCGTGCCAACGGAATCTGATGCTCTTTTATTGGAAAATAATTTGATCAAGGAGTTAAGGCCCAGATATAACGTTTTGTTGAAAGATGACAAATCTTATCCTTGGTTATGTCTTAAAAACGAAAGATTTCCAAGGTTATTTCCAACAAGAAGGGTAATTAAAGATGGATCTGAATATTTTGGACCGTACACCAGTATGAAAACGGTTAGGGTTTTATTGGATTTGATTAAAAGTGTTTATCCGTTAAGAACATGCAATTATGATCTATCTGCCGAGAAAATCAATGCAGGTAAATTTAGGGTATGCCTAGAATATCATTTGGGTAACTGTAAAGGACCATGTGAAGGTCATCAGTCAATATCGGAATATGATCGTCAAATAGAAGACATTCGGGAAATTGTAAAAGGTAATTTTAAGTCGTCAATAGCCTATTTTAAAAGCCAGATGAAAGCTCTGGCAGAAGAAATGAAATTTGAAGAAGCGCAAAAGGTAAAGGATAAAATTGATGTTTTAGAGAACTACCAGGTAAAATCTACCATTGTAAATCCTAAGATCAGTAATGTAGATGTGTTCAGTATAATATCTGATAATTCTTTTGCATATGTTAATTTTCTTCAATTGGCACATGGGTCTATAATAAGGTCCCATACAATGGAAATCAAGAAGAAACTTGAAGAGAAAGATGAAGATTTGCTTGAGCTGGCTATTGTAGAGATTAGGGAAAGGTTTAAATCAGATTCAAAAGAACTTTATGTACCTTTTGATATAGCCGTGTCACCAGGGTTAAAAGTAACAGTGCCCAAGTTGGGGGATAAGAAACGAATTCTTGATTTGTCTGAGCGAAATGCCAAATTCTTTAGGCAAGAGCGTTTTAATCAGATTAAGATTATTGATCCCGATCGTCATACCAATAGAATAATGGCCCAAATGAAAAAAGATCTTCGTTTATCGGCTGAACCTAGGCATATTGAATGTTTTGATAATAGTAATATTCAAGGTAGCAATCCTGTAGCGGCATGTGTTGTTTTTAAGGACGGTAAACCTTCAAAAAAAGAGTACAGACATTATAATATAAAGACGGTTACCGGTCCGGATGATTTTGCTTCAATGGAAGAAGTGGTGTATCGTAGGTATAAAAGACTACAGGAAGAACTACGGCCATTACCGCAATTAATTGTTATTGATGGGGGTAAAGGCCAATTATCATCGGCTTTAAAAAGTCTGGACCTTTTAGGTTTAAGAGGTAAAATTGCTATTGTGGGTATAGCTAAAAGGTTAGAGGAGATATATTTTCCTGAAGACCCTATACCTTTATATCTGGATAAGAAATCTGAAAGTCTTAAAATAATTCAGTATTTACGAAATGAAGCCCATAGATTTGGTATAACGTTTCATAGAAATAAAAGAAGCAAGGGGGCTATTAATTCAGAATTGGAAAGTATAGACGGTGTAGGTGAAAAGACAGCGCAGCAGTTATTAAAAAAATTCAAATCGGTTAAACGCATAAAAGAAGCTTCCGTTGAAAGTTTAAGTTTAGAGGTAGGAGCGTCCAAAGCAAAAAAAATATATGAATCTTTTCGTAAAAAATAGATTGGGTATAATGCCATTGGTGTTATCGGTACTTCTTTCGGGTATCGGTACTTTGGTTGCTCAAGATCATGAGGAAAAGATTAAGCCTAAAGTTGGGTTGGTACTAAGTGGTGGCGGTGCAAAAGGTATGGCACATATTGGCGCATTGAAAATCATTGAAGAAGCCGGTGTTGAAATTGACTACATTGGTGGTTCTAGTATGGGTGCAATTGTAGGTGCAATGTATGCTGCTGGGTATTCTGCAAACGAGTTGGATTCTATCTTTAAAGCAACCAATATTGGTTCGTTAATTCAAGATAATTTACCTAGAAGTGCTAAAACCTTTTATGAAAAGGACGATTCTGAACGTTATGCACTAACACTACCGTTCAAAAATTTTAAAGTAACGGTGCCGCCAGCTATATCGGGAGGTCAAAACATTTACAATGAATTTGTTAGGTTATTGTATCATGTAAAGGATATAGATGATTTTAATAAGCTGCCAACTCCTTTTGTTTGTATAGCTACCGATATTGAAACAGGTAAACAAGTAATTTTAAATTCGGGCTATTTACCGGAAGCTATTTTGGCCAGCGGAACACTTCCTTCGCTTTTTGAGCCTACCGTCATAAATGATAGAGTGTTGATAGATGGTGGTGTGGTCAACAATTATCCTATAGATGAAGTCAGGGCAATGGGAGCTGATATTATAATTGGTGTAGATGTTCAGCACGATCTGTCCGATCGAGATGCCTTGTTGTCTGCAACTGAAATTTTGTTGCAGATCAATAATTATAGAACGGTGGCCGATATGGAAGTGAAGTCTGCCAAGACAGATATTTATATTAAACCGAACATTGAGGAATACTCGGTAATAGATTTTAATAGATTGGGGGAAATTGTTAAAACAGGTGAAGATGCCGCAAAATTAAAAATACAAGAACTCAAGCAACTTACAACGGGATATAAAAAAGATAAAAATTCAATTTCGGTAATACAAGAAAATGAGCAGTTGACAATTAATAGGTTGTTAATAGAAGGAAATACCAATCATACCAGGGGTTATGTAAAAGGTAAATTGCGATTTAGTCTTGATGAGCCTACAAACTTTAAAAGGCTTCAGCAGGGAATCAGTAATCTGTCCGCAACGGGCAATTTTAGAACGATCAAATACAAATTGTTGGATAATATGAACGGTGGGGAAGATTTAATTCTACCGTTAGATGAAACCGAAAATACCTCGTTTTTACGTTTAGGTGCTCATTTTGATGATTTGTATAAGAGTGCCGCGTTGATCAATATTACCAAGAAGAGGATATTGTCAAAAGATGATGTGGCCTCTTTTGATTTTATTTTAGGTGATAATATAAGGTATAACTTTGAATATTATTTGGATAAAGGAACGTATTGGAGTTTTGGAATTAACTCAAGGTTCAATGATTTTGAACAGGAAATTGATTTTGATTTAATTGAGGGTAATTTTGAAGTAGGTGCGGGTACGGCATTGAATAGAATAAATTTAAACGTATCTGACTTTACCCATCAGTTATACGTACAAACAGTAGTTAAAGAAGAATTTGCTTTTACACTTGGCGGAGAATTTAAACACTTACAATATAGTACCAGAACGTTTGGTGATACGCCCAATGTTACTACCCCTGGTACAACCTCCAGCAATGGTAGAACATATTTTGATAGGAGTAATTATGTAAGTGCCTTTGGATCGTTGAAGTTGGATACTTATGATGACAAATATTTTCCCTCTAGGGGGTTGTATTTTAATGGTGATATGCACTATTACGTTCTATCATCTGATTTTAACAACAATTTCAAGGATTTTTCTATATCAAAAGCTCGTATGGGTATGGCAATGCCCCTAATCAAAAATTTGTCCATTAATATAGAAACGGAAGGAGGTTTTAAGTTGGGTACATCCGGCGTTACCAGCTTTGATTTTCTTTTGGGCGGTTATGGTACAGATTTTATAAATAATTTTATACCCTTCGTGGGCTATGACTTTATAAGTTTGCCGGGTAACAGTTTTGTTAAAGCTTACGGTAGATTAGATTATGAATTTGCGGAAAAGAACCACATGCTTTTTAGTGCAAATTTTGCCAATGTAGACGATGATCTTTTTAGAACGGGAGATTGGTTTAAGGCGCCATCATATTCTGGGTATGGAATAGGTTACGGACTAGAATCATTTTTGGGACCTATAAACCTTATGTATTCCTGGACGCCAGAAATAGATAAATCACAATTCTTTGTAAGCATAGGTTATTGGTTCTGACTTTTAAGGTAAAGCGAGTGGGAAAAAAGTATTGGGATATAGATTTTCTTAATAGTTTCCCAAATATCAAATTCAAGTGTGAATAACTGTTAAGGTTATCATTAAAGTAAGTTAAACCGTACTGTTGGTATAATTATGTGCCTTAAATTTACATCAGCTAAGGGGTGGTTCCCTTACAACTTTAAGTAGTGGTTTTTCATAATTTAAAGTTTGGTTGGTTATTTAGGAAAAGCCCAGTTTTTAAACTGGGCTTTTTTTATACCACAATACTTTGGAATAAATTTTGTTTAAGATATTGTAATGAATATAGAGAACTATCTATTGCTATTTTTACAATAAACTACTGACTATGAAAAAATATTTATTTCTTGCCCTGGCCTTAACGTATTTTGGTGTACAAGGTCAAAATACTAAGTCAGCTTTTAAGACAGGAGAATGGTTGAAGTTTAGAATGCATTACGGTTTTTTAAATGCAAGCTACGCTACACTGCAAGTTAATTCTACTACTTTAAATGATAAGTCTGTCTACCATGTAGTAGGCCATGGTGAAACTACCGGTGTGGCCAGTTGGTTTTTTAAAGTAGATGATACCTATGAAAGTTATTTTGACAAGCAAGATGGTAAGCCATATAAGTTTGTTCGTAAAATTAACGAAGGGGGTTATAAAAAAGATGTAGAGATAAACTTTGACCATAATGCATCTAATGCAGAACTTAATGATAAGAAAAACAAGAAAAAGCTTAATTTTACATTAGAGAACAATATACAGGATCTAATATCCGCTTTTTATTATTTGAGGAACAACTATAAAACAGAAGACCTTGAAGTAGGAAAAGCAATTACCCTGAAAATGCTTTATGACGATGACGGTATTTTCAATTTTAAACTTAAGTATTTGGGTTTAGAGGTTTTAAATACAAAATATGGTAAAGTAGAATGCTTAAAATTTAGGCCTTTGGTACAATCGGGGCGTGTATTTAAAGAGCAAGAAAGTTTATCATTATGGGTTTCGAACGATGACAATCGAATTCCAATTAGAATTAAAGCAGATTTAGCCGTAGGTGCTATAAAAGCAGATATTGATGGGTATAATGGTCTTAAGCATCAGTTTAAAATTATAATGGATTAGACCCTAAATGGAAGATAGAGAGAAGATCAAATCCCAAATATCTAAACTAGAAGAAAAATATAAAGATTCAGGGCAAGATCTTAGCTCTTATTTAGATGGTCTATTGCACCAACGTTATCTTACCTATTGGGATTATATACATTTAGACACCCTATTAAGTCTACAGGTACCAAGAACCCATTTTCCTGATGAAGAAATATTCATCATGTATCATCAAATTACCGAATTATACTTTAAATTGATTTTGCACGAGCAAAAGCAATTGGTAGATGATAAAAGTGACAATTTAGATTTTTTTATAGAAAAGGTCAGAAGAATAAATAGTTACTATAAAGTTCTAATATCTTCATTTAGTGTAATGATCAAAGGTATGGAGCGAGAGCAGTTTTTGCAATACCGTATGGCATTGTTGCCTGCCAGTGGTTTTCAGTCTGCACAGTTTAGAATGATCGAGCTTTATGCCACGCCCTTAGAAAATTTGGTTCATGTATCGGAAAGGGCTCAATTCTCATCAGAATCTACGATCGAAGAGTTATACGAACACATTTATTGGAAAAAGGGTGCTACAGATAAAGAAACGGGCGAAAAAACCTTGACATTAAAACAGTTTGAGTACCGTTATACGCCTAGGCTTATAAGAATAGCAAAACAGGTAGAGAATACTACAATATATCATAAATACTTAAGTTTGCCCAAAGAGCAGAGAGAAGATGCGGCACTAGTGGAGGCGTTAAAGACTTTAGATGTAAATGCTAATATTAATTGGCAATTGATGCACATGGGTTCGGCTCATAGATACTTAAGAAAAGAAACCGGTGATATAGAGGCAACAGGTGGTACCAATTGGAAAGAATACCTGCCGCCTAGTTTTCAAAAAATTGTATTCTTTCCAGAATTGTATACAGAACAGGAATTAAATAATTGGGGTAAACAGTGGGTAGACCATATGTTGAATCCAGATAAATCAAGAGTAGAATAATGCAGAAGTATTGGGGGGTATTATTGGCATTGACAGTAATTGCATCATGCAAGGACGCCGGTAGTGAGAAGAAGGATATAGCTCAAAATCTTAAGGTTGTAAAAGCACCTGAAGTCAATGAGAGATTTGGTTTCAATTTAGATGAATTTAACGTAAAGTTAGATACTGTAAGGTACGGGGATAGTTTTGGTGAATTAATGCAGGATAATAAAGTAGATTATCCAAAAGTTTTAGCTGTTTCGGAAAATTTTAAGGATAGTTTTGATGTACGTAAGATACGCGTGGGCAAGCCATATGCTATTTTACAATCTAAAGATACTACTGCGCAAGCTCAGGTGTTTATTTACGAGAACGATCCAATAAACTATACCGTAATAGATTTGCGGGATAGTGTAAAAGTCTACAGGGATAAAAACAAGGTTAAGTTTGTTCAACGAGAAGTTTCGGGGGTTATAGAATCTAGTTTGTCCGAAGCAATATTGGAACAAGGGGTTGATTATAATGTTACGCACAACCTGGCAAATGTTTATGCGTGGACAATAGATTTTTCAAGATTACAAAAAAATGATAAGTTCAAGATCATCTATAATGAGAAGTTTATAAATGATACGGTATATGCAGGTGCCGAACCGATCGAAGCTGCATTTTTTGAGCATAACGGCAAACCAATTTATGCCTTTGCCTATGAAAATGATTCGTTAAGAAGTTTGGTCGATTATTTTGATGAAAATGCAAATAATCTGAGAAGAACTTTTTTAAGAATGCCCGTAGAGTACGGTAGGTTATCTTCTAGGTACAATCTTAAACGAAGAATAAAATATTACGGTTATAAATTACGCCCGCACAAGGGTACGGATTACGCGGCACCTATTGGAACACCAATTATGGCAACGGCCGATGGTACCGTGGTAGAGTCTACCAGAAGAGGTGGCAACGGTAAATATGTTAAGATTAGACATAATGGAACCTATTCTACGCAGTATTTGCATATGAAGGCCCAAAATGTAAAAAAAGGAGATTTTGTACGTCAAGGAGATGTTATTGGTTGGATCGGTATGACGGGCAATACGGGAGGTCCTCATGTATGCTATCGTTTTTGGAAAAATGGCAGGCAGGTTGATCCTTTAAAAGAAGAATTGCCACAGGCAGAACCATTGCACGATTCATTAAAAGAAGAATATTTTGCATACATAGCAACATATAAAGAACAGTTAGACTGTATAATATATCCTAAAGTCTTAATTGAAGAAGACAACGATCTAATAACACTTAATCAATAAAATGGCACTAGATAAAATAAACCCACAGCAAACCGAAATTTGGAATAAGTTAACGGCACATTACGAAGAAACTAAGGGCGAACATCTTAGAAGTTTATTTTCGTCAGATACAAAAAGAGCCGAAAAATTTACACTACAATGGAATGATTTTCTGTTTGACTATTCTAAAAATAGAATTTCTCAAGAGACAATGCAACTGTTGTTCAAGCTAGCCGATGAGGTGAATTTAAAAGGTGCGATCAAAGATTATTTTGGTGGTGGATTGATTAATGAGACAGAAGGTAGGGCGGTACTACATACCGCATTACGTGCTAAGAAAGATGATGTTGTTCTGGTAGACGGTAAAAATGTAATGCCAGAAGTTTATGAAGTAAAAGAACATATAAAAGAATTTACAGATTCGGTAATCAATGGAGATTTAAAAGGATATACAGGTAAAGCTTTTACAGATGTAGTAAATATAGGTATTGGAGGTTCAGATTTGGGTCCTGCAATGGTGACCGAGGCATTAAAGTTCTATAAAAATCATTTGTCTATCCATTTTGTTAGCAATGTAGATGGTGATCATGTGCATGAAATACTAAAGACTTTAAATCCTGAGACTACATTGTTCGTAGTAGTTTCTAAAACCTTCACAACACAAGAAACACTTAGTAATGCCACTACGATCAAGAAGTGGTTTTTAAAGCATGGAACACAAGAGGATATTGCAAAGCATTTTGCCGCAGTATCGACTAACAGTGAAAAAATAGCAGAATTCGGCATTGATGCTGCAAACGTATTCCCAATGTGGGACTGGGTAGGTGGTAGATTCTCATTATGGAGCGCAGTAGGTTTAACAATTGCCTTGGCGGTCGGTTATGAAAATTTCGATGCTTTATTAGAAGGAGCAAATGAAACCGACATACATTTTAAGGAAACTGATTTTTCCGAGAATATTCCTGTAATTATGGCATTGGTCAGTGTTTGGTATAATAATTTTTATGGAGCCGAAACAGAAGCTATCATTCCTTACGCACAGTATTTAAGTAGATTCTCTGCTTATTTGCAGCAAGGTATTATGGAGAGTAATGGTAAAAGTGTGGATAGAGCAGGTAATACTGTTGGTTATGAAACAGGAACAATCATTTGGGGAGAACCAGGTACAAATTCTCAGCATGCCTTTTTTCAACTTATTCACCAAGGTACCAAGCTAATACCGACAGATTTCATAGGTTTCAAACATTCTTTACATGGAGATAAAGATCATCATGATAAGTTGATGGCAAATTATTTTGCCCAGACCGAAGCTTTGATGAACGGTAAAACCAAAGAAGAAGTTGTTAAAGAATTAAAAGAAAAAGATTTATCGGAAGTAGAAATAAACAAGCTTGCACCGTTTAAGGTATTTACCGGTAACAAGCCTACAAATACAATTCTAATCGATAAGCTAACGCCTAAAAGCCTTGGTTCATTGATTGCGTTGTATGAGCATAAAATATTTGTACAAGGTATTGTTTGGAACATCTTTAGTTATGATCAATGGGGTGTAGAACTAGGTAAACAGCTGGCAGGGACTATACTTAACGATATTAAGAATTCGGATATTTCTGATCACGATAGTTCTACATTGCGACTTTTGCAATATTTTAAGAAATAATTTTTAATACGATAAAGATTTTTTAAAAACGATAACTATTTCATTTTCAAGTAAATTGTGAAAAGTTTTTGGGTATTTTTGAATTACTGATTTAACGTTCTCTTAACGTTGGAGGTGTAAAAATAAAGGACTTTTGCAGCAAGTTAAAAACTAACAAATACTCGAAGAAAATGAAAAAAATGTATTTTGCGTTAGCGGCATTTTTAATGACCGTGACTGCTTTTTCACAAGGACCAATTTCTGGTACTGTTTTAGATGGCGATACTAATACTCCGTTGCCAGGTGCTACAGTAATGGTAAAAGGTACTACTAATGGAACATCAACTGATTTTGATGGAAATTTTACAATTAATGCAAGTTCTGAATCCGGAACTTTAGTGATTTCTTACATTGGATTTAATTCAAAACAAATTACTTTCACTTCAACAGGTAGTGTAGGTTCTATTGTATTGGAATCTAATGCAGAAGAGTTGGAAGGTGTTGTTGTGGTAGGTGTTCAAGATATCGCTAAAGATAGAAAAACTCCGGTTGCAGTTTCTACCATTAAGGCAGAGGAAATTCAATTAAAGTTGGGATCACAGGAGTTTCCTGAATTACTTAATACTACTCCATCTATTTACGCTACCAAATCAGGTGGTGGTTTTGGTGATGCTCGTGTTAATATTCGTGGTTTTGATACTAACAATTCTGCAGTTATGATTAACGGTGTGCCGGTAAACGATATGGAAAATGGGCAAGTATATTGGAGTAACTGGGCTGGTCTTTCAGATGTAACTTCTGCAATTCAGGTTCAAAGAGGTTTAGGTTCTTCAAAACTAGCAGTTTCATCTGTTGGTGGTACCATAAATGTTGTAACCAAAACATCATTGAATGCTGAAGGTGGAGCTATAGGAGCAACTGTAGGTAATGATGGTTATGTTAAAACTTTGGCGTCATACTCATCTGGTCTTTTAGACAATGGTTTTTCAGCATCTATGTTAATAAGTAGAACTGGTGGAAATATGTATGCGGATGGTACTAAATTTGAGGGTTACAATTTCTTCATGGGGTTAGGTTATACTAAAGGTGATCATAGTTTAGAGTTTATGGTGACTGGTGCACCTCAATGGCATCATCAGAGAAGCAGGGCTACATCTATAGAAAATCAAATTCTTTACGGTGATGGCGATGGTGAACCTAATAGAAGGTATAATGAAGATTGGGGATATAGGAATGGTAAAGAATATAGCTTTCGTCGTAATTTTTATCACAAACCTGTTATCAGTTTAAATTGGGATTGGAATATAAGTGAGAAAACTACTTTACAAACATCTACATATGCTTCGTTTGGTCGTGGAGGCGGAACTGGTGAAATAGGTGAAATTAATGGTAGTAGACAGTTTGCATTACCTAGAACTGCTGATGGTTTAATTAGAGTAGATGATATTGTTGCTTATAATAGTGGTCAATTGGTGTCAGATTTTAGTGCTACCCCAAGAGAGCAAATCAATGGATTATACGTAAACAATAGTGATCAGAATGATAATGAGAATAATACCAATGGTATTTCTAGAAGAGCATCCGTAAACTCTCATAACTGGTATGGTATTTTAGCAAATTTCAATAATCGTATTTCAGAAGATTTGACCATAGATTTTGGTGTTGATCTTAGAAAATATACAGGTTATCACTATAGAAGAGTTAATGATCGTTTAGGTGGTGATGTTTATCAAGAAACAGACAACAGAAATGATCCTAATTTGTTGTTCTCGGAAACTTATAGTGCAAATCAACCTTGGTGGGTGTTTGGTAACATTGATGATGAGGAGAAAATTGATTACTATAACACTGGTTTAGTTAATTGGTTAGGTGTTTTTGGACAGGTTGAATATAATTTTACTGAAGATATAACCGGTTTTGTACAAGGTGCTTTGTCAAATCAAGGTTTTGCAAGAGAAGAATTTTTTAATGAAGTACCAGCTGAAAAGACAGATTTTGAAAATATTCTTGGAGGTAATGTTAAAGGTGGGGTAAACTGGAATGTGGATGAGAAAAATAATTTTTTCGCTAATGCCGGTTACTATTCAAAACAACCATTATTTGATGCTGTTTATATAAATTTTGGAAATAATTTAAATCCTAATTTAACAAATGAAAAAATTACCGGTTTTGAATTAGGATATGGTTATAGAAGCTCGAAATTTAGAGCTAATGTAAACTTATATTACACGAGTTGGAAGGATAGATTTGAGTCAACAGGAGCAACATTTAACTTTGGTGAGCCAGATGAGATTCGTGGTACTGCTAATATTTTAGGTATTACCCAAGTTCATACAGGTATTGAATTTGATGGTAGATACCAAGCTAGTGAAAAATTTGCCTTAACTGGTATGATGTCTATTGGTAACTGGGAATACAAAGATGATGTAACAGCTACTTATTTTGATAATGATCAAGCGCCAATTATTATAGATGGTGTAGAACAAGTAGAAACTTTAGCATTAGATGGTGTTAAAGTTGGGGATGCAGCGCAATTTACTGCATTCTTAGGTGCGGACTATAATCTTGCAAAAAACTTAAATATTGATTTTGGATATCGTTTTGCAGGTAATTTATATGCTCAGTTTGACGCTACAGATGTTGGTCCTGATGGGGCTTTAAAGTTACCTTCTTTTGGCCTGGCTGATGCAGGTGCAACATATGATATTTTATTTGATGATAAAAAATTAAGTTTCAGGGTTAATGTAAATAACCTTTTTGATACGACTTATATTGCTGAATCTGATACTAATATTTTTGCACAACCTGGTGATGATACCTACGATGGTATAAATACAAGTAACCGTGTATTCTTTGGGTTTGGAACTACTTGGAATCTAAGTGCTAGACTTAATTTTTAAGAAGCACTCCCAATATAATAATTAAACCCTGATCACACGGTCAGGGTTTTTTTATGCTCAAAATTGAGTATTTTTAAAGCCTAAATAATAGAACTATGTACGAAACTATTCACATGCTACATTCCTACCTTGCCTATATTGCTTTGGCAGTATTGATTTTAGCAGTTATTAATGCTATCTCAGGACTTGTTGGAAAGCGAATTTTTAATATGGGAAAAGACCTTAGACTTAGTCTTTTTGCACTTATTTTGTGCCATATTCAATTATTGGTAGGATTAATTTTATACTTTGTTTCGCCTAGTGGTTTAAGTGCAATACAAGAATTTGGTATGGGCGGTTTAACTTCTGCGGCACGTTTATTGGCAGTTGAACATCCTTTTATCAATATTTTAGCCATCGCCTCTATAACCATAGGTTGGTCAAGACATAAGAAATTTGTTGAAGGAGATAAAAAATTTAAAAGTATTGCTATTTTTTACACCATTGGTTTACTGCTTATATTAAGTAGAATTCCATGGGGGCAATGGTTTAACTAGAATTTTGGAATTTTAATACTATAAAGAACCTAGCATAATTATGTTAGGTTCTTTATAGTTTCTGGACTTTTTTAATTAGGTGAAGGTATACGGGAAAATGGTCGCTATAACCACCAATATAACTCCCTCCGGCATATGTTCTCAAAGGGTAGCCTTTATATTTTCCTTTGGGGTCCATTAAATATTCTGGGGTGAAAATACCTACTTTCCAGTAATTATAACCTTGTATTAACTTGTCCGTAAGAGATGATGTCATATATAGTTGGTCGAATAAATTCCACTTATCACGATAGGCCAATGAACCTCTGCCTTTTCTATAAAGCTTTTCCATTGGTCCGTAAAGATTTGTAGAATCCAAATTTTTATAGTGCTTCTTAACTTGTAGTATTTTTTTAAAACTGGGGTCTATAGGATCATCGTTAAAATCTCCCATGCTTATAATTTTAGCGTAGGTATCTAATTTTTGAACAGAATCTATTATTCGCTTGTTTAACTTGGCGGCTTCTAATCTAAACGGCCTACTTCTGGCTTCGCCACCACTTCTAGATGGCCAATGGTTCACCATAAAATATATTTTTTCATTATCCAATAAGCCCTCTACAATTAGTTGATCCCTTGTGTAATCTCGTTTTCCATCAAGATTAAGCAGAAGTAATCTATGGCTGTTAAAATTAACAGGTACAAAGGCACTTTTCTTATAAAGTAAGGCAACGTCTATACCTCTTTCATCTGGAGAGTCAAAATGAATGATGCCGTAGTTGTATGTGGCTAAATTAGTATGTTGTATTAAATCTTCCAGTACATTTAAGTTTTCTACTTCACAAACACCAATAATGTCCGGGGCTGTTTTATTATCGGTCGAACCAATTTCAGAAATTACCCTGGACATATTTTCTATTTTTTGTAAATAGCGTTCTTTTGTCCAATTGTCTTTTCCGTCGGGTGTTCTATCGTCATCGTATATTAAAGAATCATTTTTAGTGTCAAAAAGATTCTCAAGATTGTAAAAAGCTACTGTTCTAATTTGATAAGTATCAGCATTTTGGGCTAATAAATTTATGTGGAGAAGTAGGAAGAGAACAAATGGTAATCGCATGTTAAAGGGTATTTTGTCTTAATTATAAGCGAGTATACGGAATTTCCGCGTTAATTATTTCTTAAATACTATCTTAATGGCTCAATGTTAAGGCGTTAAGTTTTAAAATGATTAGGCATACACTTTGTTTATTATTATTTCTAAAAATATGTTTCTTAAATGCTCAAAGGACCATAACAATATCTGGAGAAGTAAAAAATAAGATAGGAAAAGAGGTAATTTTAGACGCAACTATTAGATTAGAAAGGAGCTCTATAGAAACGGAAACAAATAACTTAGGAGAGTTTCAGCTTATAACTGCATATAAAGGAGAATTTATATTACAAATTTCTTCTGCTGATTATAATACTAAAAGAATACCAATATTTCTAGGTGAAAATAATATTGATCTTGGTAGTATCTTTTTAGATAGAGATATGACCATAGAGAAATCCATCAACCTTATCAATATCACTGATGAAGAGTTGTTAGATGAAGAGGTAAATTCTAACGCGCTTGCGTTACTGCAATCTACGAGAGACATTTTTTTAAACAGGGCGGCGTTTGATTTTGGTCAGGCGTTTTTTAGGGTAAGAGGATATGATTCTCAATATGGAGAAGTTCACCTAAATGGATTGCCCATGAATAAAATGCTAAACGGTAGGCCACAATGGAACAACTGGGGAGGATTGAACGATGTAATAAGAAATCAACAATATACTAATGGTTTAGAGGCTTCAGATTTTACTTTTGGGGGAATTTTAGGGAATACTAACATAGATTTACGGCCTTCGGGATTACGGCCTGGAACAAGATTATCTTCTTCTATGTCTAATAGAACTTACAACGGTAGAGTTATGGCAACTTATAACTCTGGGGTCAAAGATGAAAAAGTGGCTTATATTATTTCTGCTTCTCGGCGTTGGGCAAAGCAAGGGTATATAGATGGCACATTGTACGATTCCTATTCGGCCTATGGTTCCATTGAATACTTATTAAATGAACACAATACAATTTCCGCTACGGCAATAGTAGCATCTAACAGGAGAGGGCGCTCGTCCGCAATTACAGAGGAAGTATATGAAATACAGGGCAACAGGTATAACCCTTATGCAGGTATACAAAACGGGAAAATTAGAAACTCTAGGGAAAGGCATATTAATGAACCACTGTTCTTGATCAACTACCTTCGTGAATCGGAAAATCTTCAATTAAATGTTGGTGTCGGTTATCAAACAGGTGTATATAAAAGAAGTCGTTTAGGATATTACAATGCTCCAAATCCAGACCCTACATATTACCGTTATTTACCCAGTTTTTATTTAAATAGTCCAATTGGGGCCAATTATGAAAGTGCTATACAGGCGGAAGAAGGTTTTCTTAAGCGGCCACAATTTGATTGGAATACTATTTATGAAGCAAATACAAGTATAAGTCAAAACGGTGAAGCCGCATATGTGCTATATGACGATATTACTAAAGACAATCAATTAACCGCTAGGGCAACCGCAAACATAAACTTTAACAAGCATTCAGACTTTGATGTGGGGTTGACGCATCGCCAACTATACTCTAATAACTATGCTCGTATAGATGATCTTTTGGGAGCCGATTATCATAAAGATATAGATGTGTTTTCTGAAACGTTGAATAATGTTTCTAACGAAGTAAATAAATTGGAGGGGCAAATTTTTAATTATCAGTATAATCTAAACGGTAACAATACGGATTTATTCGCCCAATTAAATTCCCATTATAATAAGATAAAGTTATTTCTAGCAGGAAAGTATGAAACGGTCTCTTATCAAAGAGAAGGGTTATTTCGGAATGAAAGATATATTGATAATTCAATAGGAAAAAGTGAAAAAGTCAAGTTTTCTAATTGGTCAGTGAAGTCAGGAGCGGCTTATACCTTAACAGGTAGGCATTGGGTTTCTGCCCATGCCGCAATAATAAATAAAGCACCTGTTTTACAAAACGTATTTATTAATTCTAGAGAAAATAATGCTATCGTCCCAAATATGCAAAATGAAACTATTACGAGTGTAGATGCCAATTATTTTTTTAGAATGCCAAAATTAACCGGTAGGTTTACCGGTTTTTATACTCGTTTTCAAAATACCACCGATGTAAATTTCTTTTTTGTTGATTCTGGGGTGGGTTCAGATTTTGTGCAAGAAGTAATTACCGATTTAGACAAATTACATATGGGTACCGAACTTGGTTTAGAGTACCAACTGTCTAGTGCGGTTAAACTATCATTAGTTGCCTCAGTGGCAAAACATGAATATGCCAGTAATCCTTTTGTGACTATTAATTTTGATACTGCGGGCGCTACCGAAGATTTGATAGATATATCGGGCTCTAAATTTTTAGGACCATCTGCTGTAAAGGGTTACAAATTGGCGCAAGGTCCGCAAAAAGCAATTGCGGCAGGTGTGGAATACAGAGATCCCAAATATTGGTGGATAAGTGCTTCTGCAAACTATCTCGCAAACAATTATGCTAATATTTCTACAATAACCAGAACCCAAAGTTTTTTTATTAATCCAGAAACGCAATTAAGGTTCCCTGATGCAACAGATGAAAATGTGCGGAAACTTCTAAGACAAAAGCCACTTGATAATTTTTATTTATTAAATATGGTTGGCGGTAAATCATGGCTAAAGAATGGCAAATACATAAGTGTATTTGCCAGTATTAACAATCTTTTTGACACCACTTTTAGAACAGGTGGCTACGAACAAAGTAGAAACGGCAATTATGGTCAATTAAAGCAAGATAACTTAAGTGGTAACCCGTCTTTTGCACCAAAATATTGGTATGGGTTCGGTAGAACTTATTTTTTAAATTTTGCTTTTAGTTTTTAAAATCAAGTAATTTAAATGAATAATAATGTCAATAAATATTTTGTGATTATGGCTATTGCCATAGTGCTTTTCTCATGTGTAAAAAATAGAGAATTTGATACACCTGAAATAGAGTGTTTAGATGCTGATGGTACATTTATTTCGATAGCTGATTTAAAGAATAAGTACAACGGAGAGACCACACAAATTTATGAAGACCTGTTCCTGAAAGGTTATGTAATCTCTTCTGATAAGGAGGGTAATTTTTTTAATACGATATTTTTTCAAGATGAGTCAAGCAATCCGTCAGAAGGAATGCAAATAGAATTAGAATTAAGGGATTCTCATTTGTTCTTTGATGTTGGTCAGCAAATTGTTATTAAATTGAAAGGATTGTATTTAGGCGAATCTAATGGCGCATATAAGATTGGCGGTGTATTTACCTCCTTTGGGAAACGTAGTGTTGGTAGGTTGCCTAAAAATGTTGTTTTTGACCATATTCTAATCTCTTGTGACGACAATTTTGGAATAGAGCCTACAACAGCAGTTATTTCAGAATTGAACGATGGCATGCTTAATACATTGATCGTACTGAACAATGTAGAAATAAAATTAGAAGAACTTGGGGAAACTTTTGCTACTAAAGAAGTAGAAACATTGAGAACCTTGGTAGATTGTTTTGATAACGAATTGCTGATGTTAAATAGCGGCTATGCCGATTTTCAATCAGAAATTCTACCTGATAAAATGGGTAGTGCCACTGGTTTGTTAACTAAGGATAACAACAGGTACCAATTAATAATACGTAGCTTAAAAGACCTTGAATTTGAACAACAACGATGTGTAGATTATATAGATGAATTTACGTCTCCTTCAATTTTAATAACTGAGATTGCAGACCCCAACAATAATGTAGGCGCAAGATTTGTGGAGCTTTACAATTCAGCAGAAGAAAATATGTCATTAAAAGGTTGGAGTTTAAAGCGTTACACCAATGATAATGTTGAAGTCAGCTCTAGTATAGACTTGTCTGAATATGAAATACCAGGCCAAGGATTTTTAATCATATCACCTAACGCAGAAGAATTTAATAATATTTACGGTTTTAATGCTGATCTGTCAGTAGGGACCAATTCACCAGCAGATTCTAACGGTGATGATACTATTGTGTTAGTGGATCCCTTTGATTCTATTGTAGATATTTTTGGAGTAATCGGTGAAGATGGTAGTAATACCAACCACGAATTTGAAGATGGTAGAGCTGTTAGAAAAATGGAAATAGAAGCTAACAATGCTGTTTTCAATTCAGCGGAATGGTTTATTTATAATGACACCGGTGGTGCGGGAACAGTTAATATGCCACAAAATGCACCATTGGATTTTAACCCGGGCGTAAGATGATATTACGCTAGCTCCTTTGAATCTATGATTTTTTTTACGGCGCTTTCTGTCAAAGGTTTTACAATATAATCTTTTACCAATTTGTAGTCTTTTGCTTTTTCCATGAATTTAGGACTGATAAAGGAACTGGTAATATAGATTTTTATGTGCCCTATCTTATCTTCAGGGAGATCTTTAAATTCTTCTAGAAAAGACCAGCCGTCTCTATTGGGCATGTTTAAATCCAAAAAAATGACATCAGGTAATTTAATATTTTCAACTAATAGACCAATTAGACCATCTAGAGCCTCTTGTCCACCCGTGTAGTATAAGATATTATCACTAAAATTATGATGTTTTAAAATGTTTTTACTACTGATAGAAAAAAATTCATCATCATCAATTATACAACAGCTAGAAAATATGCTCATGTTTAATTATTTCAAAAGTAAATCTTTGTCAGATTTTAGATTACTAAGTCTGTAGGCAATTATAATCGACTAAATTATATAAATTATTAAGTGATGATATTTAATAAAAATAAGTTACGCTCCTTTTTATTAACAATAGCACTTTTTAAAAGGCTAAATAATTTCTTGTTCTCATTAACTTTCTACCGTAGCTCCTAATATTTTACCAAGGTCATCTGGGGTAATCGGTTTTAAAATATAGGTGTCTACTTGTTCATAATTTTTGACCCTTTCTAAATCCCTAGGGTCTACAGATGAACTAATTATATAGATTACAATCTTCTTTGATCGTGGGCTTTTACAGTTTTTGAACTCATCTAGAAATTCCCAGCCATTTAAGATAGGCATGTTCAGGTCCAAAAAGATTACATCTGGCAACGGTTCGTTGGCAATGCATAATTTCATGAGTCCGTCAAGGGCATCTTTACCGTTGTTATAAACAATAATAGAATTGGCAAAATTTACTTCTTTTATAATTCTTTTGGTGCCATATACAAAAATTGGGTCGTCATCTATAATACAGCAAATTTCAATTTTTTTCATTTTCAATTTTTGTTAGCCCTGTTTAAGTTTAATGATAATTTTGGTTCCTTTGTCTACTTCACTTTCAATATTTATGCTCCCGCTCATTGATTCGATCTGGTTCTTCGTAATGAATAAACCAATGCCTTTGGCATCTTTATGCTTATGAAAGGTTTTGTACATGCCAAAAATTTTGTCGCCATGCCTTTTCAAATCTATACCTTGTCCGTTATCGGTAAATGAAATTACCATAAATTGTTCTTCAATATGAGATGTAATTTTAATTATAGGTGTTCGTTTTTCAGAACTATATTTCAGTGCATTTGTTAGAATATTTAAGAAGATACTTTCCAGATATGCAGGTACTGCATTTACAAAATGTGTTTTACAAATGTCAATTTTAAGTTGTGCCTCTTTGTCTTCCAATAGACCATTGATACTTTTGGTGATATGATTTATTGTATTGATTACACTTATGCTTTGTAGATTTTCTAGTGTACCGGTTTTGATCTGAACAACATCGTTTAAATGTGCAATAGTTTCAGAAAGGCTTTCGGTAGCACTGGTAATCATTCTATGAATGTTCTGGCGTTCATCATCATCTTTTTCTTTGTTCAAAAATTTGGTGAGCATGACCATGTTTGTGGAATGCGAGCGAAGGTTGTGAGAAACGATATGGGCAAAATTGGTAAGGCTTTCGTTTTGGCTCTTTGTAACATCTACCAGTGCCTCTAATTTTTTTTGTGACTCAATTCTTTCGGTAATATCCAAAAACTGGATAATGATATGGCTAACATTGCCATTTATATCTTTAACAGGTGTTGCACCTATTATAGCATGTACAATGTTGCCGTTTTTATGAAAGTATCTTTTTTGAAATTGTAAGTTTATTGTATCACCTTCAATTACTTTCTTTTTAAAATAGCGGCTTCCCGGTAAATCATCAGGATGGGTAATATCATTAGAAGATATTTTTAATAACTCATTTTCAGAATAGCCTAAACTTTTGCATAAGCTTTTGTTTGCTTTTAGCCAATTAAGCTCTGGGCTAACAAGCGCCATCCCAATAGATGAATGTTCAAAAGTTTCGGTAAAGGATTTAGTGCTTTCCGCCAGTTTAATTTCAGTGCTGCGCAGCTCTGTAATGTCCCAGTTTGCCCCTGTCATTTTAACGGCGGTGCCATTTATGTCTTTAATAGTTTTTGAAAGCCCCTTTATGTGTCTTATAGTTCCATTTTTATGGATAATTCTGTATTCTTCATCAAAGTCCTTTATACCGTTGATAGCATTTTCGGTCGCTGTTAGAACCCTTTCTAAATCATCTGAATGAATTGTTGATGACCAAGCTTCAAATGCTCCTGAAAAATTGAACTTTTCAATATCGAAAATGCGATACATTTCATCGTCCCAATCCCAATTGTTTTCGGTTAAATTATAATTCCATGTACCAATTTGTGCGGTTTGTGAGGTCATTTTCAATCGTTCCGAAATTTCTTGATGGGCCAACTCAATTTTTTTTCGCTCATCAATATCTTGAAAAGTACCAATAAGTCTTACCGGTTTGCCGTTTAATATTTCAACTTCGCCTTTGGCACAGACCCAGACCTCTCTTCCTTTTGCGGTAATAATTATAAGCTCGGTGTCAAAAGGTTTGCCTTCTGCAATTGCGTTACTTACTAAATATGATATTTTATCTCTATGAACACCCTCTTTATAAAAATTTATTCCCTCTTCTAAATTTGGAACAAAGTCTTGGTCTACTTCATGGATTTCCTTTGTGGTCTTTGTCCAATATACGGTATTGTTCAGTAAATCAAGTTCCCAACATCCAATTCTGGCAACTTCCTCGGCCTTATGTAGTAATTCTATTTCTTTTTGTTCAACAGTAATATCATCTAAGAATATGATGGCTCCGTCAAAACCTTGGTTTTCAACTTTAGAAGGTATAATTTTCCACTTGAGCCATTGTAACGTGCCATCCGGTAGAATAAATTTTTGTCCGGTATTAATATGTTCTTCCCCATTAATACCATTGCTTATGGCTTTTTTGAAAAAATCAGGCGTTTCAATTATACTCTCAAATAAATTTTTATTGACGTAATCAGTGTTACCTAAACTAAATCTATCATGCCACTCGTTAGAGTAGTTAATAAAGTTTAACTTAGTATCCACGATAGCAATTGCATTGGGGGACTCTTTTAAAAGAAAGTCAACGGCTAATGTTTTCAAAAGATCTTACATTTTATATAAAGGTACGCATTTCATGCAAAGTAAGAAAAAATGACTTACAAGTAAGAAAAAACGCTCTATTTTAAGTTGGTTTGAAATCTTAGGAAAGAGAGCAATTATAAATACAAAGACTATGAACGAGTTTTTTTTTAAAGCAATAAGAGAAGGTAGCTTTAATGAGGTTAAGGCCATGTTAGAGAAAAATCCTGTATTTGTAAATAGTAAAGATACAAGAGGGTCTACACCTTTGATTTTAGCTACCTATTATGATGAAAAGGAAATAGCACTCTTATTGTTGGATAAAGGGGCTAAAATCGATGCTGTAGATGCCTCTGGTAACACAGCGCTAATGGGCGTTTGTTTTAAAGGTTTCACCGATATAGCAAAAATGTTGATAGATAAAAATGCACAATTAAATGAGCGTAATGCAATGGGTGCTACCTGCTTGATCTATGCAGCACAATTTAACCGTTTAGAGATAGCAAAACTGTTAATGGCAAATGGTGCGGATAAAACCATTAAGGACAATAGGGGTAATAGTGCTTTAGATCATGCTAAAACCCAAGGTTTAAGCGCTTTTATTGATTTGTTGGAATAAAAAAATGACTAAGGATAAAAATTATAGCTTAAAGATCGCAATGGTTCAATCTATATTGCATTGGGAAAATCCTGTGGCAAATAGAAAAATGTTCAGTGATAAGATTGAGAAGATCGTTGAGTCTGTGGATATTATAGTTTTGCCGGAAATGTTTACTACCGGCTTTACGATGTCACCTAAGAATATTGATCCAAAGGAAGGATTAATTACGCTAGATTGGATGAAGGAAATTGCTGCTGCTAAAGATAGTGCTATTATTGGAAGTGTTGTGTTTCAAGAAAGCGGCAACTATTATAATAGGCTTTTTTTTGTGAGACCAAATGGAGATTTTCATAGTTATGATAAGCGCCATACATTCACTTTGGCAGGAGAAGATAAGGAATATACGGCGGGCACAAAAAGAGTGATCGTTAGTTATAAAGGATTTTTAATATGTCCATTAATTTGCTATGATCTTCGTTTTCCGGTATGGAGTAGAAACACAGAAAATTTTGATGTATTGTTGTATACGGCAAATTGGCCAACACCAAGAGTAAATGCCTGGGATACATTATTAAAAGCTAGGGCTATTGAAAATATGGCCTATTGTATAGGCGTAAATCGTATTGGTGAAGATGAGGTAGGGCATGAGTACCCAGGGCACTCCAGTGTGTACGGACCTTTAGGTGAGCTAATTGCAAATTCGGAAAAAGAAGAAATAATTGTCGTTGAGATTGTTAAAAACGAAATAAACTCTATAAGAGATAAGTTTCGTTTTCTAAACGACAGAGATGAATTTATTCTATTTGAAGCTTAAAGTGAATTTAGGTATTCAAATAATTTAATGATATCTTCTTCTTTTTTTAAAGACAAGTTATTGTTCTTTGCAACATTAATTGTTTCGGCAGATAAGTTTTCCTTAATATCTCTTTTAGAGGCAGGATACTTAATAATTTCATTTTCTTTATTGTAATATAATGTAGTTGTAATTACAACTTTGTCAATACTTTCTATACTTAGTAATTTGGCATCGGAGGGCGCTTTGTTAATTTTTATATCATAAACTTTGTAAAGTTCATTTTTGCCATCTACAAGAATTTCTGCGAAAATAGTTTTTGGTTTATCTTGAATTGAAATTGGGGTAAATTGTCTATTATTTAAAAAAACCTTTAAACCATCAACAGGAATTAAAGAACTTACTTGGTCATCTTTTAAAATTTCAATCTCGCTATGGTAAGCATTGAATTTAGCCATCGAAGTTGTTTTATTTGATTGGCTATCTGTAATTATGGCCTGATTCCAGTTTTCGTCTAAATAGATACTCCCTTCAATTTTATTTCCAGTTGAAGTGGAAACTCGTAAAAAAGGCGAATCGATATTTCCGGTTTGAAAAGTGCCGGAATCTTCGCTAGAATAATTAATTTGTCCAAATACCAAATTGGTAAGAAGTAATGATGATAGTACAAGTATAAGTTTCATATCGGTTTCGTTTTATAATAATTATTCTATCAAGTTGAAAGTTTCAATTTTTTCCCAATTTGCCCGTAACTCAATTAAATTTGGGTAGTAACTTATTTTTTCCGGTTGTCTTTTTTCTATAAAACTACCGGTATCCCATTCGCCATTTCCGTTCATGTCAAAAATGACACGGGCTTGGTACTTTCCAGGATTAAGGTTGTCAAAAACGTACGGTTGCGGTTGCGTTGAGTAAATTTCGCGTTGTAAATCTCCTTTTTCATTGGTTAGCTGCACTATAATAGGGTAAACGATAGTGTTACCATTTACGTTCAAGGTAAGGTTACCATAATCTGCAAGACTTTTAGTTCTAAAGGAATAGGCTACAGAATCGTTGGTAGTTTCAAAAAAATCTGTTACCGCACCTGGTATTAATTCCATTCTATAGCTTTGGTCCGCATCAATTTTAAAATCAAAATTTAATGAATTCTCAAGAGTATCCAAATTTACCCTAAAGGCTATTTCAATAGAATCTTTATCCATTAATTTTATTTTGGTACTATCATAGTTTATTAACGGGGTATTGCTTAAAAGGTTGATGGGTTTGTCCATTTCTATATTACCACTTTGGCTCATAGATATCTTAAGGGAATCGAAAGCTACTTTTCTGTTTTTAACCTTAAAAGTGTCTTTAATTTTTAGATTTTCATTGGTAATTGTAAAAAGCAATGAATCCATCTCATATGGTGTAAACCAAAAATTTAAGGTGTCTTTTTCTCTTTCTTTCGATATTATAGTTCTAACCGTATCCGGTATTTCGGTAATTGTTTCAATTTTAATGTCGTCTCCTTTACCATAGTACCCAAAACTTATTTTATTGCTAGCTTCCATACTAGGTACTGCAACACCATAATCTTGAACTTCCTTAAAAAGATTTAGTAGATAAATAGAGTCTGTAGGTAAGCTAATAGTATCTTCTACAAAACCAATTTTATCTGTTTTTTGATCAAATAAGTTGTTACTTGACGCATCTTTAACACCAAACAAAGCGTATTTGCCTTCCTTTAAATTCTTAAGTTTAAATATTACCGCACTATCTAAAGTATTTGTAATGTAATTAGGTGGTTTTTTATAAACTGTAGAGTCGTTATAACTGCTGTCTATTTTATAAAGCATTACGCTAATAAAATCATCTGCTTTTTTATTAAAGGCATCTTTTACGACTCCGGTAAGTTCTAAAGAATCTATATAATCACCTGTGGAGAAAACATAGGTGAAAAAAGATTTAGGATTTTGCTCGTTATTGTCTACAATACCTTGGCCAAAGTTAAAAGTGTAGGTTGTATTAGGTTCTAACGTATCTTTTATAATGATCTCTACATACTTGTTGGCATTGCCTATAGGCGAAAGCACAGGAGAATTTTTTAATGGTGGAGAAATGATAAGCTGTTTTTGAATGTCGTTCAACTTCACCAGTTCATTGAAATACAATCTTATTTTTTGCCCTTTAAAATTAGTGGTTAGGTTAGGCGGTTCGGCTCTAGTTAATTCTGGAGGGGTAATATCTTTAGGTCCACCTGTTGGTGTACCTCTTTGTGCACATTGGTAAGAAACCAGTACAATGACAAAAATAAATATAAAACCTAAAATTTTTCTGCCCATTGGTGTATTTATCTACTACAAAGAAACAACATATTTTTAAACCCAATTCTATGGTACAACGGCCATGCTAGAAATATAAATCTGAATACCTTCAATATCTTTAAAAGTATTGGCGCATATTTCTATAGTGGCACCAGTGGTGATTACATCATCAACCAATAATATATTTTTGTTGACCAACTTTCGTTCATTTTTAATTTCATACAAAGACCTATTATCGTACCATCTACTTAGTCTGTTTTTTTTGGTTTGCGTTTTGGTGTTGGCGGTCTTTAACAATACGTTTTCCAAGTATTCGGCATTAATGTGAAATGCAATTTGTTTGGCAAAAAGTGCTACCTGGTTGTAACCTCTTTTTTTAAGTTTTTTTCGGTGTAGGGGTACGGGTATTACAAAGTCAATTTTGGGTAAATGACCTTGCTTTTTTATGATTTGCCCGTGCCAATCACCTAAAAATCTGCCAATTTCTTCCTGATTTTTATACTTTAAAAAATGAATCAAGTTTTTTACGATTCCAATTTCGGTAAAGAATAAGAAGGAATTTGCTTTTTTTATGTTAATTCGTCCATAAAAAATACGGTCAACAGCATTTTCGTCGTTAAAGGTATACTCGGTAAGTGGTAATTGATGTCGGCAAGATGTACAGAGAAGTACCTCTCCTCTATATAATCGTGCATTACATCCAAAACATGATAAGGGTAACAGTATGTTGGTCACATCCTTTAGTATATTTGAAATTCTGTTTTTCATCAAATTTTACAGATTAAACAACCTACAGCCCGCTTTTTAAATGGACAGTCAAGATAATAAATTCAATTATAAGATTATACTAGCAGCATTTGTTGCGGTACTTTTAGCATTGTTAATAGCTTTTTATTACAGTTATGCCCAGTCAAACGCTGAAATTGAATTTTTAGAGCAAGAGAAAGAAATTTTGGTCAGGGATCTTACCATTATGAAAGCCGATGTAGATCGTTTGTCCGCAAAAAGTGAAATGAACGAAATTGAATTACAAGATTCTAAGTTTAAGGTACAGGAACTTTTGGATTCGGTAGGGCGATTGAATTTTACGGTCCAAAAATTAAGGGAGTTCAAAACTGAATTACGTAGGTTAGAATCTAAAAACGATAGTTTACTTTTAAAGAATAACTTCTTACGTTACAATAACATGTTACTTACGGATAAGTATGACGAGTCTCGTAAGCAAATAGAAAACCTTAGGGCAAACAGTAATAGTTTGGCGGAAGCAGAGGCACTACAAAGAAGAAAAATCCTAGAGCTTAATCAAAAGTTGAAGACCAAAAGCTATTTAAAAATGGTTAATGCCGAGGGTAGTGGTTTTAGGCTGATTCGTGGTACAAAACCTACTAAGACCAATAAGGCTTCTATTATTGAAAAACTTAGAGGTTGTGTAACAGTTTTGGCAGATGAGAGCGAGGCCAACAATGAAAAGGTAATTTATCTTCAGTTCTTAGATCCTAACAAGCAGGTTATAGAAGATAATGCCAATACTATTACGGTAAATGGCAATATATATAGTAAAAGAGTGGAATTTGTTTTTACAGGTATCGATCAGAAGCTATGTGAGGCAATTACCATACCTGAAGGTTCCTTAAAGGAAGGTATTTATACCTTGAACGTCTTTGAAGATGAGCGTTTAATTACTTCTTCTGAATTTGAATTAAAATAATTATTATTTTTTTGGGCTATTGTTCTATTTTTGCCACATGGCAAAGCAAGAAGATGATTTTAAGCGTGTAATTTCTCACGCAAAGGAATACGGATATGTATTTCAATCTAGTGAAATTTATGATGGTTTAAGCGCTATTTACGATTACGGTCAAAATGGGGTTGAACTGAAAAAGAATATACGTGACTACTGGTGGAAAGCGATGGTGCAGCTCAATGATAACATTGTTGGGTTAGATGCTGCAATTTTTATGCACCCGTTGACATGGAAAGCTTCTGGGCATATTGATGCTTTTAATGATCCGTTAATAGATAATAAAGACTCAAAAAAAAGATATAGGGCAGATGTTCTAGTTGAAGATTATGTAGCTAAAATTGATGCTAAAATTGAAAAGGAGGTCAAAAAAGCGGAAAAACGTTTTGGCGACGCTTTCGATAAGGAACAATTTCTACAAACAAACCAGCGTGTAGTTGACTACCAAGAGCAGGGTAAAACAATTCTGAACAGATTGGGTAAGTCTTTACAGAATGAAGATTTGGCCGATGTAAAAGCCTTAATTGAGGAATTGGACATCGCATGCCCGATGTCAGGTTCTAAGAACTGGACAGATGTTAAACAGTTTAATTTAATGTTCGGTACCAAATTGGGTGCCAATGCGGACAGTGCAATGGATCTTTATCTTAGGCCAGAAACTGCACAAGGTATCTTTGTAAACTTTTTGAACGTACAGAAATCTGGTCGAATGAAGCTTCCTTTTGGAATAGCACAGACCGGTAAAGCATTTAGAAATGAAATTGTAGCAAGACAATTTATATTTAGAATGCGTGAGTTTGAACAAATGGAAATGCAATTCTTTATTCAGCCGGGCACACAAAAAGAGTGGTATGAGGTTTGGAAAGAAAAAAGAATGAAATGGCACTTGTCTCTTGGTCTGGGTCAAGACAATTACCGTTTTCATGATCATGAGAAATTGGCGCACTATGCAGACGCAGCCTCGGATATTGAGTTTCGTTTTCCGTTCGGGTTTAAGGAATTGGAAGGAATTCATTCTCGAACAGATTTTGATTTAGGTAGTCATGAGAAATATTCCGGTAAGAAATTACAGTATTTTGATCACGAAGTAAATAAAAACTACGTTCCTTATGTGCTGGAAACCTCAATTGGTCTAGATAGAATGTTTTTGGCAGTATTCTCCAACTCGCTTCAAGAGGAAGAATTGGAAAACAATACAACAAGAACAGTGCTTAAGTTACCGGCAGTATTGGCACCCGTAAAAGCAGCAATATTACCCCTTCTTAAAAAAGATGGTTTACCAGAAATCGCACATCAGATAATAGACGACCTTAAATGGGATTTTAACGTTATTTATGATGAAAAGGATGCTGTAGGTAGACGTTACAGAAGACAAGATGCCAATGGCACACCATTCTGTATTACGGTAGATCACCAAACTTTAGAAGATCAAACGGTTACTATAAGACATAGAGATTCCATGGAGCAGGAACGTGTTGCTATATCGGCATTGAACGGTATCATTCATGATGCAGTTGATATGAAAACATGGTTGAAGAAAATGGAATAGTTTAAAGGGTGTAATTCAGCTTTACACCACCATAATAGTTGATATTGTTCCCAGGGTAGAAATACCTTGGGGCATTTCCACCAAATCCTGTAGCGTTAATTAATACGGACTGTGCGTACTTTTTATTAGTAAGGTTATTGATGCCAAAATCTAAACCTAAACGTAGTTTTTCTGTTATTTGTTTTTTATACCCTGCCTTTATATTTAATAAATTGAAAGAGTCGCTATAAAGGGAATTCGAATCTGTCAACGGTATTTCATCTACAAATTGATGGGTGATATTTGCAAACAGCCCATTTCTAAAATTAGTTTGAATCCCTGAGTTTACTTTGTTTTTTGGAACTCCTGTTAAAGCATTTTCAGAATAGTCTTCATCAGCTTCCTCATCTGTGAAATCAATAAATTTATGGTTGCTGTAGGTATAGCTTATAAATGGTGAAATCGTTATTTTATTGGTTAAGTTGATGCGGTAGCTCCAATCTAAATCAATACCCTGATGTTTGGTTTTACCTGCATTACGTCCAATATATTGGTTGTCTCCAACACGTTTGGCAACTAATAGGTTTTTAATGGGCATAATGTAGGCGGCCACTTCTAATTTTAGTCTGTTGTCTTTACTTCTATGCTGAATATCGATCTCGTAGTTGGTTCCGGTCTCTTGAGCAATATCAGGATTTATGATTCCGTCAGGGGTTAATGTTTCCTCTAATCTGGGGTTTGAAAATCCACGGCTAACATTTGCGTAAAGTTGATTAGTTGAAGTGATAGCGTAATTAATGTCCAGACTTGGTAAGAAGAGCGTATTAAAATCTCTATTGGCACTTGTATTATTTTGAGCTGTGTTAAATAAATCTCTAAAGTCGTATTGCGTTTTATTGATATTCAATCCTAGCTGGGCTGTAAATTTGTTCGTAAAGGAATAAGTTGCCGTGGCAAAACCATTAATTTGATTTCTAAATTCTTTATTTTGAGATAGTCTATCGCCTTGTAAACTTCCGTTACCGTTATTATCTCGGTACAGGTTTTCAAATGTTCCCCAAGAATATTCATCTTTATAAAGTTCAGCCCCAAAAGTGTATTTAAAAACATTGTCTGATATAAGTACATTTCCGGTAAATAATGTTCTAATACCGTACCCATTTGTAAATTCATCTAGTATGTTAAAAGGTGCCGGCTCATAATGATCTAAGTAGGTGTAAAATAAGCTGGTTGTATTTTTTAATTTAGAACTTGCACGGTAAGTGTGGGAAAGGCCAAAAAGACTATAGTTGTTATCTTCATATCCTTTTGCGGAGCCCCATGTAAATGCCGCCTGTGTAGGGTCTTCGTTAAAATCTTCTTGGTTTAAAGAGCTAGCTATTTGTGCAGAATAATCAATATGGTTTACTAATAGCCCAATTTCACTTTTCTCTGAAATTTTGAAAATGGTGTTCAAAAGAAATCCGTCACGTTCAAATCTGTTATTGTCGCGGTATCCATCTATTTCCATATGGCCATATTGAAAGGTCATGTAAAAATCTTTTTGCGCGTGTGTAAATCCTAAACTGTTTTTAAACAATCCGTAAGATCCTATAGTAGTATTGTTGCTAAACTTGGTAGGTTGGTCACTTAATTGTTTCGTGTTCAAAATAATAGCTCCACCCAAATTAGTTCCAAAACCAGTACCTTTTGGACCTTTAATTACTTCAATTGACGTAAGGTTTTCAAGATCGAATGCTTCAATGGTTGAAGATCCGGTTCCGTTGGTAATAGGAATATTATTATAATAAAGTCTTAATTTATCCGTACCGAATAAAGTTCTTGAGCCTACACCTCGTATGGTTATTCTATTAGTATTCAGAGCTCCGGATAAGGCGTAAAGACCGGATATTTGGTTAATGGAGCTAATAAAATCTACGGGACTATAATTGGCAAATGTAGTGGTGCCAATAGTTTGTGACGGTATAATGCCAATAGCATTTTTAGCTGTTAGCGTATCTACGACAATAACTTCGTTTAATCGTGTAACGCTATCGTTTTTTACATTGTTTTGTGCAAAGAAACTTAAGCTAAATAATGTAGTTAGTACTAAAGAAAGTATTGTTTTCATAAATGGTCGAGCCTAAAAAATAGCTATTAAAAGCGATAGCCTAAAGATAAACCGGCCCTGAACATAAAGTCATCTTGAAAATCTTCTGGATTAATATTTCTGCCCAGGCCACCATTTAATTCAATGGTAAATTTTTGACTTCTTGTTGCCCATTTATAACCACCTCCAAGACCAAGTGCTACGGTAGAGTAATCATAATTTCTACTTCCTAAATTAGCGGTATCTTCATCATCATCTTCACCGGTATAGTATAGCCCGAATACTTCGGCAAATAGACCGCTTTTTGGTCCGTAGCCAAAATAAGCTCTTAAGTTTGGACCTATCCCAAAATTGCCATTATAATCGGTAGACTTTCCATCAAAATAAAGGGTGCCACCAATACTGGTGTCTTCGTTAATATAATACTCATACCCTAATTCAACAGTGGTAGTTACTAAAAACTGGCCAATGTTCAATTTTACTTCATGGCTATTTTCATCGTTGTAATAGGCTTGTGAAAAACTAGAAGTTGTTACGAATACCAAAAAAAGCAAAAAAATAAACTTGTTCATAAGATGCGTTTTAAAGTGCAAATATTGTTTTAAAGCTGTGAAATTATGATTTTAATAGAAAGTATGCACCTTAAATGGTCAACTCTTTTTTATTTTTAAGCCAAAACGAGAATAGATGAAAATCATATCCTATAATGTAAATGGAATAAGGGCGGCGTTGAAAAAAGGTTTTTTAGAATGGTTAAGTACGGTGTCGCCAGATGTTGTTTGCTTGCAGGAAATTAAAGCACAGGAGGATCAGTTGGATCTTTCGTTATTTGAAGAGGCAGGTTATAAGTACAATTATTGGTATAGCGCACAAAAGAAAGGCTATAGTGGAGTAGCAATACTTTCTAGGTCTAAGCCAGATAACGTAGTATTTGGTACCGGTATAGATTATATGGATTTTGAGGGAAGAAATATTCGTGCAGATTTTGGCGATATTTCAATAATGAGCATGTATTTGCCTTCTGGCACAAATATGGAGCGTTTAGATTTTAAACTTACGTATATGGCAGATTTTCAGGATTATGCCAATGAACTTAAAAAGACCAATCCTAATTTAATTGTTCTTGGTGATTATAACATTTGTCATGAGGCTATTGATATACATAATCCCGTAGGACTAAAGAATGTTTCCGGATTTTTACCGGTAGAAAGAGAATGGATCGGAGATTTTATAAAAAGCGGATTCATAGATAGCTTTAGGGAGTTTAATGCTGAACCTGATAATTATACGTGGTGGAGCTATAGGGCCAATGCTAGAAATAATAATAAGGGCTGGCGATTAGATTATGCCATGGTCTCTACCACATTGAAGGAAAGGTTGTCTAGGTCCGTAATTTTATCTGAAGCAAGGCACAGTGATCATTGTCCTATTTTAATAGAGGTAGAGAGTTAACGAAATGGATACAATAACCCTGATTATATTTAGTAATTTTGCGTTTAAAGATTGCAAATTTTAAGCTAAATGATTTATACCAAATTACCACATACGGATATTGAAGTAAGTAAAATATGCTTGGGAACAATGACCTGGGGAAATCAAAACACAGAAGAAGAAGGTCATGAACAAATAAATTACGCCATAGATAAAGGGGTTAACTTTTTAGATACGGCAGAGCTTTATCCTGTTCCTGCACATAAGGATAGATATGCGGCTACCGAGAAAGTCATTGGTAATTGGTTTAAGAAAAATGGTAATAGGGAAGAAATTATTTTGGCTTCTAAAATTGCGGGCAAAGCAGATATGACGAAGTTTATCCGTACTACCGGATTTACCAGAGAGTCTATTATCGATGCCGTAGAAGGTAGTTTGCAGCGGTTGCAAACAGACTATATAGATCTATATCAGCTTCATTGGCCGGATAGGAGTACCAATTATTTTGGTAAAAGAGGGTATAAGCATGACATATCTGACCATTGGGAGGATAATATCCATCAGGTTTTAGAAACCATGCGCGATTTAATTCGCGAAGGTAAAATTAAGCACGTAGGTATATCTAACGAAACTCCTTGGGGTACTATGCGGTTTTTGGAAGAAAGTAAAGTGCACGGAACATTGCCTAGAACCATAACAGTTCAGAATCCATATAGTCTGCTCAATAGGTTGTTTGAGGTGGGTATGGCAGAAATTTCAATGAGAGAGCAAATAGGCTTATTGGCCTATTCGCCAATGGGTTTTGGTGCTTTAAGTGGAAAGTATTTAGGCGATAGAATGCCAGAAGGTTCTCGTTTAAGTCTGTTTCCTCAATATAATAGGTATATAGGCGATACGGCTGTAGAGGCAACGAAAAAATATTATGATTTGGCACAGTCCCAAGGTCTTACATTGGCACAAATGGCATTGGCATTTGTAAATACAAGACCATTTGTAACAAGTACTATAATAGGGGCTACAAATTTAAGGCAGCTAGAAGAGAATATTGGAAGTATAGACGTTGCATTATCTGACGATGTACTTAAAGAAATAGAAGCTATACATAATATAATACCTAACCCTGCACCATAAATGGAAAGTCTGGTATTTTTAAAGGTCGGTTTTGGACAAATAGTCCTAATACTAGTTGTAATAGTGGTTATAATGGTATTGGCCAGAATAATGAGAGATAAGCGTTAACCGAATAAATTTCCGGTTACCTCCTCTATTTTAGATGCCATCAAAATTTTAATTTTGGTCGATTTTAGACCTATTTTATTGCTTTTGGATATAATGATAGTGTCGTAACCCAGTTTTTCCGCTTCTAGAATTCGCTGCTCTACACGTTGCACTGGTCTAATTTCACCGGCAAGCCCAACTTCCGCTGCAAAACAAATACCCTTGTCAATAGGTATATCTTCATTACTGGACAAAATTGCGGCAATTACCGCCAAATCAATAGCAGGGTCATCTACGGAAATGCCTCCGGTTATATTCAAGAAGACATCTTTGGCGCCTAGTTTAAAACCTGCACGTTTTTCCAAAACCGCCAATAACATATTTAATCTTTTTGCATTATAACCTGTGGTAGAGCGTTGAGGTGTTCCATAGACAGCTGTACTGACCAATGCTTGAATTTCTATGAGCAAAGGGCGCATACCTTCTACCGTTGATGCTATAGCTGTGCCACTGAGCGCATCATCATTTTTCGAAATCAATACTTCAGATGGATTATTGACTTCCCTAAGACCGCTACCTTGCATTTCATAAATACCAAGTTCTGCAGTTGATCCAAATCTATTTTTTAAAGATCTAAGTATGCGGTACACATAATTACGGTCACCTTCAAATTGTAGAACGGTGTCTACCATATGTTCCAAAATCTTTGGACCGGCAATAGAGCCGTCTTTGGTGATATGCCCAATAAGAATTACGGGTGTGTTGGTTTCCTTTGCAAATTTTATAAGTTCGGTCGTGCATTCCCGAATTTGAGAAATACTACCTGCAGCAGATTCAATATAATCAGAGTGGAGTGTTTGTATAGAATCAATGACCACAATATCCGGTTCTGTAGCTGCAATTTGTTTAAAGATGTTCTGTGTTTTTGTTTCCGTAAGAATAAAGCAAGTTTCGCTACTAGGGTGAATTCTATCGGCACGCATTTTAATTTGTTTTTGGCTTTCTTCACCAGAAACGTAAAGCGTTTTGTATGGCAGTTTTAATGCAATTTGAAGTAGTAATGTACTTTTGCCCACACCAGGTTCCCCGCCCAGCAAAACTAACGCCCCAGGTACAAGACCACCGCCAAGAACTCTGTTAAATTCAAGGTCAAAAGTATTTAGGCGCACTTCTTTCTCAATGCTAATTTCGTTTACCAAAAGAGGTTTTGAAATTCTTTTGGCTGTTTGTGGTGAGGTTTTCCAACTGGTTTTTTCTTCTTTTTGAACCACCTCTTCAACAACGGTGTTCCATTGTTTGCACGCAGAACACTGTCCTACCCATTTAGCATATTGAGTACCACAGTTTTGACAAAAAAATGCAGTTTTAGTTTTGGCCATCCTTAGCTTTTATCAATGAAAGCTAAAGGTAGCAAGAAGTTTGAAATGATATGGTTTTAGAAAGAAATTATGGTTTAATTTTCACCAGATTTCTCTTTTTTAAAAGCACTAAAGGCGAGGAAAAAAGATGCCCACGCCATAAATAGGGCAATACCATTATAGGCTAAATTGAATTCTCCTTTTAAGCCAAAGTAAGTAAAAAGCACTCCGGAGAACACGAAGTACATTGCGTCAATTTTAATCATAATTAAGTAGGTTGGGCTAATTTGGGACTAGCCGTTTATTTAATATAATAATCTTTAAAAACCGAAATCGGCTTTCAGTGCATCCATTTTTTCAAGGGCCATTTCTTTAGTTAAAAAATCTATTTCTTCCATTTGAAAAGACTTTTCAAATGTTCTTAGGGCTTTCTTGGGTTCGCCAAGTTGTTCATAGTACTCAGCTTCAAAATAAAAACCCAACATTGTTTCTGGATATTCTTTTTTGCAAAGGTCAGATAGAGGTTTTAACGACTCAAAATCTTCTTTCTTTCTAGATGCCGCGTAAATTGCCATAATATCGTTTAATTCAACCGGCTTGCTAAAACCGAACATATCTACAATACCTTGGTATTTATTTTCTAAATAGTCGTAAACCGGCTCTTCGCTAGTTAATATTTGAGTTTTGTATTCCTTTGGGCTAATAGGTTTGAACATGCCAAAGATATTATCGAACGCTTTTCCAATGCCATAGGTAGCAACAGAAATATGATCCGCATTAGAATACTCATCAAAGAAATAGTGTAAAGATTCTTTACTGACGGCTTTAAGGTCTTTGTCCATTGCTAAAATTCGCTGCTTGTCATTGCTGGCTTCACCTTCAACAATTAGCTGATAGAATATTTGGTCTTCAATGACACCCAAACGCATGGGTACCCTACTTTCCATTTCCGGGGCAAGAGTAGGTGAAATACTAACATAACCATCAAAAATAGAATTGTCTTTGAACAACCAATAATTCATAAAGTTGGCGGTGATATCATAACCCACAATCATTTTAAAAGGTGCTGTGCTGTAATTAAGATCTAGGTAAGGAATAAGTTCCATACCAATAAATTCATAAAAACTTTTTCCTTTTTCAGATGGCAGACCGTTATCTGGGTCAAATGCACAATCTTCATATCTTAGGTCATTTTCACTTTGGTTAATGCCAACTACTATACTTTCTGGCATTCCATGAAATCTACTGTAGAATTTAGAATTTGCCACAACTTGCTCAAAAAGATATTCACCATCAAGTACAATGATCAACGGATACTTTTTGGTTTCATCCATATTCTCTGGAAAGTAGTAATTTACATCTCTTCGTTCTTGAAGTTTAAACGATTCAAAAATTTCTTGTGTCACTTGTGCATAGGAGGTTATCCCAAATAAAAGTGCGAATAATAAAGATATATAACGCATAAAAGGCAATTGTTGGTTGAAATGAACTACTTACTACTGTTCAATAACGGTAATAAAAGAAAAGATATTGCACCAAAAACAACTATCATAAGAGTCTGGGCTATCCATATTATCCATCCAAAGGCATCACCCGATACTGCACTGATACCAAAGATGGCAAGAGCGCTACTTACGGCAATGGGATAAAGACCTATGCCACCGTTGGTGGTTGCCATGGCAAAAGCCCCGGCCACAAAGGCTACCAAGAGTTGGCTTAGGGTAAGTGATATGGTTTCTGGAACGGTAAATTTTATAATCCAAAGCATACCAATGTAGCATGCCCAAATGAATAGGGTATGAAAAATGAACATCCATTTATTTTTCATTTTAAAAATACTGAACACCCCATCAAGAAGACCCTTTACAAACGTCTTTATTTTTTGGGCAAATGCGTTTTTAGATTTTTTAATGAAGAAAATAAAAGCAAAGAACAAAGCTATTCCACCTAGTGCAAGAAATATGAGTCCGGTTGCATTAAAACCACGTTCTTGTAGAATACCCATAATGACATCTGTTTGTAATAAAAATGCAATTGTTACTACAATGAGCAACATAATAACATCAATTACCCTTTCTGTTACTATGGTACCAAAACCTTTTTCAAAAGGTACATTTTCATAGGTAGTAAGTGCGGTAGCTCTTAGTATTTCACCAGTTCTTGGTATGCCTAGATTGGCAAAGTATGAAGTTAGTATTATTAAAATATTATTAGTGAGTTTTGGTTTGTACCCCAATGGTTCTAGTAGATAATTCCATCTTACCGCTCTAGAAATGTGACCTAAAATACCTAAAAGAATAGAAAGTGAAACGTAGAGCGGATTGGCTTCTTTTATGTAAAAAATTATTTGCTTTCTATTCTCAGGAGTGGTTGAATGGTAAGAATACCAAACTAAAAAAACTCCCAATGCAATTGGGAGTATGATCTTAAGATTTTTTTTTAGTGAATTTGTCAACTTTAGGTCAAAAGATTGTTTTCTTCATTAGGGAAAACCAATGAAGGATTAAATTTCTTGGCATCTTCAATATCCATCCAAGTATAAGAAATTAAAATTAGAATATCGCCTACGGCTACTTTTCTTGCCGCCGCACCGTTTAATGTAATTTCTCCACTTTTTCGTGGGCCGGGAATGATATAGGTCTCTAGCCTTTCACCATTATTGTTATTGACAATTTGTACTTTTTCGCCACGAATAAAATTTGCGGCATCCATTAAATCTTCATCAATAGTAATACTGCCAACATAATTAAGATCGGCACCGGTAACTTTTACACGATGTATTTTTGATTTAACTACTTCTATTTGCATATCTTAATTTAATTTAGGGCTATGTTGTCTATTAGCCTTACGTCTTCAACATAAACGGCAATAAATGCCCTGTATTTTACATTTTTTATTTTATTCTGTACCGGGGTCAAAGTTTCAACATCAGTAATGTCAAAATATTCCAATTCAAAATCATCAACTTTTTTGAACTCATTAATAACCCATTCCTTAACTGCTATTGCATTTTCCATGCCAAATTTAACTTTGGCAGTTTTTAAGGTTTTGTAAATAAATGCAGCTTTTTGTCGAATGTTTTTGCTTAACCTTTCGTTTCTTGAGCTCATTGCCAGACCGTGGTCTTCCCTAATAATCTCACAACCTATTATTTCTACGGGAATGTTCTGTATTTCGGTAAGTTTTTGAATGATGCGTAGTTGTTGAAAATCCTTCTCGCCAAAATAGGCCCTTGTTGGTTGTACGATATTTAGAAGTTCTTCAACTATAGTGCCTACACCGTTAAAATGATCATCTCTAAATTCACCTTCCATAACCTTGTCAAGACCTTCAAAATCAAAAATTTTTGGAATGACCGTATTAGGATAAATTTCGTCTACATCTGGTGCAAAAACGATAATCTTATCTGAAATACTGGATATTAACTCAATATCGGAATCCAGAGTTTTTGGGTATTTGTCTAAATCCTCTTTGTTGTTAAACTGTGTTGGGTTGACAAAAATGCTGACTACTACATTAGGGTTTTGTTGAACCGCTTTTTTAATGAGCGATGCGTGCCCTTGGTGAAGCGCCCCCATAGTAGGTACAAGACCTAGGTCTTGTTTATGGCTTAATTTATTAAGTTCTTCTGTTAGCTTGGTTTTGGTCTTTATTACCGGCATTGAAAAGTTCATTAGCAAGCAAACTTACTATAATTACTGCTAATCTCTATATTTTTTGTAATTTTGCAATTGCGTTTCAGTGAAAAATAAAATATAACCTTTATGAATGGTAAAAAGATATTATTTGTATCTTCTGAATTAGTTCCTTACTTACCCGAAAACGAAGTTTCCCTAATGTCTTATGAAACCCCTAGAATGGTCAACAGCAATGGTGGTCAAATTAGGATTTTCATGCCTAGATATGGGAATATCAATGAGAGAAGGCATCAATTACACGAGGTAATTAGACTTTCAGGTATGAACCTGGTCATTAATGATATGGATATGCCATTGATCATTAAGGTAGCATCTATTCCAAAAGAAAGAATCCAAGTTTACTTTATCGATAACGAAGAGTACTTTAAGCGTAAAGCTACATTTACGGATAAACAAGGAAATCTTTTTCCGGATAACGATCAGCGTGCCATATTCTTTGCAAAGGGTGTTATGGAGACGGTTAAGAAATTAAACTGGTCACCGGATATCATTCATGTTCATGGTTGGATGGCAAGTTTATTACCATTGTATTTGAAAAAGTACTACTCAGATGAGCCACTTTTTGCGGACAGTAAAATAGTATTATCGGTTTACGGTAAAACTTTTGAAGGTTCTTTGGATAAGGATATGGTAAAGAGAATTTCTTTTGACGGTATACCGGAGGAGGAGATAGCATCATTGGGTGACCCAACTTATAATAATTTGTTAAAGGTAGCGGTTGATTATTCTGATGCCGTTATTTTAGCTTCTGAAGATATTCCGGCAGAATTGGAAGATCATATTACCAACCAAGAAAAACCAGTGTTGTCATATGTACCTGTTCAAGAGTTTGAAGAGGCGTATGCTAATTTTTATAACACCGAAGTTTTAAAATAATCTGAATGAATTTTATTGCTAAGTCCGTTATCCCTAAGTTTTTAGGGTTGTTATTGATATTGGGTCTTTTGGTTTCTTGTGAGCAAGATTTAACTACTGTTGGTTCAGGTGTTGTTGGTAATGAGCCTTTTACAACAGGTAAAGAGGTATATGATGTTTTTGCTTTTAATAAGAATATTGAGGCGGTTCAAACAAATAAATTGAACATATATCAGTTAGGTGTCTATAACGATCCGGTATTTGGTAGAACAGAGGCTTCAATTACTTCACAGATATTTTTAAGCACTATAAATCCATCCTTTGGGGCTTTTTCTCAAGCAAAGGAAAATCTTACCGGTACAGCCGATGAGTCTATTACTACTATTCAAGAAAACGAAAAGGTAAAAGAGGTGTATTTATATATTCCTTATTTAACAAGTAGCGGTTCTTTGGATAGCGATGGTGACGGTGTAATAGATGTATATGATAAAGTTCCTGACAGTGATAATGATAATGATGGTGACGGAGTGTTGAATTCTGTAGAGACGGCGTCCAATACAGATCCTCGTGATGAAACCAGTGTTGATGCTGATAGGGATGGCATCAATGATAATAATGGGAAGACCATATTCGCCAATAATTTTGCGGAAAAGGTAGCGTTGGATAGTATTTATATTGATGGTGTTAATTATGACAATGTAGCTAAATCACCGCTTCCTGCTTTTAATCTTAAAGTTGAGCGTTCTACTTTCTTTTTAAGCGATTTAGATCCAAATACCAGTTTTCAAGAATCGCAGCAATATTATTCTGATGAGGTTTTCTCGCCAGATTTTGTTACAGGTACTCCATTGTTTCAGGGAGATGTAGAAATAATCGATGAGGAATTTTTAATTCAGAATGAAGACGATGAATCTACAGAAGATGTAAATGAAGCGGAAACGAACACAAAATTACAACCAGGTATTAGGGTAAAATTGAATAATGAGTTTTTTCAAACTAATATTTTGGACAAGGAAGGGAGTTCTGAATTAATTAGCCAAGCTAACTTTACTGAATTTATAAGAGGGCTTCATTTATCGGTTCAAGAAAGCAGTGCAAATGATGTTTTTTTAATGCTAGATTTAAGCGCTGCCAATATTACCATGACCTATACTTACACAAGTTATGATACCAATGGTACTTCTGATGATGTTAGCGATGATAACCCGAACAATACATTAGAAAAAGATTTCGTGTTTACGCTATTGTCAAGAAGTACTACAGGGGTTATTTCTGGTAATGCCGTCAATACAATTATTACAGAAAATTATGGTCCTCAGATTTTAGATGTTTTGGATAATGGTGAAAATTCATCTAGAATATATTTAAAAGGCGGTCCTGGCACATATGCTGAAATAAATTTGTTTGAAGAAGGTGGTGGCGAGGAAATTATAGAGCAGATTAAAAGTGAGAATTGGGTTATCAATGAAGCTAATTTGGTATTTTATATAGATAGAGATCAGTTGGATGCCGCAGGTAGTACCTTAGAGCCCCCAAGATTATTTTTATACAATACCGAAAACAAAATTCCATTAATAGATATTGCAACTGACCCAGCATCACCGCAAACCGGTATTCCTGATTTGTTCGGGTTTTACCCTAATTATGACGGTATCATTCAAAAAACTAATGATAAAGGGGTAAAGTATTCGGTAAAAATTACGGATCACATCAATGATATTATTTTAAGAGATTCTACAAATGCTACTTTAGGGCTTACACTTGCAACAAATATTCAAAATTGGAATATTGCAGATGCTAAAGTCTCTGACCCGGAAATAGTTGATGGTATTGAAAGGCTACCTATAACTTCCACGTTAACCCCGCTAAGTACAATTTTGTTTGGTGGTAATATTAATGCTACGGATCCTAATTTTGACAAAAGGTTGAAATTGGAAATATCTTATACAAAGGCACAATAAGTAATAGCGTGGTGGTTTTTGTTATTTATCAAGTTGTTCACATACCACTTCTTTAATATTAGCGTTGTATAACCTAAATGGCATAAATCTTGAAGTTTATTCTTTGAACTAACTAAGAGGTTTCAAGTTAAATTTTTCAAATAGAAATAGAAATATGTGCGGAATTGTTGGTTACATAGGTCATAGGGAGGCATTTCCTATCGTTATAAAAGGACTTCAAAGATTGGAATACCGTGGTTATGATAGTGCAGGTATTGCACTTTATGATGGTAATCAAATCAATCTATCTAAAACAAAAGGTAAGGTAGAAGACTTAAAGAATAAAGCTAAAGAAATATCTCAGGCGGGTAGTATTGGTATTGGTCATACACGTTGGGCAACCCATGGTGTGCCAAATGATGTTAATTCCCATCCACATTACTCAAACTTAGGTAATCTTGTTATTATACATAATGGTATTATTGAAAATTATGAGGCTATTAAGCAAGAATTGACCAAACGTGGGTATACGTTTCAATCGGATACGGATACCGAGGTTTTGATCAATTTGATTGAAGAGGTTAAGAAAACGGAAAACGTTAAGCTTGGCAAGGCTGTTCAAATTGCATTGAATCAAGTAGTAGGGGCATATGCAATCGCCGTATTTGATAAAGAAAAGCCAGATGAAATTGTGGTAGCCAAATTAGGTAGTCCTTTGGCTATAGGTATAGGTGAAGGTGAATTTTTTATAGCTTCAGATGCTTCTCCTTTTATTGAGTTTACCAATAATGCCGTTTATCTTGAAGATGAAGAAATGGCAATTATTAGATTGGGTAAAGAAATTAAGCTTAGAAAAATTAAGGATGATGCAGTTGCTTATCCAAGAATTTTGGAGCTTCAAATGAACCTTGAGGAAATTGAGAAAGGTGGTTACGATCACTTTATGTTGAAAGAGATCTATGAGCAGCCTAGGGCAATTAAGGATACATATAGAGGTCGTTTGCTTGCTGATCAAGGTTTAATAAGAATGGCGGGAATTGACCTTAACATGGAAAAATTCTTGAATGCAAATAGAATTATAATAGTAGCGTGCGGTACTTCATGGCATGCCGGTCTAGTTGCTGAATACATTTTTGAAGATTTGGCAAGAATTCCGGTTGAGGTAGAATACGCATCGGAATTTAGATATAGAAATCCTGTTATTACAGATAAGGACGTACTAATTGCAATTTCACAATCTGGTGAAACTGCGGATACTTTGGCAGCTATTAAATTGGCGAAAGAAAAAGGAGCTTTCGTATTTGGTGTTTGTAACGTTGTGGGTTCTTCTATTGCTAGGGAAACAGATGCAGGTGCATATACCCATGCCGGACCAGAAATAGGAGTGGCTTCTACAAAAGCGTTTACTACCCAGATTACGGTTCTTACTTTAATGGCTTTAAAATTGGCCAAGGCAAAGGGTTCATTCTCTGAAACAAAATATCGAGAGTTTTTATCTGAATTGGAAACTATACCAAGTAAAGTAGAAAAATCCTTAGAATCAAATGCACTTATAGAAATTATCGCAGATGTTTATAAAGAGTCTACTAATTGCCTTTATTTAGGAAGAGGATATAATTTTCCCGTTGCTTTAGAGGGAGCTTTAAAGTTAAAGGAAATAAGTTATATTCATGCAGAAGGGTATCCTGCGGCAGAAATGAAACATGGACCTATTGCATTAATAGATGAACAAATGCCTGTTTTTGTTATAGCGACAAAGAAAGGACATTATGAAAAGGTGGTAAGCAACATTCAAGAAATTAAATCTAGGAAAGGTAAAATTATAGCAATCGTTACCGAAGGTGATGAGCAGGTAAAAGATTTGGCCGATCACGTGATAGAGGTTCCTGAAACTTTAGAAAGTTTAACTCCTTTGTTGACGACAATTCCTTTGCAACTACTTTCTTACCATATAGCGGTTATGAGAGGCTGTAATGTGGATCAACCAAGAAACTTGGCAAAATCGGTTACGGTAGAGTAGAAAAAAAATTTTACAGAGTTATAAAAGGGGCATGATTTATTTCATGTCCCTTTTTTTTGATTAGGGTTAAATCTCCAATTTATACGGTAATAGCTAAATTTTGATGATTGTGATATATTATGTTATTTAAAAGTTAATTACGTATATCCCAATAAATGAACAGTTTAATTATTAAAATAATACTATGCATGCATAATTTTTTTCATATTATTATTATCCATGTGAAATTATCTGTATCTTAACCCTCAACTAATTTTAAACTATTATTAAGAATGAGAGCAATACTTCTTTTAGCATTGATGATTATGGGTACTCTAGGGTATTCCCAGACCAATATCAGTGGTAATGTTGTTGATCAAAACAATGCACCTATTCCGGGTGCGAATATTGTTATTGTCGGCAAAACCATTGGAACAGTGACAGATTTTGATGGTAATTTTAATTTGGCTACATCCGAGGTGCCACCTTTTAAGATAGAGGTGTCCAGTATTGGATATACAAGTACTACGGAAAGTATTACAAGTGCCAACCAAAAAATTACAATAACCTTGAATGAATCTCAAACGTTTTTAGATGAGGTGGTAATATCTGCATCTAGAACCCCTGAGCGTATTTTTGAATCTCCTGTTACGGTAGAGCGAATTGGTATTTCTGAAATTAAGAATACAACCGCAGCCGATTTTTATGGAGGGTTAGAGAATTTGAAAGGAGTTGACGTTAATACGAACAGTTTAACGTTCAAGTCTGTAAACACTAGAGGTTTTGCTTCTTTTGCCAATACCCGTTTTATGCAACTTGTAGATGGTATGGATAACTCTACACCTGCATTGAACTTCCCTATCGGTAATTTGGTAGGTATGGTTGAGACCGATGTGTTAAGCGTAGAATTATTACCAGGAGCTTCTTCGGCACTTTATGGTGCAAATGCCTTCAACGGTATTTTGTTTATGCGCAGCAAGAGTCCCTTTGATTATGAAGGTATTAGCGTATCTGTTAAACAGGGAATTACATCTCAGAAAGCGGCGGGCGATAATTCATATACAGATTTTGGTATTAGAGCGGCACATAAATTCAGTGATAAATTTGCGGCAAAAGTTAATTTCGGTTATTTGAAAGGAACAGACTGGGCAGCTAACAACACGGATGATAAAATTACGCCAGGTGGTACACGAGATAATTTGAACTATGATGGCGTAAACGTTTATGGTGATGAGGTTTCTACAAATATTAAAGAAGTTGCCTTAACTTTAGAAGGTTTAGGTATTTTACCGGCTGGGGCAAATGCTTTGGTACCTTCGGAAATAGTTAGTAGAACCGGTTATAACGAAAGTGATCTTACCAATTATAACGCGGAAAGTATTAAGGCGGACTGGGGATTATACTACAGGCCTATTGAAGATAATAGTTTAGAGCTTTCTTATGTTGGTAAAGTGGGTACGGGTAATACAATTTATCAAGGTACCAACAGATATAATATTAAAGGTTTCTTTCAAGAGCAGCATAAGCTTGAAATCAAGAACGATAACTTTTTTCTAAGAGGTTATATGGTTGGCGATAAGTCTGGCGACTCTTATGATATGGTATTTACAGGTATCAATATTAACAGGGCTTGGAAAGATGATAATACATGGTTCGGTGAATATACCGGTACATATGTACAGGCTACTTTAGGCGGGGCTACAGATGAACAAGCTCATGCCGCAGCAAGAGCACAGGCAGAATCTGGAAGGTTTTTGCCAGGTTCACCGGAATTTCAAGCTGCGTTCAACAGAAGTGTAAACGATCCAGATCTATCTACCGGTTCTAAATTTCAAGATGCTTCAAAATATTACCATGCAGATGGTAACTATAACTTTAGTCATTTAATTGATTGGGCAGAGATTCAAGTAGGTGGGTCTTTTAGGGAATATGATCTTAATTCGTCAGGTACTATTTACACGGATTTTGATGGTCCAATTAGATATTCTGAATTTGGTATTTATTCTCAAGTTCAAAAAACACTTCCTTTTGAAGGCGAAAAGAGTTTAAAGTTAACAGGTTCTATAAGATATGATAAGTCAGAGTTGTTTGATGGTTTTTTCTCTCCTAGATTATCTGCAGGTTATACCTTAAATAGAAACCATAATATTAGGGCTTCTGCACAAACGGGCTTTAGAAATCCTACTACTCAAGATCTTTTTATTGGTTTAAATGCCGGTAGAGCTATTTTGGTGGGATCTGCTGAAGACAATTTAGATCGTTATTCAAGAGAATATGGAATTAGTGCAAGCGGGCAATTGTTAGGTCAGCCTTCTGAAGTTACACAGACAGGTGGCGCGGCATATAACAACTCTTATTCTGCAGCTTCCGTAACGGCATTAGGTGCAACTGGTGATCCAAGTGTTCTTGAAGTTGCCAATCCTGATTTGATCAAACCTGAAAAAGTGACGTCTTTTGAAATAGGGTATAGAGGTAAGGTAGATAAAGTGGTTATCGATTTTAGTACGTACTATAACAGTTATGAAGATTTTATCTCGCAGGAAGTGGTAATTTCTCCATTTTACGGGCAAGCTGGTGACGGTGGGCTATCGGTTGCGGCAATAGCTAACGGAGATTTTCAAGCTTACAGTGCTTATACCAATACAGACGCCAATGTAAATTCTTATGGTGCATCGTTAGGATTGGATGTAAAAGTATTGGGTAATTTCGATTTAGGTGGTAGTTATACGTTTACTAAGTTAGATTTTGACCGCGAGGCAAACCCAGATGTAATGTTGAATTTTAACACACCAGAGCACAAGTTCAAGGCATCTTTTGGTAACAAGGAACTGTTTGAAAATTTCGGATTTAACGTATCATATAGATTTAGCGATGATTATTTCTGGGAAGCTACTTTTGGTAACGGGGTAATTCCTGAATTCCATGTTGTAGATGCTCAAATTAATTATGATGTGCCAAGTATAAAGTCTTCTTTTAAATTGGGTGGAACAAACCTTACCAATAAAGAATATTACACGGCATTTGGTACTGGCTTTATAGGTTCTATGTACTATTTATCTTGGACAATTAACAACTAATTAAAATCAAAAGTTGAAATGAAAAACTTAAAATATTTATATATTTCTTTAGGTGTATTGGCTTTTACCGCTTGTAATGATCCTGAAGATGTAGATCTTGA
>JAHDDL010000001.1:122410-123598 GCA_020629415.1 Maribacter sp. | reverse complement strand
CCGGGAGTTGGCTTTGACGGCAGTTATGGAGCTTTGATAGCTTCCTTGACCGCAACGGGAGCTAAAGGTGTTGTGGCTAATATTCCTAATGTAACAGATGTACCACATTTTACTACGGTGCCACATAATCCGTTAGACCCTACTAATCCAGATTTTGGACCACAAATTCCTACCTTGAACGGAATCTTTGGTCAGTTGAATCAAGTTTATGAATTTTTAGAGGTACCGGAGCGTTCTATTAAATTTTCGGAGACGCAAGCAAGTGAGGTTGTGATCAGGGATGAAACATTACCGGATTTGTCAGCTCAGATTGCGGGTGTTTTAATTGCTAGTCCTACTTTTCCTGCATTTGTAGAATCATTTGGATTACCGGCGCAGGCAGCACCATTGGTTGCCGGTTTGTTGGGTAGTACATATGGACAAACAAGGGAGGCTACGGCAGATGACTTATTTGTATTGCCAAGTTCTTCTATAATAGGAACGGTAAATTTAGAATCTGTTTCCAATTTAATGGCAGCAGGCTTGCCACAGGCATTGGCAGGTCAGTTTTCTGTAGAAGGAATATCACTTCCCTTAGAAGATAAATGGGTTTTGATACCAAGTGAGCAAGATGAAATTGCAGAAGCAACCGCAGCCTTTAATGAAATTATAGCGGCTACCGCTAGTCAGGCAGGTTTGGCCTTGGTAGATGCAAATAGTCTTTTAAATCAGTTGGCCAATGGCGGTATTACAAGTGGAGATTTCACGTTACAATCAAATTTAGTGACCGGTGGCGCCTTTTCTTTAGACGGTATTCACCCAACAGCTAGAGGTTATGCCTTGTTGGCAAATGAGTTTATGATAGCAATAGATGCTACTTATGGCTCTAATTTTGAAGAATCAGGTAGTTTGTTGAATGTAGGTGACTACCCTACCAACTACCCGGCTACGCTGCAATAGTAGCATGTATAATACTAAGATTTTAAAGGTGCTTTATGGGCACCTTTTTACTTTTGTAAAAAAGGAAAAAAACTATTTTTCATTAAAGTTGAAAACTATATCTTTGCAGCCTGAAAATGAGAGCATTTTTCAGGTTATATTAAACGTAATACATAAACATATAAGTAATGTCAAAAGTTACAGGTAAAGTTTCGCAAATCATTGGACCCGTGGTTGATGTAGAATTTCAGTCAGGTGCTGATCTTCCTA
>JAHDDL010000001.1:76043-122310 GCA_020629415.1 Maribacter sp. | reverse complement strand
AAAGGTGGTAAAATTGGATTGTTTGGTGGTGCCGGTGTAGGTAAAACGGTATTGATTCAGGAATTGATCAACAATATAGCAAAAGGTCATGGTGGTCTTTCTGTATTCGCAGGTGTTGGTGAAAGAACCCGTGAAGGAAATGATTTACTTCGTGAGATGTTGGAATCTGGTATTATAAAATATGGTGATGACTTCATGCACTCTATGGAAGATGGAGGATGGGATCTTGCCAAAGTAGATAAAGAGGCATTGAAAGGTTCAAAAGCGACTTTCGTTTTTGGTCAAATGAACGAGCCACCTGGAGCACGTGCTAGAGTTGCACTTTCAGGTTTAACGATTGCAGAGTATTTCCGTGATGGGGCAGGTGAAGGTCAAGGTAAAGATGTTCTTTTCTTCGTAGATAACATTTTCCGTTTTACGCAAGCAGGTTCTGAGGTATCGGCATTATTAGGTCGTATGCCGTCAGCGGTAGGTTACCAACCAACTTTGGCAACGGAGATGGGTGCTATGCAAGAACGTATTACATCAACAAAAAGAGGTTCTATTACATCTGTACAGGCGGTTTACGTACCTGCGGATGATTTAACGGATCCGGCACCGGCAACAACGTTTGCCCACTTAGATGCAACAACGGTATTGTCTCGTAAAATTGCCGAGCTAGGTATTTACCCAGCGGTAGATCCTTTAGATTCTACATCAAGAATTTTAACTGCCGATATTTTAGGGGATGAGCATTATGCTTGTGCACAAAGGGTAAAAGAGCTATTACAACGTTATAAAGAACTTCAAGATATTATTGCCATTTTAGGTATGGAAGAATTATCTGAAGAAGATAAATCTGCTGTAGGTAGAGCAAGACGTGTACAACGTTTCTTATCTCAGCCTTTCCATGTTGCAGAGCAGTTTACAGGTATACCAGGTGTCTTGGTAGATATAAAAGAGACTATCAAAGGATTTAACATGATTATGGATGGTGAATTAGATCACTTGCCAGAATCTGCTTTTAACCTTAAAGGTACTATCGAAGAGGCTATAGAAGCTGGTGAAAAAATGTTGACGGAAGCTTAAATCTAGTAAACGGTTTTCGGTAGCAGTTTGCAGTTTTGCATTCGATTATTGAACACTGATTACTGAATACTGAAAAAATATGTATTTAGAAATTGTATCACCAGAAGCAACATTATTTGCAGGCGAAGTAACTTCGGTAACGGTACCAGGTATAAATGGCGAGTTTCAAATGTTAAAAGACCACGCCCCAATTGTATCCTTATTACAAGAAGGTAAAGTAAAGGTTGCAGGTAATATTACTTTAGATGAAGAATATGCCTCTAAGTTCACTAAAGATGCCAGTGGAAATACCGTCTTACAAATTTCTAGCGGTACTATTGAACTTAAGAATAACAGAGTAATTGTACTAGCAGATTAATTAGTACATTTTATTATAATTTAAAAAGGCTACACTTTTAAGTGTAGCTTTTTTTATTCCTTTTCGTAAGCAAGAATATCGGCAGGTTGGCAGTCTAATGCTTTACAAATAGCGTCAAGGGTAGAAAAACGAATGGCTTTAGCTTTGCCCGATTTTAGAATAGAAAGGTTGGCTTCCGTTATACCTATCATTTCAGCGAGTTCTTTGCTCTTTAGGTTACGGTCCGCTAATACGGTATTTAAGTTAACGACGATGCTCATAGTTATATGGTTAAGTCGTTTTCTTGTTTGAGTATTTCACCTTGGTTAAATAAGAAACTAATTATAATAATAGATAATCCCAGTATAAAGCCATATAAATTAAAATCTAAACGAGGTGTAATATTTACATAGAGACCCCGGTCGAAAAACTCGTTGTTTAATAGGCTATCTACTTTTATTACAGTAAAATATTTACTTAATACTAAAATTAAAAAAGTATTGACAAATTGATAGCTAAGAATTATAATTCCAATTGCTCTCGTTTCAATTGCAAGTCTTTTACTGAAATTTAAATCAATTCTCAATTTCCTAAATATTTTAATCATAATAAACAGAATAGGTAACAAAATAACCGCTAAATAAGTTCTTAAGGCTAATAGTAATTTTATCCATAAAATATTTGAATTCAATCTTACATAGCCATCAGAATTTACATTATTTGCAGTAATGGTAATTGGAAAGGAATTTTTTAATTCTTTGGTTACTAAATGAAAGTTTTCTTCAAGAGTGGGCCTTACTGATACTTCATTTGAAATTTTTTTTATCGATTCCTTATTCTCATAAGAAATAGGTTGGTCCTTTTGTAATTCTTTATAATAGCGATAACTACTTTGAGAATCCTTCGATAAATAGGTGATTACAGAGTCAGGGATAGAAGTCTGTAGGGTAATTGGAAAATTATATCCAACGGAGTGGTGATTGCTACTTGTAAAAGTACCAACCTGTGATGATTTAGAAAACAATTCAAAACTGATAATGAAAGAAAATATAGAACAAACTACTATAAATACAATTAGAGATAGGTAATATAAAAATGAAAGTAATGCTCTACTATGTTTCATATAATTATTGTTTAACGATAATAAAAATATAAAAATTATCGAAAAACAATAATTAAAATAAATTGTATTTCTTTTTTATTAATAAAACTAATGAGCGATTTAAGCTAAAATTAATTCTTTACTACGTATTTATAATGATAATGTTATAGATGTGAACGTCACGCTTGTCCTAGCGGCGAGAGTCAATATCTCATATCTCACACATTTTTATAATACGGGTAAAGATGCTCTATCGTGTTAAGGCGCTCTTTTAACTTATTGTAATATGGAATCCAATCTTTTAGTTGGGGCACCTTATAGAAAACCTCATCACGAGAGGCTACCTTTTCTTCAAAATTAGGGTCGGAACAAAGTTTGGAAATAATCAAGCCTCTAAATCTTCGATCTGCCAACCCTACTAAAATTTCATTCGTGTTTTTTCCTTCTGCCTCTAAGCGGTCCATTTCTTTGAGTACGTTGGGCAGGTAGGAGTAGGTGTCTATAAAAGCCTTGCCAGGGCCTTGTGCATAATCCACAATTGCATGGCCCCATTGGCGGAATGAATCTAACTTCTTGAAATTCAATTTTGTTATAGCATCCACATAATCTTTAGCATGTATATCATGAATTGTTAAAAGTATATTATCCCCTTTCTTTATGTGTTCAAATGAATTTGTGGGAATACCTATTTCAAGAATTATTTTTTCAACCTCCTTAAAAGAAATACGGAAAGGTCCGGATAAATGATTACCGAGTTTAATTGCGAACTGTAGGTACAATTGCACATAAAAATTTTCAAATTCTTTTCTATATAAAACAGGTCTTTTGGACTGAAACCTATATCCTTCCCCTTTAAAAAATGGATGAGTTACAGCAAATAATTCCTTTTTTCCTTCCGTTAGTTTTATTTCCATAGTTTATAACTTACTTGAATCTTTTATAAATTCAACATCTGATATCCCAACAGTACCCACATCATTAGTGCCATGATCATTGAATTTTATTACTTTGGATTGTTCTACATTAAAACTTGTATTTGAATTTAAACTAATTGGTCTACCATCAATTATTATTTCTTTATCAAACTTCACCTTGAACTCCACCGCACCGCCAGAGGCTTCTTTTACCTGTTTAAACTGGGCCGTTTGTGCGGGAGTAAAACGGGTACCGGGGCTTAGTTTGTTCTCGATTACGATGATGGCTGTAATAAACTGAGTTATTAAGTTAATATTTTTCGTTTTGATTAGGTAAGGATTTCAAGCTTCAATTTTCTTTTTTAACGATAACCTCATAATCCAAATCATAAAAGAAAACATCTGTCATGCCGGCTTCTTCTATAGCGTTTTTTAATCGTTCTACTGTAATATAGTTATAAGCCAAATTATGAAATCATGTACGATTTGAAAACTTAAAGATGAGAGGGTAAGCTTATTTTCTTGTTAATTTAATTGTAAGTATATAAGATGAAAAAAAAGCTAGAGGATGATAAGGTATACTTATTTCGCACTTTACTGTAATTAATTCATTTATAATCAAAGAATATATAAATACTCCTCGTAAAGTAAAGAATGTTAATATAAATTTTTCTAAAAAAATGCGGAAACAGCAAGGTGTGTTTCCGCATTAAATAAAATTTTATTAATTGTTTACCAAGCATATCCTAGTGCTAAACCTAACCTTGGTAGAATGCCTTCAATAGAAGTGCCGGTGATATCTCCGCTCGTGCTTGCAGAAATATACTGTGCACCTAAATTTAGGTCCAAAGCAAAGCCTGAATCTCCGCCGCCAAAAACCCATTGGTAACCAGCAACTCCTCCAACTCCTAGGTAACTAAGTTTACCGTCACTTGATCCTGAAGATGCTTTTGTACTTGAGTAGGTTGCTACTGGAGCTCCATACCAACCCCTAACAGCATCTTTGGTTGAAGAGAAGTAGAATTTGTATTTACCTTCTGCTCCAAACCCATTAGCTTTTGCATCACTATCAGAACCTATGGTAGCTGAAATACTTGAATAAGCTAAAGATACTTCAATGGCAGATTTATCGTTAAAGGCTTTTTCGTAACCAAACTGTGCAGAACCGAAAAGTAAACCTAATGGATTAACTTTAACTACGTTCTCTTGTGCTTGAACGACAAAACTGAATAAGGCAATTGTAACTAGTAAGCATACTTTTTTCATAATTATAAATATTTGGTTGTATTTAGGGCTAATGTAGTTTTAAGTTGAAAAGTATGACTTAAATAGTTGTAAAAACGTTAAAAGTGGTTGTGTACTTCATTGTTTTGTAAGTTTATTAATACTAAATAAGTAGATAAGTTGTATTAATGCATAATTAGATTGTTTATTATACATCGTAACGATACAAGTCAATTGCTTTTAAATATTTAAAATTAGGCAGTATTATCTATTAAGGGATATAGCTTGTTTATCTTATTAAAAAAATTTATGAGCTGTATGGTCTTTAACGCAATCAATTCCCAATCTTTACATAAAGAATTGTAAGTGAAAATTTTCTGAAATCCTAAAACGTAATGTGTCCAGGATTGTTATGCCTATATTTTTCCGTTCGATTTGGCAGGGATTTCAAGCTTCAATTTTCTTTTTTAACGATAACCTCATAATCCAAATCATAAAAGAAAACATCTGACATGTCAGCTTCTTCTATAGCGTTTTTTAATCGTTCTGATACTATGTAGTTATAGCGGTCAAAGAAAAAGTCAAAAGGTTCGTTTATGCACCAAATATGCGGTTTGAATTCATGAGTCATCATATATGGCTCTGATTTATCAAAATATTCTTCCAAATTATTATACACTACAATTTCTACATCTGATTTGTCTTTGATTCCAATTTTTTTAAATTCAGATTTTTTAATTTCTATAAATCTGTAGTTAACTATTGGATAGAATAACCAATAGTTATGCGTTGTTTGTTTTTGATAATTCTTAATCTCTAATTCTAAAAACTGTTCGTTAGTTAAATTGAAATTCTTAAATATTTTATATAGTTCATCACTAATACACATTCCTGTAATAAATGGTATAAAAGCAGCTTTATGCCATTTCTGACTTCCACCACCGCTAGACCATAACATGGCATTACGCAAAATGGGTTCATTAAAGTCTAATTGTTCATGATCTGGTACATTAGTGTCTGCATACAATTGAATAGGTTTAGGGTTTTCCCATCTTTCTCTATTTCTTAATAAATGTACATCTAATTGCAAACGAGCAGTTTCTTTTTCGCTACAGTAAAGTTGCCAACCTAACGAACCTTCTCCTATTCCAAAATACTTCATTATACATCTTAATTTAAGAATCTGTTAATAGCGTCAATTGCATTTTGCTTTTCCAAGTCATTTGCATTTGCATTAATTTTTACACCAAACAAATCATTTACATTGGAATTACCTTTTACAGATTAATCTAACAATGCATTAAGTTATTAATTTACATTATAAATTATAAGTCATAGCCTTAAACTTATATTGATCAACCAGTTTTCAAAGAAATCAATTCCCAATCTTGGCCCAAGGAATGATAAGTACAAATTTTCTCAAAACCAACGGCGTAATGAGCTCCTAGTGATCGGCTATTAGTGGCATCTACTTCGGTAATTATGGCATCGTATTTAGGGTAAGAGGCTATTTTCATAGCGCTATAAAGTCCGCGAAAAATACCCATTTTTCTATGGGTCTTGGCTACACAGATTTGCCCCATGGTAATGAAATTTTGAATGTTTACGTTTTCTAATTCGGTAAACATGGGTCTTAGAACAGAGATTTCATCTTTAAAATCTTCGGTCATTGACAGCGCATAACCTACAACCTTATCACCATCTTTCGCAATGATATGTGGGCAGGCGTTGTTCATTCTTGTAAGAACATCTAATGTATGGTGAACGGTAACGAAACCTTCTTGTTTCATTTCTAGATCGGAAACAGAAGATTTTAAGTTCATCTGCTGTAAAGAAAGAATCTGTATTAATTCTTCATTTGTTGTGGCGGTGGTATATATCAAATTCATTACTCAACATTTAACCAAGCTTGGCGGGCTTTTAGTATTTTTTTAGAGGGAGCTTTTTCATTTTTCTCAACTAAGTTGATAGCATAGTTTGGGTCAGAAGTTAAAGTGACTTCTGTTTTTCTTTCTAAACCATCCCTTAAAAAGGTTATTGTAAGAACATCATTTGGTTGAAATCCTTCTTTAATAAACGTATTAAATTGAATTCCGTTAGGGAATGGTTCGCTATTTATTGAAGTAATGATATCGTCTTTATCTAAGCCGGCGATGTAAGCGGGACTACCAATTTTAGTATTGCTTTTAATTTTACCATTTAAATCGTCTGTTATAGATACAGCAGCGCCAAAATAAGCCGCTTCTGTGTCTTGAGACAAACTAACACCTACTGTTTTAAATAGTTCGTTATATAGCGGCATTTCACTTTTGTGAATAAAGCTGTTAAAGAAGTTATTACCGAATGCTTCGCCAGCATACGTGTTCAACGTTTCGTTCAAATTTTCAATGGTGTATGGGATTTCCTTTTTACCGTAGGTAGTCCAGACCAGCTTCATAAAATCATCTAGATTAAGACCTTCATTACGTAGTTGTAGATCCAAAGCTAGACCAATAACACTGCCGTAAGAGTAATATGAAATAAAGGTGTTTTCTCTGTTAACGGGGTCTACGGAAGTTGCCGCATCTACAAAAGGAGCTTGGTAACTCATTTCTATAGGGTTAAAGAATTGTCTTGCAGGTGAATTCCATACATAGTTAAACGTACCGGTTAATCCTTCTACATATTTTTTAGCTGTAATCAATCCTGCTCTGCAAAGTATTAAATTGGTGTAGTAGCTGGTAAAACCTTCTGCAAACCAAAGTTCACCACTCATGTTCGCTTCTTCAAAATTAAACGGTTCCAAAGATTTTGGTCTAATACGTTCCACATTCCAACTATGAAAAAACTCATGTGAAACGGTGCCAATATTACCCTCCATGCCACCATTTGCCAAAGTTCTGGTACTGGTTAAAATGGTGGAGTTTCTATGTTCCATACCATCACTGGACACATTTGGCATATAGCAAGCTAAAAAGGTATAAGAATCATAGTCAAACTTTGGCAATTCTCCGAAAACCTCTTTTTCGGCAAGAACAACTTTCTTTACTTTTTCAAAGTAGGCATCGGCTTCTTCTTCGGTACCAGGATCATGTAAGGCTAATTTTATGGTTTGCCCGTCTAAACTGAATTCGCGCACTTTATGGTTGCTCAACTCCGTTGGACTATCCATAAAATAGTAAAGATTAGGGGCACTGTAGGTATTGTCTTTTACATGAAGTAGTTGCGTGGCTATCTTCCAATTAAGATCATCTCTTGTTTTGAAATCAACTTCAATTTCTCTCTCACTAAGAGAAGGTGCATACATAAATGTTGCCGGAATATTTAAATGCGCATGTGTTTCATCTATTTGAGAATAGGTACCATCACCTCTGTTGGCAAAAAGGGTGTATGAAATGTTTACCGTACCATCATGACCAAATATTTTCCATTCATATGGGTTGGTTCTTAAGACGTGTAGAGAGTTTCCTGTACTATCAACTGCATTAAAATTATAGACATTTTTAGCAAATTCATGAAGTGCGTACCTTCCCGGAGATGTCCTGCTCATTCTTAGGGATAAGGTATCTGATATGACCTTTGGAAATGTTACCGAAACATGGGCCTCATGATGCGCGGCATTTTCAAAAGAGATAGTGTAAGAATTTGTTTGAGCTTGAAGCCGAACGGATTGTAGACCAAAAAATAAAATTAGTAAAAGGTAGCGCATACGTGGAATTTTAGCTAAAGATAATGAAGCTAATTCTTGTATGTACTCAAAATAATAACAGAAAAAGTGTTTTTATATGGTTTGATTTTGTTCAAACTTAGCTTCTATACTGTCTTTTATTCCTTTTAATAGAAACTCGGTAATTGGTTTGGTAACAAAATCGGCAACTAAAGGTTTTTTCTTAAGTCTATCTATATCTTGTTGGTATGCTGAGGAAGTGAGAACAAAAACCATACAATTGTTTGTAGAGGCAAACGTTTCTAGTTGATCCATAAATTCCCAACCGTTCATTACAGGCATATTAAGGTCTAGAAAAATAATGTAGTTTTTGTCATTGGAATATTCATTGTTCAAATACTCTATAGCAGGTTTTCCATTGGTGAAATTAATGGTCTCCCCTTTTAACTGGGCATGCTTAATGCCTTTTTCAAGTAAAAAAGTAAATATGGGGTCGTCCTCAATTAGTAATATTTGGTAATTCATTTTATATCTTCTATATCAATCGCATTAATAGTATTTTCAACAATATCTTTTATAACATGATCAATTTCATCTGCCGAAGTGATTATAAAGTTAAGAATTTGTTCTCTTTCTTCGGGTTTTAATTTCTCTTTATCATCTCTTAATAAATCTACCAAGCCCATTAATCTAGCAACAGGTGCCCTTACAATATGAGACTGGGTCCAAGCAATTTTTTTGAGTTGGGCATTTTGTTCTTCTATGGCATTTAAGTGTTGCACCTTTGTAGTAACGTCTTTAGAATTAATTACGATACCTTTTATGGTAGGTTCATCGAACTTGTTCGTAATGGCGGTTTCTAGCCAAACGTAGTGACCGGCGCCATGTCTAAATCTAAATGGTTTAATATTTACCTGTGATACCTCTAAGATTTTCATGAATTCATTGTAAACGGTATCATAATCATCTGGATGAATATAATCGAATGCACTAGTGCCAACAAACTCTTCTGGTGTAATCTCCAATACTCTTGTAGAAGTTGGGCTTGCATAGGAGAAAATAGCATTTTTATCAGCAATACAGATCATATCACTGCCTTCCTGTACTAAAGTTTTATATCTACGTTCACTTTGTATTAATTGCTCTTTCGCATTTTTAGTTTCATTGATATCTCTAGAGGTTATAATGACACCTTGTATTGAAGGTTCGTGTAATTGGTTGGATACATTGGCTACAAACCACCGCCATTCGCCAAATTTATTTTTAAATCTAAACGGTTCGATCTTTATAGAATCAATTTGGGTAATTTGGTAGAACTTTGATTTTACACGCTCTAAATCATCTGGATGTATGTAGTCTAAAGCGTTTTGTCCTTCAAATTCTTCAGGGCTTATTTGAATGACCTTCGTAGAACTTGGGCTTACATATTTAAAGTTGGCTTCTGCATCTAGTATACTAATGATATCACTACTCTCTTGTACCAGAGTTTTAAATCTGCGTTCACTGTTTTCTAATTGAAGTTCGGCTTTTTTCTTTTCGGTATTATCTCTAGAAATACAATAGTAAACACGATCTTTCTCGTCCCAATTAGATGACCACAACATGGGTACGGTATGACCGTCTTTATGAACGTATCTATTTTCAAAATTTACTACTTTGTTTCCTGACAATACAGATTCGGCATTTTTTTCTGTAGAAATTATGTCTTCTTCATAGATTAGTTCAGTATATCTGGTACCTATTATATCTTTTGGTGCATATCCCCAAATATCTTCAACGGCCTTGTTTATGCTTATAAAGTACCCTTCCTCATCAAGGGTGCAGATAATATCTAAAGAAGTATCCATAATTTTTTGCATCTCTTCCTTTGCACTTAACAGTACTTGTTGAGATAAAATTTCTGAAGTTATGTCTTTAGAAAAACAGGTTATACCAATTGCTTCACCATCTTTATTATACATTAGGTCAAAGGAAGTTAGGCCATATGTGGTCCAAAATTTACTTGGGTCTTGTATTTTCTGTTTTACGGAAAATCTTCCAGTGCTAAGTGCTCTTTTGTAATATTCTTTCCATTTATCGGTTACTTGTTGTGGCACGGCATCAGAAAATACAGGGTCGCCTTCCTTAAAGGGTTGTCCTTGAATTTTCTCAACTAAATCGTGAAAGGCAGTATTGGCGGTAATTAGATTAAAATCCAGATCAATGGACCACATTAAGTCGCGTGAACTATTGATCATTGCATCTAGATTGTTTTTTACCCTTTGAAGCTCTGTGGCAAAAGTTTTCTTTTCGGTAACATCTTGTATGGTTCCATACATTAACAAAGGTTGCTTGTCTTCACTCCATTCTAGTACCTTGCCCTCTTCATAAATCCATTTGTACTTGCCATTTTTAAGTAGTAATCTGTACTGTACATTACAACCATTTGAAGGGTAGTTTAGGCAATCATGCATTTTTTTCTTTACCTCGGGCAGATCATCTGGGTGAATACGGCTAAACCAATCTTCGGTCTTAAAACCTTTTAGCGCATTCTTGTCCAAATCAAAGATTTGCAGACCTTGTTCGTTCAAGGTAAGGCTGTCATTGGCAAGATTTCGTTCCCAAATACCAATACCGGTCGCAGAAACGATATTATCCAATAATTTACCTTTTCTTTCTAGGTCTAACTTTTGGTCTAATTCTAATTTTTTTGCTTTTCGTAATTCAAATAAATGTACCACTTGCTTGGCCAAAGTCTTAAGCCCATCAATTTGTGTGTCATCTAATTGTCTCACTTTTGTATCAAGAACACATAAGGTGCCTAGACGGTGACCGTCTGGAGAGGTTAGCGAAGCACCGGTATAAAATCTAATACCTGGATCATTTTTAACTATAGAGAAATTTTTAAATCGATCGTCATTTTCGGCATTTTCTACTGTTAAAAGGTCTACGTCATCATTAATGATATATTTACAAAAAGAATTACTTAACGGAGTTTCGTTATAGTCTACACCAAAATGAGATTTAAAAAATTGTCTTTTATCGTCAACCAAGGAAATTAGGCTAATAGGTACATTGCAGATGCTGGCCGCCAATGACGTAATTTCATCATAGATAGCCTCATGGTTAGTATCCATAACATCAAATGACATTAGTGCCTTTAATCTATTCGTATCTAAAATATTACTCCCTTTCATCTTATCCCTATAAAAAGATATTCACTTAATCTAATACTTTAATATTAAAGTAAGAAATTTCTTCAAAAAAAAGTGGCAAAAATAAGGTGTAAGTTTGAATTATACTTACAAAAACCTCTTTTTTTAATGCTTTTTAAGATATTTTTTGTTCTATAACTGCTTATTTTTCAGGTTAATAAATTATTATTTTTCATAAACTGTTAAGAATTTATGAAGTTACCATAATTTATACGGTAAACCGATAGCAAAAATTTTAGGAAATCGTTAAATAGATTAGAATCGTTTCATAGAAAAGCTATTTTTGTTCCATGAACCAATTCCCTGAAAAATTACAACGTGCTTTGGCTGCTCGTAAAAGAGAAAAGACCTTTCGTTCCCTACAAACTTTAGAAGGTTTAATTGATTTTCTTTCTAATGATTATTTAGGTTTTGCAACAAATGAAATTTTATTTTCAAAAACTTTTCAATTACTACTTACGGAGAATGTTGCATCAAACGGATCTGGGGGTTCAAGGCTTCTGTCCGGCAATCACAAATTGTATAATACGCTAGAGCCATTGTTGTGTGATTTTTATAAATCTGAAGCAGCTTTGGTCTTTAATTCCGGCTATGATGCCAACATGGGGTTGTTCAGTGCCTTGCCGCAAAGAGGAGACTTGGTATTTTATGATGAATATGTACATGCCAGTATAAGAGAGGGTATACGAATGAGTCATGCAAAGTCTTATAGTTTTTCTCATAACGATTTAGCAAGTTTAGAAAAGAAAGTAGCATTAAATGTATCTAGAAATGAACATGCTGAAAGTTCCGTATATATTGTAACTGAAAGTGTTTTTTCAATGGATGGCGATACGCCACCTTTAAAAGCTTTTGCAAAGTTTGCCAAAACTAACGGCTACCACCTAATTGTAGATGAAGCCCATGCCGTTGGTGTATTGGGAAAAAACGGCGCAGGATTAATACCGGAATTAAAACTAGAGAAAGAGGTTTTTGCAAGAACGGTAACTTTTGGGAAGGCATTTGGTTGCCATGGGGCGGCAGTACTTGGTTCCAAAAATTTAAAAGATTACTTGGTAAATTTTGCCAAGCCGTTAATTTATACTACCGCATTAACACCACATACACTGGCAACGATAATTACGGCCCATGAATATATTGGCGAACTAGGAAAAGAACCCAACGCGTCGTTAAAAAGAAACATAGATTTTTTTAAAAAACAATTGAGCATACATAAAATAAAAGAACATTTTATACCTAGCGATACGGCTATACAGGGTTGCATTATACCAGGTTCAAAAATGGCAAAAGAAGTTTCTAAAAAACTGATCGATAAAGGCTTTAATATTAAGGCTATTCTTTCGCCTACGGTACCGGATGGTCAAGAGCGCTTAAGGATATGTCTACATAGTTTTAATTCTACAGAAGAAATAGGATTATTGGTAAAATTATTAGCTAGTTTTATTTAAACAAGTATGGAAGATAAATTTTATCAGTTGGCTTCATTTGAATATGTTGCCGATGTACAGATCGTAAAAGGAAAATTGGAGTCTGAAGGCATACCAGTGTTTCTTAGGGATGAAAACACCCTAAACTCTGACCCTTTAATTAGTAATGCCATTGGCGGGGTAAAATTGCAGGTGTATACTAAAGATAAAGAAAGAGCCATTGCCATTTATAACGAGATCAGGGCTTATGCAGTAGATGATAATGGAAATGCCGTTGTTTGTCCTAATTGTAAGGCTCAAAAATCAGAGCCATATTATAACAGCACAGGATTATTTTATAAACTTTTTCCATTTTTTGAAAAAAGAAAATATAAGTGCCTAAATTGTGGTATGATCACTAATTCAAAGATAGAATAGCATGCAAAAGATATTTGTGACCGGAATTTCAACAGAGGTAGGTAAAACAATTGCCTCGGCAATTTTTACAGAAGCTTTACAAGCAGATTATTGGAAGCCTGTACAAGCGGGTGATTTGGATAATACCGATACCGATAAGGTAAAAAGGTTGATCTCTAATGATAAATCTAAATTTCACGACAGTAGTTATAATCTTAAAGCGGCTATGAGTCCGCATGCTGCGGCTGAAATAGAAGGTATTAAAATTGACAGATTTCATATCAATGAGCCACAAACAGATAATCATTTAATTATTGAAGGTTCCGGTGGTATTTTGGTTCCCTTAAACGATGAAGATACCATGTTCGATATTATTATGCCCGATTATAAAGTAGTTGTCGTTTCTAGAAATTATTTAGGGAGTATAAATCATTCACTTCTTACTATTAAATGGTTGTTGCAAAAGGGGTATGAAGTTTCGGTTTTGTTCAGTGGAGAGGCCAACCCGCATACCGAGAACATAATACTCCACAAAACGGGAGTATCCTTAATCGGGAGAATAGACGAAGAGAAAGAATTTACCAAAGAGGTGATTAAAAAATATGCCGATAAGTTTCAGGGAATATTGAAAACTTTATAGGCGTTGTAGAATATCGGCATTATCTACCGTAGTAATTACCTTGTAATATTTAGCTAAATAGGCGTCAATGTATTCATTTTCGTTAATTTCCTTTTTATCGAAAATTCGTTTTCCTTTTCTAATAACAACTGTTTGGGGCCGTAATTCATGCATGATATACTTAATTTCTTCAACAGAGTTTTTTCTAGGGTTGCCGTAGAAAGTAAATAGTTCATCTCTACAAATGTTACTTGGGTGTGTAGAAGCGGTAGTAGGTGGTAAGGTATCTAAATTCCAATACCCAATATGGTACTCAAAAAACACAATGTTTTTAGTGTCTAGCCCATGGTCCAATATATATTGCGGTACGGTAAAACCTTCACCATTGAAAAAGGTACCTTTTTTGTAGATGTTCTTTGCAACGTTTATATATTCCAAATAGCTTTCAGCAGGAATCAATACTACAATAAAAGCCAAGTACATAGGTAGTTTTGGTTTGTACTGTTGTATTATGCTATAGATGACTATACCAACAAGAATAAGTAACATTGGGTGTAATTGAATAAGGTAATGACCGTTTATTCTACCACCTTTTGCGAAAGAGAATAATACCCCAATTATAGCTGTTACCAACAATTGAACGGTTTTATTCTTAAAATCTAGCCTTTTGCTTTTATAGGCATATACCAGAAAGAGTGCCGTAATTACAAAAATAGGAGCTAACTTAAATATAGAATACCTTCTTGCTCCTGTATATTCCAGTGGTGCCAATACTACGGAATTCCACCAAATATAGGTTTGGTCGGTCAAGTAGTATGGTATAATGGTCGCTATAATTACTGCTATTACTCCTACGGCAAATACAGTAACATGAAGGAGTGATATGTTTTCTTTTTTAAAAATAGACGCATAGGTCAAGAACATGCCCATAAATAGAATTGGGAAGGCCATGTTCAATTTTACCATAACCGTAGCGCCCATTAAAAGTCCGGCCAATAAAAAGTAACCTAGAGAGTTTTTAGTTTGTAAAAGATAAATGGCCGGCACAAAAAGCGCAATACAAATATGTTCTGACATTACCCCTTGTAGGCTACCAAATAAGCTTAGTAGAAAAATACAGCATATGCCTACCGCAATAGAAGCATTTTTAGAAATTATGCTTACTGCAATCCTATAAGTAAAATATGCGGTAATGCCCACAAGTAAAACACCTGCAAATCTAATGGCGATAAAACTTTTACCGAAAATAGAGATGATAGAGGCAAAGAATGCAAAGGTCAACGGTGGTTTTAAGTCCCATAATTGTGTGTACGGTAGAAAACCATTTGCCCAAGATTGACCTAAAAGAATAAAGGTACTTTCATCGCGATCAATGTAGTCTCTAAAGAAAAATGGAAAACGTATAAAAAAGGTAAGCATCGATAAAACGATAAATACCGTAGTATTTTTCATTTCGGAGAAATTTAAAAATGCTTTTTCGTTTCTTTTTGGGGGCATCTAATTATTGAAGTTTATTTCCCGATCTTTGCAAGATAGATAAAATGAAGAATTATAAATTCTATGAAAGAGGAAAATCTATCTAGTCGCGATAAAAAATTTTTATGGCATCCATTGACCCAACATAAGTTGGGTAAGCCGCAGTTACCCATAACCAGGGCAAAAGGTGCTTTGTTGTTTGATGAGGAAGGAAAAGAATATATTGACGGTATAGCATCTTGGTATACCGTAATGTACGGTCATGCAAATGAAACCATTATTTCTGCATTGACCCAACAGATGCAAACCTTAGATTTCGTTATGTTCAGCGGTCTTACGCACAAACCTGCAATAGCGTTGTCAGAGAAATTAATGGAAATACTACCAAGTAACCAGGCTAAGATTTTCTTTAATGATAACGGTTCAACGGCTATAGAAGCGGCAATAAAAATGGCCTTACAGTATTTTCATAATAACGGAGAAAAGAGAAATACCTTAATAGCTTTTGAAGATGGTTTTCATGGCGATACCTTTGGGGCTATGAGTGCATCTGGCTTGTCATCTTACAATGGTCCGTTTGAAGATTTCTTGTTAAAGGTGGTGCGAATTCCTGTTCCACAAGAAGATAATTTAAAGGAGGTTAAAAGTAGGCTTTCTCAAATTTTGGATGAAAACGAGTGCGCAGCTTTTGTATTTGAACCTTTAGTACAAGGTGCTGCCGGAATGAAATTTCATTCTGCAAAAGGATTAGATGCTTTAATAGGTCTTTGTCAAGAACATGAGGTTTTATGTATTGCCGATGAAATAATGACAGGTTTTGGTAAAACAGGAAAGAATTTTGCTTCTGATAATTTAATGAACAAGCCAGACATAATGTGTTTGAGCAAGGCGTTGACGGCAGGTATGTTTCCTTTGAGCATTACCAGTTGTTCGCAAAAAATATATGATCGTTTTCTTAGTGATGAGATTCATAAAGGCTTTTTTCATGCCCATACGTTCAGCGCCCATCCTTTAGGTTGTGCTGCGGCTTTGACAGGTATTGAGTTATTGAATTCTCCGGAAATTTTAGAAAGAAGAGATTATATAGCAAAAGCTCATTGTTCATTTTTAGATAAAATCAAAAATCATGTAAAAGTGAAAGAGGCTAGAACAATTGGTGTCATTTTGGCCATTGATCTACAAATAGAAATGGAACGTTATGGTAGTTTACGTGATGAGCTTTATAATTTCTTTTTGCAAAGAGGAGTTTTGTTAAGGCCATTGGGCAATACGGTGTATGTATTACCGCCATACGTTATTTCAAATCAAGAATTACAAAAAGTTTACGACACCATTACAGAGGCGTTAAATACATTTTAGTCAAGAAATTGAAAAATAAAATATCAATAACATCCATAGCTTCACTTTCACCGCTAGGAAGTACATTAGAAGAAACCTGGAAAGCATATCAAGATAAAGATCATTACTTTTCCTTAAAAGAAATAAATGGTTCTGAAACTTGGATAGCACCCTTGTCTGTATCTGCAAAGGAATTGGTAGATAAACTTAGAAAATCTGATAGCAAGTACAAAAAACTAGATAATAGTGTACTATTCGCAATGGTTGCATCTAGAATGGCGGTAGCAAAATCTGGCTGGGAGAACTCTTCTGAATTCGGAATAAATATGGGGTCTTCTAGGGGGGCTACAAAATTGTTTGAAGAATACCATGCCGAATATTTAGAAACGGGAGTTTCTTCAACATTAAGTTCGCCAACTACTACATTAGGTAATATTTCGTCATGGGTATCTCATGATTTGGGCGCTTCAGGACCAGAAATATCGCATTCCATTACCTGTTCTACGGGTTTACATTCGGTATTGAACGGAGTAGCATGGCTTAATAGCGGAATGTCAAATAGGTTTTTGGTAGGAGCCAGTGAAGCTCCGCTGACCAATTTTACCATTGCCCAAATGAAGGCCTTGAAAATATATGCAAAAGCACCGGTGTCAAACTCGGGTTCTGTAGTCGATATCTCAACGGTAGTTGAGCGTAGCCGAAACTACCCGTGCCAGGCCTTGAACATGAAAAAGGAATACAATACCATGATATTGGGCGAAGCGGCATCAGTTGCGTGTTTAGAAACAGGGATTGTAAAAAATGCATTAGCAGTGATCGAAGGTGTAGGCTTTGCTACAGAAATTTTAAAGCATAATACTTCCATTTCAGCTAATGCCGTATGCTTTCAAAAATCCATGAAAATGGCTTTGGGAAATATGAATTCTGCTGAGGTAGATGCAATAGTTATGCATGCACCGGGAACTATAAAAGGTGATTCATCAGAATATAATGCCATAAAAGAAGTATTTGGTGATGTTATGCCTCAATTGACCACCAATAAATGGAAGATTGGTCACACATTTGCGACGTCAGGTATGCTAAATTTGGAACTGGCAATATTAATGTTGCAGAACAATAAGATGGTTTCGGTTCCTTTTTTAGAGAAGAAATCCAAAGAAAGAAACCTTAGAAAAATAATGGTAAATGCCGTTGGTTTTGGAGGTAATGCAGTAAGTATTTTGATAAGTAAAAGCGAATAGCCTATTTTAGATAACGATTGAATTGGACGGTAAGTCATTATTTTAAAAACATCCAATTATTTTTTCAATTTAAATTCCGTTATTTTTGAACTCTGGTAACAACCTAAGATTATATGAGCATAGCAAGACATAATTGGTCAAAAGAAGAAATCCTAGAAATATATAACAAGCCTTTAATGGAGCTACTTTATGAAGCTGCCACTGTACACAGGAAAAATCATGATCCTAATACGGTACAGGTTTCAACGCTGCTTTCAATTAAAACGGGCGGTTGTCCAGAAGATTGCGGTTATTGTCCGCAAGCTGCACGTTACCATACGGATATTGAAGGTAATGACCTTATGGCCGTTTCTCAAGTAAAAGCTCAAGCGCTAAGAGCAAAAGCATCCGGTAGTTCTCGAGTATGCATGGGTGCTGCGTGGAGAAATGTAAAAGATGGTCCAGAGTTTGATCAGGTATTAGAAATGGTGCGTACCATTAATAAGCTTGATATGGAGGTGTGTTGTACCTTGGGTATGATTACCGAGAATCAGGCAAAACGTTTGGCAGAAGCTGGCTTATACGCTTACAATCACAATTTAGATACTTCAGAAGATTACTATAAAGACGTTATTTCTACACGTGCCTTTGAGGATCGTTTAGATACTATTGAAAATGTACGTAAAAGTAATGTTACCGTTTGTAGCGGTGGTATTATTGGTATGGGTGAAGCGTTAGAAGATAGAGCAGGTATGCTGGTAGCTTTAACGTCATTAAATCCGCAACCAGAATCAGTTCCTATTAATGCATTGGTTGCCGTAGAAGGTACACCAATGGAAGATATAGAACCGGTTTCAATTTGGGATATGATTCGCATGGTAGCTACAACAAGAATTGTAATGCCAGAAACTCAAGTGCGTTTATCTGCAGGTCGTACAGAAATGAGTAGAGAAGGGCAGGCAATGTGTTTCTTTGCTGGTGCCAATTCTATTTTTGCAGGAGATAAGTTATTGACGACTCCAAATCCTGATGTAAATGAAGATATGGAAATGTTCAAGATGTTAGGTCTTAATCCGCAAAAACCGTTTACAAAAATATCTCAGCCCAAAACGGTAGAAGCAGAGGACTCTCAAATAGAAGCTTTAGGGGAGAAGCCGAAATGGTCTAGACCGGGTCACGCTATTGAGCGTAATGAAAAGGCAAAACAAAAGGCTAAAATTGTTGAATAATACTACATTAATACATTTTTAAGAAATTATTTTCTTAACGTTAATTACCTTTGGCATCCCTATAAAACCATTAGTAATTGAAGTTAACAGATATCCCCAGGGTAAAGCATATTGCCAAGGAAACTTTTCTTAACGACTACTTTAAGCCTCAAAAACCTGTTGTTTTAGAACAGGCAATTGAAGATTGGCCTGCTTTTAAAAAGTGGAATCTAGATTATATTAAGGAAATCGCTGGTGATATCACGGTGCCTTTATATGACGATAGACCAGTACAGCATAAAGATGGTTTCAATGAACCACATGCCAAAATGAAAATGGCGGCATATGTGGATTTATTGAAGAAAGAGCCTACCAAGTATAGAATATTTCTGTGGAATATTTTGAAGGAAGTGCCTGCGCTACAAAAAGACTATAAGTTCCCAGACTTCGGGTTAAGGCTTTTGAAAGGAGTGCCAATGATGTTTTTTGGTGGGCGTGATTCGTACACTTTTATGCATTATGACATTGATCTTGCCAATATTTTTCACTTTCATTTTGATGGAGAAAAAGAGGTGATACTTTTTCCACAGTCAGAAACAGAAAAACTTTATAAAGTCCCACATTCTCTAATTACGCATGAGAGCATAGATTTCTCTAATCCTGATTATGGCAAATGGCCAGCTTTGAAAAAGGCAAACGGATTTAAAACAACGCTCTCCCATGGTGAAGTACTTTATATGCCCGAAGGTTATTGGCATTATATGAAATACAATACACCTGGTTTTTCAATGAGTTTACGGGCATTGGCGCGTAATCCTAAAAATTTAGGTAAGGCATTTTATAATATATTGATCATGCGCCATTATGATGTATTAATGCGAAAAATTAAAGGTCAAGATTGGATAGACGCTAAAAATAAAAAGGCAATTGCCAACACCAATAAAAATGTTGAATCTTTAATTAAAAGCTAAAAAAAGATTTTAGGGAATAAGCTCTTGCAATTTTTCATACACCAAGTGACTTTCCCACCCCCTGTATAATAGGTAATCTGCAAGTTTTTTTCTGCGCTTTTGAATATTGGTTTCGGTAATCTGTTCTAGTCTTTTATGAGCTAAATCATCTAAGGTAGTCAAGTATGCTTCGGGTTCAATTTCTTTTAAGGCAGTAGTAATATTGTATTTAGAGATGTTTCTAAATTTCAGTTCTCTAACAATTCTATTTTTTCCCCATTTTTTAATATTGAATTTGCCACGGGCAAAGCTCTTTGCAAAACGCTCTTCGTTTAAGAATCGGTCTTCAATAAGTTGGGCAATAATAGTATCTATCGCTAATGGAATCATACCCATGTCTTTCAATTTCGCAACTACTTCTTTATGGCAGCGATCTTGGTAAGCACAGTAGCTTTCTATCTTTTTAGTAGCTTCTTGAACAGTGTAGCCTTTAGTTTTTTGGTTCAAATTAGAAATTTAGATAGTATTTGAAATTAAGACGATAATGCTGCAAGAATATATCCAAAAGCAATGGACAAAATAAAAAATATAATTAAAGTCCCTGCAAGAATAGACATAAATAGTAAAACTTTAAGAATTGATTCTGCAACGCTTAAATTGTAAAGTTTTCCATAAGCGTACGTATAATAAAAAACTAAAAAGAATACTGTTATAAGATAAACAGATGGCGATGTGAAAACTGAAATTGTAAAGATTATTGATGTAACTATAAAAGAAATGCTTTGTATGTAAGAGTTAATTATCAAATGTTCCGCATAATTATAGGGTTTTCGATAAACAAGAAAAGCCATATAGGTGTAAAGTGGCATTAATAAAATTACTAAGAAGTTGAAATACTTGAGCATGAATGAGCTTGCATTAGTATTAATTTCTAGAACTTCTTTTTCATATGCTACTTTGTCAAAATTTTCTCCTATTTGTTTCTCCATCATATTTGACATTATGGAAATTGATTGCTTACTTGATTCGAGGTTGAGAGCTAGGTATTGGTCCGCGAAAAAATTGAATAAAAATATTGCTATTGCAGTTGTTAATCCTAGAATGGTAAAAGGATTCATATAGCGCTTTCTTGTGCCGCCAAGATATTCTCTGAAGACAACATGAGGTCTTAATAATAAGTTTTTTATGGTAAAGAAAAATTTATTGTCCCAGCCAAGAAGATTATTCGATAGGTCGGTGGCTAGTCCTTTTATAGTTAATCTGTCATTGACAATTTTAGCACCACATTGATTACAAAATAAAGAATAGTTTGCTAGAGCAGAAGAACAATTTTTGCAGGACATTTACTTTGGTTGGTTAGGAAATTAATGGTTAAAATACATAAAAACCTACAACAAAAAAAGCGACTCTTTTGGGAGTCGCTTTTTTCGTTAATATATTGTTTTGCCGTCTTTATTCTTAAAACGGTATTCAAGATACGTATACGCATCGCGCGGTTGAATTTTAATCCATTTTTTATACTCTAAGAACCATTTTGTCCTCAAAGATGGAAAACCTTTTGTAATATAGGCTGCAATAAAAGGGTGTATATTTAAAGTTATACTGCTATCCTTTTTAGGGCCTTTAAGAAGTTTTTCAAGGTCCGCTGTAATTTTATCTATTAAAACAATAGGTGCTTCCACCTGTTTCCCTGCATTGTTAGGGTCCTCTTCAGTTGTTTTAATATTCATTTCAGGTCGTACCCTTTGTCGGGTAATCTGAATTAAACCAAATTTACTAGGAGGTAGTATTTTGTGTTTGGCACGATCGTCTTTCATCTCATCTCTAAGATGTTCAAAAAGCTTTTTTCTATGCTGAGGTTTTACCATATCGATAAAATCTACAACTATAATTCCGCCCATATCACGAAGGCGAAGTTGCCTTGCAATTTCTGATGCGGACAGGAGGTTTACCTCTAGGGCAGTATCTTCCTGGTTTTTAGCTTTGTTTGATCTGTTGCCACTGTTAACGTCTATAACATGAAGTGCTTCGGTATGCTCTATAATTAAATAGGCGCCTTTGCTCATAGCTGCAGTACGGCCAAAAGACGTTTTAATTTGTCTTTCAATACCAAACTTTTCAAAAATAGGTACGTTGGTGTTATAGTGCTTAACGATGCTCTCTTTTTCTGGAGCGATCTCTGCCACGTAATCCTTGATTTCATTAAATAAGGTGGCGTCATCTACATGTATACCTGTAAAACTATCATTAAATACATCTCTTAGAATAGAAGATGCCCTGTTTAGTTCTACGAATACTTTTGATGGTGTTTGAGCACGATGTAATTTTTTGCACATTGCTGTCCATTTGTTCAGCAAGTTTTCTAGATCTTTGTCCAGTTCTGCGACTTTTTGTCCTTCTGCGACCGTTCTTATAATAACACCAAACCCTTTAGGTTTAATACTTTTAACGAGTCTTTTTAACCTGTCTTTCTCTTCTTTGCTACCTATCTTTTGAGATACGGATACGCGATCGGAGAAAGGAACCATTACCAAGTAACGCCCGGCTATTGATAACTCAGAACTAATTCTTGGTCCTTTAGTAGATATAGGTTCTTTTACAATTTGAACCAATAATGATTGGTTCGCTTTAATGACATCGGTAATAACACCGTTTTTGTCAATATCGGTTTCAAACGGGAAATTTTCTAAAGTGTAATCCTTTAGTTTTCCGGTGCTCACTTGTTTAATGAACTTAAGCATTGAGGATAACTGCGGTCCAAGGTCATGGTAATGCAAGAATGCATCCTTTTCATAACCAACGTTTACGAACGCTGCGTTAAGACCGGTTACGGGCTTTCTTATTTTGGCAAGAAAAATATCGCCAACAGAAAAGTCGTTACTGTTCTCCTCTTTATGTAGTTCAGTGAGTTTTCCGTCCTTTAGCAAGGCAAAGTCAACAGATTGGGAACTAGATCTTACGATTAATTCTCTATTCACCTGAATATATTTTTAGTCGTTTACCTAAAAAAAAGGTAACGAACTGATTAAACAATACCATAGACAAATACAAATGTATCTGCCGAAATCCAAACTCTGGATCTCTATGTCAATGAACGTATTTTAAAAAGAAAAAGTAGTTATAAAACTACTTTTTCTTGTGTCGGTTAGCTCTTCTACGCTTCTTGCGCTTGTGTGTAGCTACCTTATGTCTCTTTCTTTTCTTACCACTTGGCATAAAGTTCTTTTTTTAAGTTAATTATTTTACGTGTACGTTGCTCTTAACCCCTTCAACAAAAACCTTTGCAGGCTTAAATGCTGGGATGTTGTGAGCGGGTATTTTAATAGTTGTGTTCTTGGAAATGTTTCTACCGGTTTTTTCGGCTCTAGTTTTAATGATAAAACTACCGAAACCTCTTAGGTAAACATTATCACCACTTTCTAATGATGTTTTTACCTCTTCCATAAAAGATTCAACAGTTGCCTGTACATCTCCTTTTTCAATTCCCAGCTTATCTGAGATCTTCGATACAATTTCCGCTTTCGTCATCTTTCAATATTAGATTTTCTGTATGTTTTTTCGGGTTGCAAATATATAAATTAAATTCAATCTTTCTTTCTAATGGGTTAATTTTAAGTGTATAAACTGCTACTTTTATGACTTAGTATTTAAGAGCATGTCATTTTCGGGTAAAATTTTAGATTGGTATCATAAAAATAAGCGCGTTTTACCATGGCGTAAAACCACTGATCCATACAAAATATGGCTATCGGAAATTATACTTCAGCAAACGCGGGTTGCCCAAGGAACCCCGTATTACCTTAGGTTTGTAGAAAATTTCCCCACTGTAAAAGATCTTGCAGATGCAGATGAGGAACAGGTTTTAAAACTTTGGCAAGGTTTGGGCTATTATTCTAGGGCAAGAAATCTGCACGCTTCCGCTAAAATGGTAGTAGAAATGTACAATGGTGAATTTCCTGACAATTATAAGGGTCTTTTAACTCTGAAAGGTGTAGGTGATTACACGGCAAGTGCCATTTCTTCTATATGTTTTAATGAACCTCAGGCCGTAGTAGATGGAAATGTATACAGGGTGCTTGCAAGATATTATGGTATAGATAAACCTATTAATAGTACTGAAGGTATCAAATATTTTAAGTCTCTGGCTGAAAAAGTCATGGATGAAAAAGAAATAAGAGACTATAATCAAGGTATTATGGAGTTTGGTGCCATACAGTGCTCACCTAAAAAGCCGCTTTGCTTACTTTGTCCTTTAAATGATAGTTGTGTGGCCTTGGAAAAAAACTTGGTAGATACTTTACCGGTAAAATTAAAGAAGACAAAAGTGCGTACCAGGTACTTCAATTATCTTATACCTATATATAAGGATATAAATGGTAAGCAGTTTACTAGGCTCGATCAGCGAAAAGGAAAGGGTATTTGGCAAAACCTCTGGGAGTTTCCACTTTTAGAGTCCAAAGATCATATGGAAATAGATAGCATTACTATAAGGTATAAAGAGGTGCTAAATAATATAAAGGCTGAAGAAATCCTTTCTTTCAATGAGAATGCAATAGTTCATAAATTATCTCATCAGCATTTAAACACCAAGTTTTGGCTGGTTTACGTAAATGAAGAATTTGATGATATGATTCCGGTTGAAAGAATAATCGATTTTCCCGTACCTGTTTTAGTCGCAGATTTTATCAAAGCATTTAAATTTTAGTACTTTTGATTTTTATATCTTTAAGTTATGAGCGGTACATTAAATAAGGTTATGTTAATTGGGCATTTAGGTGATGAAGTTAAAATGCATTATTTTGAGGGAGGCGGTAGTATTGGTAGATTTCCAATAGCTACAAATGAGACATATACCAATAAATCTACCGGAGAACGTGTTACAAATACAGATTGGCACAATGTAGTGGTTAGAAACAAAGCTGCCGAAATCTGTGAAAAATATTTGAGCAAGGGAGATAAGGTATATGTTGAGGGAAGATTGAAAAATCGTCAATGGCAAGGTGAAGATGGTAATACCAGATATTCTACCGAGGTGCATGTGCAAGAATTTACATTTTTGAATACAAAGAAAGAAGGTATGCAGAATAATAGTGGTTCTGCCCCCGTTGCCCAAAAACCCGCAAGTACTGAAAATAAAGCATCATCGTCTGCGCCTGCACCTGCAAGTTCAGAAGAGGATGATGATTTACCGTTCTAACAATAATTAAATAGTAACTATTGGACCCAGACCCCTTACCGTTATTGATGACAACGTTGGTTGTAAACGGTGTTTTTGCAATGAACATAGTTGTACTATTTGTACTGCTTATTTGCTCTGCACTCATTTCTGGTGCCGAAGTGGCTATGTTTGGCTTGTCCACGACCGAAATTAAAGAGTTGCAGGATGAGAAAACGGCCAAAAGCGCTATCCTTATTAAACTTCTAGAACGGCCTAAGAAATTGTTGGCTACTATATTGATAGCAAACAATGCTATAAATATTGGTGTAGTTTTATTGTTCAGTGTTATAGGCGATACTCTTTTTGAAAATATTGATCGAATATGGTTTGGTGTTCTGTCTGAGCGATTTTTGTTAGAAGTAGTAGTGGCAACCTTTCTGATTCTAATGTTCGGTGAAATTCTACCAAAGGTATATGCCAATAGAAATAGAATGAGTTTTGCGCATTTTATGGCTTATCCGTTAAGAGTGTTAGATTTCATTTTTTCACCATTAAGTTTACCAATGCGTTCAGGTACCTTGTTTTTATATAACAAGCTTGGCAAGCAAAAATCAAGTTTAAGTGTAGATCAGCTGTCACAGGCGCTAGATTTAACCTCTCAAGGCGATACTACCAAAGAGGAAAAGAAAATTTTGGAAGGTATTGTAACATTTGGTAATACCGATACCAAACAGGTAATGAGGCCTCGTATAGATATTTTTGCGCTAAATGACCAAATGAAATTTCCTGAAGTTTTAGGAGAGATCAAAAAGCATGGATATTCACGAATTCCTGTGTTTGGTGAGAATATAGATACGGTTAAAGGCGTACTTTATGTAAAAGATTTATTACCGTATTTAGACCGAAAGACTTTTAATTGGATGACCTTGATAAGGGAGCCTTATTTTGTTCCTGAGAATAAGAAGTTAGATGACCTATTGGGAGAGTTTCAAGAAAAGAAGAACCATCTGGCCATTGTGGTAGATGAATATGGCGGCACCTCTGGGTTGGTTTCTTTAGAGGATATTATTGAAGAAATCGTAGGTGATATCAGTGATGAGTTTGATGATGAAGATTTAATTTATTCCAAGTTAGATGACTTCAATTATGTTTTTGAAGGCAAAACTCCGCTTAAAGATTTTTATAGGGTCATTAAATTAGAGGATAATGAATTCTTTGAGGATAACAAAGGTGAGTCTGAAACCCTGGCTGGCTTTGTTCTGGAAAAAGCAGGCAGTTTTCCAAGGCGAGGAGAGAAAATAGTGTTTGGCTCTTATACCTTTGTTGTAGAGGCTATGGATAAGAAAAGATTAAAACAAATAAAAGTAACCTTACCACATGAAGAGTAAGTCATTCGTTAAGTTTTTAGCAGTTTTCCTTTTGGTAATAAGCTGTAAAAATGAGCAAGTGCTACCCAAGCCAAAAGCGAAAATGAGATTGGAATATCCGCAAGGGAAACTGGCAGATTTAGAAACAGAAAATTTTAAATTTAAGTATAACGAACTGGCAAGAGCAGAGCCAAATGGCGATCAGGCCTATACTATTTCATACCCAGAAATGAAAGGAGCTATTTTTTTAAGCTATAAGGAGATAGACGGTAATTTATCTCAGTTGATTAATGATTCAAAAAGATTAAGTTATGAGCATGCCGCAAAGGCAGATAATATTGTAGAGCAACCTTATGTAAATCCTGAGGAGAAAGTTTACGGCGCCCTATTTGAAGTTCAAGGTAATGCAGCTTCGCAATCTCAATTTTTTGTTACGGATAGTACTAAGCATTTTCTTACCGGGTCGGTTTATTTTTATACCAAACCTAATTATGATTCCATTCTTCCGGCGGCATCATATCTTCAGAATGATATCAGGGGAATTATTGAAACCTTACGTTGGAAAAAATAGCTGTGTATGTTGACAAAACAAGACCTATTAGATTGTCATAAACGAATAGCTCCATTTGTTCACAATACACCTGTATTAACATCTAGATTAATTGACGAAAAGGTCAATGCACAAGTTTTTTTCAAGTGCGAGAATTTTCAAAGGGCAGGAGCTTATAAAATTCGAGGTGCTACCAATGCTATTCTACAATTATCAGAAGAACAAAAGAAAAGCGGAGTAGTAACCCATTCATCAGGTAATTTTGCCCAAGCCTTATCTCTTGCCGCACAGAATGTAGGGGTAACGGCACATATTGTGATGCCGAATACCGCCCCTGAGGTTAAGAAAATAGCCGTTAGGGAATATGGTGGTAAGATATACGAGTGCGAACCAACAGTAGAAGCTAGACAGTCATTGGCAGATGATATCGCCGCTAGAACTGGTGCAACTTTTGTACACCCTTCAAATGATAATAATGTAATATTAGGTCAAGGTACTGCGGCTCTAGAGTTGTTGGAAAACCTACCCGACCTAGATTTTATATTCTGCCCGGTTGGTGGTGGCGGTCTAATTGCCGGTTCTGCATTGTCGGTAAAATATTTTACCCATAATTGTAAAGTTTATGGTGCCGAACCTTTTGAGGCAGATGATGCCTACCGTTCTTTGCAAAGCGGTGCAATAGAAAGTAATGAAAGCACTAATACTATTGCAGACGGATTAAAAACCATGTTGGGCGACAAGAATTTTCCAATAATATTAAAGTTGGTCAGTGGTATTGTTAGAATTACCGAAGACGAAATAGTGGCCGCTATGAAACTGGTTTGGGAACGTATGAAGATTATAATAGAACCTTCTAGTGCGGTAACGGTAGCTGCAGTTTTAAAATGCTCAAAAGCACAGCCAAGAGTTTTTCAGAATAAAAAAATTGGAATTATCATTTCAGGTGGTAATGTAGATCTGTCTAAATTACCCTTTTAGCAAAAATAATTATTGTTACTTGTCAAGAATAGCTTCTGCACGTTCAATGCTAGAATTAATATTTTCTTTTACTTGTTTAACTTTTGCTTCCTCCTCTTTTAGCCACTCTTTCTTTTCGTCAGAAAGTGCTTTGCCGTTCATAATCTCTTCGGAATCAAAACGGTCTCCAAAACCTTGCATCCAATCCATCATAGATTTATTGGCATCTTGAAGGTCTTTCATTGCCTTTGCTTCGACTGATTCTGCTCCAAGCGAATCTGCCATTGGTTTTAATTGACCTACTAATTTTCCTATAGTACCCATTTTTGGCATCACTTCATCATGAATGCTCATTACGTGCTCCATTTTAGAAGGTTCTTCTGTTTTCTTGGTTTCTTGGCAGGCTACAAAAACAAAAAAAGCTGCTATGGTAAGTATGTGAAGTATTTTTTTCATTCTAATTGCTTTGCGGGTTAATGGCCGTTATTGTTTTGGTAGACGTAATACTATAACTGTAATCTTTGACCTTGGTGTCCGTAATTATTTTTTTTACTTCTTCTGTAGTAATTATTGAAGGGTCAAAAGTTATTAATCCGCTTTTGTTTTTAAAATTAATATCAGAAGAAACCACACCTTCGGTTTCCATTAAATTTGATGAGATTTTATCCGCGCAACCTTCTTGACAGGCCATCCCTTCAATTGTAAGTAATATTGTAGTGCTATTGCCTACCAAAATTTCATTAGGTAAAGTTTCTCCCTCTTGGGCAAAAGATGCACTTGTAGATATCGTAAATATGGTAATAAAAAGAATTAATATTTTAAATTTCATATCTGTAGATTTAGCAGATGCCTTTTAAAAGCAATTATAGTTACAATGTAAAGATACCAAATATGTAAAACGCTTTGGTAATAGCGGTATAAAAATTACAGGAAATGAGGCTGGTTTATTTAGAAAAAAGCCCACTTTTGTTTTAAAATTATGAGCATTGAAGAATATAGATCAAAAATGGATTTACCTAATACTTCTATCATTTATATGGGGTTCTTCCTTTATATTGATTAAAAGGTCTTTGGTTGGCTATTCGCCTTTACAAGTTGGCGGATTACGAATTGTATTTGCTTCGGTATTATTATTTGTTTTGGGTTTTAGATCTTTGAAAACACTTTCTAAAACAGATTGGAAATGGGTAGCCATTGCGGGGTTGTGCAGTTCATTTTTTCCTCCCTTTTTCTTTGCCCTGGCACAAACGGAAATAAGTAGTGGTATTACTTCAATTTTAAATTCTGTAGCACCTTTGTTTACCACGTTGGTGGGGTTGGCGCTCTTTGGGCTATCCTTAAAGGGCAGGCAAGTTCTTGGGGTTTTAATTGGTTTGTTCGGTACTGTTGTGTTGATTGCGGCAGGCATGGAGAATAATGACGACCAGAATTATTGGTATTCGTTGTTCATTATCTTCTCGGCCTTGGGATACGCATTTAACATTAATATTATAAAAAAGTATTTAGCACATTTGACTCCCCTTGCAGTAACCACGGCAAGTTTTGGGGTTGCGGTTCTTCCGGCATTTGCGGTTTTGTTGTATACGGGGGTTTTTGTGCAATTTTTGGATAATAGTGCTATGCATGAAGCGGTTTGGTATATAATGGCATTGGCTTTTTTGGGTACGGCTTTGGCAAATATTCTATTCAACAAATTAATAAAATTGTCCAGCCCTGTATTTGCTGCTTCTGTTACCTATTTAATACCTCTGGTAGCGGTGTTGTGGGGCTTTTTAGATGGGGAGAATATAAGTGTTCTGCAATTGCTTGGCGGATTTATTATTTTGTTTGGAGTTTGGCTTGTAAATAAGAAGAAAAGGATTGTTCAGCAGAAATAGCAAATTGAGTGTAACAAAATTGATATTGGCTTGTCTTTGTATAGAACTAATCAAAAAAAACGAAAATCATGAAAAAAATACTATTTGTACTTCTTGCGGTAACTCTTGTTGTAGGCGTGACCAATGGGCAAGAAAAAACGTTTAACGTAAAATCTTTTGATAAGCTGATTGTAAGTCCCCATATAGCGGTAAATCTGGTAGAAGGGGAAGAAGAGGGTGTGGTCATAGAAAATGCCAAAGTGTCTTTAGATAAAATAAATGTAGAAGTAGAGGGCAGAACGCTGCGTTTGTATTTAGACGGTGCCAAAGTGGTAACAAAATCTGAACGCATTTCAACTGATCAATGGCGTGGTAGTAAGTCACTATATAATGGTACAATGGCAACTGCAACAGTTACTTATAGAAAATTAGAAAATTTATCCATAAGAGGAGAAGAGGTCGTTAGATGTAAAGATCTTTTTAATGCCGATGATTTTAAAATGTCCTTATACGGTGAGGCAAAAGTATATTTCGATTCGGTTTCTATAGATGAACTTACAGTTGCTATTTATGGTAGCAGCTATTTGGAAATTGGTGAAGGTGCTGTGGCTCGTCAGGTATTTAGGGCCTATGGCGAAAGCGAAGTAAATACGGTGGGTATGATGGCAGATGAGACAAAAATTACCGCTTACGGCGAAAGTAATTTTAGGGTCAATGTAAAAGACCGGTTGAAAGTTACATGTTACGGAGAAACAAATGTGAATTACACCGGCAGCCCGGAGGTGGATAAAGGATTAATTTTTGGAGAAGCAAGAATTAGAAAAATAGGTTAGGAGTTAAACTTAAAAATTAAAAAACAAAAAACCCGCTAATTAGCGGGTTTTCTTTATTTACATAAATATATGTTATTCAAAATCTGTAGGTGATACACCCTCATTTACTTTAATTTCAGAAACTATGAATTCAAATGATTGTGGACCTACGGTCTGTATAATTTTATAAGGGAACAATATGCCCGAGACTTCTTTGTAATCTTCAAAATTAGAAGTACTGGCAATTTTTTGGCCTTGCATTTCGGTTACGGTAACCTCCTGTAGTTTTAGTCCGGTTTCGGCGTCAAAGAATGCAGATTTGTTTTCTCCAACCTTTAATTTGTACGCATTTTTATCGCCAATCATTTCCATGCCCTCTATAACTACAGAGTCATCGTTCAGTAATTGAAGCTCAGTAAATGGAGCAGATTCTTTTTTAATGGCATCCAGTTCTTTTTCTTCTAGATCTTTACGTTGTCCTTGCATAATCATATAACCGGTATCTCCGTTAAGAACTTGTTTGCTTACAGAGTTACCCATCATTTGTACGTCTTGCATAAGTTGGCTGCTAGATGTTTTTTTAATGTTTAAGTCTAATTTCATTCCTTGCATTTCTGCTGCTGCCATCATGGCTAAGGTATTTACGCTCTCAAGTTTGTCTTTGCCGCCAATAGCTGTAATATACTTTTCAATTACGGATTTTGCGGAAATATCGGTTGGTACGGCAGCATTGTAATCTGGAGTTTCAACTCTGTCGGCAGTTTTGGAATATGCAAGTACCGGAAGTTTTTTGCCCTTATAGTCAATATTTTGGAGACCGGAAAGAATATCACTTCCTTTGCCTACGACGATTACCCTGGCATTGTTAACGTTAAAATATTTTTTTGCGGCAGCTTCTACCTCTTCTTTACTGACCTTGTCTAGCTTCTCTAGGAATGTTTTATAAAAATCTTTGGGCAGGTTTTCTTTTTCGATATTCAAGGCATATCGGGCAATTGTTTCTGGATCTTCTAGCGCCATAATAAAACTACCGGCATAAAGTGCTTTTGTATTATTTAATTCCTCATCGGTAACAGGTGCGGTGACAATGAGATCAAGTTCTTTTAACATTTCTACTACAGAACTGTCTGTCACCATATTTCTAACTTCTGCAGTTGCACTAAATCTAGATGGACCATATTTGTCGTTGCCAATAGAAGAATAGGCACCGTAAGTATAACCTTTGTCTTCTCTAAGATTTGAGTATAATCTGCTGTCCGCTCCCCCGCCCAAAATTTCATTGGCCAAAAGTGCGGCGATATAATCATTGTCTTTCATTTTAAGGTTCACGATATTCTGAACTGTAATTTCAGACTGTACCGCATTTGGCATATCAACAAAGTTGATTTGCGTATTTGGTACATTTTTAGGTTGAGAATAAGAGAAACTTGGTGGTACGGCTTTTGTCCAAGAGGTAAAGTATTTCTCGGTCAATGACTTTACTTCTTCAAGGTTCACATCACCAATAACAATTAGGTATGCATTAGCCGGTACAAAATAATCTCTGTAAAATTCTTCAACATCACTTAGAGTTACATTATTTACGGTTTCTTCTGTAGTGAATTCACCATAAGGGTGGTTTTTACCGTAAGCTAAAGCACGTTGTACTCTACTGGAAATTGAGGAAACTACTTTCTCTTCGGTTTTTAATCCAGTAATAAGTTTTTCCTTTTCTTTGTCAAATTCCTCTTGCGTAAAATTTGGATAAATAGCGGCATCGGCCATTAGCTCCATCATTCTAGAAAAATATTTGGAAAGAGATTGGGCATAAGCACCTTGAGCGCTAAAATAAAGTCTGGCCCCTAAAAAGTCGATTTCTTCATTGAATGCTTCTTTCGTTATGTTTTTAGATCCTAGTCCTAATAGACTGCCTGTTAAGCTCGCAACACCAGCTTTGTCGCCTTCTAATATTGGCGGGTTATCTATAGATAGTTGCATAGAAACTCTAGGTAATTTATGATTTTCTACTACAAGTACTTTTAAGCCATTGTTAAGGTTGAATGATTGTGGTACTCCTAGGTTAATTTCAGGTGCTGGACCTGGTTTAGGCATAACCGTACGGTCTACCTGTGCTTGTACGGCAATAAAGGAGAATAATGTTAGTAGTAATATATATGTATTTTTCATAGTCATTTTAGTTTGCGGTATTTTGTTCAGGTAAATATTCTAGAACCAATCTTTGGTTGGGCTTTAAATACTTGTTGGCGACCTCTTTAATTTCTTCTCTTGTAATAGACCTGTAAACTTCTATTTCCTTGTTTATTAAAGATGTATCGCCATAAAGTGCATAATATTTGGCAAGAGATGATGCAATACCTTCAACACTGGCATTACTGTTTACAAACTTATTTTCAAACTTGTTCTGTAGTTTTTGATAATCGTTTTCGGATATAAGCTCGTTCCTTAATTTTTCAACTTCTGTCTCAATAGAAGTATTAAGTGTATTTAAACCAGTTTCGCCTACCGGAAGTGCAAAAACAATGTACATACCGTAATCTTCTAATGTAACTGGTATTGCGCCAATTTGTAAGGCCTGCTTTTCTTCATCGACCATTTTCTTATAAAGTTTTGAAGAAGGGCCGTCAGACAAATAGGTAGAAATCATTTCTAACACCTGGCTATCTCTATCTTTAAGGCCGGGAGTTCTGTAGGCGATCATAGTAGCCGGTATTTGAATATTGGAATCGTAGGCCTTTGCGTTGATCTGTGATGTAATTGGAGCTTCTTTTGGAAAGTTTCTTTCAATTTCTGCTCCCTTGGGGATATCCTTAAAATAATCAGAAATTAGCTTTTTCGCATTTTCCTTTTCAAAATCGCCTGCTATGACCAAAACAGCATTGTTCGGAGAATAGAATTTTTTCTGGAATGCAATGAACTCATCTAACGTAGCGGCATCTAAGTCTGCCATTTTTCCAATAACCGTTTCTTTATATGGATGGTTTTTAAAAAGATTCTTCTTTATGTTTTCAAGGAATTTACCGTAAGGAGAGTTATCTACACGGAGTCTTTTTTCTTCTTTGACAACTTCGTTTTGAGTATCGACACCTTTCTGGTTAATTACCGGATGTAACATTCGTTCAGACTCTAACCAAAGGCCCAATTCCAAATTATTGGAAGGGAAAACTTCATAGTAATAAGTTCTGTCTTCATTGGTAGTGGCATTACCTGAGCCACCGTTGGCAGATACAATTTTGTCCCATTCACCTTTCTTAATGTTCTCTGTACCCTCAAATAACAAGTGTTCAAAAAAGTGTGCAAAGCCTGTTCTTTGTGGGTCTTCGTCCTTTGATCCTACGTGGTACAATACCGAGATGGAAATAATTGGGGCGGTGTTATCTTGATGTAGAATAACGTGCAAATCATTTTCAAGGTTGTACTCTTCGTAGGCAACCTCTTGGGCGAGTCCGGCAAATCCAAAAACGGACAGGGCCGAAACCAGTAGTGATTTCATTTTCATTGAAACATTTTTAAGTTAGTGATTATATGTTCTGTGTTATTAGTATCTGGTATATTCAATTTGTTACATAAATAGCGTTTTTTGTAAGAACAATCTTCAAAATAAGTATTCTTTAACAAAAATTATTTTAATATATTTTGTTTATTGATTATCTTAAAAGTCTAAACAAAAAAATATTCGTTATGAAAAATTATGCCTTGCCCATTAGATTTGGTGTTGCCGCCAGTGGATCGTTAATAGCTTATTTTCTAATACTATCGTTGCTTGGGCTGCACGTAAATGTATTCTATAGTTTGTTCAATGCGGTAATTACCGGTTTCGCGATTTTTGAGGCGATCAAATATTATAAGTTAAAAAAAGGAAGCGAATTTAATTATGCAGGAGGTTTTATGGCAGGTTTAATTACCGGTGGCGTTGCAACTTTGATCTTCACAATCTTTTTTGCCTTTTATTCTACAGAGCTACAGCCCGGTTTCTTAGAAGAGTTGTCTACAAAATGGGCTAATACGTATAGAAGTTTTGAAGCTATTGTTTTTTTGGTAGTTGCAACTATGGGTTTTACCAGTAGCATTGTTTTAACTCTTGCATTTATGCAACTCTTTAAAACTTCGAACACTACATTGGTAAAGAGTGTGCAAAATATATAAAAAAGACTTGTTATTTCAGGATTTAGATCTATATTTGCACCCGCCTATGGAAAAAATCCATCAGGTTTAATCATTACATTTAACAATATGTACGCAATTGTAGAGATGGCAGGGCAGCAATTTAAAGTTGCAAAAGACCAGAAAGTGTACGTTCACCGTTTACAGGCAGAAGAAGGTAAGAAAGTTACTTTTGACAATGTTCTTCTTTTAGCTGATGGATCGAACGTTACTATCGGCGCCCCGGCTATAGACGGAGCCGCAGTAGAGGCTAAAGTCGTTAAACACTTAAGAGGTGACAAAGTAATCGTTTTTCACAAGAAAAGACGTAAAGGTTACAAAAAGAAAAATGGACATCGTCAGTCTTTAACAGAGATTGTAATCGAATCTATTATTTCTAAAGGAGCGAAGAAATCTGAAACTAAGAAAGCTGAACCAAAGGCTAAAAAAGTTGAAGAAAAAGCAGTTCCGGTAGCAGCACCAAAAGCAAAAGCAAAAAAGGCTAGCGCTAAAGGTGATGATTTGAAAAAAATTGAAGGTATCGGTCCAAAAATTGCCGAGACTTTAAACAATGCAGGTATTTCTACTTTTGCTGAATTGGCAAAAACAGACGCAGCTAAAATTGCTGAAATTATAGCGGACGTTCGTGGAAATCACGTAACCGATACATGGCCAAAACAAGCGGAATTAGCTGCTGATGGTAAATGGGACGAGTTACAAAAATGGCAAGACGAATTAGACGGTGGTGTAGCTAAATAAGCTAGGTCATCAAAGTATAATAATATTTAAAACCTTAGACAATGGCACATAAGAAAGGTGTAGGTAGTTCGAAAAACGGTAGAGAATCAGAATCGAAACGATTAGGAGTTAAGATTTATGGTGGTCAAGCTGCTATCGCTGGTAACATTATCGTTAGACAGCGTGGAACAAGACACAATCCTGGTGAAAATGTTTACGCAGGAAAAGATCATACATTACACGCACGTGTAGATGGTCTAGTTAAGTTTGAAAAGAAAGCAGGTGGAAAATCATTTGTTTCCATTGAGCCTTTTGAAGCTTAAGCTTAAAAAAGTTATTTAAAAAAACCCCCTTCAGTAATGAAGGGGGGTTTTTATATCCTATCGTTTAAGATATAGTAATTATTGCAAAAGTTTCTCCCCAATCTCAAACCAAGTATTCACACGTTCAAAACCTTCGGTATTTACGTTATGTGGTGAGGTAAACTGTAAACTTCTACCATCAAAATTCTCTAAATTAAAACTTCTGTCGTCTATTAAAACATCTCCTTTTAGAATGTGTTTATGACCACAAAGTATACGGTTTTGCCAAGGTAAAAATGGAAAGTGTTCATCTAACCATTCACTTTTTTCTTCCAAGGAATTTGGAAATTGCATGGCAGCAGATGCTATGTAAACTTGGTGCTTATCGGCTAATTGTGCAAGTATTTCTTGACTGCCTGCTATAGGTTTCAGATTTCTAAAAAATCCTCTTCTAGTGGCATGTTTACGAACACTTTCTTGGTGCGCTTCCGGCACCATTCGCCATACTTCGGTGCCTGCACACAGATCCTTGGTCAATTCGCCATTAAATTCTTTATTGTATAGTTCAATATGGGCACCATAGGTATCTGCAATTACCTCGTCCATGTCAACAAATAGTATCATAGTGTTTTTTTAACGAAGTACGTAAAATCATTACTTGGATAAAAGGGATTCGCAAAAAGTAAATACACTATTGGCAAAATTTTTCAAAAACGTGGAACAAGATTTTTTTATTAATATTTTTAAGGGAACAAATTTTATAAATCTAATATATGCATACCAAGAAACTTCCAAATTCTTCTCTAATTTATATTTTATCAATGTTAAGTTGTTTTGTGTTTTGTTTAGGTGGTTTTGGTATCATTCCTGCAATTATATCCTACTATTTGGCATCTAAATCTGAGGGGATTTATAAAATGAATCCAGATGCCTACAGCAATTTTGGAAAAATTAAAAAAGGAAAGATTATTGCTGTCATAGGTATAGTCTTAAATATTATTGTAATTGGTATTGCCATTTGGACATTAAGCACAATTGGATGGGATGCATGGTCAGATGAATTTGTCAGAAAATGGAATGAGGGTATGCAAAATGGTAGAGGTTAATAGGATAAAAGTCATTTGCGAAGTTGTTATTTCTATAATTAATGGATATCGTTAATAATTAAGTTGTTTCAGTTTACAATTTTTTGAGTTTAAGACTAATTTGTACAACTAATTCTAAACGATAAAATCATGAAAAAATCAGTTATCTGCGTTGCAATGGCGAGTACGCTATTATTCTCTAGTTGCTTGGGGTCATTTAGTGCTTTTAATAATTTAAAGGACTGGAACCAAGGAGTCTCGGATAGTAAGTTTGTTAATAACCTGGTATTTTGGGGGTTGAACATAATTCCAGTTTATGGACTATTCTTTTTGGGTGATGCCGTAATTTTCAATGTTATTGAATTTTGGAGCGGATCCAACCCAATTGCTATGGAAGAAGGAGAGTCTGAAACTCAAATGGTCGAAAGAGACGGTAATACCTTTGAAATGACCGCTACTAAAAATAGGATGCAGGTAACTGTAGTCGATGGTCCTAAAAAGGGTAAGAAAATTGATTTGGTATATAAGCCAAGTGAAAAATCATGGAATGCGGTAAGACCTAATGGAGAGATTATAAAACTGTCATCTTTTGAAGAAGGTTTTTACATTGTTTACATGCCAAACGGTAAAGAGGTGAAAATTGATCCTTTAAGCTCTAAAGAGCAAGGGTTGGCTCAATTAAAGGAGCAAACAGATTGTTATTATTTAGAAGGTATGTTGGCAGAAAACAACTAACTGGAAAAGTATAGAACAAAAAAAGGTCTCGATAACATCGAGACCTTTTTTATTTATAGGACTATAATTTAGTATCTATAGTATTCCGGTTTAAAAGGACCTTCAACCGTAACACCGATATAATCGGCTTGGTCTTTCTTTAATTCGGTCAATTCTGCACCTAAACGAGACAAGTGTAATTTTGCAACCTTTTCATCTAAATGCTTTGGTAACATATATACTTCGTTCTTGTAGTTTTCACTATTCTTCCAAAGTTCAATTTGCGCCAACGTTTGGTTGGTAAATGAATTACTCATTACAAAACTAGGGTGTCCGGTAGCACAACCTAGGTTTACCAATCTACCTTCCGCCAATATAATAATATCTTTACCGTCAATTGTATATTTATCTACCTGAGGCTTAATTTCATCTTTAGTGTTTCCGTGGTTTTTGTTCAACCAAGCCATATCAATTTCATTGTCAAAATGCCCTATGTTACAAACAATGGCTTTATCCTTTAGAGCTTCAAAATGTTCGGCTCTAATAATATCCTTGTTACCGGTAGTAGTAATTACGATATCCGCATTACCAATAACGGTTTCCAGTTTTTTGACCTCAAACCCGTCCATGCAAGCTTGTAGTGCACAAATAGGGTCAATTTCCGTAACGGTAACAATAGAACCGGCACCCTTAAAAGAAGCTGCCGTACCTTTACCAACATCACCATAACCGGCAACGACAACGCGCTTACCTGCAAGCATGGTATCCGTAGCTCTACGTATAGCATCAACAGCACTTTCTCTACACCCGTATTTGTTATCAAATTTAGATTTGGTCACAGAATCGTTTACGTTAATAGCGGGCATAGGTAAAGTACCATTTTTAACACGCTCATATAAACGGTGAACACCTGTAGTGGTTTCTTCTGAAAGACCCTTAACATCAGACGCCAATTCTGGATACTTATCTAAAACCATGTTGGTAAGATCACCACCATCATCTAAGATCATATTCAATGGTTTTCTGTCCTCGCCAAAGAATAAGGTTTGCTCAATACACCAGTCAAACTCCTCTTCGTTCATACCTTTCCAGGCATAAACAGGTACACCTGCAGCAGCAATAGCGGCAGCGGCTTGATCTTGTGTAGAGAATATATTACATGAGCTCCAAGTAACATCTGCACCCAAAGCGGTTAACGTTTCAATTAAAACGGCAGTTTGTATGGTCATGTGAAGACAACCTGCAATACGTGCCCCTTTTAAAGGTTGCTCGTCTTTGTATTCTTCACGAAGGGCCATTAGGCCTGGCATTTCAGCTTCTGCCAATTCAATTTCTTTTCTTCCCCAATCGGCAAGGGTAATATCCTTAACCTTATAAGGCACATACGGAATAGTTTTCGTGCTCATATCTTTATTATTTTATACTTTCGTTTATCTGTGTACAGCAATTTTTAATTCGTGCAAAGGTACGAATAACACAAAGAAACCCATGCCGCTTTACAAAACTATAACAGTAAATGAAAAAACCTCTTTGGCCATTTGGAAGGTTGAAGAGACCGAAAATAAACTTTGGGAAGGTGTTGAGCTAACACCATATTGCCAGAATAGGTTCAATGGTATGAAATCTGAGCTTCATCGCAAAGCTTTCTTGAGTATAAGACACTTACTTGCCAAGTATGGCTATACAGATGGCGATTTGATCTATGATGAAAATGGAAAACCACATTTAAAGGATGGTAAGTTTATTTCCATAACACATTCTCATAATTTTACGGGCATCATCATAAGTTCTGTGGAACATGTAGGTATCGATATTGAAATGCAGCGTGATAAAATTTTGCGCATAGCACATAAATTTACACCCTTTGAAGAATACAGAACATTGGCAAATACCGCAGCCGTAGTTAGAAAGTTGACCATTGTATGGGGAGCAAAAGAATCACTCTATAAAATTTATGGGCATAGGGGAGTTAGTTTCTTGCATCACATAAATGTTCAGGATTTTAAGTTCGATGCCAATAATACTACGGCACAGATTATTTTTCAAGGGAACTTATCAAACTATAAAATTAGATTTATGGAGTTTGAACAGTTCACTTGCGTTTATGCAACAAGGAACAGAGAATAAATTAAAATATAAATAGCGCGTTATAAATGAATATATCGGTAGAATTAACATTTTCGCCATTGCAGGACGATTTTGAAAAACACATCATAAATTTTATAAAGAAACTTCGCGGTTGTGGTCTGGTCATTCTTGAGAATCCGTTAAGCACACAGGTATACGGACCATACGATGAAGTAATGAAAGTGCTGAATGCCGAGATAAAAACAGCGTTTGAACTTATGGATCGCGGGCTTTTATTCATGAAAATAGTGAAATCTGATAGAAGCGACTATGAGCCCCATTTTTGATTATCTCTTTGGTCAATATGCCGACTATGATACTTTAGATATTGTCCTTGAGGTCGTAGCGGTCGTTTTTGGACTGTTATCGGTGTGGTTTTCCAAACAAAACAACATTTTGGTATACCCCACGGGGTTAATAAGTACTTCAATATTTGTATACCTCCTTTTAAAATGGGGGTTGCTGGGCGATATGATGATCAACGCCTACTATTTTATAATGAGTTTATATGGATGGTATATATGGACAAGAAAAGTAGATGCAGAACATTACACACCAATTACCAGAGTAACCAAAAAGGAAAATAGTACCTCGGTCATCATATTTATAAGTACCATCATTTTTGTTTTTACCGTATACCAATTTTTTGATAAGTGGAATAGCTGGACGGCCTATGTTGATACCATAACAACAGCTATATTTTTTGTGGGTATGTGGCTGATGGCCAAAAGAAAAGTAGAAAATTGGATATATTGGATCATTGGAGATTTAATATCTATTCCATTATACTTTTATAAAGGATTTACGTTTACTAGTTTTCAATATCTCATTTTTACAATATTGGCCTTTTACGGGTATAATGCATGGAAGAAAAATATAAGCAAGAACCTTCAGATATCTTAAAAGTGGTTCTTTTTGGTCCGGAATCTACTGGAAAAACAACCTTGTCAGAGCAATTGGCAAGACATTACCATACCGTATGGGTACCGGAATACGCCAGGGAATATCTACAGGATAAATGGAACAACGAACGTAAAACTTGTGAACCTCATGACTTACTGCCAATTGCTGAAGGGCAAATGCGTTTAGAGAACAGTTTAACTAAAAAAGCTACGGATATTCTCATTTGCGATACAGATTTATTGGAAACCAAAGTATATTCGGAAGCTTATTACATAGGTAATTGTGATCCTATTTTAGAAAAATATGCATTGCAGAATACATATGACCTTTATTTATTGACCTATATTGATATTCCTTGGGAAGCAGATGATTTAAGGGACAAGCCAAATGAAAGGGAGCAAATGTTCAATTATTTTAAGGACACTTTAGAAAAATACGGTAAAAATTTTATTACCTTGAAAGGGAACAAAAAACAACGTTTAAATAAAGCCATTAACCATATAGATACCTTATTAGAGCAATGATAGAACTTACAGATAAAGACCAAAAGCAACTAGAGAGAAAAGGAATCTCTAAGGACACAATGCTGGGTCATATTAAAACATTTAAAGAGGGTATACCTTTTGTTAAATTAGAGAATGCCGCCGTAATAGGTAATGGTATTCTTAAATTTTCTGAATCTGAAGAAAAGGAACTCAGTGCATTTTATGATTCAAAATTAAAAGGACTTGATATTTTAAAATTTGTGCCCGCTTCTGGTGCGGCATCTAGAATGTTCAAAGCTTTGTTCAGCTTTTTAGGTGCGTATGATCCAGCAGAAGAGACTTTGGATGCATATTTATCAAGAACTAATGACAAGGATATAAAAAAGTTCTCTGAAGGATTGGAGCGCTTTCCGTTTTATCAAAAAGTAATGGATAGGATAGCTGTAAAATCTGATTCTCAAGGAGAAAAGGTTTATGGTTTCATTTCGGAACTTTTAGGTGAAAATGCCTTAAACTATGGTTTTTTTCCAAAGGGATTATTGCCATTTCATAAATACGGTAATTCTACTGCAACTCCTTTTGAAGAACATTTAAAAGAGGGGGCTCTATATGCCGGTTCTAACGGTAAAGCGAATCTGCATTTCACAATTTCAGAACAGCATGAAGAAATGTTCAAAGAAGAGTTTAAAGCGGCAGGACCAAAGGTAACGGGCGATACCGGTATTTCCTATAACGTAGACTATTCATTTCAAAAACCTTCTACAGACACCTTGGCGGTAGATATGGAAAATAAACCGTTTAGAAATGAGGATGGTTCTGTGTTGTTTAGACCAGGTGGTCATGGTGCCTTGATCCAAAATTTAAATGAACAGGACGCCGATGTAATTTTTATTAAGAATATAGACAACGTTGCTGTAATGAAAGATGCAAAAGCAGTTGCCGACAGTAAAAAGGTTTTGGCAGGTGTACTACTAAAAGAGCAGGAAAAAGCTTTTGAATATGCAGCGTTACTTGATAATGACAATGTAGATGATACGCAAATAGAAGAAATCAGAAACTTTTTGGTAACGAATTTAAATGTTCGTTTTACAGATGATTTTGATTCAAGGCCAAACACTGAAAAAGTAGCTGTTTTAAAAGACAAGCTCAATAGACCAATTCGTGTTTGCGGTATGGTTAAAAATGAAGGCGAGCCAGGTGGCGGTCCGTTTTGGGTAACCAATGGTAAAGGAGAAGTTTCTTTACAGATTATAGAATCTGCCCAAATAGACATGGATGATCAGCAGCAGGCAGACATATTAAAGAATGCTACACATTTTAATCCAGTAGATTTAGTCTGTGCTGTGCGTAACTATAAAGGTGAGAAATATGACCTGTTGAAGTTCGTAGATGAAAAGCAGGGTTTTATAACAGGTAAAACTAAAGATGGTAAAGAGTTAAAAGCTCTTGAGCTTCCAGGTTTGTGGAACGGGGCAATGGCGTTTTGGAACACCATATTTGTAGAAGTTCCATTAGTGACTTTTAATCCGGTAAAAAGTGTAGTAGATCTTTTAAAAGATTCGCATCAGGCATAATTATCAATGCTTACATAAGGTAAAAAAGTGTGTAGATTCTACACATTTTTTTTGTTTCTGCACAATTTTACACAGGGAAAGAAAGTGCAGTGAAAATCACAAGATATTGTAAATCAATAATTTATATATATAAAACTTGTAAGTTACAAGGTTGGCATAATTCTTCTAATATACCTATCAAGAATGTTTAATTTTAAAACGTAGAAAGATGAAAAAATTAGTTTTTGCCACAGCTTTAGCAATAGGTAGTTTAACAATAGGTACTGCAGCTACACCAATTATATTTCACGATGGTATCATGGAAGATGTATTCATTCAAGATTATACAGAGGTAGCAACTTCAGATTTACCTACACCAATTGTAAATGCCCTAGCATCAGATTACCAAGGTGCAATGTTGAATAAAGCATATATTGATGATGAAAATAACTATAAACTAGAAATTACTTCTCAAGATGGTTCTTCTGTAGTGTTGTATGCAGATGAAGAAGGTAACTGGTTAGAAATGTAGAAATTATAAGTTTGAGTTAGTTGTTTGTAAAAAGCTGCCTAGGCAGCTTTTTTCAGTTTAGCGCCTTTAAATTATGGCAATAGATAATCCATATGTCAGATTCTTCCGTAAATAATTATAGAAGTAGAGTTATTAACGATTAAAACATTGGCATGAAGAATTACGCATTATTGGTATTCTTGATTTTAGGAATAACATTGAACAGTTCAGCAATGACTGGTTCAAATTTTATAGAAGAAGAAATTACTATCATAACAGATGAGTACGTAAAAATAAAATCTAGCGAATTAACCCCTCCGGTTATTGAAGAAATATTAAAGCAATACCCAACATCTAAACTTGGGGGTGCTTTTAAAAATGATAAAGGAGAGTTCAAATTGATCATGGTACTTAAAAGCGGAACAAGAAAGACCGTATATATAGACCAGTACGGTAATTGGATCAACAAAAGATAGTCTGCATTACAGACGGAAATAAAAAAAACTGCTAAATGCGGTTTTTTTTTATTTAAAATGTGACCTATCAAAAAATGTTGTGTCTAAATAAGTGAAGCAAGTTATGAAACAATGGTCACATTAGTATTTATTTTAGTCTTAAGCACAGTTCTGATTTTTTCGTTAAGTATCATATCAAAACTATGTTTAGAGAAATAAATGATTAAAATATCACTTTCGCGTAAACACTAACCGTTAACTATGAAAGTGCCACCAAATAATTGTAATTGAAATAATCCCCCGGATTAGCATTGCCCAATTTTAGTTGTTGTTGAATTGATTGAGGTGTTGATTTAAAATTTTAAGACAAGAGTTTGATAGGTGGTTTGAGGGGGGGCTGCAATTTGCAGCTCCTTTTTTTTGTCCTCATTGCAGGAAAGCAATTTTATCTCAAGTAATAGATAAATTGAGTAAAAATTACACAGAAGAAATTATTAGATACAATTTTACCCAACTACACAAAAACTTAAATCACATAAATACCTGATAATCAATAATATTGTTATCTATTGGTTTTGTGGCATTCTTTTTTCTTAGTTAATAGTATTGAAAAGTAGTATTAACTTAAATATTAGAAAGATGAAGACTTTATTTTTATTAGGGGCATTGACATTAGGTGGTTTTACAATAAGCGCACAAGATGTATTAATGGCAGAAAACGGAATCCAACATAATCAAATAAATGAAACGTTGGTCGTGGCCGATGATTTTAAGGAAATTTCAGTAGCAGAAGTTCCTCAAGCAGTATCAGATGCAGTAGCTAAGAATTTCCCGACTGCTAGTCTAGATAAAGCATATACGAACAGTGAGAAACAGTATAAGTTGATATTGTCTCTTGAAGATGGAACACAAGGAACCGTATATGCGGATGAAAATGGGAATTGGATAGATATGTAATTATAGAGAAACTTGTTTGTTCAAGTTGGTTTGGTCAGGAAAGGATAGCTAAGTGCTATTCTTTCCTTTTTTTTTGCTCTATCGAATTGATTAAATAAGCTTTATGATAATTTTAAAATACAAATAGTCGTCTTATGGTATTTTTACGTAAATACTTAGAATACCAAACTTACTATGTCCAAAATTTTAATTTTAGAAGACGATACTTCTTTTGCTCAAATGCTAAAAAAGTTTTTGGAAAGAAATGGTTTTGATATTGTGGTAAGTCAGACCGGGTTAGATGGTGAAAAGCAACTCAAAGAGCAAAATTTTCAATTAGTAATTACAGATCTGCGTTTACCGGATTATGATGGCATTAAACTCGTTTCTCAACTAAAGGACAGTATTCCGGTAATAGTAATGACGGGTTATGCGGAAGTATCTACCGCAGTTAAAGCCATGAAAATGGGTGCGTATGATTATATTTCAAAACCATTTACGCCAGATCAAATGTTAGCTGTAATTGATGGTGCATTACACGCTAAACCAATTACTTCCAAAGAAACGGCTATTACAACAAAAAAAGACTCAAAATCAACTGTAGAAAATGAAGATAAGTCGTCAAGTTCTAATGACTTGGAGTTACTTAGTGAAGCTGCGCAAAAATTAGATGAACATATTGCCTTGGTGGCACCTACAGACATGTCTGTTTTAATTATTGGTGAGAGTGGTACTGGGAAAGAGGTTACGGCAAAAGCAATTCATCAAAAAAGCAATCGTAAAGAAAAACCGTTTATAGCGCTAGACTGTGGGGCAATACCAAAAGAACTTGCCGCTAGTGAATTTTTTGGTCATTTGAAAGGAAGTTTTACTGGGGCTATAGCCGATAAAATAGGAAGTTTTGAAGCGGCAAATGGGGGAACCTTGTTTTTAGATGAAGTTGGTAATCTTTCTTATGAGAATCAAATACAACTATTAAGAGCTTTACAAGAGCGTAAAATTAAAAGAATCGGTAGCAATACTGAAGTGGAGGTTAATGTCAGAATTTTATCGGCCACCAATGAAGATTTAAAAGCAGCAGTGGAAAAAGGTAATTTTAGAGAAGATCTATATCATAGGTTAAATGAGTTTTCTCTTCAAATACCTGCTTTAAAAGACAGGCAGGTGGATTTGGCTGTACTAGCATCTCATTTTTTGAAAAAGTTCAACCAAAAATTAAACAAGCAGATTCTTGATTTTTCAGATGAGGTGTGGAATGTTTTTAATACATACCACTGGCCAGGTAATATAAGGGAATTGCAGAATGTTATTCAACGTGCAGTGTTATTGACTACCACCAATCAGGTACAAGTGAATACTTTGCCAGAAGAGCTCATGGAGTCAAAGCCGGAAAAACTGGACTTAGGTAGTGTCTCTAAAGCAGATTTTGAAAAAGAACAAATTGTTAATGCTTTAAAACGTACTAATTACAACAAGTCTAAAGCGGCCAAGTTATTACA
>JAHDDL010000001.1:73703-75943 GCA_020629415.1 Maribacter sp. | reverse complement strand
GCAGAACTATTTATTTGAGCAATATTGTTTGTAGCTACCGCTAATTTTAATTCATGTAAATTTTTCCCTGTATCATTTTTAAATGTCAGCAAAACCTCGTCAATAGCGGTTTTGTCTTTTCCTAGAAAGAGTTCAATGGTTTCTAAACTGTAAAGGTTTTCGTTGTTATTTCTAGAAATAAAAGGTTTTTCATGAGTATGTTCAAAATCCATTTCAAACATGTTGTTTAGTTTTTGTAAAAGATCGGTTTTTGAAAATGGTTTTCGGATTAGTCCAGTAAATCCTTTTTCCATAAAGTGATCTACCGTAAGATCTCGTCTTCCGGTCATCGCTAAAATGGGTTGATTTTCATAATGTTTAAATGTTCCTGATTTAAGTTGGTCAACAATGTCATAGCCGGAGACCTTAGGCATTTCAATATCGGTCAAAACCATATTGAATTTAAAATCTGAATCGGGTTTAAAAGCATTGAAATCGGTAAAAAGTAAAACTTCTATTCCGGCTGATTTTAGCATTTCCCCAATTAGTTTCAAAAACGAAGCATCATCATCAAAAACAATAATTTTTAACCTATCCGGTTTTAAAGCGATTTTTGTTTCAACAGATGATATTTCACCATAAGCAATAGGTATTTTAAGTGTAAAGGTGCTGCCTTTGTTTATATTGCTGTCAAGCGAGATTGTACCGCCTAACAATTCGGTAAGTTTTTTGGTAATGGTGAGTCCTAATCCATAGCCACCGTACTTTTTGTCGGTATCGTTTTCTGCCTGTGTAAATTCTTTAAAGATTAGTTTTTGCTTCTCTTTTGATATCCCTATGCCGGTATCGGAAATTTTCAGGAAAAGTTGTTTTATTTTTTGTTTTTCAATGATATTGCCCGTTAAGGTGATAGAGCCTTTATCGGTAAACTTATAGGCATTGCCCAGTAAATTTGTAATAATTTGACGTAATCGAAAAGCATCTGAAACAACAGGATGTTCTAAAGACTCATCCAAATGAAGAATTAAATCAATATCCTTTGCCGTATACTGTGCGGCAATACTATTAGCAGTTTCGGAAATTAAGTCATTTACCTCAAAAGTAGATTTTTTGACTACCATTTTACCGGCCTCCAATTGAGAAAAATCCAGCAAATCGTTTACCAGATTGTTCACATATGTGGTAGCGGATTTTATTTGGTCAATATGCTTTTTATTAACGGTTCCATGTTCATTTTCCTCTATAATATTGGTGTAACCGCTTATGGTGTTTAATGGGGTGCGTAAATCATGACTTACCGTTGCAATCAATTGTTCCCTACTTTTTAATAAAGAGTCAGAGTAGACCTTCTCTTTTTCAAGTTTCTCTCTGTATACATTAGCTTTCCAGAAATCTCTATTTATAATAAAGGTAAAAATACCAACCACTAGAAAACCGAGAATTGCTGCAATAACGGCAAGGCGAATACTTCTTTTTAACAAGGTTTCCTTTTTAATGGAGTTGTTGATGCTGTTCGTAATAATCTCTTGCTCAAATGAAGAGAGGATGGTACGTAACTGCTGCGAAAGTTCAAGATCGGTTTTATTGATATTGGTCTCTCTAATGGCCAAGGTGTTTTCGTTTATGGCATTTTCCTGTTTAACATCTTTCAATAGATTTTTAGAGACTTGTAGAACACTGTCCATAGTCTGTGTATTGCTTTGTGAATTACCGTTTGTGGGGACATTGGCATTAAGATAATCTGCAACCTTTTTTATGGTACTTTGGGCCTTGGGTGAAAGTTCTTCTAAATTAGGAGCTAAGCCTTCCGGTTTAATAATTCCTAAAGATTCCTCTAACTTATCAAATTCCGCTAGTGCAGAATTTATAGCGGTCCCTGTTTGGTCCTTAAGTCTAATGGCTCTTAAGGCATTAATATTTGTCACTTTTTTATCTAAAAGTGCGCTAAGGCTGTCTAAAAGGTTGTGTTGATATTCACTGTCCGTTAGCGTTTTTATTTCTTGAATATTGGTGCGTATGGAGTCTATTTTGTTCTCATAGGCGCTAAAATTAATTTTACTTTTGGTTTGCAATGCAAGTTTAGAGAGACTTTCAGCTTCATATAATTGAGCTAGAAATGAGTTTGTTTTAAGTAGTTTATTGTCTTTATCCGTTGTATTTTCAGTAGCAATGTATTCTTGAACCTCCGTATAGATATAGTATGAGGCAATAATGCCCAATATGACCAAAAGCAAGTAGCTAATAGTAATTTTAAGGGTAAA
>JAHDDL010000001.1:65714-73603 GCA_020629415.1 Maribacter sp. | reverse complement strand
TGTATAGGTAAATACGACAAAACAGGGATAATAAGTTCTAAAATGATGTTAATTAAACAAGATGTTATTTTTTCAGATTTATTTATGAGAGTTAAAATTACTGCATTACATTTGCGGCATCTCAAAGGGGTGCCAAAATCCTAATATTTTTTAGGACAAAGCTGAGATTATACCCAAAGAACCTGGGCGGGTAATGCTGCCAAGGGACCGAGCGTTAAAAAAATGTCCGGTGGACATTTTTAGCGAGGGGCCAGCCAGCGTAATGGCTGACTTCATTTTGGAAAACAAAGTCTTTAAATAGGCAAAATCAATTTTTATTTAGAATAATAGCCCCTTTTATTCGTATTTAATTTACGAATGAAACTTACTATTTTCACAATTGCGGCGTTTTTTGCGTTTAGTCTTGGAGTTAGTGCCCAAGAACAAGTAACTGATTCTCTAGAGGGTCAAAAAGTAGTCTTAGACGAAGTGTTCGTCTCTGCGGTAAGGGTAACCAAGCAATCTCCGGTTACATTTTCAAATCTTACAAAAGAGGAAATTAAACCAAGAAACCTTGGGCAGGACATTCCTGTATTAATGAACTTTTTACCATCTGTGGTAACTACTACAGATGCTGGTGCCGGTGTAGGTTATACTGGGCTTAGAGTAAGAGGTAGTGATGCTACACGTGTAAATGTGACCATTAACGGAATACCTTATAACGATGCCGAGTCACAAGGTACATTTTGGGTAAATATGCCAGATTTTGCTTCTTCAACTGAGAGTTTGCAATTGCAACGTGGTGTAGGTACATCTACCAATGGTGCAGGTGCTTTTGGGGCAAGTTTAAACTTGTTGACAGACGGTTTTTCACAAGACGCTTATGGTCAAATATCAAGTTCTATAGGTAGCTACGGTACATTAAGAAATAATTTAAAGTTCAGTACCGGATTATTAAATGATCATATTGAAATTTCAGGTAGACTATCTAAAATTAAATCAGATGGTTATATAGATAGAGCAAGATCGGATTTAGAATCTTATTTTTTACAAGCGGCTTATAAAGATGACAATACTTTGATCAAGGCATTGATGTTTGGGGGTCATGAAATTACGTACCAAGCTTGGTACGGTATAGATGGTCAAACTTTGAGGGATAATAGAACTTTTAATCCTTCAGGTATTTATACTGATTTAAATGGTAATACCCAGTTTTATGATAATGAAGTGGATAATTACAAGCAAGACCATGCACAATTATTATGGAACGAACAGATTTCTGATTTTTGGAGTACAAATATTGCGTTGCACTATACAAGAGGTAGAGGTTATTTTGAGCAGTATAGAGAAGCCGATGATTTTTCTACCTATGGTTTTGAGCCACTGATTGTAGATGGTGAAGAAGTGAATACTACCGATTTAATTAGAAGACGATGGTTGGATAATGATTTCTACGGAACCGTTTTTTCTGCGAATTACAAGAAAGAAAAGTTAGATTTAATAGTTGGTGGTGGTCTTAATAAATACGAAGGGGATCATTTTGGAGAGGTAATCTGGGCTAGATATGCTAGTAATAGTAGTTACAAAGATCGGTACTATGATGATAGTTCATCTAAAACAGATTTTAACTTATACGCAAAGGCAAATTATCAATTAACAGATCAGTGGTCATTGTATGGAGATGTTCAATATAGAACAGTTGGGTATAAAGCAAACGGGGAAGATACCGGTCTTGTTGATGATACGTTCAATTTTTTCAATCCAAAGGCAGGAGTAACCTTTGATCTTAATGCCAATAATAATTTTTACTTGTCTTATGCGGTAGCTAATAGGGAGCCCAATAGGAACGATTATGAAAATGGTAATCCAAAACCTGAGAAACTAAATGATTTTGAATTGGGATGGAGGTATGTTTCCCCTTCAGTTCAAGTAAATACCAATGTATATTACATGAATTATAAGGATCAGTTAGTGGTTACTGGTGAGTTAAATGACGTTGGTGCACCATTAAGGGAAAATATTGGCGATAGTTACAGGCTAGGTTTAGAAGTTGATGCCAATATAATATTGGGTGAAAAATTCAACCTAAGGCCTAACATTGCCATCAGTCAAAATAAGAACAAAGATTTCTTTATTGATAGAGATGGTATGCTACAAGGTTTAGGAGATACCAACATTGCTTATTCTCCGGGCTTGGTGGCGGGTAACGTTTTTAGTTATATGCCATGTGATGCTATGAATATTTCGCTGTATTCAAAGTTCGTAGGTGAGCAATATCTAAGCAATACAGATACAAAAGCATCTAAGCTAGACTCTTATTTTACCACAGATTTCAATATTACGTATGAGATCAACATGAATAGCATTGTAAAGTCTATCGTGTTTTCAGGTTTGGTAAATAACATCTTCAATGAAAAGTATGTTTCTAACGGGTATACGTATGTAGATAGTTGGTCTACACCTGGTAATTCATTTGAAGTGCAGGGTTATTATCCGCAAGCAGGAACTAACTTTTTGTTAGGTGCAACAGTGAATTTTTAATTGATAATAGAAAGATATAAAGTTGTCTTAAATATTTGTTGAGAATGTAAGGCGCATAGTGGAATAATCTAAATTAGGAGACTAATTCTCAGGGTTATGGAGCGCAACATTCCAGTTTTTGGCAGTAGGTTAAGAAACAATATAGTAACGGTGCCAGAGGTCATTTCTCAATGCTCTGGCATTCGTGTTTTTGGGCAATCTATAAAGTCGTTTTTGTTTAGTACTGACGTAGCTATTATAAGAAATACCAATGCCAATGCAATTATAGCGGTATATCCGTTTACACCGCAACCGGTAATATCAAATGCTTTGATATTGGCTGCCGACAAACCTATATTTTGTGGGGTCGGTGGCGGGTTAACAACCGGGGTACGGTCTTTAGAGTTGGCAATACATGCAGAATTTCAAGGTGCTTTAGGGGTGGTTTTAAATAAGCCTACCCCTAACAGCCTTATAACCATGCTCAAGGAAAAAATTGATATACCGGTAACCATTACGGTGGTTTTGGAAAAAGATGATATTAAAGGTAGAATAGATGCAGGTGTAGATATATTCAATGTGTCCGGCGCAGCTAAAACTGCAGATATCATTAAAAAAATTAGGGATTTAAATGATAAGGTCGCCATCATTGCCACGGGTGGAAAATCTGACGATTCTATAGTCGCAGCAATAGATGCCGGGGCAAATGCAATATCGTATACACCACCAAGTACAGGTGAGCTGTTCAAGGAAATAATGGAGAAATACCGCGCTGAAGAATAATGCTTAATTAGAGATTATTACGCTGCCACCACTTAAAACTGCACGATATTCTAACATATCATAATAGCGATTTTCATCCTCGGGTCTATTAAACAGTTGACCCGTAAATAGAAGGTATTCAAAATCTTCGCAAGAACAAATAACAGTTTGCCCGTTCAACACCATTGTAGAGCAATCATTAGGGGCGTGATTTGGGCAGCTACCTTCAAAAGCTCTAAATTGATTAATGCTTGATTGAATTACAAAAACACCTCTTGTGCCGGCAAGATCACTTGGAATATAGATCGCACTACCAATATTTGTAAGAGGACTATATAAAGGCAGGTTTAAATTAGCTTCAAAACGAAAATTGATTTCCTGTAAATACGGATTTCTGTTTGTACCATCATTACTGCAAGCGGTGATAATCAATAGAATTACGATGCTTAATCTCTTTATCATGGTTAAAATTTAGTTTTAAAAAACTTCAGCAAATGTGCGTAAAAATTATGTATATTTGTGTTAAATCCTCTCTTAAAAAGCCGAATTAACAGGCATTTGCAGAGGATTTGTCTATTTATAAAACGAGGAAGTTATGAGTAACATATCATACTATACTGTCGAAGGGTTAAAAAAACTTAAGGCAGAACTAAATCATTTACGTGATGTTGAACGCCCAAAGGCATCTCAAGCAATTGCAGAGGCAAGGGATAAAGGAGATTTGTCAGAAAACGCAGAATATGACGCTGCCAAAGAAGCACAGGGTCTTTTGGAAATGAAAATTTCCAAGATGGAAAATACCGTGGCCAATGCACGTATAATTGATGAGTCGCAATTAGATACCTCTAAGGTTCTGGTACTTTCTACCGTGAAGTTAAAAAATCAAAACAATGGCATGGAAATGAGCTATAAATTGGTAGCGGAAAGTGAGGCGGACCTTAAAACGGGCAAAATATCTGTAAGCTCACCAATTGGCAAAGGACTTTTAGGTAAAAAAGTGGGAGATACTGCTGAAATTACTGTTCCTAGCGGAGCAATAAAATTTGAAATTCTTGAAATAACAAGAGCTTAAATTTTTTAAATAACTATATTTAATCCTATCCTTTTTAAAAGGGTAGGATTTTTTAATTTGTATTAAATAGCAAACGACTATGCCAACGATTTTTACCAAGATCATAAATGGTGAAATACCATGCTTTAAAGTAGCGGAAGATGAAAATTTCTTAGCAATCTTGGATATCAACCCAAACGCTAAAGGGCACACCTTGTGTATATCAAAAAAAGAGGTAAATAAAATATTTGACTTGGATGAGGAAACGTACTTGGGTCTCATGTCATTTTCAAGAAAAGTGGGCAAGGCGCTGGAAAAAACTGTTGAATGTAAGCGAATTGGAATGTCTGTTATTGGGTTAGAAGTACCGCATGTTCATGTTCATTTAATTCCGTTGAACGAAATGAAAGATGCAACTTTTCAACACAAGGTTAAGCTAAGTAATGAAGAGTTGGCAGAACTGGCCCAGGAAATTGGAGCTAAGATTTAAATGGCACCAGAAATAAAAAGGTAAATAGCTCCTGCTACCAAGGCGATCATAGCTAACAAAAGCCCATAAAATAATAGTGTTGGTTGAGATGATTTTTTGGCTGGAACAGCCGTTTTTTGATAATAGTTGAACATACGCTCTATATCATCCGTCCAACTTACTGGGTAGATTGTGGTGAGGCAAGTATTACAGACTAATTTATTGCTGAGGTCTCCAGTAATTTTATGAAAAAAGCTACCGTAGGTGTGTTTTTGATAAAAAGTAAGACTTAAATCCTGATTAAAACACTCCGGACAGTTATTCGTTAGTTTGGCTTCTTTAATAACTTCTAATTTTTCCTTGGCCATAATTATTGAGACACTTTTAAAGAAATTTGCATTATAGTTCCTTCTTTGCCAGATGATAATACTTTTATTTTACCGTCGTGATATTCTTCAACAATACGCTTAACCAAAGAAAGTCCTAAGCCCCAACCTCTCTTTTTTGAGGTGAAACCGGGTGTAAAGATACTATTATAGTTGCTTTTTGAAATTCCATGCCCTGTATCGGCTATTAAAATGTTTACATATTTGTGATCTTGAACTATTTCTATGGCAATACTGCCTTTGCCTCTCATGGCGTCAATTCCGTTTTTAACTAAATTTTCTATGGTCCAATTGTACAATGAACTGTTTAACATTACCGGTAGGTGATCCACTTTTGTACTAAATGAAAAATGAATGAGTTTTGAACTTCTTCGCTTTAAGTACTCAAAAGCATCTTTCGTTTCTTTTACAATATCACTTTCTACCAGTTTGGGTAAAGAACCAATTTTGGAGAAACGCTCTGTAATAGTTTGCAATCTATCAATATCCTTTTCTATTTCTTTGGTTATGCTTGGGTTAATGGTCTCAGATTTTAAAAGCTCGTTCCAGCCCAAAAGAGAAGAAAGTGGTGTGCCTATTTGGTGTGCAGTTTCTTTTGCCATACCTGCCCATAATTTATTCTGTTCAGAGGCTTTGTTGGTTCTGAACAAAAAATAGATAACCGCTGCAAAAAGAAAAATAATAAGGAGTAAGGCAATAGGATAATATTTGAGTTTGGTTAAGACATCAGAATTTCCATAATATAAAGTAGCCAAGTGTTCACCTTGCTGATCTATGGAGATCGGTGTGTTTTCATTCTTAAATTTTCGAAGTTGGCTTTGAATGTATGCAGAGTCCTTTAATTTATTAGGTGGAAAGTTGTTGACTCTTATCGATTTGTCCTTGTTGATAAGAATCATTGGGGTAGAGGTGTTATTCTGAAAAACCTTTAAATGCAAGCTGCCTAAATCAACGGTTTCTGAAGATTGTAGAAATTCTGATTGGGCGGTGGCCCAAATTTCCATTTTAAGGCGTTCTTCTTCTTTAAATTGTTTAAAAAAGCTATTGGTATTCCATAAGATAAGGCTTACGACTAGAAAGGAGCCTATCAATAGAAAAATGTTGGAAATTTTGTTTTTAGGAATAAAGTTCATCCAATAGTTATCTAATACTAAAGATAACCCTAATTGTGAATAATTGTTGTGTGGTTATCGTTGTAGTCTGTTTTATAACAACATCATTTTATGTATTTTTGGACTCTATTGTAAAAAGAGTTCAAGATGGAAATAGAAGGTAAAGTAAAATTGATAGGAGAAACCCAAACTTTTGGGTCTAATGGCTTTAGAAAAAGAGAATTGGTAGTTACTACAGATGAGCAGTATCCACAACATATAATGATAGAGTTTGTTCAAGATAAATGTGATTTATTGAACAACTATGGCGTAGGCCAAGATGTAAAAGTGAGCATTAACCTTAGAGGTAGGGAATGGACAAACCCTCAAGGACAGGTAAAATATTTCAACTCTATTCAAGGATGGAGAATTGAAGGAGCGTCTCAAGGAGCTCCAGCTGCTGGTATGCCACCGGTTGCACCAATGGAAGCTTTTGAGCCTGCGGATAATTTAAATGAAGAAGATCATGATGATCTTCCTTTCTAAGAATAACATATAGATATTTTAGGACGTTAAGTCTTTATAATAGTAAACTTGTTTAGCTTTAAATAGTTAAACAAGTTTTTTTGTTCTAGGTCCTTTATTTATTTTCAGTAGACCAAAAGCTTTGGCCAGTCATGTACTTTTTGAACGATGAACTTATTTTTCCGCCAGTAGATAGTGCCAATACAGAAGGCTTGTTGGCAGTTGGCGGTGATCTTTCTCCAGAACGGTTGCTCTTGGCATATCAAAGTGGAATTTTCCCTTGGTTTGATAATGATTCGATCATTTTATGGTGGAGTCCTGATCCTAGAATGATTCTGTATCCCCATCAAATAAAAATATCTAAAAGCATGCGCAAAGTTATTCGGAGCAATCAGTTTCGTTTAACCAAAAACACATGTTTTAAAGAAGTTTTGGAGTATTGCTCATCAGTACCAAGGGAAGGACAAGATGGTACATGGATTACAAGCGATATGAAAAATGCATATTTAAAATTACATGAAAAGGGTATTGCAAAATCATACGAAGTATGGGAAGGCAATAAATTGGTGGGTGGTTTATACGGTGTAGATTTAGGTGATATTTTCTGTGGCGAAAGTATGTTCAGTTTAACGTCGAACGCATCTAAATTCGCCTTTATCAAACTTGCGGAAGAGTTGCAGTCAAAAAATTATAAGTTGTTAGATTGTCAACTGCATACCGATCATTTAGAAAGTATGGGTGCGCAAGAAATACCAAGAAAGGAATTCATCAAATTTTTAAATTGAGATAACCAAACTGTTCAAGAAAAGGAACACATGTTCTGTATGCTCCGTATAGTTTTCCATTCTAAACTGTATACCAAGTTGGGCCTTTAGGTTTTGAGATATAGACCAACCAATTTGAGAGGTAAGTCGTTGATCGTACATAGGTTTTTCGCTTTTGCTGATGCTTATCAAAGATTCTGTAGTAGCTACCAAATAGGGCTCGCCAATATCCATTTTTAAACCTTTTAACGGAATATCTATAGCAAAACGATATCTAAAACGATGCACAGTCTTAGAGGGTTGAATGCGTTGCTCAATTCTAAATCTATTACCAAAACGTGC
>JAHDDL010000001.1:48714-65614 GCA_020629415.1 Maribacter sp. | reverse complement strand
ACGTAGTTGACACTAAATAATAGGAAGGTAATGATAAGCCAAACCCTAATACAGAACGTGGTCATAATTTGGTGGAAGAGAAGTTCTTATTTTTTTAAAGTTTCCATTGGCATCAAACAGAATTTCATAATCTAAATAGCCCTCGTCCTTCTTGCCAACAACCATAATTTCATAATTATTAGAGGAAAGAATTAGATTTTGAAATGCGTTTTTAAAAATATCCTTTACCTGTTCTTTATTTGAAGGATATTGCTGTTGAAGTCTTTTTATTTTATATTTTGTGAAATTATTGTTCAAATAGTCAGTTATTTTGGCATAAGTATCATTGGGTACATCTGTAGGTTCAATTAGAACTTCTATATCTTCTAACATGCCTTCTTCATTAAATTCTATACTGTACCAAAGCTTGTCTTTTTTAAGTTTTGCTTCATAACTAACTTTAGTACTATCTGTCTCTTTGTAGAATTTAATACGCTTAAAGTTTACTACATTTTCATCAATGGTCGCTATTGCCAAAGCAGGAAACTGAGATTTAAGAATGCGGTGTTCCCTCTCATATTTGTATTGGGAATAACTTATCTGAAAACAAAAAAGAAAACCGATGAATGCTATTTTTTTAAGAGTATTTTTCATGTTGGTTGTAATTGGTTTGTGCTATACCTCATGATATCTAAAACAATTTATTTGATGGTCGTTTACCATACCAGTGGCCTGCATAAACGCATAAATAATAGTACTGCCTACAAATTTAAAACCGCGCTTTTTTAGGTCTTTACTAATAGTATCTGATATGGGTGTATTGGCAGGGGCATCTTTGTAATTTATTACTTTGTTCGTAATAGGTTCATTGTTTACAAATTTCCAGATATAACTACTAAAACTACCAAATTCTTTCTGAATTTCCATGTAGGCAATGGCATTGGTCACCGTAGCCCTTACTTTAAGTTTGTTTCTAATAATCCCCTCATCTTGTAGTAAAGTTAGAATTTTGGTTTCAGGATATTTAGCGATTTTTTTATAATCGAAATGATCGAATGCAACCCTAAAATTTTCTCGTCTTTTTAAAATGGTAATCCAACTTAAACCAGCTTGAAAAGTTTCTAATACTAAAAATTCGAACAACAGATTATCGTCTTTAACGGGTACGCCCCATTCCTGGTCATGATAAGCTTCGTAAAGAGCATCACCTTTGCACCAGCCACATCTTTCTTTATTCATGAAATAAAAGTACTATTAATTGAGTTCTGGTCAAATTATTACCAGTTAACAATACATAAATAAAGGGGCATACCCAAGGTTATGTTGAAGGGAAACGTAATAGCAAGTGCCATGGGTAAATACAAACTAGGGTTTGCTTTTGGTGCTGCTAGGCGCATAGCGGCCGGTACGGCAATGTAAGATGCACTGGCCGCTAAGATGGCAAATAGAAATCGATTACCAACGCTTTCGGTAAATATTGAGCTTACCATAGCAACCAAACATCCGTTTATTAGTGGGATCACTATGGCAAAAAGGAAGGCGAACCAACCCTTTTTGAGAAAATCTGCTAATTTTTTACCACTTGTAATACCCATGTCCAAAAGGAACACCGCTAAAAAACCTTTAAAAATATCAGTTGTAAATGGTGCTATGCCCCTTGCGTGTTGGTCACTGGCCAAAAAACCAATGATCAAGCTGCCTATAATTAGAAGAACACTACCATTGGTAAGAGAATGTCTTAAAACATTAGGTAAGGATATTTTATTTTGTTTATTTTTTTGGAAATATGACATTAACAGTACTCCAATAATTATGGATGGAGCTTCCATAAGTGCCATTACAGCTACCATATGCCCGCCAAACTCAATTTGTTCCATTTCAAGAAATGATACCGCTGTTACAAAAGTTACGGCACTTACAGAACCATAAGAAGCTGCTATGGCTCCAGAATTGGCGACACTAAATTTTCTTCTTAATATAAAATAGGTATAGATAGGGACGAACAATGCCAAGAATATACCGAATAATAAAGACCATAGAATTTCTATGTCCATGTTGCTGTGTGAAAGTTCCTGGCCACCTTTAAACCCTATTGAAAACATTAAGTAAAGTGATATGAATTTTGATGAATTAGGAGGAATTTCCAGGTCACTTTTTAGTTGAACGGCTATAACTCCCAAGAAGAAAAAGAGCAGGGCCGGGTTGGTCAGATTATCTAACAATAAATTCAAATCCATAAAAGTATATTTAGAAATTGGTTAAAGGGAGCTTTAAATATTGATGCTCCCTTTTACTTGTATATTCAGAAGAACAACTTGTTTTTTAGTTTTCGTTACCTCTTGTTCTAATGAATATTATTAAGGTGATAAGGCTAAAGGAAATCAGAATTTGATTTAAGAAAAGAGCATTGTTCTTATATGAAATAAGTACTAATGTAGCCATGAACAGAAATGTTGCTAAAACAGAAAGATTTGCTTTTTTATACATACAGATTTTTTTAAAGAGATTAGGCGTTTTCGTTTACCGTTATTTCCAAAACCCCATTAATGGAAATAGTGAAATTTTTACCATACTTGTCCTTAAAAAAATCATTTGAAGTAATCTTGTCGTTTTCAAGTTGTTTAATACGGTCATCGGCGAATTCTGTATTTGATTTTGATGAACCTTCATAAAGGGCAAGACGTTGTAGCTTATGAAAATTTATTTTTTCATTAATAAGATTTTTGACAATGTCATTTGCTTCAGAAACTGTAAACTCACCGTCCACAAGTTGAATTTTCTGTTTCTTGGTAGTTTTTTTGACTTCATTTTTAATTACTGCATCCATAATTTTAAGTTTTAATTCGGTTGCAAATCTTATATTTTTTATTCATTAAATTTTATTTATATTTATTATGGTATACATAAAAAATATTTATGAATTATACATTGCATCAGTTGAGAATATTTCTGCAAATAACAGAAAGTCAGAGTATTACAAAGGCTTCTGAAGAGTTATTTTTAACCCAGCCTGCGGTATCCATTCAATTAAAAAATTTTCAAGATCAGTTCTCTATTCCCTTGACGGAAGTAGTAGGAAGAAAGCTGTATGTGACCGATTTTGGAAAAGAAATTGCAAGTGCCGCCAAAAAGATTCTGAATGAAGTAGATGCTATAAATTATAAAATTCTTTCCTATAAAGGAGAGCTGGCGGGTAAATTAAAATTTTCAGTAGTTTCTACCGGTAAATATGTTATGCCGTATATGCTCTCTAATTTTTCTCATCAAAATAAGGGTGTTGATTTAATAATAGATGTTACAAATAAAACACAGGTAGTAGAAAGTCTTGAATTGAATGCGGTGGATTTTGCCATGGTATCGGTTCTGCCAAAAAAATTGAAAGTAGAACGCGTAGAGCTTATGCAGAATAAGCTGTATTTGATTGCCGGTAAAAAAGGCTTGAATAATAAAAATCTCTCTCGAAGGAAAATTTTTGAGCAATCGCCCTTAATATATAGGGAAGTAGGTTCGGCAACAAGAGCTGCAATGGAAACCTTTATAATTAAGAACAAATTTGAAGTTAGAAAGAAAATTGAGTTAACCTCTAATGAAGCCGTTAAACAAGCTGTAATCGCTGGTTTGGGTTTTTCAATTATGCCTATAATCGGATTAAGGAATGAACTAAAAAATAATGATGTACAGATAATTCCGGTCAAAGGTCTGCCAATAGAAACAAAATGGAACTTAATTTGGCTTAAATCAAAAAAATTATCGCCTACTGCCTTGGCATTTTTGGATTATCTTGAAAAAGAGAAGCATCAGGTAATTCAAGATAATTTTGACTGGATTAGTGCTTATTAAACAAATTTTAAACCTTAGCTGTCCGTTCTCGTAATGGTTTAATTTGTTTGTCATCCATGTATATAATTGGTATGGCAAACAGCAATGGCATGTGTTAAAAATTGTTTTCTTTTCGTAACATTAACTGCACTAAGGAGCAATACTTCGTCTTTCCTTTTTTTAAAGTTTGCTTTTAGATTTTAATTCATTTGTCTGTAAATGTTGCTAAATACTTTATTACGAGAAATACTGGTTCTGTATATTAATTCTTGTATCAGTAATGGTTTAATAATTGCTTTTGCCTGATTTTTTTGTTTTGACCATAATACAGGCTAGAATCATAATTTCTATTTGTAACGCTATCAATTCTTTCTTTAAAATCTTAAAAGTTAGATGTACGAACTCTTTTTAGATAGAAATTTACAGAGAACATAAAATTTAGATTGTTTTACTTTTATAAATAAATGTTAAACTATTATTACATGATAGTATTACTATTATATTTGTAATCGTTATAATCAAAATAGTATGGATAGGCTATTGCAAGGAGTTCAAATAAGAATCAATGAGAAGCTATATGTAAAAGACCCTGAGTCTTCGGGTCTTGGTAAAAAGATTATTAAATTTAGTATTCAATTGATCAATGATATAGGCTTTGAAAGTTTTACCTTTAAGAAGTTGGGTGTTCAAATAGGATCAAATGAAAGCTCCATTTATCGGTATTTTGAAAATAAGCACAAATTGCTATTGTATTTAACCTCTTGGTATTGGGGTTGGATGGAGTATCAATTGGTCTTTGCTACCAATAGTATTAAAAATCCTAAGGAAAAGTTGCTAAAGGCTATATTCATAATGACCAAAACAACTAAAGAAGATTCGGATTTTTCTCATATCAATGAAATTTTATTGAACAATATTGTTATAAACGAATATTCAAAATCTTACCTTACAAAGGAAGTAGATGTAGAGAACAAAGAAGGTTTCTATGCAATTTATAAAAGATTGGTGAGTAGATTGGCAGAAATGATAACTGAGGTAGATGCTTCCTATGAGTATCCTACTAGTTTGGCAAGTACCATTTTAGAAAACGGTCTACATCAGCATTTTTTAAAAGAGCATTTTCCGTCGTTGACAGATTGCACCAACAAAATAACACCTACACAATATTTGACACACCTTGTGTTCAACACCCTAAACAGCACTACAGATGAATAAAAATATATTGACCGCCTGGCAACGTTTTCTGGGTCTTTTAAAATTAGACAAGAAAGACGTATTTCAGGTATTTTACTACGCAATTTTTGCCGGTGTAGTAAACCTTTCTTTGCCTTTGGGGATACAGGCCATTATCAATTTAATGCAGGGCGCACAGATAAGTACATCATGGATCGTTTTGGTCATTGGTGTTACTATTGGTGTAGCTTTTGTAGGTATTCTGCAATTAATGCAAATACGTATAATTGAAAATGTGCAGCAAAAGATTTTTACCCGGGCCTCATTTGAATTTGCGTATCGTTTTCCGAAAATCAAAATGAGTGAGTTGTACAATTATTATCCACCGGAATTGGCAAACCGATTTTTTGATACCCTTACCATTCAAAAATCATTGTCAAAAGTTTTAATAGATTTTCCCGCCGCTTTGTTACAGATTGTTTTTGGTTTGTTACTGCTGTCGTTCTACCATCCGTTTTTTATTGTCTATGGACTTTTGTTGTTGCTGTTGATTTATGTAGTGTTCAAATTCACGGCGCAACGTGGTTTGGATACCAGTTTAGATGAGTCTAAGAGCAAATACAAAGTAGCGCATTGGCTGCAGGAAATAGCCCGTTCTATTGTCAGTTTTAAATTATCGGGCAAAACTTCCCATGCGCTGGATAAGAACGATACATTGGTAGTTGAATATTTAAATGCTAGGGAAAGTCACTTTAGGGTAATTGTTCTACAGTTTATTCAAATGATCGGTTTTAAGGTATTGGTAACGGCAGGGCTGCTGCTTATTGGTGGGTTGCTGGTCTTAAATCAAGAAATGAATATAGGTCAGTTTGTTGCTGCGGAGATTATTATTCTTTTGGTCATCGGTTCTGTAGAGAAATTGATCCTTGGTTTAGAAACTTTCTACGATCTTTTAACTTCATTGGAGAAGATGGGCCAAGTAGTAGATAAAGAGCTTGAAATCCAAGAAGGTGAAAAACCATTTTTAGAGAATCAGTCGTTTACGGTAGAGTTGAGCAATATCTCTTATAGTGTGCCAGATCCCAAAAGAGAGATCATTACCAACTTAAGTTTAACCATTTCACCTACGTGTACCATATTGTTAAGAGGAAATAGTGGCTCTGGTAAAAATACCTTATTGCGTTTGATCGCAGGTATTATTGAGCCAGATAGCGGCGGGGTATTTGTAAATGGTGTTTCTTTAAAAGGAATGAACTTAAATTACTATCGTTCTCACCTTGGTCAGTCCTTACCCGAAGAATCCCCTTTTGAAGGGACTATTTTACACAACATTACATTTGGTGATAAGGACACGACCAACGAGCAAGTATATTGGGCTTTGGATAAAGTAGGGCTTACTGATTTTGTAAAAAAACAGCCCGAAGGACTTAATACCGTTCTTTATCCGGAAGGGAAACAAATACCTTATACGGTTTCAAAAAAGATCGTTCTGGCCAGAAGTATTGTTCGCAAACCAAAACTCCTAATTTTAAAAGATCCGTTAGACCAATTTAATAGTGAAGAAGCAGATAGGATTCTAAGCTTTTTAAGTGACCCTTCTAACGGTTGGGCATTACTTGTGGTAAGTGAAAATGATAAATGGATAAAAAAATGTTCTCGAATTATTACGATGGACAAAGGACAGATTATTAACGAAATCTCAGGAAAAGATGCTTAATATATCTCATAAAACATTGAACAAAAAAGTGTCTATTGAACGATTTAAATCTGTTCAAAAAGTAAATCATAAAAGGCATTACAAGCATTTTAATAGATTCTTGTTCGCATTTGCCGTGGTAGGGGTAATCGTATTGTTTTTGCCATGGACCCAGACCATAAACGCAAGAGGGTATTTAACTACTCTTACGCCGGGTCAAAGACCACAAACAATTCAATCTCAAATACCGGGCAGAATTGAGAAATGGTATGTGCAAGAAGGTGATTATGTAAAAAAAGGAGATACTATACTTTTTATATCTGAGATTAAATCAGAGTATTTTGATCCTAATTTGGTAGAGAGAACAGGAGAACAATTAAAATCGAAAGCATCTTCTGTTACATCATATGGCGATAAGGTAAAGTCCCTGGATAATCAAGTAGCTGCGTTGATCAATGAAAGACGATTAAAATTGGAGCAGGCCAAGAATAAATTGATGCAGGCCAAATTGAAAGCGCAAAGCGATAGTATAGATTTTGAAGCGGCAAAGACCAACATACAGATTGCCGAGCGCCAATATGAGCGTACGGCACAATTACAGAGCGAAGGTTTAAAGGCTGTTACAGATGTTGAGGCCAAGCGTTTAAAGCTACAGGAAACCCAAGCAAAGTTACTTTCTCAAGAAAATAAGTTACTGGCGGCCAAGAATGAGATCATCAATGCAGAGGTTGAGATCGGTAGGGTGCAGGCATCGTATACCGATAAGATTTCAAAAGCGCAGAGCGATAAGTTCACTGCAATGTCTAATCAGTTCGATTCGGAAGCTCAGGTAAGTAAGCTTGAAAACGATTATACCAATTATCAAATGCGAAATCAGCTTCGTTATGTTAGGGCGCCACAAAACGGTTATATAAACAAAGTGCTTACCGCCGGTATAGGAGAGACTTTTAAGGAAGGTACGCCATTGGTGGGTATTATGCCGGCAGATTATGATATGGCGGTAGAAACTTTCGTAGAACCAATAGACTTACCGCTGATCCATTTAGGGGAAAGTGTTAGAATTCAATTTGATGGCTGGCCTGCTATAGTATTCAGTGGATGGCCTAATGCATCATACGGAACGTATGCAGGTAAGGTCGTGGCAATTGAAACTTTTATAAACCCGAATGGAAAGTACAGGGTACTGCTTTCTCCAGATAAGGACGATCAGGCGTGGCCGGAAGCGCTTCGCGTAGGTTCTGGGGCAAATACCATTGCCCTGTTGGAAGATGTTCCTATTTGGTATGAGCTTTGGCGTCAGTTGAACGGTTTTCCTGCCAATTATTATCAGCCGGAAGGGGCTCAAGATAAACCTGTAAAAAAATAAGGATGAACAGAATTATTATCTTTTTCTATCTATTATTTGGGTTGTTTGTGAACGCCCAGACCGTAGATTCTGTGCAGCTTAATTTTAGGGAGTATTTGGGGTACGTAAAAAAGTACCACCCTGTAGCCAAACAAGCAGAAATGGTAATGAGCGTAGGTCAGGCAAATCTAATGAAGGCGCGTGGCGGTTTCGATCCCAAAATAACCGTGGATTATTCTACAAAAGAGTTTAAAGGGTCAGAGTATTATGATTTATTGAATTCTACCTTTAAAGTACCAACATGGTACGGAATTGAGTTAAAGGGTGAATTTGAGCAGTATTCTGGAGAATATTTGAATGCCGAAAGAAATGTACCCGATGACGGATTATATAGTGCAGGGGTGGCCCTTTCATTAGGTCGTGGATCATGGATCAATGAGCGTATGGCCACGGTTAAAAAAGCAAAGTTTTTTAGGGAGCAGTCCAAAGCGGATAGGGATTTGTTGGTCAACCAAATATTGTTCGAGGCCTCATTGGCGTATTTCAATTGGTTGCAGGCTTATAGAAATAGTTTGCTCTTCAATGATTTTTTGTTGAATGCCAAGGTGCGGTTAAAAGGGGTCAACCGTAGTGCGCAATCAGGGGAAATTGCCGCTATAGATACGGTAGAGGCAAAAATTGCGGTTCAAAACAGAGCATTGGAAAGAGAGCAGGCAAACGTAACCCTACGTAATGCAAGGTTAGAGCTTTCCAATTATCTGTGGATGGGCGATAATATACCTATGGAGTTGCAAGAAGGGGTTGTGCCAGATACATCCTTGGATACTGAAATAGACCAAGCTTTGGAAATTTTAGGAAAGCCTTTGGATAGTTTTGTGTTAGAGAATCATCCAAAGTTAAGGTCCTTAAGTTATAAAATTGATGGCCTGGTGGTAGACAAGCGTTTAAAAACGAATAAGCTTTTGCCTAGAATTGACGTAGAGTATAAGTTCATTACGGATGAACCTGAATATCTAAATTCTTTTGAAACACAGAACTACAAAGCAGGCCTAAATTTTGAATTGCCCTTGTTTCTTAGAAAAGAACGTGGGGATCTTAAATTGGCAAAACTAAAATTAAGGGACGCACAGTTTGAGCTTGACAATGCCGAAGTGCAGATTCAGAATAAAATAACGGCCATTTATAATGAGTTGGATTCTTTTGAAAATCAGAATGTGCTTATAGATGAAATAGTATCTAGCTATGCGGCATTATTGGCGGCAGAAGAACGGAAATTCAGTTTTGGAGAAAGTTCCCTTTTCTTGATAAACTCTAGGGAGAGTAAGTTGATAGACGCCGTTCTAAAACAAAATCAGGTAGAGAACAAGTATTTTACGGCAAAGGCGAAGCTATTCAATAGTCTTGCTGTAAATCCTGAGAATTTGTAAGCATTGCACTTTTAATACTACTAAAGCGTTCCATTACAGATATTAAAATAGTAAACGCATGGAATTAGTTATAGAGGATTTAATAAAAAAGGGATTGGAAACCGGTTTTAGCTATGCGGAATATAGGGCCCTTGTAGCGGATTTAGCTGAGAAAGGAGCGTCTACCGGACCTGAGCAAACTGAGGCACTTACGCAATACACGCAGTTAAATAACAGCCGTATGCGTAGATGGGACAAAACTTTGAAATTTAGTGATGAGGCGGTTGCCAAAATTAAATCTGTTGATCAAAAAATTTCATGGTTGGTACTGTCCGAAAGTTGGTGTGGCGATGCTTCACCTGCATTGCCGGTAATGAATAAGATTACAGAAATTAATCCCAATATAACTTTATCTATCATTCTTCGAGATGAAAATTTAGATCTCATGGATCAGTTTTTAACTAACGGAGGTAGATCTATTCCTAAGTTGATTGCTTTTAAGGAAGAGAAAGGTAGTGTAGTTTCCACATGGGGTCCACGATCGGCAAAAGCTACGAGATTAGTAGAAGATTATAAGGCGGAACATGGTAAATTAACACCAGAGTTCAAACAAGAACTTCAATTGTTTTATAATAAGGACAAAGGGCAAAGTATTTTAGAAGACCTGTTGTTGTCGTTGCAAAATCAAGAATAGATTCTTAGCGGTTTATGTGTACTTACTTATTTGCCTTGAAATAAATAGGTAATCGTACCTTTTTGAGATTCTTTGCTAGAAGAATTGAATCTTGCCTTCAATGCGTAGTTAATGGCGTTATCTACTAGACAACCATTAGAAGTTCCAGAGCTTTTTGCGTTAAAATCTGCTTCGGTAACATAACCTAGGGCATTTACTTCAATATTGATAACAACTTTACCACCTTCTATGCATGTGTATATTGGTGGAGGTAATTTGTAGTTGTTTCTGTCTACTAAAGAGTAAGAAACAGAGGTTCTTCTTGCGGCTAGATTGTTGGTGAATTCTTTCTTTTGAGCTTCCTTTTCTCCTAAAAGTTGTTTTTTCTCTTCACGTTTTTTTGCCAAAGCTTTAACCCTTTCGGAATAACCGTCATCAGCGATCATATGTTCTGTCGGGTCGCCATCGCTCATTTCATTACGCTCGGCCATAAGCTCCTCTAACGTTTGTAGCGGTTCAGGATTACCATAACTGGGCTTGGCGGTTTCATTATAGGCTAAATGACTTTTAATGGGGTCAGACTCAACTTGCTCCTCTAAGGGTTCTTCCTCTTTTAAAATTTCTTCCAGTACTTCTGGGTCCATGATCATTTCAACCACATAATCTTCGTGAGATTCTTCTTGTGCGCCAAACTGAATATTGTACAACACCAATACCACAATAGACATGCTAAAGACAGTGGCAAGTAATGATAGTTGTTTTCTGTTCAGATTCATGGGTATATAACCTTAATTATACCAAAATATTTTAGAAGATCGATAAATGGTAATCAATAGTTGGCTACCTATTTTCTTCTTTACCTAACAAGATATCGGCGAAAACCAAAGGGTCTTGAGCATTATCTACGTTAAAATCACCTATTTTGGTTCTTCTCAGTGCTGTTAAATGTGCTCCAGAATTTAGGGCCTTTCCAAAATCATGAGCCATAGATCTTATGTAGGTGCCTTTACTGCATGCAATTCTAAAATGAACGTTTGGGCCGTCAATATCTGTAATTTCAAAAGCGCTGACATTTACCTTGCGTTTTGGAATTTCAACAGATTTTCCTTCTCGTGCCAGTTCATATAAGCGCTTGCCATCTTTTTTAAGAGCTGAAAAAACGGGCGGTGCCTGTTCAATATCACCTATAAATTCTTGGGTAGTGGCCTTAATAAGTTCTGGCGTTATATGTTCGGTAGAAAAAGTTTCGTTGATTTCAGTTTCCAGGTCATATGATGGTGTGGTGCTTCCTAAGGTGAAAATTCCCGTATATTCCTTTTCTTGACCTTGGTAATCGGTAATTTTTTTGGTGAACTTCCCTGTGCAGATTACCAAAAGACCTGTTGCCAAAGGATCTAACGTTCCTGCATGACCTATTTTAAATTTCTTTAAGCTGAATTTTTTTCTAATAGCCCATTTCAATTTGTTGACCGCTTGAAAAGAGGACCATTCCAATGGTTTATCGATCAATAATACTTGACCGTTTAAATAGTCTTCTTTGGTCAAATCTTTCATGAATTTGGGTGTTTAGATGGTACTACGGATTAGTGAATCCGTAAATAACGGCAATCAATCCTACTATAAGACAATAAATGGCAAAATAGGATAACTTACTTTTGCGTACCAATTGTATCATCCAGGTACAAGCGGCAAGTCCGGCAACAAAGGCGGCAATAAAACCGGCACCCATTGCAACGTTATTTTCTCCGTCAAATGTTAAGTCTCCGCTCATAAGGTCTTTAGCAATCTTACCAAAGATCAACGGAACCACCATTAAGAATGAGAATCTTGCGGCTTTAGATTTGTCTACGCCTAAAAGAACAGAGGTAGAAATAGTAGCTCCACTTCTTGAAATACCAGGTAGCATAGCTATAGCTTGAGAGATGCCAACTATAAAGGCATTACCAAAACTTACTTTCTTTTCAGTGTCTTTGGCTTTATCTGCAAAGTATAGCAGTACTGCGGTAATGATTAACATAAAGCCCACAAATCTAATATTACCTCCAAAAAAAGCTTCTAATTGTTCTTCAAAGAACAGACCTACAAATACTGCAGGTAGCATGGAAATTATGATTTTAGCGGAAAACTGACTTTCCTCGTTCCATTTAAACTGAAACAGGCCGCTTAAAATTTCCCATATATCTTTTCTGAAAACCACAATAGTACTTAGTGCGGTCGCAAAATGTAGTACAACGGTAAACAGTAAACTTTCTTCTTGTACAGAGTTATCTCCTAAAATGGCTTTGCCCAATTCTAAATGCCCACTTGAAGAAACGGGTAGGAACTCGGTCAATCCTTGAATAATACCGAGTATAATAGCATCTAAAGTATCCAATTAATTTTTCTTTTTGTGTGGGTTCAACAAAATGGCATAAATTTCTATACCTAAGCCAATAAGAACTAAAGTAGGCGCAAGTCTTATTCTTCTAAAATTATATATTTCAGGATTAAAAACATTGGGGTCATCACTACCGCCGCCGCTCATTAAGATAAAACCTATTGCAATACAGGCAATACCTATAAACATGAACATGTAATTTTTCTTTTGAAAAATAAATTCTTGTTTAGAATGCTGTTCTACTTTGTTGTTTTTACTCATGTCGCAAATTTAATAATATAATTCGTCCGTTCTAAGATTTAAGAAGCGTTGGGTCGCGAAATAAGTGCTAATGAACGAAATAAGTATTCCCAATAGAAAAACACTGACAAATAAAGTCATCATTATATATGGTTCGTCTAACAATCCCAAATCTTGAAAATTGGTGTTTACATAATATACCACTCCGCCTATGGCCAATAGTGCAATTGCCGCACCGATCATACCAAGTTTAATATTTTGCCATATAAACGGTCTTCTGATAAAGGTCTTGGTAGCCCCTACCATTTGCATGGTCTTTATGATAAACCGTTTAGAATAAATTGATAGACGTATAGAGCTATTGATCAATAGTACGGCTATAAATGTAAATACGGCACTGGCAACTAAAATCCAAAAGCCAATTTGTTCAACACTTTTGGCTACCATGCTTACTAGAACACGATCATAGCTTACTTCATCTACAAAGCTCTTCTCCGAGAGGGTATTTGCAATTTCTTCAACTTTTTCGGCGGTAACAAAATCGGCATTCAATTTTACGTCGATAGAGTTTTTTAATGGGTTGTATCCTAAATAATCAACAAAATCTTCACCAATATCTTCACTGTGCTGTTTGGCTGCGTCCTCTTTGGATACATATGTTGAAGATTTGGTGTATTCTGACATTGCCAAGGTCTTTTGAAGCTGTTCCACTTCAATTTCTTTGGTATCTTCTTTTAGAAAGACAGAAATGGTAATCTGCTCTTTGGAACGATCTGCCATTTTTTTGGTATTTAAGACCAATAGTCCTAAAATGCCCAGTAGAAATAAGACCAATGCAATACTTAGCACCACTGAAAAATAAGAGGAGATGAGTTTGCGTCTTTGATAATTTTCGAAGGAGTTTGCCATAGTACTTAAAAGTGTCGTAAAAATAGCAAAGTATTGTTAAATGGAACTTAAAAAAACAAAGCCTTAACGTTTTAAGCTAAAGTGTCCTTTAAATTGGGTGGTATCTACCTTAATGCTATACCAATAATCATCTTCTGGCATTGGTTCACCTTCAAAAGTGCCGTCCCAGTTAGTGTTGTTTGTATTCCCGAATTTAAGAAGCTTACCGTAGCGATCAAAAATTGAAATGGTAACCGAATTAAAAACTTCTAATCCGTCAGGTTCAAAAAAATCATTGAACGTATCTCCATTGGGCGTAAAGAATTTTTGAATGACCAAATGATAAAACTCTTGGGTTACTACGCCGCAATCCGTATTGTCCCGAACGTAAATAGTGTAAAGTCCACCTTCAACTGCATCAAAAATATTGTTGGGTTGAAATGAAATTCCATCCAATGAATATTCAAAATTTCCTTTGTTAGATGTAGAAACAACTATTGATGGTCCGTCAGATGTAATATTTTCAATTTGTGGTAAATCTATCTGCTCAACCATAAAGTTCCGTGTAGCTGAGCATCCATTCGTGTTGGTGACAATAACATCGTATTCGCCAGCTTCGGTAACATCGATCATTTGGGTAGTAGCACCTGTAGACCATTGGTAGGTGACATTCTCAACTTCGGCGTCTAAAGTGATAAAAGAGTCTTCACATAGAAAAACACTAGCATCTTCAGGTATTACCGGTAATGGATTAACGGTTAAACTGACTGCAGTTCTTGTAGTGGAAGCACATTCAATTTCGGTAGAATTGGCTTCTGCATAATATGTACCTGCAACTCCAATTTCTAAATTTTGGCTATTGGATACTATTAAATTTCCACCGGTAGGGGCGTCATACCAATTTATAGCGTATAGTGATGGTGTATTTACTGATATAGTCCCTATATCGCCTTCGCAAATTTCAACATCCCCATTGCTAACCGGTGCAGGAGGAATTGGTAATACGATAATGTCAAAAACATCGGATACCACATTGCATAGATCGTTATTGACGTTAACAATGTCTTCTGCTATTTTTGTTCTAAAATAAGTGGTTGTGGTGACGGTAGGTGTATTTAGAATAGCATTGTTTTCTCCCGGTAAATCTGTCCATATTTGTTGATCTGTACTTTGCTGCCATTGGTAGGCATGAGAACTAAAAACGGAAGAGTCCGGTGTTGCGGTAAGCGTTCTGGATACTCCGCCCTGGTCTTCGCAGACTACCAAACTAGCTTCGTTGGTAGGTGTAGAGACCGTAACGTTGTCTCCACAGGATCGAAACAAAATATCATCTATGGCCACATCATTCCCACAGCCACCATTACTGTTGTTTCTCATCTTAAGGATAACGGATGTTTGGCCAGGTTCGGTTTTAAAAACCAAGGCATATTGTTCCCATACGGTTGTACCGGTTCCTGGTATACTGCCGGTATCTCCTTGGGCCAGCAAATTAGTGTCCGTTGCGTCCCAAATTTGAAAACGGACGTTAACAGGTATGCTGTTGCCGTCACAGCTATTCGCTGGTTGAAGGTTGATCAGCCAAGATGAAAATTCATAAGTAGTATTCTCACATAGGCCCGTAACCTGTCTTTGGTAGAACTCGCCGGCGGTAAAACTGGCATTGACGATAAATGCTTTTCCGTTGGTATCGCCTTGTGTGTGGTCTTCAATGGATATCCAGTCGAAATAATTAGTAGTGCTAGATACAGTATAATCACCGTCATTGGGTGTGCCTGTAGTAAAATTATAGGTTGTGGTGCCGGGTGCTAGCATAGGACCGTCTGTGGTGCCCGCTCCAAAGTTCTCTGTAAAAATAGGATCGCCAGAGCTACCACCGCAAAAACCTAGCTGCGCCTGAAGTATAGTAATACTGCAGCAGGTAAATAATAATATGAGTAAAATTGTTTTGGGGCACTTCATAATCTAAGGTTAAAGATATACTTTTTAAAAAGATGAGTAGTTATAGTATAGCTTTCATGGCACTGCCGTGTCAAGTAAAGTATTTTTACGAAGATGTGAACTTAACCCAATTATATGTTGAATTTGTTGGACTTAAAAATTTCCAGGCCCGGACTTTGGTTTCCTACCATTTGGATCTATTTAGTTCCTTTTGCGAATCAGGTAGATTATTGGCAGTCGTTCAATTTTTGGCTAGGTCTATTTTTTGTCACCTTTCCCTTAAACTATCTGGTCTACGGTCTTAATGATTTAAATGATGTTGGTGCAGATGCGGTAAATGATAGAAAAGGAAACTTTCTCTTTGGTGCAAAGGCTTCAAAGTTGCAACTTAAAGGTGTGCTCACTAAAATAATTGTACTTACGACTGTGTTTGTAACTGCGCTTACTTTTATAGCCGGATTAAAAATGTTTTTGTTATTGGTGTTTATGGTCGTCGTAAACATTCTCTATAATTTTAAGCCGTTCAGAATAAAAGAGAGGCCTCCGTTTGAAATATTGATACAGGTTGGGTACGTAGTTACTGTATTCTTTTCTATAGAACTGAATAATTTGGAAACATTGCCATGGCAGACATTGGTGTATTTGTCATTGTTTGCATTTCAGGCACATATTGCCGGAGAAATAATGGATATTGAACCAGATTTGGCTTCGGGAAAAAGAACCACCGCAACTTTGGTAGGGCGTAAAAACTCAAAATTGTTGATGCTTTTGATTTTGGTGTGCGAATCTGTTTTGGTCTGGTACTGGTTTCAAGATATCGTTTTAGCTTCTTTTCTTGGTCTTTTCTCTGCATTTATGGTGTTAGATATTTTTGTGATTTTTAAGGGTAGGGCATATACGTTGCCAGAAATGAAATTGTTTGGTTACCTTATTAATATATCGGCATTGGCTTCAATGCTTTGGGTGCTTTTTAGTGGCAAATTGATAATGGCTTAGGTCTATAGTTATCAATTGGTTTAAACTTTTCCCTTTAGCAGAATAAACCTATTTTTGCGACTTACAGAAAAGAAGTAACTATCATGCAATACAATTTCAACGAAATTGAGGCCAAATGGCAAAAATACTGGGCAGAAAATCAAACATTTAAAGCAGAGAATAATTCTGAAAAAGAAAAGTTTTATGTGCTGGATATGTTCCCTTATCCTTCAGGTGCGGGACTCCATGTTGGCCATCCGTTAGGGTATATTGCCAGTGATATTTATGCACGTTACAAAAGACATAAAGGTTTTAATGTATTGCATCCGCAAGGGTATGATTCTTTTGGATTGCCTGCAGAGCAATATGCCATACAAACAGGTCAGCATCC
>JAHDDL010000001.1:47074-48614 GCA_020629415.1 Maribacter sp. | reverse complement strand
AATATTATAAATGGACACAGTGGATATTCATTCAAATATTCAATTCTTGGTATAATACCGATACGGATAAGGCGGAAGATATAGATACTTTAATTTCAGTATTTGAGGCAGAAGGCAATGCCAATGTAAATGCGGTTTGTGATGATGATATTGCTATTTTTTCTGCAGAGGACTGGACCAATTTTTCTGATGTTGAAAAGCAAGAAATTCTTTTAAAATATAGATTAACGTATTTGGCGGATACCGAGGTAAACTGGTGTCCGGCATTGGGTACGGTTTTGGCAAATGACGAAATAGTAAACGGAGTGTCAGAACGTGGCGGTCACCCGGTTGTTCGTAAAAAGATGACCCAATGGAGTATGCGTATATCTGCCTATGCACAACGTTTGTTAGATGGGTTGGATAAGATAGATTGGCCCCAGCCCTTGAAAGATTCGCAAACCAATTGGATAGGTCGTTCTCAAGGTGCATCGGCTATTTTTAATGTGAAAGACCATGATGAAAAAATAGAGGTTTTTACCACAAGACCCGATACTATTTTCGGAGTCTCTTTTATGACTTTGGCGCCAGAGCACGAATTGGTTGGTAAAATAACTACGGTAGAGCAGAAAGCAGAGGTAGAGGCATATATTGAGGCAACGGCAAAACGTAGCGAGCGTGATCGTATGGCAGATGTAAAAACCATTTCCGGTGCATTTACAGGTGCCTATGCGGAGCACCCATTTACAAAAGAGCCTATTCCTATTTGGATCGGTGATTACGTATTAGCAGGTTATGGAACAGGAGCGGTTATGTCTGTGCCATGTGGTGATCAGCGCGATTATGATTTTGCAAAGCATTTTAATATTGATATTCCTAATGTATTCGAAGGTGTAGATATTTCTGAGGAAGCTTTTGCTGACAAGGAAAAAACGGTTATTGCAAATTCTGATTTCTTAAACGGATTGCCGTATAAGAAAGCCATGAAATTGGCAATCTATGAGTTAGAGAAAATAGGACATGGTGAAGGAAAAATAAATTATCGTTTGCGCGATGCTGTTTTTAGTCGCCAAAGATATTGGGGAGAACCTTTCCCTGTATATTATGTAGATGGTATGCCGCAGATGATTGCAAAAGAACATTTGCCAATTGAGTTACCCGAAGTGGAAAAGTATTTACCAACCGAAACCGGCGAACCACCATTGGGTAACGCTGAGGTATGGGCTTGGGATACCGTTGCCAAAAAGGTTGTCAATAATAGCGAGATAAATAATACAACTGTATTTCCATTAGAACTGAATACTATGCCAGGTTGGGCGGGTAGTTCGCAGTATTTTAATAGGTATATGGATCCGCATAATAGCGAAGAAATATTCTCAGAGAAAGCCATTAATTACTGGCAAGATGTAGATTTATATATAGGTGGAAGTGAGCACGCAACAGGTCACTTATTGTACTCTCGTTTTTGGCAAAAATTCATGTTCGATAAAGGTTTAGTGCCTAAAGATGAGTTTGCTAAAAAGCTGATCAACCAAGGAATGATTACGGGGACTAGTGCTTT
>JAHDDL010000001.1:0-46974 GCA_020629415.1 Maribacter sp. | reverse complement strand
CGCGAAGTCGAAAAAATGTCCAAATCCAAATACAACGTAGTAAATCCAGATGCTATTTGTGAAGAATATGGGGCGGACAGTCTGCGCTTGTATGAAATGTTCTTAGGTCCGTTAGAGCAATCTAAACCTTGGAATACGGCAGGTATTACCGGAGCACATGGTTTCTTAAAGAAACTGTGGAAATTGTACACGCCATTTTTAGATGAAACCGCGATCGCTGAGCGTAGCCGAAGTGGAGAAGAACCTTCTAAGGAATCTTGGAAAACATTGCACAAGACCATTAAAAAAGTAGAAGAGGATATTGAAAACTTTAGTTTTAATACATCGGTATCTACTTTCATGATCTGTGTCAATGAACTTTCAGCTCAAAAATGTATCAGCAGAAAAGTATTGGAGCCATTGGCAATATTGGTATCGCCATATGCGCCACATATTGCGGAAGAACTGTGGAGCAAATTGGGTCATTCAGAGTCTATTGCTACCGCACCTTTTCCAAAATTTGAAGAAAAGTATATCAAAGAAAGTGATAAAGAATATCCGATATCCTTTAACGGTAAAATGAAATTTACCATGCAGTTGTCCTTAGATTTAAGTAAAGATGAAATAGAGGCTGCGGTCATGGCACATGAAAAAACCCAACAGCAGTTGGCAGGGCGTACTCCTAAAAAGGTGATTGTAGTACCTGGTAAAATTGTAAATATTGTTGGTTAACTCTTAAATAGTATAACTGGAAAAGAGGCAATGAGAATTGCCTCTTTTTTTTTGCATTAATTATGTATCAAGATTATGGTTAAATTGAGGGGTATAATTTAAAAATTAATATAAAAATGAAATATACCCCCTAAAAAATTAGGGTATGTTTGTGCTAAAATGATAATTATGACACAATACCCCTGTGTTTTGTCGAATTAATGTTTGATATGTTATTAATTAGTTTCAATTTTGCAATGTAACATTAAATGATAAATCATGATTGTTGGTATTCCAAAAGAAATTAAGAACAATGAAAGCAGGGTAGGTATGACACCGGCCGGAGTTTTCGAATTGGTAAAGAACAACCACAAAGTATATGTACAATCAGGTGCTGGTGAAGGAAGCGGTTTTTTCAATCAAGATTATCAACAGGCAGGTGCTATAATACTAGATACTATTGGTCAAGTATATGCTATGAGCGAAATGATCGTAAAGGTAAAAGAGCCTATTGCAGAAGAGTATAATTTAATACAGGAAGGTCAAATACTATTTACATATTTCCATTTTGCGTCAAGTGAGGCATTGACCAAGGCAATGATCAAGCAAAAAGCGGTTTGCATAGCATATGAAACGGTAGAGGATGAAGAAGGAACATTGCCACTTTTAACGCCAATGTCAGAAGTTGCCGGTAGAATGGCCATACAACAAGGTGCTAAATATTTAGAAAAACCTGTAAAAGGCCGTGGAGTGTTATTAGGTGGTGTGCCAGGTGTGGCCCCGGGCAAAGTTTTGGTGTTAGGTGCCGGCGTAGTGGGCATACAGGCTGCTAAAATGGCAGCAGGTTTGGGGGCTCATGTAACTATTTTAGATATTAACATGAAACGTCTGCGTTATGCAAATGATGTAATGCCACCACATGTGGTTACTGAATTCTCTAATGAATTTAATATAAGAAGATTGATCAAGACTCATGATCTTATAATAGGTGGGGTATTGTTGAAAGGTGCCAAAGCTCCAAATTTGATTACTAGAGACATGCTGAAAGAAATGAGACCGGGAACGGTAATCGTTGATGTTGCCGTAGATCAAGGGGGTTGTGTGGAGACCACAAAGCCTACAACACATGAAGATCCAATTTATATCATTGATGATGTGGTGCATTACTCGGTAGCAAATATGCCGGGAGCAGTACCTTATACATCTACCATGGCATTGACCAATGTAACATTGCCGTATGCATTGAAATTGGCAAATTTAGGTTGGGAAGCTGCTTGTGAAAAAGATGCATCTTTGAAGAAAGGATTAAATATAGTAGAAGGGAATGTAGTATATCAAGAAATTATTGAAGCCTTTGGTTGGGAAGAGATAGTGGCTTAATCTGTACATTTTGTCAGTAAAATATGCCTCGTCATATCCGAAAGGAATTTGGCGGGGTTTTTGCTTTTCTATAAATAGATTCTTTAAAAAGTGGGAATCTTTAGTATATTTAATCGATTTAAAAATTGAAACATTATGATGGGATATTATATATTGATCGGAGCAATTGCTTTGGTCAGCTGGTTAGTGAGCAGTAAATTAAAAAGTAAATTCAAGCATTACTCTAAAGTACATTTGCAAAATGGAATGAGTGGTGCGGAGATTGCGGAAAAAATGTTGGCAGATCATGGTATTAGAGATGTAAAGGTTGTTTCTACGCCTGGTATGCTTACCGATCACTATAACCCTGCAAACAAAACCGTAAACTTAAGTGAAGGGGTATACAATCAAAGAAATGCTGCTGCCGCGGCAGTTTCGGCACATGAAGTTGGGCACGCCGTACAACATGCACAGGCATATGAGTGGTTGGGCATGCGTTCAAAGTTAGTGCCTATTGTAAGTGTTACATCTAGCATGTCTATGTGGGTCGTATTTGGTGGTTTGGCATTAGGTGCCGCTGCCGGTGTAGGTTTTGGATATTGGGTAGCCGTTGCCGGTCTGGTAATGATGGGCATGGCAACATTGTTCAGTTTTGTGACCCTACCGGTAGAATATGACGCCAGTAATAGAGCATTGGCATGGTTAAAAAACAAGAATATAGTTACACCAGAAGAATATAAAGGTTCTGAAGATGCGCTGAAATGGGCTGCACGTACCTATTTGGTCGCTGCAATAGGTTCATTGGCAACTTTGGTCTACTGGGGGCTTCAAGTTTTTGGTGGTAGAGATTAAGTTATAATTGTTAAGAAATAGAAAAGCCTTCCGTTCCGGGAAGGCTTTTTTTATATGCTTATTTGTCGGTCTATTTGTTGGGCCAAAGAAATGAAAGTTTCTGTTCTTGAGACACCTTCTATGGCTTGTATTTCTTTGTTGAGTACCTGCATTAAATGCTCATTATCTCTACATAATACTTTAATAAGGATAGACCAGTTACCGGTGGTATAATGGCATTCCAAAACTTCGGGTATTTTTTCAAGCTGCTTCACGGCCATGGGGTTGCTCATCGCCTTGTCCAAATAAATACCAATATAGGCCATAGTTGTATAGCCTAAAGATTTTGGGTTTACAATGAACTTTGATCCGGATAAAAGTCCTGATGCTTCTAGTTTTCTTAAACGCTGATGTATGGCCGCTCCGGAAATACCGATACTTCTTGCAATTTCAAGAACCGGTTTACGGGCGTCTTCCATTAAAAAACGTAAGATTTTTTTATCTATTCCGTCAATTTTAGCCAAAGAAGATGGTGTTTTCATGTTATCTAAATCAAAGATCTCTTTTCTGGTGCTCCAGCTATGCTTCTACATACCTTAATTCTAGCAGGGCAAACCTTATTGTAATTTCAGTTGCTTTAAAGGTTTAAAATATAAAAGTACTTATTTGGTTTCAAAATGATACTTAAAATGTACTAATTGACTACAGAATTTGGATTATACCCCAAATAAGGTATATCGTATTCTTTAAAATTAACACCGTAATCTTCAAGTTCTTTAAGTATGGGTTCGTAAACTTCCTTGGATATCGGAATTTGAACTCCCGGTGTGGTTATTTTTCCGTTCAATATTTTTAAAGCGGCCATGGCTACCGGTAATCCTACGGTTTTTGCCATTGCGGTAAACGTTTGGTTTTCGCCGGTAACTACAAGTTTGGAATCAATTTGTTTCTTTTCACCGTTTAACTCGTAACCAAATTTATGATACATAACGATCATGTCCTTTTCGTTTGATTTCAACGTCCAGCTATCTTCAAGAATTTTCTGAAGCGCTTGGGCCGGAGTAGCGTTTGGTATGCCTATGAATTTATTTTGATCAAAAATGTTCAGCTCTAGCAACTTGTCCCAACGAATATCATCTTGATCTAATTTTAGATAATGTCTAAGTTTTAGCTCTACGGAATCGGTAGGGGAATACGGAAGAAATAGATTTATGAATTCTCGGTAACTCATTTTTTCAGAGTTTTCAATAGTATAGGTGTCATCTGTAGCGCCTAATTGAATGAACATGTTCCAAGCTTTTGAAAAGCCTACACGGCGCATGGTGCCTCTGTAAATTGTTAATGCATCTTGTAATTTATAAGCTTCGCGATAATTTAATGAATCGCGGTTGGCATAACCTTCAAAACGGCCATAACCTTCAATTTCAAAGAATTCTGTACGTCTAAATAACCGATGATAGGGAATGTATTTGTAAGTGCCTTCTTGTAGAAATTTGGCGGTACCGCCTTGTCCTGCCAAAACTACATTTCTAGGGTTCCAGGTAAATTTATAGTTCCAGAGGTTATTGTCATGTTCTGGGGCAACCAAGCCACCACAGAAAGATTCAAACAATATTATTTTACCGCCTTTATCACGAATACGGTCAATTACTTGCATGGCACTCATGTGATCCACACCTGGGTCCAAACCAATTTCGTTCATAAAAACTAGTCCGGCTTCCTTCACCTGTTCGTCAAGGGCTAGCAATTCATTACTAACGTAAGATGCTGTTACCAAATGTTTTTTTAGACGAACACAATCTTGGGCTACCATGATGTGAAAACGGGCAGGAAGCATGGAGATTACGATATCTGAATGTTCAATTGCTTTTTGTCTTGCGGTATCTTCAAAAATATCAAGAGCAATTACGGTGCAGTGTGTATGTTCGCCAATCGATGATGGAATTGCAGCGGGATTTATGTCGCCAATGGTGATTTCCAAATTTTCAGCTTCCGCTTTTCCTAAGAGATAATCCAATAAATAAGAGGTGGATTTACCTGCGCCAATAACAAGAATTTTTCGCATCATACGATTTCAGTATTTTTGATTTGTAACGAAGGACTAAGGTATCAAATTGTTACATTTATAAAAAAAGTTATCTTAAAAGTTATGAAAAAAACAATTTTAGGTACTGCTTGTTTGTTGGGAATGTTGGCGGTCATACTTGGTGCCTTTGGTGCACATGGATTGAAAAATTTGGTAGACGCACAATCCGTTACCACTTTTGAGACAGGGGTACGGTACCAAATGTATCATGCATTTTTCTTGTTTATACTTGGCCTGTTGCCCAATGAATACATAAAGTCTAGGAAAAGTATTTACATATGTACGGTAATTGGTGTAGCGTTATTTTCGTTTTCCATTTATATACTTTCTTTAAATTCATTAATGTCATTTGACTTTAAGGTGATCGGTATTATTACGCCTATAGGTGGTTTGTTTTTAATAGCTGCTTGGGTACTTATGGGTTATGGTATACTAAGGTCAAAATTTGTAAAATAGCGGTCAAATAAGTCAATGAAGCTTATAAATAGCGTATTTTCAATGTATCAATGGCATTTACATGACTAAAACAAAAATATTAGGACTAGTCTTGGGTCCGCTTTTATTCGTATTGATCCTTTTATTTTTTCGTCCGGCCGGGCTTTCACAACAAGCAAATGCGGTTTTGGCATCTACTATTTGGATTGCCGTTTGGTGGATTACGGAAGCTATGCCCATTGCTATAACGGCATTATTGCCCTTGGTGCTGTTTCCTTTATCCGGTGGGTTGGACTTGTCTTCAACCTCTGGTTCTTTTGGTCATAAATATGTATTTCTATATATGGGCGGCTTTATCATAGCCATTGCCATAGAAAAATGGAACCTGCACAGAAGGATTGCCTTGAATATTATCAACCTGATAGGTTCAGATGTTAGAAAGATCATTCTAGGTTTTATGATGGCAACTGCATTTCTGTCAATGTGGATATCGAACACGGCAACCTCTGTAATGATGCTACCAATAGGTCTGGCTATCATAAAACAGTTACAGGATAATCCGGATACGGTAGAAGATGAAAACAAAATATTCGGTAAGGCGTTAATGTTGGCAATTGCCTATAGTGCCTCTATTGGCGGTGTGGCCACTTTGATCGGCACGCCGCCAAATTTGGTTTTGGCAGGTGTTGTCTTAGATACCTATGGTTATGAAATTACCTTTATGCAATGGTTTGTCTTTGGTCTGCCCATATCTATAATTCTGATTTTTATTTGCTGGAAATATTTAACAAGGTATGCCTTTAGCTTTAAGCAGACATCTTTTCCTGGAGGAAAACAGGAAATTAAACGCTTACTATCCAATCTGGGTAAGATATCATATGAGGAGAAAATAGTGGCCTTTGTATTTGCATTGACCGCTTTCTGTTGGATCACGCGTTCGTATCTTTTGCAAAAAGTTTTGCCTGGTTTAGATGATACTATAATTGCCATATTCTTTGCTATCGTCTTGTTTTTAATACCTTCAAAGAAAAAAGCGGAACAGATTATTAATTGGGAAGAGGCGGTTAAAATGCCATGGGGCATAATTTTATTGTTCGGTGGTGGTATGGCATTGGCAAAAGGATTTGAGGTTAGCGGGTTGGCCGTTTGGATCGGTGGGCAAATGACATCATTAGCTGGTCTGCCTATTGTTGTCCTAATTTTAGTTTTGATAGCCGCGGTAAATTTTCTGACCGAAATAACATCTAACCTAGCTACAACGGCAATGCTTTTGCCCGTATTGGCGCCAATGGCGTTGACAATAGATGTACACCCGTTCGTATTAATGGTGGGTGCAGCGGTTGCGGCATCATGCGCATTTATGCTGCCGGTTGCTACACCACCAAATGCGGTAGTATTTGGTTCAGGCTACCTAAGAATACCAGATATGGTGGGCAAAGGATTATTTATGAATATAATTTCTATTATTATATTGACCTTTTTTGTATATTTTGTTCTCCCAGAGTTATGGGATATTTCAATAAATAGTTTCCCCAATAAATTCAAATAAATGAAGCTATTACTTATTCCGGATAAATTTGACGGTTCACTAACAAGTGAATCATTTGCCAACGCCTTTAATGATGGTATGAAGAAGTCTGGCGTTCCTTTTACATCGCGCTATATTAAAGCAACGGATGGGGGAGAGGGTTTCTTGAAGGTCATAAGTCACTATAAGCCTTGTATTTCTGTTGAAGTAATAAGCGAAAATCCATTAAGGGAGCCTATACGGTCATATTATTTATACAATAAAGAAGACAATTCTGCTTATATAGAGCTTGCCAATGCTTCGGGTCTGGATCTATTACCTTATGAAGAACGTAACCCAATGTTGACAACTACGTTTGGTACAGGCATTGAAATTAAAGATGCCGTAGAAAAAGGAATCAAGCATATTTATATAGGCTTGGGAGCAAGTGCTACCAACGATGGTGGAATAGGTATTGCAAGTGCTTTGGGTTATGATTTTTTAAATGCTAATGGAGTGGTGTTGCCCCCTGTTGGCTCTAGCCTGCAATTGATAAGGTCTATAGATGATTCTCGGGTTCCGGATAAACTAAAGCAGGTAAAGTTTTACACAGTTCATGATGTAATAAATCCGCTATTCGGTAAAAATGGAGCAGCGTATGTATATGCTAAATACAAAGGCGCAACGGATGATGCCATAGCAGAATTAAATAACGGTTTAATTAGATTGAACAGAGTAGTTTCAGATAGATATAATGTAAATTATAATGAAGTGCCGGGTACCGGTGCCGCAGGAGGGGCCGCTTTTGGTTTAAAAGCTTTATTGAATGCGGAGTTTTTAGGTGCAATGGATTTTATTTTGAAATTATCCGGTTTAAAGGAGATATTACAAAAAGAGAGTTTTGATTATATTATTACCGGTGAAGGTAAAATTGATGAACAAAATTTAAACAGTAAACTACTGCAAGGGGTGATAGGATTGGGCAAAGAATATGAAATTCCTGTAATAGCTATTTGTGGAGCACTAGAAATTTCTAAAGACGATCTAAAAAAGGTTGGTGTTTTTGATGTGTTCGATATTAAGGATGAGCATAAGGATCTTGAGTACAATATGAAGCACGCAGCCCTGCTTTTAACTACAAAAACGGCTGAATATTTCTCTAAAAACTAAGAATTGAGTGTCAAAAAAAGATCTCTTTTTTTATTTATTTCTTAAAATATTAAGCCTTAAATAACAATAATGCATTTAAAATACGTTATCTCCTTATAATGTGTATTAAAAGGAATAAAGTGCATGCGAATTTTTTTCATTTATAGCGATTCTATAATTGAATTCGTATTTCGACGGGAAATGACGCTAATTGAGCTCTGAAAATCAGTGGTTCAGCTTTTATTTTTTTAGTTTTACACGAACAAATTTTCTAAAGCATGAAAAGCTCAATGACAAATGCGAATACCATATCCCTAGAAAACTACGGGATTACACACGCCAATTTTCATTATCAGGAAACACCGGAACAACTTCAAAAGGCCACTTTAGATCTGGACATGGGAGTTGAAACCAGCAATGGAACACTTGCAGTCAATACCGGTGAATTTACAGGTAGGTCCCCCAAAGACAGATATATTGTTAAAGACGATATAACTAAAGATAAAATATGGTGGGGAGATATCAATATTCCTTTTGAAAAAGAAAAATTTGATGCCTTATACACTAAGGTCATTAATTATTTGAACGAAAAAGAACTTTTTGTTAGGGATAGTTATGCCTGTGCAGACGAAGATTATAGGTTGAATATTCGTGTTATCAATGAATATCCTTGGTCAAATATGTTTGCTTATAATATGTTTTTACGGCCTACGGAGAAAGAATTGGAAGATTTTACACCAGAATGGACCGTTATTAATGCACCGGGTTTTATGGCCAATGCAGATGAGGATGGTACAAGGCAACATAATTTTGCAATCTTAAACTTTACTGATAAAATTGCCTTAATTGGTGGAACAGGATATACAGGTGAAATTAAAAAGGGTATTTTTTCTGCGTTGAACTTTATTTTACCTGTTTATAAGGAAACTTTGCCAATGCATTGTTCATCCAATGTTGGTAAGGATGGTGATACGGCAATCTTTTTTGGATTGTCAGGAACAGGAAAAACAACCTTGTCTACTGATCCTAATAGAAAATTAATAGGTGATGATGAGCATGGCTGGACCAGTAGGAATACGGTATTTAATTTTGAAGGAGGTTGTTATGCAAAAGTGATCAACCTTTCTGAAGAGCAAGAGCCGGAAATCTACGGAGCTATCAAGCCTGGTGCTATACTTGAAAATGTAGTCTTAGATGATAAAGGCAATGTTGATTTTGCGGATACTTCTATAACGCAAAATACAAGGGTTAGTTACCCAATTCATCATATTGATAATATTCAACAACCGTCAATAGGTAAAAATGTAAAGAATATATTCTTTTTAACAGCCGATGCTTTTGGTGTTTTGCCTCCAATATCCAAGCTAACTCCTAGTCAGGCAGCTTACCACTTTATATCTGGTTACACTGCTAAGGTTGCAGGGACGGAAGCTGGTGTTGTAGAGCCTGTACCATCATTTTCTGCTTGTTTTGGCGCGCCTTTTATGCCATTGCACCCAACAAAGTACGCAGAAATGTTGAGTAAGAAAATGAAAGAATCTGGCGTAGATGTTTGGCTTGTAAATACAGGTTGGACAGGTGGACCTTACGGTGTTGGTACCAGAATGAAATTAAAGTATACTAGAGCAATGATCTCTGCTGCATTAAGTGGAGAGTTAGGTCTTTACTCTTATGATAAATACCATATACATTCAGTATTCGGTGTTGCACAGCCAAGGGAGTGTCCTGGTGTACCTACTTCGGTTTTGAGTCCAAGAGCAACATGGAACGATGATGAGAAGTATTATAAAACTGCATTTAAACTGACAAATGCCTTTAGGGAAAACTTTAAAAAATTTGAAAGTTATGCCAGTGAAGAAATAAGAAGGGGCGGTCCACAACGGTACGCGTTCTAAATAAAAAAAAGCCTTGCAATGCAAGGCTTTTTTAATATCTGGTTATAAACGTTTTATTTGTTTACGCTCATAATATATTTCTGTAGCGCCATGGTCATTGAAGGTGTCTCGGGCGTTGGAGCTTTAATATCTATTCGTAAGCCGGCATCTGTAGCGGCATCTACCGTAGAGTTGCCAAAAACAGCAATTCTAGTATTTTTTTGGTCAAAATCCGGAAAATTCTGTAATAACGACTCTATACCAGATGGGCTAAAAAATACTAGTATATCATAGTACACGTTGCGCAGATCTGAAAGGTCGCTAATTACGGTTTTGTAAAAAATAGCTCTTTTCCATTGAATACTCAAAGAGTCTAGCGTATCTGGTACATCTTGCTTGAGCACATCAGAAGAAGGAAGTAAGAATTTTTCATCCTTATATTTTTTTATCAACGGTACTAAATCCGTAAATAATCTTTTACCTACGTATATCTTACGTTTTCTATAGACAACGTATTTTTGAAGGTAATAGGCAACCGCTTCTGACTGACAAAAATATTTCATGGAATCGGGCACTTTAAAGCGCATCTCATCCGCAATTCTAAAAAAGTGGTCTACTGCGTTTCTACTGGTTAAGATTATAGCGGTAAAATCATTCAAATCTATTTTTTGCTGACGTACAGATTTGGCGTCAACTCCTTCTACGTGAATGAACGGTCTAAAATCAACCTTTACTTTCTCTTTATCGATAAGTTTGGAATAGGGGGAGTTTTCCATTTTCGGCTCAGGTTGAGAGACCAAAATCGTTTTTACTTTCATATGCTGCACTATTTTAGAAAGCTTCCCATAATAACTAAGGGTGCAATTTCGAGTGCGCAAAGGTACAAAATAAAATAGAAAAAATAGCTGCTTATAAATTTTTGGTAATTCCTGAGGACTGTTACCCAACCAATTATATTGATCGCCAAAAATAAAATGAGTGCAACAATTATTATGATTCTTGAGTCTTTAAAAACATAAGCAAGAAATACGTTGGCAATGAAAAGAACAAAACCTGCATAATTAAGATAGGTTAGTTTCTTAAAAATCAATTCATTAAAGGTGTTGTAAGAGTTAAATATGAATCCATTTAACAGTTGCGCCATTGTTTTCGCGGAAAAAAATAAGAAAACCCCTGCAAGCAATAAAGGAAAAATATAGGGGTTTTTTGTTCCTGAAATATTTATATAAGAACGCCAAATAAAAAAAATAAATAAGGTTAGATTGATGATCTGGAACACGCTCATTAGAAAATGAAACCAGTTGAACAACTTCTCTTTCTTCGTGTACATGGTAATGTACTTATTGTTAAAAGGAAGAATTATAAAGTTTAAAAAACGTGGGTAATAGATACTTTTGGCAATCAATGGAAATACAAGACTTGCCATAAGTGTAATGGTGATCCAGTCCGTCTGCTCTAAGGTTCTTGTAATAGGTTCCATCAATTAATATGAATTGCTTTTCCGTTTAGGCCGTATAAAAGATCATTTTCAGAAATTACCACTCTAAAGTAGCCAATCTTTTCCTTTTTCGTTTTAGGCAATTGAAATATAAAATGGGTAGTGTCCTGTTGTTTTAAGTATGCAGTGTTAACTTTTGTGGGTTTAGGTGTTATCTGCAGTGTTTCCTGGGGCTTTTTATAATCGTCCATATAACTGACCGCAAATTTCAATTTTTTAGGATCAATATCTTCCTTGTAAGGGTTGTAAACTTTAAGCTCAATTTGCTCCTCTGAATTTAAGGATACCGGGGTGTCGTCAATACTGCAATCTAATTTTCTGTACGATTGAAAGTTACTAATGAATTTGCCCTTATAGAGACCGCCATTCTCTCTGGTATAGGTAAATGTAGGGTCGTTTAGATATTTAGAAACATAGGCAACATCCTTGCCCCGTACTTTCTCTTCTGAATCATTGATGGAATATTGATTTTTTCGATACATAAAATTGTTCAAAGAAAAGGTAGGTGTTGCGCCAGTGTAAAAAGAATACATTGGTGCGTTTCTATAGGAGTTTTCAAAAACTACGGGGATATTACCTACTTCTTCTTTTATTGCAGCTGCCCACTCTTTATTGCCATGGCTTTCATAATAAAAATTGAACAGTAATGGTTGGTAGACGAGCCCCATTCTTAAATAAATAATCAATACCGTATTGATAAGGCCAAGTTTATAGATCCAAGCTAATGCTTGTTTATTTTGTAGCATGTAATTGTAAGCTATAACCGCCAGGGGAATACATACAATAATGATCCATTGAGTTTGTACCCTTCTGTTAAAACTCGATATAAAAAAGAATATGAGTACACCGTAGGTTAGATAAATCAGTGCCCTGTCGAAAAGATCGTTTCCTTTTGTTTTAAACAGTGATTTGTATATGAACGGAAAGGTAAGCCCAAAAATGGCCACTAAATTTACCAAGAAGCCCAAAGTGTATTTTTCAAAGCTATACGCACCATTTGGCCGCTCATATAAATGATATTTTATGGACACAAAGTCGTTCTCGTACAACCAATAAAAATGTGGGGAATAACAAAATAGCGCAATAAGAACGGCAAGCCAAGCATATTTGTTGGTAGTAAGTTTAAGATTGGATAACAGTACAAAGAATATAACCAGTACGGCATGATATTTACTGTACATTAACGCGGCCATAAATAAGCCTAAAAGAATGGCAGATCCCACACCTTCATTTTTTATAAAATGCTTGTATGTGAGTAAAAAGCAACTTGTAAAAAATAACAACGGCGTATCCGGTAAGGTGAAAAACCCGTAAGCGTTGAGCAAGGTCATTGAAAAAACCAGTACAAAGAAATGTTTAATGTAGTCGTTCTTTTTGGGGTTGTCTATCATTAACCAAAGAATAATAATGTTGGCTGCAGATAGCACACAGCTCATAAAGCGAACACCCAATTCACCATTAAAAAAGAAGTTACTGATCTTCACCAAAAGCGCTACCATAGGTGGATGGTCAAAATAGCCCCATGCCATATTTTGACTGTAATACCAGTAATAGGCTTCGTCAAAAATGAGTTGCGTAAAACTAGATTGAATAAGGTTTAAAATGAATATGGCAGCTAAAAAATAGTAAAACTGCTTTGGTATTTTAGTCAACATCTGCTTAGGTTACTAAATGGTAAAATTACAAATTTAAGGTTAGGTAACTAATGTAAAAATATCATAAAGGTATTGTTGCCCATTTTAATAAGACTTTTAAAACCTTACTTTTGTCGAAACACCTATAATTAACATATGTCCAATAGTATCGTAATCATACCTACGTATAACGAAATTGAGAATGTAGAGGCTATAATTAGGGCGGTATTTGTTTTGCAGAAAGAATTTCATGTACTAATTGTCGATGACAATTCACCGGATAAAACAGGGGACTGCGTTCGCGGACTTCAAGAAGAGTTCAAGAATAAATTATTTTTAGAGACAAGATTGGAGAAATCAGGATTAGGTACTGCCTATATTCATGGTTTTAAATGGGCAATTGACAAGGGCTACGATTATATTTGTGAGATGGATGCGGATTTTTCGCATACGCCCTCAGATTTGTTACGGTTACAGAAAGCATGTGAGAACGGAGCGGATTTAGCAGTTGGCAGTAGATATAAAAAAGGAGTTAATGTAGTAAACTGGCCCTTGTATAGAGTTTTGTTGTCCTATGGGGCATCAATCTATGTAAAGTTGATTACTGGTATGCGTGTAGATGATCCTACAGCAGGTTTTGTATGTTATAAAAGACATGTATTGGAAGCCATAGACTTAGATTCGGTTCGGTTTGTAGGTTACGCATTTCAAATAGAAATGAAATTTAGGGCGTATTTAAAGCACTTTAAAATAGAGGAAGTATCTATTATTTTCAGGGATCGGATATTGGGGAAGTCTAAAATGAGTTCCTCAATTATCAGTGAAGCTATTTGGGGTGTATTTATAATGAAAATGAGAAGTCTATTTTTGAAAAATAAGTTTTAAGTATGGGTAAAATTTTGTTGAAAAACGGAATAATGGTCAACGAGGGGGTAACACAGGAAAGTGACATCCTAATTATAGATGACGTTATCGCTAAAATAGGAAAAGACATATCTGATCCAGATGCAGAGGTGATCGATATTGCGGGTAAACATGTTTTACCCGGTGTTATAGATGATCAAGTTCATTTTAGGGAGCCGGGCCTTACCCACAAAGGAACAATTGCAACAGAAAGTAGAGCGGCACTTGCAGGTGGTATTACTACATTTATGGAGCAACCTAATACAACGCCACAAACGACTACTATAGAAAAATTGGAAGAGAAGTTCGCTACTGCGGCAAATGCTGCTTTTGCCAATTATTCTTTTCTTTTTGGCGGTACCAATGACAACCTGGAAGAATTAAAAAGATTGGATAAAAATGCCTGTTCAGGTATTAAGTTGTTCTTGGGTTCTTCTACAGGCAATATGTTGGTAGATGATGAAAAGGTAATAGAGAATATTTTCAGCAATACAGAAATGGTCATCTCCGCACATTGTGAAGATGAAACGACCATTAGGGAAAACTTGGCAAAATATAAGGCAGAGTATGGTGATGATATTCCTGTAGAAATGCATCCTATTATTAGAAGTGAAGAGGCTTGTTACCTTTCTTCGTGCAGGGCAATTGCGTTGGCCAAGAAAACAGGTGCAAGATTGCATGTTTTTCATCTTTCTACCGGAAAGGAAACAGATCTGTTTCGTAATGATATTCCGTTGGAACAAAAGAAAATTACGGCAGAGGTCTGTATACACCACCTTTGGTTTTCAGATGCGGATTATGCAAACAAAGGCACTTTAATAAAGTGGAACCCTGCGGTAAAGACCGCTAAGGATAAGGATATGCTTTGGGATGCGCTATTAGATGATAGAATAGATGTCATTGCAACAGATCACGCCCCACACTTATTGGAGGAGAAGAGTAATGTGTATACAAAAGCGCCATCTGGCGGTCCGTTGGTACAGCACGCATTAAATGCAATGTTGGAAAAAGTAAAAGAAGGAAAGATTACTTTAGAAAATATTGTACAGAAAATGTGCCATAATCCGGCAATATTGTTTCAAATAGAAAAACGCGGGTATCTTCGTGAAGGTTATTATGCAGATTTGGTTGTAGCGGATTTAAATAGTCCTTGGACGGTTACCAAGGAAAATATCGCCTACAAATGCAAATGGTCACCTTTTGAGGATACTACGTTCTCATCTAAAGTTGTACATACTTTTGTAAATGGCCATTTAGGTTATAGCAACGGACAGTTTTCCGAAAAGCGAAATGCCAAAAGGCTAACATTCAATAGACCATGAAACACATATTGTTTTTAGTGGCGGCACTTTTGTTGGTAACTTCTTGCGCCGAAGAATTAATTGAGAAGCCGGATAATTTAATACCAGAGGATAAAATGGTATTGATTATTAAAGAGATGGCTATCGTTAATGCCGCAAAAGCGACCAATTTGGGTAAGCTGCGAGAGAACGGGGTAGAGCCTACATCTTTTATATTTGAGAAGTTTGAAATAGATAGCGCTCAATATGTTGATAGTGACAGGTATTATGCTTCTAAACCTTTGCGATATGAGAATATGTACAAAAAGGTAGAATCTGATTTAGAGGAACAGCGCTTAAAATTAGAAGCAGAGAAAAAAATTAGGGATAGTTTAAGTATTGCCGAGAAAACTAAACAAAATATAGAAATTAAAAAGAAAGACTCGGTTTCGTCTAAAAATGTTCAGAAGTAAAAAGTTTAGAACTAAATTTTATTTGTTCGTCTAAATTCTCGAACTCTATATTCAAGGTATTTTTTATTTTCCCATTGTTGAATACAGTAGTGTATTTTAGTCCGTAAATAGCATTTTTTGTAATAGTTCTAGGGCTTCCGGTGAGTAAATTTCTAATTTTGTCTACAATCTTGCCTATTTCTAGTTGCCAAAATTTAAGCACGGTTGTAGGTGGTTTTTTGTTCATTGCCAAGGCTATCTTTTCCAATATTCGTTGGTAGGTCAAATTTTCGGCGACCAGAATAAATCGTTCGTTATAAATAGTAGAGTTCATAAGTGCGATCATAATATTGGTAACATCGTTTATGGTAATAAAACCTGTTCCACCGGGTGGGTAATATTTATATCCTTTTGCGGCAGTTTTAAAGAAAGCGCCACTACCACTGTTCCAAAATCCGGGTCCAAGAATAACCCCAGGATTTACGATCACAACTTTTAATTCTTCTTGTGCGCCACGCCAAACTTCCATTTCGGCCAGGTGCTTTGTTATGGCATACGGATTGGCATTTTGGCGCGTCCATTCAGTTTCTTCATCAGCCAATTCTCCGTTTAAAGACCTACCTATTGCGCCAATGGTACTCACATGGCACAATTTACTTATGGCATATGAGATACAAATATTTACAATGTTGGCCGTGCCTTCACGGTTTATGCGTTCAAGCTTTTTAAAATCTGAGGGGTCAAAAGAAATATAGGCTGCACAATGATAAACTTGGGTAACACCCTCTATGGCATTTTCTAAAGAAGGGATATCTAAAATATCTCCCTGTACCCATTCAATTTGGTCAAATAGGGTTATGGCGTTATCAGAATAATAAGAGAAAATTTTTTTTACCTGAACAAGTTTGTCCTTAGTTCTGAACAACGCTCTAACCTTTGTGTTGTTCATCGTTAATTTTAGTAGCAAATGGGACCCCACCAAGCCTGTGCCTCCTGTAACTAATACCATAATTCAAATTTAGGAAATACCGGTGGATAAATTCATGCTTTAAACTTCTGTGTACTGGCAAGAATTCCATTTATATTTGCAGTTCAATTAAAATTAAGCAAGAAATGACAAATTTTGTCAAAGAATTACAGTGGCGCGGTATGTTGCATGATGCAATGCCAGGAACGGAAGAACATTTATTGGAAGGTATGCAGTCTGCTTATGTAGGTATTGATCCTACTGCAGATTCTTTACATATAGGCCATTTGGTGGGCGTAATGATGTTACGTCACTTTCAACTGGCCGGGCATAAACCGTATGCTTTGATCGGTGGTGCTACAGGTATGATCGGTGATCCATCCGGTAAATCTGCAGAACGTAATTTGCTTGATGAGAAAACGCTTCGTCATAATCAAAATGCATTAAAAGAGCAATTATCCCGTTTCTTGGATTTTTCTGGCGATGAGGATAATGCCGCTGTTTTGGTCAATAATTATGATTGGATGAAAGACTTTTCATTTTTGGAATTTATTAGAGACGTAGGTAAGCATATTACCGTAAACTATATGATGTCTAAAGACTCGGTCAAAAAACGTCTTTCATCAGAAGCAAAAGAAGGCATGTCTTTTACTGAATTCACTTACCAACTGGTTCAGGGATATGATTTTCTACATTTATACAGAGAGAACAATTGTAGCCTTCAAATGGGCGGTAGTGACCAATGGGGAAATATTACCACGGGTACAGAGTTGATCAGAAGAATTGCAGGTGGTAAGGGCTATGCATTAACGTGCCCGTTAATTACAAAGGCAGACGGTACCAAGTTCGGCAAGACAGAAGGCGGTAATGTTTGGTTAGATGCAGAAAGAACATCGCCGTACAAGTTCTACCAATATTGGTTGAATACATCAGATGAAGATGCTGAGAAGTATATAAAGATTTTTACATTTTTAGGTCAACAAGAAATTGAAGATCTAATAAAGGAACATAAAGAAGCTCCGCATTTAAGATTATTACAGAAGAGATTGGCGGACGAGATTACGGTAATGGTGCATTCACAAGAAGATTTGGACAATGCGGTTAAAGCCAGTCAAATATTATTCGGAAAATCTACGGCATCAGATTTAAAAGGGTTGAACGAAAAGACATTTTTAGAAATCTTTGATGGAGTGCCACAAGCAGAACTATCTAAATCTGAATTGGTTGACGGATTGGATATGATTGGAGCTTTGGCAGCTAAAACCAGTTTTTTAGGCTCTAATGGAGAGGCTAGAAGAGAGCTCAAACAAAATTCTATTTCGGTCAACAAGGAGAAAGTAAAAGAAGATTTTTTGATTACTGCAGAAGATTTGATCAATAACAAGTTTGTATTATTACAGCGCGGTAAGAAAAATTATTTCGTATTGGTGTTCAATTAAATCTTTTTAAACAGGCTATTTCATGAAGTTTAATCTAGTAGCAATACTATTATTGTTTTTTATTTCTTGTAGTGATGATGATCGTATAATAGATGATCTGGCATTGGAAGGTGACTGGGTGCTCTCAAATGTAATATGTTTTTGCAGTTTTACTGAAGATGTAGATTTTTCTTTAACTACAATTAATTTCGATCCTAGAAGGGGTATGGTTACCGTTGACCATGAAAGTGACTATGAATTTTTTAGGAAAAGTGGGGAACATTTTTACGGCGGCCAGGCCAATAGAATTAATTTTTCTGATGGGGCCGTGTTTTTTTTCGAGACTCAGGGAGATCAATTGACACTTACTTTTGAGGATAACCCGGATATTGCCGATGATGAGGTAACCTATATTTTTAATAGATAATATATCTCTCGATAAATTCACTAAAAGGTTTTAAATATTTTTTGCAGAACGGCGTTTACTAATTTAAACCCCTAATTATGTTTAAAAAGTACATTGCCGTTATTTGTTTATTTGCATTGTTTACCGCTTGTGATAAGCTTGATGAGTTGACAAAATTTGATATGGAATATAGCCAACGCGCTACCATACCTTCTTCTGCTGGTATTGATTTACCTTTCGATGTTTTTACTCCTGAAATTGAGACCAATTCAGAATCTACTTTTGAAGTTAACGATACTAGAAAAGACTTAATTGAAGAGATTAAGTTGACAGAGTTGGAATTGGTCATTATATCGCCCGATGGTGCAGATTTCAGTTTTTTAAATTCGATAGAAGTATATATTTCTGCCGATGATTTAGATGAGATAAGAATTGCCTATTTGGAAGAAGTGCCAGATGATGCTGGTAGTGTCATTACTTTAGACACTTCAGATACCGATTTAAAGGAGTATATAAAGAAAGATGAATTTAGTTTAAGGCTAAATACCGTTACCGATGAGCTGATGAGTACGGACCATGAGTTGGAAGTAAATTCTACTTTTTTTGTAGATGCCAAGATTTTAGGACTTTAATTTAATACTGCGTTAACGCAACTATTTGTGGTTTAGGGTATCTTGTAACTAGTTAAAGGTCTAGGTACTATGAAAAGATATTCCGTTTTGTTTCTGTTTTTATTACTTTTTATTTCATGTGCAGATGACGATGACTTTGGTCTAGAGTCAACACAGTTTGTGTTCTCGGAGCAAAGATGGGAATTGGTTCAAATGTCTGGTAGTTTTACGGGTTCTGAAACTACGGGCAAAGATATGCAGTGGCAAGAATATTACATTTTCTCACCAGAAGGTACTTTTCTAAAATCTAGAACGGTTAATGATGAAGTTACCGAGGCTACAGGTACTTTTGAGGTTGTAGAATATGATAATGATCTCAATCATTATTTAGAACTTACGTACCAAACCGGAAATACATTGGTAGGTAATTGCACAGGCGATAATAAAGAGCTCTTAATGTACAGAAATACCACTATGATCACTAGCTTATGGTTGGCTTGCGATGGACCAGGGTTAGATTACCAGCTTAGAAAAAACTAAAGTACCATTAAATTACAACCTCTAATATCAGAATTATCGAATCTACCGATAATTTCAAAAGTGTTGTCTTGGTTAATTTTTCCAAGATCTTGAGTTGCAATAAAAGAACAGGAATTAATATTGGCCAAATCTATAACATTGATTCCGCCAGATTTACCGGTGTTTAAATACGTAAGGGGGTCTTCGGTATCCCTTACCATTATTTTCATCCAGGCAGGGCAATTGAACACTCCCTCACCTTTAGAGTAAGCTTGCGAAAGTAGCTCTGTCATTCCGTATTCAGAATGTATTTTAGTTACACCAAATCCGTTAGAAAGTATTTCATGTAGTTCTTGGCGTACAATTTCTTTTCTACGCCCCTTCATACCACCGGTTTCCATAATTATGGTGTTTTGCAAGGACATTTGGTATTGTTCGGTAAACTCCAGTAATGCAAAAGAAACACCAATGATCAAAATTTTGGTATCTGTTTTTTGAAGCTCAAGAAGAAGTTGGTGCAATTGTTCATATTCATTTAAAAAAAAGCCACTTTTTGGGTGATTTGATTTTTTTATCAAATCATCTGCCATATAGATCAAAGAAGAACCGGTACGTTCTAAATAAGAAGGTAAAAGCGCAATAACGCAATAATCTTCAATAGAACCATAAAAGTGATCAAAGGCCTTTAGGTAACTTCTTTCGTACAAACTTAGGTCACTAACAAAATGCTTACTGGTCTCGCTACCTGTGGTGCCGCTACTGGTAAAGATTATTTCTGGTGTTTTGGTTGTGCTTAGAATACTTTTAGACTTAAAGAATTCAATAGGTAAAAAAGGGATCTGTTCTAAAGTTAGAACTGTATTTGGGTCTACATTTAAATAGGAACAGAAAGAACGGTATACAACATTGTTGTGGTATTGAAAATGAAATACGCGTAATGCCTGGATTAAAAAATCCTCTTTAGTCTGTATATCAAAAATTGCCTTGTGTTCCATGTACCTAATCAATTATGACAAAGGTACTGAACCAAATTATTTTAATGGTTTTGAGATGAGAATATGTAAGTTATCTATTTAACTACTAGCTTACGGGTAAAAGAATTACCATTTTCAGTTACTTGAACTACATATACGCCTGGTGATAATCTAGAGATGTTCATGGCTTTTGCAGATAATTTTTCGGTCAATACCAATTCACCGAATACATCATAGATTCTTACTTCTTTAAATGAATTCTGCTGGGTGGTTACATAAACCACATCTGCAATTGCTGGGTTTGGGTATAATTTAAAACCGGAAATTTCATCTTTACGTAGGTTGTTGACATCTATAGTGTCTTGGGCATATAAACCAACGGAGACTACCATAAATAGCATAAAGTAGATTTTTTTCATTTTGTATTGATTTGGGATCAACACTATAAAGGTATATAGAAGTGTAACTAGAACACTGAAAATGTTGTGAAAGGTAAATTTATGTAGGTCAATGAAATACGCGGAGTATTTCGTCGTAAAAACGTGTATTTGACCGATATTGAATTTTACTGATTAAGAAGGAAACTGATGCTGATCTTGTTCGGTATATCATAAAATAACCTGTGCTTAAGTAGAAATCAACACTAAATTTAAACCTATTATTATGTAGATTTTCTTAGAGGTTTTTTACTTAACGATCAACTTACGGGTGCACATCTTGTTCTTTTCAAGAACACGTAATACGTAAACACCGGCATCTAAATCAGAAAGATTTAATTCTTTTCCTAAGATGGTAGTTTTGAGCAATAATGTACCAAATACATCATAGATGAAAATTTCTTTGGGAGCATTAAGGTTTGTAGAAATAAATACTTTACCTGTTGTAACCGGATTTGGATACATATTAAAACCATCAATATCCCCATTGCTTTGGGTACTTTGCCCATAGCTGAAAGAAATAATAAAAAAGAAGAGGATTAGGTAAAGGTGCTTCATATATAGCTGGTTACAAATGCTATGCCACAAATATAGGAATTTAACACGCTCTTGTGTTTTTGTAGGAGGAGATATTGTGAAAAGATCGATGAAATGCAAAATAATCGATGAAATACACTATTTATGACTTGAGCTACCTGTTTTATTGGGCTTGTAACTTGCGTGTAGTCCTGGATTGTAAGAATATTTTTAATCAAAAAAGCCCGCTATTTGCGGGCTTTTAAATAGAATATAATACTGTTAATTAGTTGCCGGTTGCCCAAGCAAAAATTGTAACATCAACTGCAGTTCCGTTGAAAACGTCATCTTCAGTTGTAGTAAGGGCAGTTCCGTCCACAATTACATTTTCCAAAGGACCATTGTCTTTCATGTCTACATTTGTATCATAACCAACTAGACTTACGTTTGTCAATGTGGCCCCAGAAGTCGCTTTAAATTGTAAAGCAGTACCACCAACTGTAGAGACAGCGGTAAAGTCAATTAACTTAGGGTTTCCGTTAGCTTTATCAGCTTCCACAGCAGTTGAGAAACCTTCAACATTATGTAGAACGTAAGCGGTTGTTACTGTACCGTTCCAACCTTCTGTCCAGTCAATAGAATCATCTTGGTTGTTTTCAAAGTATAAGTTTGAAGCCGAAACTGTGCCGCCAAAGAACTCAACACCATCATCTTCACCGTCGATCATTGCAACGTTGTCAATAGTTGTTTCAGAACCTACAGCATAAAGAGTAAGACCGTTATACTGAGACTCGGCATTGATTTGTGCTCCTGCATTTTTAATAATCAAGTAGCTTATGGAACCAGAGTTGTCTGTATCGTTAGTACCACCGTATTTGAAATCACCTACCTCGGCAGTAGCATCTATACCTTCAGTAGTAGTTGCATCTCCTAAAATTACCAAACCTCCCCAATCTCCAGGGTTGTTATTGGTTGAAGTCATTACAACAGGATTCGCTTCTGTACCTTCAATTACAATTTTACCTCCACGTTGAACAACGATGTAAGTTTCAGTTTCGTCACCAGACTCAACTTGTGCACTAATAGTTGTACCTGCAGGAATGGTTAGCGTAGCGCCATCCTCAACACTATAATTTTTTGATAATAGGTAGTTGATGCTTGCATCTAAGGTAAGGTCGTTGGTTAAGTTTCCTGTCAAAATGCTGCTCCCTACAGCTGCATCTGTATTTACCCAATCAAAAATTGCAACGTCTACAGTTGCATTTGCATTGTAGCTATTATCTGGATTACCAGCTTCGCCTTCAATGACAACATTAGCCAAAGGACCATCGTCTTTCATGTCTATAGAAGTTTCGTAACCACTTAAAGAAAGACCTGTAATGGTAGCGCCAGAAGTAGCTTTGAACTGTAAAGCCGTACCACCAACGGTTGAAACAGCGGTAAAGTTTATTAAACTAGGGTTTCCGTTAGCTTTATCAGCCTCAACTGCAGTTGAGAAACCTTCTTTTGTATGAAGTACGTAAGCATTGGTTACAGTACCGTTCCAACCTTCTGTCCAGTCGATAGAATCATCTTGGTTGTTTTCGAAATATAAGTTAGAAGCAGAAACAGTTCCTCCAAAAAACTCAACACCATCATCATCACCGTCGATCATTGCAACGTTATCAATACTGGTTTCAGAACCTACAGCATATAATGTAAGCCCGTTATACTGAGATTCGGCGTTAATCTGAGCACCTGCATGTTTTATGATCAAGTAGCTGATTGATCCGGAATTATCGGCATCGTTAGATCCACCATATTTAAAGTTTCCAACTTCTGCAGTAGCATCAACACCTTCAGTAGTAGTGGCATCTCCTAATAATACCAAACCACCCCATTGACCTGCTTCGCCACCTGTAGATTGCATAATTACCGGCGCAGCAGCTGTACCCTGTACATCTATTTCTCCACCTCTTTGAACAACGATATAAGTTTCAGTTTCATCACCAGACTCAACTGTTGCATTAATAACAGTACCTGCAGGTATTATTAATTTACCCCCAGCTTCAATACTGTAGTTTTTTTCCAGTGTATAAGTTTTAGAGGCGTCAAGAGTTCTTTCTTCTGATAATTGTCCAGTTAAAGTAGTACTTTCTTCTGGGTTTGTTGCTTCGCATGCAGTACAAGAACCACCGCAATCAACTCCTGTTTCATCACCATTTTTTATACCATCGGTACATGTAGGGGCAACCGCATCTGGTCCATCATCTGGATCATTGTCGTCATTACTACAGCTAGCAAAAGTAATAGCTGCTGCTAGAGCAAAAACTTTTACAAAATTTCTTGTTTTCAATTTCATAATAAACATTTTAAAGAATTAAAATTAAAGATTAGTGATTATTGAGTGATCTAATTAAAATTTGTAATTAAGACCTAAGCTAATACCCATACCTGTTGAATATGAGCTTACGGTTTGTTCAGTTTCAATATTTGTTATCGGGCTTTTAATTAACTGAGTTTGTTTAATTTCAGGATTTAATAAATTTTTTCCTGTAAGACTTACTTTTATGTGCTTTCCGAATTCTTTGCTTATTTGAGCGTTCAACACAACGAAGCCATTTTCAATAATAGCATCGTCATAAAAAATATCTCTGTTAGTTTGGTCGGTTGGTACGCCTAAAGAGTAGATTTTATCGGAAGCGTAATTGGCATTTAAAGATGCAGCAAATGGGTTGTCACCGGCAGTATCAAAATTCAAACTTGTGTTAAAAATCCAGTCTGAAGCACCTTGTAAATCGGTTTCGGTAATTCCTTTATATTGAAAGCTTCGAAGTAAGTTGCCGTTTTCATTATAGATTTCTTTTAAGTCTTGTTGGTGCCACATACGGGTTACATTTAATACCATATTTAAATTGTAACCAGATTCAGAACCATTGTCGTCGTCGTATGCAGGTGTAACTAAATCTATTTTAGTTTCTGCTTCAAGACCGAAAATTTCAGCTTTTTCGCCTGAATTGAAGTAAGAGAATATTCCTGCGGAACCTCTTTCTCTTACTCTGTTGATCGGGTCAGATATATCTTTGTAGAACGCGGCGACAGAAACTAATTGACCTGCAGATGGAAAATACTCCCACTTTAAGTCCATATTAATATCTTTTGATGCGATCAAATCTGGGTTACCACGACTTATTTGTCCTGTTGGAGATACATAACTGAAAGGTGCAATTTCCTTAAATTCCGGAAGTGTAATAGTACGGCTAACCGCTAAACGTAACGCATGCAGTTCGTTAATGGTGTATTTAATATTTAGGCTTGGGTAGAAATTGCTGTAATCTTGGTTACTTTCTCCTGTTCTAGGTGATAGGTTACCTATATCATATGCAACTTCAATTTCATCTCTCTGAAATCTAAGACCGGCGTCAAAATTCCATTTATCAAGACCTACATTAAAAGAAAAGAATGCAGCCTTAGAATCTAGTGTACCTAGATAGATATCTTTTCTTTCGCCATTTGCATTTGAACCTAAAAGATTAATTTCTAACAGACCGACGTCAAAGTAAGATTGACGGAAAATAGCACCAAGATTATCTATAGATGTTGGGTTTACTGCGTTGGTACTTATTTCTTCTACACCAACGAATTCCGAACTAAAATCACGCTCTTTGTTTCTATAGGAAATACCAAAGTTTAATTTAAAGTTCTTGGTGTCTTCGTCAATAATTTTTAGTTCGTCTTTTAAAAAGGCACTAAATTCTTTGTCATCGATTTCTTGGCTAGACTTACGTTGTTGAAAACCACCATTTCTACCTAATTGAACAAGTGTACCGTCTGGGTCAAAGTTTACTTCGTTTCTAATTCTATTTGGTTCATTGGCATTTAGTAAATTATATCCTGCAGCCCATTGCAATGTGTTTTTTTCGCCTATTTGGTGTCTACCTATTAGCTGGGTTACCAATAGTCTGGTTTGTTTTGTATTTTGATCTCTAATAAATTGGAAAAGACCTTCGCTAGGACTAGTTTCTTCAAAGATTGTTGCTTCCCCGTTACGTCCGCCTTCAAAAACATTCTCATCCAATTTGTTTACAAAAAAGGTACTGGATTTAATTTTATGTTTGGCATTGGCCAAGTAAGTAAGGTCAAGTAATGCCGTGTTGACAATTTTCTTTTGGTAAGTTGTAGCATCGGTAATGGTGTCGTCAATAAAATTAGACCTGAATTGTCTGAACAAACCTTCTCTATGCTCAAAAGACCTTGAGTGTGAAGCTGTAAAGAAAACGGCAAGTTTATCTGCAATTTTTTTACCAGCTGCAATGGACATGGAATAATCTATAGGGTTTTCCTGTCTTAAAGTGTTCCATCCTTGATTGGTGATCAGTTGTTGCGTAGATAGGTTTTGGTCGTAGAACCCAAATGTAGTATTCTTGCTATTCTGCGATATTTTAAAGTTGTCATACACGCCGCTTTTCACAACATTTGAATTTACTCCTCCGGAAACTCCGATAGCAAGTTCACTTGAACCCGCTAATTCTCTAGAAGTAATGTTTACATTACCAGAGGCTTGATCGGCAGATCCTTCAACACCGTAGGTTTTACTGATACTTACATTTTGTAGAACACGTGTAGGAAACAAAGAAAGGTTGATGTTCTTTTTATCAATGTCATCAGATGGTACGGGAAGTCCGTTTAAAGTAGAGGATAAATATCTATCGCCCAAACCTCGTACAAATACATCTCCAGAAGCTTCACTACTAGAAACCCCTGATATTTTTGTAGTTGCTGTTGCTGCATCTGATACCCCAATTTTAGCAAGCTCTACGGCACCTATGCTCTCTTTAATTTCAATAGCTTTTTTCTGATCCAAAAGAAGAGCTGTTTCAGAATCTTTTCGCGCTACAGTTGTCACTGTTACTTCATCAAGTGATACACCTTGCGATGCACTTAAGGGGACATCAATTGTAGTAACCTTTCCTGCTATAATTTCTACATTAGGAATTTCAACCGTCTCGTAACCTAAATAACTAAATGTTACAGTATAAGTCCCGGGCTCAATAGCCGATATCTCGTATAAGCCGTCAAAATCTGAAGTGGTACCCTTTGTGGTACCTTTTAATAATACGTTTGCAAATGGTAATGGCTCGTTGTTCAATTCTTTGTCAGTAAGTGTTCCGACAATGCTTCCCGTGTCTTGAGCATTTGAAATAATAGTAACAATAAGGGATGCAAAAATTAGTAATTTGTTCATTATATATATTGATTCTTTAATCAGCGGCAAAGAAAGAGAGAGGTTGTAATCTTCGGGTTAGATCCATGTTAAACATTTATTTTGTTAATGTTATCTAAATGTTACTACATTAAATCAATGTTAACTGGCTTTGCAGTAATAGTATTATCTTTACTTTTGAGCCAATCAATCTAATTTTAAAACCATGAAAAAGAAGGACATTAGAATACTTTTAGTTGATGATGAACCGGACATACTAGAGATAGTAGCCTATAATTTATCTGCGGAAGGATATGATGTATACACGGCTAAGAATGGTGCCGATGGTGTTGCCAAGGCAAAAAAGAAAATGCCACATCTTATAATATTGGATGTAATGATGCCCGAAATGGATGGTGTTGAAGCTTGTGAGATCCTAAGAAGAACTCCTGGTATGGAAAACACCATAATTACCTTCTTAACAGCTAGAGGGGAAGATTATTCTCAAGTAGCAGGTTTTGATGCGGGTGCAGATGACTACATTACAAAACCAATAAAACCAAAAGTTTTGGTAAGTAAGGTAAATGCGCTACTAAGACGCATGAAGAACGTAGAGAATGCCCAAGAAGATATTACCAAAGTAGGTGATATTGTAATTAATAGAGAAGAATATAAGATTGTTAAAAAAGGTAAAGAGATTATTTTGCCTAGAAAAGAATTTGAACTTCTAGCTTTATTAACTTCAAAACCTAGCAAAGTTTTTAAAAGAGAGGTAATTCTTGATAAAGTTTGGGGTAATGAAGTTGTTGTTGGTGGTCGTACCATAGATGTACACATTAGAAAACTTCGTGAGAAAATAGGTGAGGATCATTTTAAAACTGTTAAAGGGGTAGGTTATAAGTTTGTACTCTAGATGGCTGCACCGTTACGTTCAAGAAAGTCATATCGTTTTGCATTTCGCTCATCGCTGTACATTGTAATAATCGGCATATCTGTGCTGGCATTATTGCAATGGCGTTTTAGCACCATAAATTGGGCTATTTTATTATTTGCGGCCTTGTTCTTTTTTGTAATTTCCTTTGTTACCCTACAATTAAGAATTGAAAAATTCATCTACAAGCGTATCAAGAAAATTTACGATGATGTAGAGTTGCTGGAATCTAGTACCATACTCTCTTACCCTGTAACTACAGATATGAGAACCTTGACACAAGAGATAGAGAAATTTGCGAAGGATAAGAAAATTGAAATAGACACTTTAAAGATTAGGGAAGAGTACCGTAAAGATTTTTTGGGTAATGTATCCCATGAGCTAAAAACTCCATTGTTTACCGTACAGGGTTATATAGAAACCTTGTTAGATGGTGCTATGGAAGATAAGAATATTAGGAAAAAGTATCTTACCCGTGCCAACAAGGCGGTAGATAGATTAATATATATTGTTAAAGATCTAGACTTGATCACTAAATTGGAAGTTGGTGACCTTAATCTTGAAAAAAGCTCTTTTGATATTATAGATTTGATCCAAAGTGTATTTGATCTTTTGGAGATGAAAGCGGCCAAGAAAAATATCACCCTTACTTTTGATATGGAATATGCAGATCCCATATTTGTCTTTGCCGACAAAGAAAAGATTCAGCAAGTACTTACCAATTTGTTGGTCAATTCTATCAAATACGGAAATGACAACGGTACCACAGAGGTAAGCGTAGAAGACTTGGTCAAGAACAAGGTTATTGTAAGGGTGACCGATAATGGAGAAGGTATACCTGCAGTACACATACCAAGACTTTTTGAACGTTTTTACAGGGTAGATCAAAGTGGTAGCCGTCGTGAAGGCGGTTCTGGCTTGGGGCTTGCCATAGTAAAACACGTCATTGAGGCACATGGCGAAAAAATCTACGTAGAAAGTGCCGTAGAGGTAGGATCTGAGTTTTCTTTTACATTAGAGAAAAGTATCGTTCAAATAGAGGAAGTACAATAAACGCTAACCCTTGCTTTTTTCTTAGATTTGCCCCAGTTTAGATGTAATCATTGTGGGAAGTAAGAATAAGTTAAAAAGATTTCAGGAAAACGAAACGTTTTCAAATGTAATTCAGCCAACAAGAGAAGAGGTGGTAGGTGGTTTTCCATTAAAGGGAAAATGGAATACACACTTTAAAAATGACAATCCTATTGTTTTAGAATTGGGTTGTGGTAAGGGCGAGTATACCGTTGGCTTGGCAAAGAAATTTCCAAACAAGAATTTTATTGGTATAGATATCAAAGGTGCCCGTTTTTGGAAAGGAGCCAAAGAAGCTATTGAAGGTGATCTACCCAATGTTTGCTTTATACGAACACAAATAGAACTGATCGATCATATTTTTGGTGCGGCCGAAGTTTCTGAAATCTGGATTACCTTTCCTGATCCGCAAATAAAATATAAGCGTACAAAGCACCGTATGACCAATGCGGTATTTTTGGAGCGCTATAAACAAGTTTTAAAACCAGAAGGTACCGTAAATCTAAAAACAGATAGCGAGTTTATGCACGGGTATACCTTGGGCTTATTGCATGGTCTTGGTTTAGAGGTACTGTATGCTAACCATGATGTATACAAAAATGAAGGCAGTCCTAAAGAGGTTTTGGAAATACAGACTTTCTATGAAAATCAGTATCTTGAAAAGGGAAAGCCTATAACCTTTGTTAGGTTCAGGGTAAACTAAATCAATGCAGCAACTACCAACCTTGTTTGTTTTTACTTTTGGTGCAGCTTTTATTGCATCATTGCCACCAGGCTTGCTCAACTTAAATGCAGCCAAGACCAGTGTGGAGAAAGGTAAGGCAAATGGTATTATTTTTGGATTGGGAGTAGCACTGGCCGTAATGTTACAGACCTATATTGCTGTACGTATCGCCAAACTAATATCAAGAAATCAACATGTTATAGAGGTGTTGCTACAATTGGCATTGGGCATCTTTTTTATATTGGCAATCGTATTTTTTATCAAAGGGAGAAATCAGAAAAGTAAACCCTTAATGTTGGTGGAGACCAAAAAACGAAACAGTTTTTCAAAAGGGGTGTTCTTGGCACTCATTAACCTACTGGCCATACCTTATTACAGCGGACTTAATACTGTGTTTCACTCTCAGGGTATTATGACCTATGAAATTATAGATGAGGTGCTATTTATATTGGCAACGGGTAGTGGTACCTTTTTGGCAATGTATTTATATGTTATTTATTTCAATAGATGGGAGCATAGAGCGGCTTCATTCTCTAAGAACAGTAATTATATTTTAAGCGGATTAATGGTATTGCTATTTATCATCACTGCTTTTCGATTATTTAATTAAACGATAGGATGCCATGAAACCTGAAAATGAGAATTTCTTTGAAAGAGTATATCAGGTGGCACGGTTAATTCCTGAAGGTAGGGTAACTTCCTATGGTGCCATTGCCAAATATTTAGGTGCGGCTCGTAGTGCAAGAATGGTAGGTTGGGCAATGAACGCATCTCACACTATGGATGATATACCTGCACATAGGGTCGTCAATAAGGCTGGGATATTAACCGGCAAACACCATTTTGACGGTACCAACCTTATGCAACAATTGTTAGAGGCAGAAGGTGTTCAAATTAAAGATCTGCAAATAGTGGATTTGGATAAACATTTCTGGGATCCGTTTACTGAGCTTAAAGCAGAATTGTAACGCTATTGAAAGGTTAACGTAAACGTTGTTGTTTCATTAGATGTTACACGTATTGATCCCCCATGTAAACGCATAATCTGTTTGCTTAAACTAAGCCCTATTCCGGTACCAGTACTTTTGGTCGTAAAAAATGGAACAAAAACCTCATCTAACATTTCAGGAGAAATACCAGGACCATTATCCGTTACGGTAATATATTTCTTGCCTTGTGGAGATTCACCTGCCGTGATCACTATTTTTCCTTCTTCTTGACCTTCTAACGCTTGTTGTGCATTTTTTCCTAGATTTAGGAGTATTTGGGTAAGTTGTTTTTCATCAATATACAGTTCTAGATCTTCAGGTTCTGCGATTACTTCAAGAGTGATGTCATGTGCATTGGTATATTCTTGTAGTAGGAGGCGTACTTTTTCTAAAATTTTGGTCGCTGGTATTAGTTCTCTTTCAGGTTCAGGTACACTTAAAAAAGTACGGTAAGACTGTACAAAACTCATAAGGTCATTACCCTGTTCTTTAATGACTTCAAGACCTTTGGCAGAATTCTTTATTTGTAGTTCTCCAAATTCTTCTGGGATAGTCAGTTCATTTCCTTTCTTAAAGTATTTTAAAATAGATTCAGAAATAGAGGTTATTGGTGTAATGGTATTCATGATTTCATGCGTAAGTACACGTATAAGTTTTGCCCAAGAATCGGTTTCTCTGTCATCCAATTCTTTTTGTATATCATGAACTACGACTAATAGTAGTTGCTGTCCTTCAATGGAAATTGGGGTGCATTTTAAAGTTAGCTCTTTTTTTCCTCGTTCATTACCAAGTGAGTGTATGGTACTTTCAAACGGTTGTAGATTTTCAAACAAGCCATAAAGACCAGGGTCTATTTGCTTTAATTGTTTTACATGGTTTAAAGGTCTGTAATTGAGCAAATCTTGTACGGTAGGGTTGGCATAGAGAATGTGTCCTTTATCATTGACGGTAAAAATGCCTATATCCGCTTGTCGTAAAATCTCTTGGTAGTATTGTTCTTGCGCCTGTTTTTTAAGGTGAATATCTTGAATCATATTGTTCAACATATTCAAACTATGGTTCAATTCTTCAATAGACTTTACGCTTAGTTTTTCGGGAAAGCGTAGGGTAAAATCCTCATTTTTTATAGCATCAAAAAAATAGGCTATTTTTCTATTCGTTTGGTTTACGTAATGTATAAGAGCGTACACCAATCCTATAAATACAACGGTTAAAATAACACCGAGTAAATACTGTTCTTTAGAAAAAAGAAAAGCGGTACAAAGCGCACAAATAGCAATGAGAACTATGCGAAATACAAGTTGGTAGTATATGCTTTTGCTGACCATTATTTTCCTGATTTTTTAAGTTTATTGTAAAGTGTTTGTCTGGAAATACCCAATTGGTCCGCTGCGGCACTGTAATTACCGTCATTGTCGTTAAGGGCTTTGGTTATCATCAACAATTCCATTTCTTCAAGGGTTTTTGGTCCGGCTTCCATTGCAACAGCTGGTTTTGCGTCCAATAAAAAATCAGTTGGTTTTAGTACATTTCCTTCAGATAAGATTACGGCACGTTCCATAGTGTGTAGAAGTTCGCGTACGTTTCCTGGCCATGGGTAGGCCATTAATTTTTCTTCTGCAGTTTGGTTTATTTTTAAACTTGGTTTACCATATTTGTGGGCATATTTTTTTAGAAAATAATCTGCCAAAACCAAAACGTCATTATCACGATCGCGCAATGCAGGCACCTGTACTTGAATGGTATTTATTCTATATAACAGATCTTCTCTAAAAAGTCCGTCTGCCACCATTTGTTCTAAATTACAATTGGTTGCACATACCAATCTTATATCTACAGGTATGGGTTTGTTTGATCCTACCCGTACCACCACTCTGTTTTGTATGACCGATAATAGTTTGGCTTGCATCTGCAAAGAAAGATTCCCTATTTCATCTAAGAACAAAGTACCTCCATTAGCAGCTTCAAACTTACCGGCACGGTCATCTTTGGCATCTGTAAAGGAGCCTTTTACGTGGCCAAAAAGTTCGCTCTCAAATAAATTTTCAGAAATAGACCCCATATCCACAGAAATAAAAACCTCATTATTTCGGGCAGATGATTTATGAAGTTCTCTGGCTATAAGTTCCTTTCCAGTACCGTTCTCCCCGGTTACTAAAATATTTACATCGGTTTTGGCAACTTTCTGCACAAGGCTCAGTACACTATTAAGTGCTTTTGAATTACCTATGATGTAATTGGAATTCTGATTGATAACCTGTTTTAGGTTACTTTCTTTCTGTTTTAAGTGTTGTACTTCTTTCTGTGATTTTCTAAGCTCGTAGGCAGATTTTACCGTAGTTAAAAGTCGTTCGTTATTCCAAGGTTTCAATACAAAATCTGTTGCCCCTTCTTTAATGGCTTCTACTGCAAGCTCAACGGCACCATAAGCCGTCATCATAATAACCGATATGTGCGGAGCCTTTTTCTTAATTTCTCGCAGCCAATACAATCCTTCGTTACCGGTATTCACTCCGGCAGAAAAATTCATATCCAATAATATGATATCTATTTCCTTAAGGTTGGGAAAAGATGAAAGTAAATTAGGGTTAGAAATGGTTTGTACACTTTTATATTCAAACTGTAATAGTATTTCTAATGCGCTGAGCACGCTTTTGGTATCATCTATTACAAGAATCTTGGCATCGATCATGGTTACATTCTTTTTTACTCATTTAAATCTACACATAGAAGTTTGTATTTTCATATCCCTGTAAAAAATTTTGACAATATCTGTACAACATTTTTACACTGAGAAAATATGGTCAAATTTTATTTCAAGTTAAATACCTGTAAATCAATATCTTAAAATTATGGCACGCATATAGTATAGAGAATGGCATACCAATAAAGAAATGAACAAAAAAATTAAAATAACGACACTTTTACTGCTGACCATTTGGGCATCTGTATTTGCTCAAGAAAGTTGGACATTAGATGAATGTGTTTCATATGCCTTAGTGCATAATTTACAGTTGAATGATTTTAAGTATACCAATCAATCTAATAAAGAAACCTATAGACAATCGGTTCGTAACTTGTTACCATCGGTAAATGCATCATCTAGTTATCTTGTTAATTATGGTAGGGCAGAAGATCCTAATACGGGAACATTTGTAAATCAGGATTTCTACTCTAATAATTATTCGCTGGAGTCCTCCATTGATTTGTTTCAGGGATTTCAAAAAATAAATGCCATTAAAGCATCTAAATTGTTGTTCAAAGCAACCAAAGAAGATGTATTGCAACAAAAATATTTACTGGCATTTAGGGTAATGCAAGCGTTTTATGATATTCAGTTTTTTGAAGGATTGGTAGCAATCTCAAAAGAACAGTTAACGGTATCGCAAACCAATTACAACTTGGTAGAAAAGCAGGTAGAATTAGGCTTAAAAGCCGGTGCCGATCTTTATGAGGCAGAGTCGTTACTATTGACCGATAAATTGAACGTAACACAAAGTGCCAATCAATTGGCGACGGCAAAATTAACCTTGATCCAAGAAATGAACTTGGAGAATACCTCTGAAATTGAAATTACAAAAGAATTGCCGCAAGTGGTAACAGATGCAATGGTTAACGAAATAAAATCTGATGCTGTTTACACCGAAGCTCGCGAGTTTTTACCAATGATAAAAGCACAGGAATTAAGAGCTAAGGCAGCAAGAAAACAGGTTGCGGTCTCCAGGGGAAGATTGTATCCGTCACTTTCTTTCTTTGCAGGAATTGGTACTGGGTATTTTGAAACTACGAGAGACACGCTTGGCAAAACCTTACCGTTTAGGCAACAATTTAGGGACAATACTTCGCAGTATATTGGAGTGAATTTAAGTGTGCCCATTAGTAACGGTTGGTCTGCACGATCACAGGTGAAGCAATCTAAAATAGAAAAGCTTCGTGCAGAGAATAATTTAAAGACACAAGAGCAAGAGCTGTTTCAAACCATTCAGCAATTAGTGCAAGATTATAATTCATTATTGGTAGAATTGGTGCAGAGCAACCAAAAAATGGAGGCGCAGAATTTAGCCTTTACCATTGCTCAAAAAAGATATGAAAAAGGACTGATAAATGCTTTAGAGCTTTTTACTGCCAAAAATTTATATGCTAGTGCACAAAATGAGAATTTACAGGTAAAATTACGTTCAGAGATCAATAAGAGCACATTGGACTTTTACCGAGGACTACCAGTATTTAATATTGAAGCCAACTAAATTTTTATTTGGAACCAGCAACCAAAAACGAACAAAGAACAACGAACAACGAACAAACGATTACCATGGATATAAAATTAGAAAAGAAAAAAGGATTAAAACCAAAACACTACGGTTACATTGCTCTGGGTGTATTGCTACTATTTGTAGGTTACCAACTGTTATTTGCCAGTTCGGTATCCACATTCAGAACCGAGAAAGATAAACTTTCGGTTGCTGAGGTGTCTGCAGGAAAATTCGATGATTATATTACCATTAACGGTAACGTTGCGCCTATTGCAACTATTTATATGGATGCCTATGAAGGTGGTCGTGTAAGTGAAAAGTTGATTGAAGAAGGTGCCATGGTAAAGAAAGGAGATATCATCTTAAAGCTGGAAAATATGAATTTGTACGAACAGATTTTGGCAAGTGAAAGTAACCTGGCATTAAAGCAAAACGATTTAAGATCCACAAAATTGAATTTCGATTCTAGACAAGTAGAAGGCAGAAGATCGTTGGCAACCGTAAGTACAGATTTACAACGCTTAAAAAGGAACTACGAGCAGAACAAAGCGTTGTTCGATGAGGAATTAATATCTCGAGAGGCATATCAATTATCAAAAGAGAACTATGAATTATCTCAAAAGCAACACGAAATTGTAAAGTTACAAACAGAACAAGATGATGAGTTAAGAGAAACTTCATTAAGAGGTTTGGATACAGATTTGGCACGTATGCAAAAAACATTGGGTATGGTGTACCAAAGGCTGGACCATTTAAATGTTCGCGCTCCTGCAGATGGTCAATTAGGGTTTTTAGATGCTGAAATTGGTCAGAGTATTGCCCAAGGGCAGCGTATTGGGCAGATCAACGTATTAACAGATTATAAAATAGAAGCAGATATAGACGAGCATTATATTGATCGTGTAAAAAGAGACCTTACGGCGGTTTTAGAGCGTAATGGCGCAGAATTTCCGTTGCGTTTACGTAAAGTATATCCAGAAGTTAGAAATGGTAGGTTCAAGGTAGATTTGGTATTTACGGATAATAAGCCAGAGACCATACGTTCAGGACAGAGCTACAATATTAAATTACAATTGGGAGAATCTAACGATGCTCTTTTATTACCAAAAGGAAGCTTTTTTCAAAGTACCGGCGGTCAATGGATATTTGTACTCAACCCAGATGGCGGAGAAGCTATAAAAAGGAATATAAGAATAGGAAAACAGAATTCTAGATACTATGAAGTATTGGAAGGCTTGGAACCAGGGGAAAAAGTAATTACCAGTAACTATGATAATTTTGGGGAAGCGGAGAGAATTGTACTAAAATAGCTTCGGCTAAGTTTAAATTGAGCGCAGTCGAAATTCTCAGCTACCTATAAAGTTCAGTTTCGAACCCTGAGCGCAGCGGAAGGGTAAAAAGGAGGAAAGAATAGTATTAAAATAAATAAAACTGTCACATTTGGGGAAACTCAATGTCATTATAACAATCAAAATAGCAGGAAAATGATAACCATTACAAACCTAAAAAAGAGTTTTAGAACAGAAGAAGTAGAAACCTTGGCATTGAACAGTGTCAACCTAAAAGTAGAAGATGGCGAGTTTGTTGCCATTATGGGACCATCTGGCTGTGGTAAATCTACATTATTGAACATCATTGGTATGCTGGATAACCCAACCGAGGGTAGCTACAATTTTGCAGGTAATGAAGTGGGAGGCTTAAAGGAGAGCGAACGTACCCAACTGCGTAAGGGTAATTTAGGTTTTGTATTTCAGAGCTTTAATTTAATAGATGAGCTTACCGTTTCTGAAAACGTAGAACTACCATTGATCTATTTAAAAATGGGAAAGGCAGAACGTAAGGAGAAAGTAATGAAAGTGCTGGAACGTATGAAAATAGCACATAGGGAAAAACATTTTCCGCAGCAATTATCAGGTGGTCAGCAGCAACGTGTGGCAATATCAAGAGCGGTCGTTACCAATCCGAAATTAATACTTGCCGATGAGCCAACGGGGAACTTGGATTCTAAAAACGGAATTGAGGTAATGAACTTGTTGACAGAATTAAACCAAGAAGGAACCACAATAGTAATGGTAACACACTCGGACAGAGACTCACATTACGCGCATAGAGTTGTAAATCTATTCGACGGTCAAATCGTAACTGAAAGTCAGAATAGGGCTATAGGTGCCATGATGTAAGGGAGTTTATTCATCAATCAATCATTAATTCTGTTCACTGAGCATAGCCGAAGTGAAGAGTACTAATCGATTAACCAACCAAACCAACCAAACTTATCCCTTAATCACGGATAATAATTTAATCATCGATCAATAAAAACGAGAGCCATGTTCAGAAACCATCTTAAAATAGCCTGGAGAAGTATTAAGAAGGATACGCTATTTGCCACCATTAAAATTGGTGGTTTTGCTGTTGGTATAGCGGCTTGTCTTTTAATAGCCTTATTCATTCACAATGAAGTGGGTTATGATCAGCACTATACCAAAAAAGATCAGTTATATAGGGTAGTGTTAGAAGGCATGTACAAAGGTGAAGTCATGAAAAGCACTCACTTTCAATTACCCTTTTCAGAAGCCTTGCAAAATGATTTTCCAGAAATAAAAAAGGCAGGGAAAATAAATACAATTGAAATTTTTGGGGCAGGTAAACGCGGTATTCGCTTAGCTGGGGCAGCTCAAAATAACTTGGAAACCGGCTTTGTGCTTGCGGATCAAGAAGCATTTGAACTTTTGGAAGTGAAGTTGCAACAAGGTAATCCTAAAACCGCATTGGCAAACCCAAAAAGTATTGTCGTATCGGAAACCAAAGCGGCAAAGTATTTTAAGGGGGATAAAATTTTGGGCGAAACCATCATTTTAGATAATGATGAGAGTATTCCGTATACGGTAACCGGGGTCATGGAAGATGCTCCAAAAAACTCACATTTAGCCTATGACTTTCTTTTACCTATAGAAGATACCAATGCAAACTGGACCAACCAGAATTACTTTACCTATGTGTTGGTAGGTGACCATACGAACGTGCGGGAATTGGAACAAAAAATGGTTTCTATTGTAGAAGACTATATTATACCTGCACAGCGCGAACGAGGGCGTGCTCCAGACTTTATTGAGGTGCTTAGAACCATGAAGTACAAACTACAGCCTATAACCGATATTCATCTGCATTCGGATATTAAAATGTCAGACGGACTTAAACATGGCGATATTCGTTTTGTTTGGCTTTTTGCCGCTGTAGCCGGTTTTGTGTTATTATTGGCGGTAATCAACTTTATTAATCTTTCTACCGCAAAGTCTGCCAATAGGGCTAAAGAAGTTGGCTTAAGAAAAACCATTGGTGCTTTTAAAAGCAATTTGATAACGCAATTTTTGACCGAATCTATAGTGTTTAGTTTTGTGTCTTTTCTATTAGGCGTGTTATTGGCTTGGGCATTACTGCCAACATTTAACAACATGGCATCTAAAACTATAGAAATGCCTTGGTCTGCTTGGTGGTTTGTTCCGGTAATAATAGTTGCTGCTCTTTTGGTAGGTGCTTTGGCGGGCTTATATCCGGCATTTTATTTGTCGGCATTTAAACCGGTAAATGTTTTAAAGGGAAGTCTTAGTATTGGCAGTAAAAGTGGCAAATTAAGGAGCGGACTCGTTATTTTTCAATTTACCACATCGGTAGTGCTGATCATTGCCACTTTGATTATTTACAAACAAATGGACTTTATTCTTCAAAAAGAATTGGGGTATGATAAGGAACAGGTTGTTGTTCTAGAAGGTACCGGAATCTTAGGGGAGAGTGCTGAAAATTTTAAAGAACAACTACTTCAATTGCCACAAGTGAAATCGGCTACTATTTCTAATTATTTGCCGGTAGATGGTGGTAGTAGAAACGGTAATACATTTAGAAGGGAAGATGAAGGAAATGAAGGTAGAGGTATACCTGCCCAAATCTGGAGAGTAGATTATGATTACATTAAAACGCTGGGTATTTCGGTTAAAACAGGACGAGATTTTTCTAAGCAATTTGCGTCTGATGCTTTGAACTCAATTATTATAAATGCCAATATGCAACGTGAATTGGGTTTGGAAAATGCTATTGGTAAAGAACTAAACAATAACGGTCAAAAGTTTAAGGTCATAGGTGTAATAGATGATTTTCATTTTAAGTCCTTAAAAGAAGATATTTCTTCGCTATCGCTCGTAATCGGTAAGGATTTAGGGTCTATATCGCTAAAGTTGGAAAAAGGAAATGTGAATGAAGCCCTGGCTTCAATTACTTCGGTTTGGGATAAAAATGTGCCTAGTCAGTCCATTAATTATAGTTTTTTAGATCAAGAGTTCAGCCATATGCACGATGATGTGGAACGCATGGGTAAAATATTCAACAGTTTTGCCCTGTTCGCCATTTTAGTTGCTTGTTTAGGCTTGTTTGCACTATCTGCTTTTATGGTAGAACAACGTAAAAAAGAAATCAGCATCCGTTTGGTTTTAGGGGCTCCGTTTAAAAGCATCTATAAATTGCTTACCGTAGATTTTATGAAACTGATTATAATTTCTATCGCCATTGCCATACCTGTAGGGTGGTATTTAATGAGCCGTTGGTTAGAGGATTTTGCCTACCACATCACTATTGGTTGGGGCATATTCTTAATCGCAGGATTCATTGCACTGACCATAGCTATTTTGACCATAAGCTATCAATCTATAGGCGCTGCGCTGATACAGCCTTTAAAAAGCTTGCGTAAAGAATAATTCATCATCAAAAAACAAAAATCATGATCAAAAACTATTTAAAAATCGCTTGGAGAAACCTTTGGAAGAACAAAGGCTATAGTATGCTGAATATTTTTGGTCTGGCAATAGGTATCACCTGTGCCGCCATGATTTTGCTTTGGGTAGAAGATGAGGTTGGTTATGATGCTAATTTTGATAAGCAAGACGTGGTATATTATGTACCCACAAATCAGCAATATGAAGGTGAGTGGCGTACATTTCATTCAACTCCCGGTCCGTTGGCAGAAGTTTTAAAGGAAGAGGTGCCAGGTATTGTAGGTGCAGCCCGAACAAAAGAAGAAGATTTTTTGTTTCAGGTAGGTGAAACGGCCATCAATAAAAATGGACGTTACGCAGATCCTGATTTTTTAAGTATGTTCAGTCTCTACTTTGTAGAAGGAAATTTGGAAACTGCTTTTGATGATGTAGATGCCATTGTTATCTCACAAGAAACAGCTACACAATTATTTGGTGAGAATATTTCAGCAATTAACAAAGTAATTAAAATAAACAACGAAGAAAGTTATACCGTTTCAGGAGTTTACGAAGATTTGCCGCACAATGTAACCTATAGTTTTGATTGGGTTGTTCCTTTTGATCGATTTGCAAAGGATAATGAATGGGTAAACGAATATGATAGAAACTTCGCGGACACTTTTGTGGAACTTTCGCCAGAAGCAAATTTTGATGTGGTCAATAATAAAGTAAAGGCAATACTACCAATGAAAACCGAGGACGATGAAACCATTGCCTTTTTATTCTCCATGAAAGATTGGCATTTACGTTCGGCATTTGAAGGCGGTAAAAATATAGGAGGACAAATAACCTATGTACGGCTGTTTAGTCTTATTGCGCTCATTATTCTATTAATTGCCTGTATCAATTTTATGAACTTGGCTACGGCTCGTAGCGAGAAAAGGGCAAATGAAGTAGGGGTGCGTAAAGTTTTAGGCTCTGGGAGAAAAGGACTGATCTCTCAGTTTATGGCAGAAGCGATAATCACAGCAGGGTTATCTGCCGTGTTAAGTGTGCTTTTGTTAAAGTTATTGGTGCCGCAATTTAATACCATGATCGGCAAACAATTAGCGCTAAACCTGGTAAACCCAACGCATTTGTTAACGCTGTTAGGTATCACATTGATCTGTGGCTTGGTTGCAGGCTGGTATCCGGCATTTTATCTGTCATCTTTTAAACCTGTAGACGTTTTAAAAGGAGCAAGAAGGTCAAAAGGAAGTGCCTCAATGATAAGAAAAGGGCTGGTAGCTACTCAGTTTGTTGTATCCATAGTATTTATCATCAGCACCATTATCGTCTATCAACAAGTACAGTATGTAAAAGGACGCGATTTAGGCTACAATAAAGAAAATCTGGTGAAAATTCCCGTTAACGGAGATATGATCAAAAACTTCAAACCTATTGAAGAAGACATGAAAGCTTCGGGGAGGATAGAAAGCATCGGATTCATTAATTCTGATATTTTATCCGGTGGAAATAATACATCGGGGTTAAGCTGGCAAGGCGGTGTAGATACTGAAGATGTACTGGTATCGGTTAGAGATATTACAGTAGATTTCTTCAACACTACAGGAATGAAAATTATTGAAGGACGCGGATTTAGTAACAATCCTGCACAGGACAGTGTCAATATTATTGTAAGTGAATCTTTTGCAAAACTTATGGGTAGCGGCAGTGCCATTGGTAAAACTATAGAAGAAGATTATCCTGTGATAGGAGTTGTAAAAGATTATGTGTACGGAGATATGTATGGTTCAAGTGATCCTGTCATTTTTTTCAACGACCCTAGTCAAGCACGTTTTATGTATGTAAAAACTAAAACGGGAATAGAAACAGCATTGGCACTAAATGCAATGGAAGCAACGTTGCATAAGTTTAACCCGGCGTTTCCTTTTGAATATGAATTTGTGGATGACACTTACGATGCCAAATTTAAAAGTGAGCAATTAATAGGCAACTTATCCCAGGTTTTTGCACTGCTGGCCATCCTAATATCTTGTTTGGGACTCTTTGGTTTGTCCGCTTTTACTGCAGACCAACGTAGAAAGGAAATTGGCGTACGAAAGGTGCTAGGTTCAAGTATTACAGGTATTGTGGGCTTATTATCTAAAGATTTTATGAAATTGGTAGGTGTGGCAATAATAATTGCAACGCCAATAGCCTGGTTGTTAATGCAGAATTGGTTAGAGGGTTTTGCATACAGAACTTCAATTAATGCTTGGGCGTTCATAATTGCCGGGGCGGTAGCCATTGTAATAGCGTTATTGACCATTAGTTTTCAAGCTATTAATGCAGCAAGGGTAAACCCGGTAAAAAGTCTAAGAACGGAGTAGGGGTTTTGTAAATATATTGGACATAATCTGTCTAAATATTTGACACTTAGTATTTTGTGTATTTACATAAATAACTGAAAATCAATATTTTATATTTTGGCATAGAAATAGAATTTGATATTCCGTAATCAAGCATCAAAAAACGAGAACCATGTTTAAAAACTATCTAAAAATCGCCTGGAGGAGTCTAAAAAAGCAAGCCTTTTTCACTTTTCTAAATACCTTCGGTCTAGCTATTGGTATGGCGGGGGCATTAATTATATCTCTTTATATCTACGATGAGCTTAGTTATGATAAAATGTTTGCCAATGCAGATAGGATTTATCGTATAGACTCTGATATTAAATTTGGTGGAGCGGAAATTAAGGCGGGGGAATCTGCCGCACCCATGGCGGAAACCTTAAAAAGAGACTATCCGCAAGTAGAAGCTTCAGTGCGATTTAGAACCATAGGTAGTGCTTATGTAAAGAAAGTTGGGGGAAACAGAAGTGCCAAAGAAAACCATATCACTTATGCCGATTCCACTGTTTTTGAATTTTTTGGGATTGACTTACTTGCGGGTGATGCCAAAACAGCATTAACGGGGACTAATTCATTAGTGCTTACTAAAACTGCAGCAGAAAAACATTTTGGTTCTACTGATGTTATAGGTCAAAATTTATTGTTGGATAATACCGATACCTATACGGTAACCGGTGTCATAGAAGATATGCCCAAAAATTCTTATTTCAATGATTACAGTGTGTTTTTGGCAATGGCGGGCAACGTGGCATCAAGAGAAGATAATTGGGGCGGTAATAATTATTTTACATTTATAAAGTTAATTCCCGGAGCCAAGGCCGAAGATTTTCAAGAGCCTTTACAAGGTATGTTAGAGCGTTATATGTTACCATGGGCGCAAAAGTATTTTCCAGGTATGACGGCAGAGTCGTTTGCGGCATCCGGTAATTACATTCGGTACCACACCATGCCCTTGACCGATATTCATTTGCATTCAGATAAAAGCTCGGAAATGAGTGCAACGAGCAGTATTCAGAATATCTACATTCTTTCTTTTATTGGGCTGTTTTTGATCATATTGGCAAGTGTAAACTTTATGAACTTGTCTACGGCTCATTCGTTAAAGAGAGCTAAAGAAGTAGGGGTGCGAAAAACCTTGGGCTCAAATAAACTGAATTTGGTCTTTCAATTTTTAACCGAATCAGGATTAATTGCATTTGTGTCTTTGTTAGCGGCACTATTGATTACGCTGGTAGCTTTGCCGTTTTTCAATGGCTTTACAGGTAAATCAATTGAAATTCCGTTTACGCGGCCCTTATTCTGGTTGACACTTTTGGGGGCAACTATGTTACTTGGGCTGTTGTCAGGAAGTTATCCTGCATTTTTTATGTCGAGGTTTACACCTGTTAAAACGTTAAAAGGTAACAGTTCTGAAAGTGTGGGCAATGGTAGGGTACGTAATGCCTTGGTAATTTTTCAATTTTCAATTTCGGTATTTCTTATTATCAGCACCTTGGTAGTATTTCAGCAATTGAATTACATACAGAATAAAGATTTGGGCTTCTCCAAGGACCAAGTATTGCTAATAAATGAATTGGGTGCATTAGGGTCCAAAACCAAGGCTTTTAAAGAACAGATTGCTAATATGGGTTTTGTAGAGAGTGTTACGTTGAGCAATTATTATCCAACGCCATCTTGGCGGTCAGATACTTCGTTCTTTGAAGAAGGTTCTAGAGATCAAGAAAGTGCCATTCAAATGCAAGAGTGGGATGTAGATACAGATTATCTAAAAACTATGGAAATGGAACTGGTTGCCGGTCGTGATTTTAATCCTGCCTATGCATCAGACTCTACAGCTATTATTATCAATGAAGCTACGCTGCCTATTTTAAATGTTACGGCAGAAGAAGCTTTAGGCATGCGTATATCCGAGGAAATGGATCAAGAAAATCCTGCCTACTATACCATAATTGGAGTGGTCAAAGACTTTCATTATAGAACGTTAAGAACGAATATAGGCGCTTTGGGAATGCATTTGAATTCAAAGGCACAGAACATGGCGGTAAGAATGAGTGGTGGAAATTATGCCAATAATATTGCTGCGATAGAAAATACGTGGAACACCATGGCGCCTGGTCAACCTTTTGATTATCGGTTTATGGATGAAGCCTTTAATACCACCTACGAAGCCGAACAAAAACTGAGTCAGATATTTTTCATTTTTACTATGCTGTCCATTTTTATTGCTTGTTTGGGATTATTTGGATTAGCTGCCTTTAATGCCGAAAAACGAACAAAAGAAATCGGTGTTAGAAAAGTGTTGGGAGCTACTGTAAGTCAAATTTCTTACCGACTTACGGTAGATTTCCTAAAATTAGTGGGCGTAGCCATATTGATTTCTTTGCCCATAGGCTGGTTTGTCATGAATAAATGGCTTGAAGATTTCTCATACAGAATTGAGATTGGTGTTGGGGTATTCCTGTTGGCGGCTGTGCTTGCCATTATCGTAGCAATACTAACGGTTAGCTACCAAAGTATAAAAGCGGCAATTGTAAATCCTGTTAAGAGTTTACGGTCAGAATAAGAAAAGCATCAAACTTCATCAATCAAAAAGAACATCATGTTAAAGAATTATATCAAAATAGCTTGGCGTAATTTAATAAAGAACAAGCAGCAAACTATCATCAACTTATTGGGTCTTACGCTGGGTACCGTAAGCTGTTTAGTAATATTGTTATATGTATTTGCGCAGTTGGGTTATGATCAGCACCATACCGAGGCGTCATCAATTTATAGAGTGGAGACAATTATAGATCGTGATGGTCAAGAATCTTTTGATTCCGCCACCTCGTCGCCACCAATAGCATTTGCATTAAAAGAAGATTTTGCCGAGGTAGAAGAAGCAACCAGAGTTGTATTGACCGATGCATTTTACAGTCCACTAATTAGAGCGACAAATAGCAAAGATGCTTACTATGAACCAAGGGTCTATTTGGCAGATTCAACTTTTTTCAAAGTATTCAATTTTAAAATACTTGAAGGTGATGTAAAAACGGCTTTAGATGAACCAAATACCGTAATGCTGTCATCATACTTGTCCGATAAATTATTTGGCAATACCAGTCCTTTGGACAAAACTGTAGTTTGGGGCAGTGGAGAAAGTGCATTAACCCTTACCGTAAAAGGAGTTTATGATGAAAAGGCTTATAAAACGCATTTTAATCCTAGTTACATTGTAAGTATGAGTACCCCGGGAATGGGAACCTTTGTGCAGAACTTCCAAAGCTTTGCCACCAATAATTTTGCGTATAGTTATGTGAAATTGACCTCAAATGGTAGTGGCTTAGGTCTTCAACGGAAATTGCCCCAGTTTATGGAAGATAGAGGAGCGCAAGATTTAAAAGATGCCGGTATGAGCAGTAAGACGCTAGAGCTTACAAAGGTTACTGATATTCACTTGTACTCCAATGGAAGAAAAAATCAGTTGGGTCGTGTATCTAATAGTACCTACCTTTATTTTTTACTGAGTTTGGCATTTTTTATACAATTGGTGGCATGTATTAATTTTATAAATCTTAGTACGGCTAGGGCTAGTAAAAGGGCGCGTGAAATTGGGGTTAGAAAAGTAGTTGGTGCAGGTAAAAATGCATTAATGCGGCAATTTTTGGGCGAGTCTTTGTTATTGTCCATATTCGCCATGTTGATCAGTATTCCTATAGTTATATTGCTTTTGCCATTTGTAAATGAAGTAACACAGGAATCATTGACCTATACAAGTTTGTACCAATGGCAGATTTTGGTAATATTATTGGCTATAGGCGTAATTACAGGTTTGGCTTCAGGTGTTTATCCTGCTATAGTCCTATCTTCTATAAAACCGGTGAGAGCATTAAAAAGTTCGGCTATTTTACAATCTGGTAGCGGTACCTTTAGAAAGGCTTTAGTAGTATTTCAATTTGTAATTTCTATATGTTTAATAAGTACGGTAATTATTATAGGCCAACAGTTTAAATATGCCCAAACCAAAGACTTAGGTTATAAAAAAGATAACCTTTTGGCATTGCGGGTAGGGACCGAAGAATCATCTAATAAGTTTGAATCTTTAAAAGCATCATTTTTAAAAGTACCGGGCGTATTACAAGTGTCAAGTGGAAATTATTCGCCGTCGGAAATTATATTGGCAGATAATGGATTTTACTTGCCAGGCGGAAATAAGGAAAATAAAACAGTGGTAAAACGTAACGGCGTTAGCGATGGCTATTTTAACACCATGGGTATAGAATTGTTGAAAGGTAGGGATTTCAATGCTGCCGATACCGTAGACCAGATCATAGTGAACGAGGCTACATTAAAGGCTTTTAATATTAATATTGAAAACGCGTTAAGTGCCACTTTAATGCAAAGTTATGGCAATGAAATTGACGAATTACGAATTATAGGTGTGGTAAAAAACTATCATTTTGCTTCCTTAAAAGAAGAGATTCAGCCTTTGTTCTTGCATAAGGAAACGGAACCTAATTGGCTGTTTATTAAGGCAAACACAGAAAATTATGGTCAGTTGCTACAAGGTTTGGAACAACAATGGAAATCTACGTTAAGTAACATCCCTTTTGATTATAGATTTGTAGATAAAGAAGTAGAAAAGTTATACGAAGAAGAAAAGCGTTTAGGGTTTATCTCTGTAGGATTTACCATTTTAGCAATATTCATAAGCTGCTTGGGCTTATTTGGACTTATCTCCTATGTAGCGGAGCAAAAGAAAAAAGAAATAGGTGTGCGCAAAGTGTTGGGCGCAAGTGTACAGTCTGTAGTTAAATTACTAACGAAAGACTTTATTAAATTGGTACTCATTGCTTTTGTATTGGCATCACCAATAGCCTATTACTTTATCTCTAGATGGTTAGAGGGTTTTACGTATCGTATTGAAATTAAGTGGTGGGTGTTTTTGGCAAGTGGTGTACTTGTTATGGTAATCACATTTTTGACCGTGGGACTGCAATCATTAAAATCAGCAGCTGCAAATCCCGTAAAAAGCTTGCGTTCAGAGTAATTTTTGAAATGTATGGTAAAACTTGGTTTTGCATTAATGACAATGGTGTAACATTCTAATTTTTAAGCAGTCATTGTAAATATATTGTACATCTTTTGTCAAAATATTTTACAC
>JAHDDL010000018.1 GCA_020629415.1 Maribacter sp. | reverse complement strand
AATTAGATACTAATTTTAATCTAATTAAATCAATTGAATTATCTCAATTAGGAGAAAATTTATACGAAAAGATAGTACCCTATAATGCGCCTTTTCATCTGTTAAGATTACCCGACAATAATATTTTAGCTTACGGTATGAGTTCCTTTCGTATTCTTGATAATGATTTAAACATCATACGAGAGGAGTTATTAATAGGTCACTCTTTACAAGCTGTGCTACTTATTGATAATTCCATTGTACTATCTACTGATAAATTAATTAAAAAATTAGACTACAATGGTGACTTAATAACTGAATTTAATTACGGTCAAGAAACAATACTTGGATTATTTCCGTACAAAGAGAATATTATTTTCATGGCTCGACAATCTATATTTGGAACTGGTAACCCATTTTTTGGAACATTTTTTATAGGAACCCTTGACAAAGATCTCAACTTAATTCCTCCATCACAATAAAGTTTATTCTCTTTTATTCTTCCTCGTTTTAGCGAATTTTGTTTCTCATTATATCATTTACTATAACGACCCAAAATGTTTTCAAATTCTAGCGTAGATAGCTTTTTCAGCAACTATGTAAAATAGCGTTCAAGTACGCTATTTTCAGAATACATATTATTGTTCTATAATGTCTTGTGTTATGAAACTTTGCTTTGGTAAAAGCGAAGTTATTTACTGCAATCTTCTTTTTATTTTTTTCTTTCTAAAAACTTTCTTCTCAAAAGGCAATGAAACACTTATTATACGAGCCGAGGCACGAAGGAAGTATAATGTATTTTTCACTTTTTTCTTTTAACCTTTCCAGTCAACATCGCCAACAATTGATCGATTTACGTGTCCAATAGATTTAGATTCGGATTCTATGTATATTATTTAACAATCAAACCACGGTTACTATCCCTTTTACAAATCTTCCTATATCTTGTGAACTAAGGCTACCGCTCAAGTTACCACATTATGAATAAATAGTTTTATGCTCGACCTTAAAGCTGCCATAATTGGTCTTAAAATTTCGAGCTACTAATTTGGTTTTCCACCTAACATCAATTGGTACCCTTCAAATTTCTATAATTTTGGAAATTTTATAAAGTATTCAATTTCCAATTTTACCAATTAAAAGGTATGCTATGGTATTTCAGTGAATTAGCAAAATTTGTTGAAATAAAGCTTTAACATTTTCGTTAAGACATAAGAATAAACCAGAAAACCTACCTACTTTAAACTAAAGGAATCCTAATCATATGAAGATACCATTACTTTTATTCACTTTTCTATGCTTCTCCACAGTATTTTCACAAAAAGAAATAAATGTTTCCTATTTAACCTCCTCTAATTGCTCTTCAAATGATGGTCGAATTTCAATAAATCTACTAGATTATGGAGATGAGTGTGAGAACATTTTTGAAAGACATACTTTGCTTACTTCAGAATCTGAAATTACTGCGAAAACTGTTGCAGATATAGATGGTGATGGATTTACAGATATCATAACGGCTAACAATACAGAACTTGCAGTTCAAGTAAACCGTCAAAATGGGCAATTCGAGCAACTAATCGTTGACGACGATATTAACAAAATTAATTTAATAGCTATTGCTGATATTGATGGAGATGGAGATATGGACATAGCCGCCAGACATTCTTCCTCTAGGTATTATTACTTGCAAGAAGATGATGGGTTTTTAAAAGTGCAATTGAGGTACCCAGGAGAATACTCCGCGGAGGTTTCCTTGCTCTTAGACGATAGTGAGAACAAAATTATAGATATAGACAACGATGGAGACATGGACTTTGTTCGGGTATGGAAAGATCGTTCTGGCGATGATTATTTGGAGCTAAATGAGAACGATGGAACTAACGATTATACTGCCAAAAATCTATTGAATACGAATTTACGTATTGAAGATATTATGGACTTTAAACTATATGACCATGATAATGATGGTGACGTAGATGTCGCACTACTATATAGAAATGGTTATGACGATGCCAGTATCGTTAAGGTTTTTATTAACGACAGTTTTGGAAATTACACGTATATAAATGTTTATCAATTAAATAGCATCTATGTTAATCAACTCATAACAACTGATGTAGATGGTGATGGTGACATAGATATTATAGGAACGGGATCACGACAAAATATTGTCAGCACCAACTTAGATAACAACACGTTTGACACCGTGATAATGCAACCCAAGGATTTTACTACCGAAGATGTTTCGCTTTTAGACCTTAACGGAGACAATACCAAAGAATTTGTTTTTAATGGCGGATATGAACTTTACTGGTTTTCTGAAAGATGTAAAGCAAATTTTCAAACAACAACTTATGAATACTCTATTGATGGAGGCATCAATTTTAAACAGGAAAATGCTTTCTCTGGATTAAGTTACGGAGACTATCAAGTCGTTGTTCGAGATAAAATAAGCCTTGAGACTATAGCCTATGCAGGAAACCCCATATCATTACTTGAAAACACTCCAAATATAAATGAGATAGTCATATCAGATTCTAGATATTGTACTGATGGTACCGGAAAAATTGAAATCGATGCTTCATTATTGGTGAGAACCAACAATGTTTTTAATCATAAAGGTGAAATCGGGGGTTCTGCCTCGACTTATGATGATTTTGATAATGATGGGGACATCGATGTCATAGCAATAGACGATAGCAATGACAATGATTTGGTTTATTGGCATGAAAATTTAGGTACAGGCCAATTCTACAAACACATCTTAAGTGGATTGCCTTGGCTAGATGAATCTATATATAAAACATTACCTATGGATGTCGATAATGATACGGATAAAGACCTGGTTATTATTTCATCCGCAGGTGAGCATATCGCCATTAATGATGGTAATTTCAATTTTAATTTCAGAGACTTGGAAATAAGTGGATTTTATGATCAATTAATGCCCGTTTCGGTTGACATAGATAATGATGGTGACCTAGACCTCTTAGCTGCTGCAAGAGGTTATAATCAATTAGCTTGGCATGAAAACCCTATTGAATTAACCAGTGCGGGTGATTATGATTTTGTAAGACACCAAATTTTCAACAACATCTCAGAGATTACCAAAATTGTTCCAATAGATTTTGACGATGATACCGACATAGATTTAATTGTATCGACACAAAACAGGGGCAGTGGAGATGTGAGTGGTGGACTTTATTGGTTTGAAAATGATGGAATGCAAAACTTTACAAGACGTATCATTTTTGAAGGCCATAATGTAAACAACATTATAGTTGAGGACTTTGAAACTGATGGGGATTTAGACATTTTTTATTCAAGTAATACTAAAGATAAAATTATTATTTCCTTGAACGATGGAAATTTTAATTTCAATGAATTTGAGGTTGGTCTTTATAGTGGGTATTTTGATGTATCCGACTACGATTCAGATGGCGATAAGGATGTTATATTAAAGCCATCTCAGAATTTTGCCGTGCTACAGAATAGGGACAATCAAGGCTTTGATTTAAAATTCTTATGGGATAAAGACGAATATCTTGATCCAGACTCTTTCGGTAGTAATACTATAAAAGGTGTTGATTTTGATGCAGATGGCGATATAGATTTTTTATTCAATAATAAATTTTTAAGAAATGACACTACCATTAAAAATAGCAATTCAGCATTATTGTATTCAATTGATGAGGGCAACACTTTTCAAAGTAGTCCTGTTTTTTCCAATTTAGCTCCAGCTTCTTATAATATTAAATTTAAGTATGAAGACTGTATCTATGATTACGATCAAACTTTAGAGGTCAAGGGTAGATACCCAATAAGTATTGATAATATCTCTACCCAGGCGCCAACAATAGAAAACCCTAAAAGTGGTGTTATTGATATTGAAGCTAAATTGGATGATATTGATTATTGTGGTGAATTTAAGGACGAAGAAAAATATTTAATTTCAGGTATCCAAATTGGCAGAAAATCTGCGAGATTAGTAGATTATGACAATGATGGTTTGGTTGATATTATCTCAAACCACATGCAAAGACTTGTCTGGTTCAAAAATTTAGGTGACGGGTCGTTTCAAGAAATTTTGATAATAGGTGAAGCGGTATATGCCTTTAACATATTTGATAGTAATAGCGACGGCAGAAAAGATATAATCGCCACCCTATACAGTAATTCCCAAAAACTTTACAATTTCGAACAAAATCCAAATCAAACACATACTAGGGTTGAGTTTGTAGATGTATCAAATCCTTATCTTAACGGGTACGTTTCTCCTATGCATGTAAGTGATATAGATGCCAACGGTCATGCAGATTGCATTTATTATTTTAATGATAACGCTTATATTGCCTTGAACAATTCAAATCAAGTGCCAACTACACACCAACTAAATATTGGTGTAAGGGGAGAAAGGGTCATTGATATTAAAACTGCAGATGTTAATCTTGATGGCCATCAAGATATGATCGTTGCCTATGAAGGTTGGTTTAGAGTCTTTGCAAATGATGGGGCATTCAATTTTACAGAGATTGGAACTTATACAAGTAACAATGGAAGTCAAAAAATACAAATTAAGGATATTAATAATGATGGCTACATAGACATTTTTACACGAGGCGATTATAACATTAATTGGTTTTCAAATAGTGGTAGCGGCAATTTTGAGTTGGTAGAAAATATAGAAGTTGCTCAATATAATTATAATACTAGACTTGCAGACTTTAACAATGATGGCTTTCCTGACTTATATTATGACACCAATTCTATTTATGAAGATTCAGTTGAGAGATTTTGGTTAAAGAACGATGGTACCGGTGTCTTTTCAAACCCCATTAAAATACCACAAGGTAATAATGAAGAAGGTAATGTTTATATTTCAGATTTTGATACTGACAGTGATATAGATATTGTAGCAATAACAGATGGGTCCATTTCAGTTTATGAAAATTTTTGCCAAAATGATTCTGGCACGCTGCTTTCATATTCCATAGATGGAGGAAATTCTTTTCAAGATACGCCAAGATTTGAAAATTTAGAGTTCGACAGTCCTTATAATGTTATAGTTCGTGGAACCAACAATTCTTGTCAAGAATCAATTTACGAAGAAAATCCTATCATTTTTAGAACTAATGACCAGGATAAGGATGGAATTTTGGATGACCAAGATAATTGCCCGAATACCGCGAATCCCCTTCAAGAAGACTCAAATAACAATGGAATTGGTGATGTTTGCGAGAATGATCCTTTGCAAGTAACGACAGTAAAAATTTCTGCTGTTTCATGTAATGGTTCTCAAGACGCAACTATACAAATTGATGCAGTTGGTGGAGTTAAACCTTATCAATACATACTATTGGATGAAAATCAAAATGTTATTATCCCTGCCCAAGCCATCAACTTATTTGAAGACCTTAGACATGGAAATTATATAGTAAAAGTAATCGACGATACATCTGCAGAAAGTTTCTCAAATACAATAACCATAGACGAGCCTGAGGAATTACAAGCTAGCTCTACCAAAACTAACGTTAGCTGTAATGGGGCAGACGATGCTATCATTGAGGTAGATGCCAGCGGTGGTTTAGCACCTTATCAGTATAGGGTTAATAGCGGTAGTTTAACTAATAACAACATATTTTCAAACCTTTCTCCCGCAACTTATTTAATTACTGTAATTGACTCAAATGGTTGTCAAAAAACAAATAATGTATTAATCGGCGAACCCGAAATTTTAGCCATAGATGCAAATAAGTCTGATATTACTTGTAAAGGATTAAACGATGGTAATATTATAGTATACGGTTCAGGTGGTACTGCCCCTTATGAATACAGTTGTGATGGTACAAATTATTCCGCGAACAATAGTTTTAATGACCTGGTTTCTGCTACATACAATGTTTTTGTTAAAGATGCGAGTGGGTGTACCCAAACTATTCAAGTAGTTGTTTCAGAGCCAAATAGCCCTGATTTTGATAATGATGGCCTTGGTGATTACTGTGATGATGATATTGATGGAGACGGTATTGCCAACGAAAATGACCAATGTTTTACAACGCCTTTGGGAAGTTCGGTGAATACTAACGGTTGTTTGGTATTTTCATTACCCGCAAATAATTTTACCGTCCAAACCTCTAGTGCATCCTGCCCTAATAACACTAATGGCAGTATTAATATTAGTGCGATTTTGTCTTATGATTACACCGCAACTCTAACTGGTAACTCTATTAATGAAATAAAGCAATTTGGTAATACGCTCAATTTTGAAAACTTGGGCGCAGGTATTTATGATGTTTGTATTACCATTGCTGAATATTCTGATTTCGAACAATGTTTTTCAGTTGAGATTACTGAACCCGAAGCTTTATCCGTAAGTTCAAAGATGGATATATCGGGTAAATCGGTTGTTTTAAACTTAAGTGGTGGCATCAATTATAGTGTTAATTTGAACGGTACGATTTATAATACCGACGAAAACGAAATCATGTTACCGCTTTCCAAAATTGAAAATAGCTTGACCGTTAGTACGGATATGGAATGTCAAGGCATTCATGAAGAAACAATTTTGATGGCTTTTGAATTATCAGTATATCCAAACCCTGTAGAAAAGGGCGATGTAACCGTTATTTTAGAAGATAATTCAATAAACGATGTTAGATTATCTTTATACACATCAAGTGGCAGACAGATATTTGGGAAAACTGCCGAAGTAGTGAATGGTGTTGTAAAAATAAATATGGATGGTTTTTCTTCTGGAATGTACTCCTTGAATATAGAAACGTCCAATAATACCTACACGAAAAAAATAATCAAAAAATAGCTAAAAGTTTTGTCGTTTGTCGAGTGGTTAAACGACCTAAGAAAATTTTGGTCAAACAATAGGGGAGATGAGCGTTAAGAATTTTAGGGGACTGACTATCATATATATGTATTAACTGTGATATACGTTAAATTGTCTAAAAGCAATCTTAAAGAGTTACAATAGGTTCAAAAATTCAGCAACCGACCCGTGCACCTACCTGCCGGCAGGCAGGTTGTTTCTAAATTCGGATAGCTATCGGAACTGTAAGCCTTATTTTTTTCTTTAGTTCATTACATGTCAATTGTTTATAAAAGTTTTCATGAATCTTCTTTGTCGATTTCGCCGCCGCATCATCTCGCTCAAAGTATTCTTTGCCGTATCAAGAAAAAAAGATAGGACGTAAATAAAATTATCCAGTGGATGATTGAATTTGTGGGCCAGCCGTAGCGTTGGACTTAACATCTAGATAATTAATGCCAGCGCACCGTATTCTAAAGATTCTTAATCTTCAGAATTTCTGCCGTATTTTACATAATGTTAGAAGTACTTAAAGAAAAACTTCAAACAAGTCAAGAGGTTAGCAAGGGCTAAGAATTTTTACAAATTAATGCCAACGCTTCATCTCGCTCAAAATTTAAAAGATTCTCAATCTTCTAAATTTATGCCGTGGCAAGCTGACGAGAATGCTCTAGAAAAAAATAAAACGTACATTTTATCGAATACGAGAATTTTAAAAGAATCTAAAAGGTTAGCTTTTTTTGGCGCTGGCCAAGCCAAGCGTTGACAAATTATGTTTTTAAATGAACGCCATAAAGCTTTTATTTTTAAAAAGCAATCGAGCGCATAGGCAGCGGCTATTATACACAACCCGTGACAAATAAAATTAGCCAGTGGCTGATATTATTTGGTGGCGAGATGAAGCGGCTGCCTCAATTAGAATATAGTTGAACTTACCGTAGTTTGGTTTTTACATAATTACTTTGTTATAATTCTCCTGCGGGCCTTATAACGTAACTATGTACAATAGCGCGGAAATGCGCTATCCACTAAATCACTATATTTGTACTATAATTTATATTATGTAAAATAGAATGTTTAATAACCCCACTATCAGTTACTTATTTTAGCCCTATTAGAAACATTGTAAAATCTAACTTATAAGTCCACCAACATCATCTCACCGACTTTTAAATCATCCACAGGATAATTAAAAAGCTCGTGTATGTAAAATAGACTTTTTAACAACCTACTATCTTATACAAATTTCATCATTACACATAACCTAGAAAATACTAACTAATAAGTCCACCTTCATCGTCCCACCGACTTTTAAATCATCCACAGGATAATTAAAAAAGCTCGTGTAAATCATGCACAGGATAATCTAGAAATTCGTGTGAATCATTCTAAAATCAATTAAAAACATTCGCGCTATCTCGGCATAAACTTATTGTGATCAGATTTCGCAAAATCTTTTTGCTTACCAGATTTCAGCTCGTCTAGTTTCGCTTTTTCTTGTGCAGCTTTTATCATTTCCGGAGAATCTTGTTCTTCGCTTGCCCAAAATTTCCACCAGGGTTTAGATTTCTTTACAGTATTCTGATTCTGTTGTTTTGAAACTACCGGTTTTATTTTATCGCTCTTTTTAGCAATAGTTTTCTTAGGTTGGTATTCTGTTTTAAATTTTTCCGGTGTCGATTGTTTAACAGTTTCAGGTTGCTTTGGCTTGGATGCTGTTGTTGGAGCTATTAAAATACCATCATGCAAAAACTTAAACTGTACTTTGCTAGATGCCAATGCCTGAGAAATGGTCTGCAACATCTCATTCTTCTCAATTTGCTCTATTATAGAATTGCATTTATCAATAAGCGCTTGATCTTTGGTAATTGCCCTACTTAAATTAAAAGTAATCTCGCCTCCAAATGACTTACGTTGCAAAATCATGAGCATTACTTGCTGAAACGATGTATTTATATCGGTAACCAGTTCTTCTATATGCTTACTTTTTAGAGCTATGCCATAATTCTGTGCCTTATCCTCAGAAATCACAAAATTATCCTCGGATTCGTTTTTGGGTAATTTCTCTCCTCCCATGGCAACCACTTCCCCGTTTTGAACCAGAAATACCTTATCTGAAATAGGATCTTGTTGTGGATTATCAAAATACTGCTTTACCATCACCGGCAACTTTAAACGCATTTCCGAATTAGCATCAATCGCAATCAAAACACCTTTAAAAGGAATACCCACCATTAGCGTATCGCACTTTAAATCGGCCGCTACCTTGATCATAAACGCAGTATCTAAAATCTTTTCACTGGCATACTCATGCCCTTCGGCAAACAGCACATTTGTACCCTCTGCCTCTGTAATTTGATATGGTACATCTATTGCTTTTAGATTTGCTAGCGCCTCTTTTTTAATAGCTGGAAACCTAGCATACAAATCAGATTCATCTGAAGCACCTTCATATACCATGGCGTTGCCACTATCTTTACCATAAGCCACTACCGGAGCAATACTATCATTGAATAAAAACTCTTTGAACTGCAGTTTTTCGTCTTTACGGTAATCAGATGTTTTTAAGATCGGTAATAAGGTATTCATCAAAAATTCTATTAAAAGTTGCTGTACATATAAAACTTTTGAAAATATGTTTTAGTGTACCTACTCCCCTATTTTAAACACCAAATCCTTACAATTTTTAAATCTTAACCGCTTAATACTTGTCTATTGTGCATAAAAAAACCGCTCATTACTGAGCGGTTTTAATAATATATAAGCTTAATTCTATCTGTTTAGTACATACTTTGCCACTTCTAGTTCTAGGGCGTAGCATTCTTCTATTTGGCGTTCTACATCATCCATACTTTCCATAATAGATATATCGTTCATCTTTAATAATTCCAGTAAAGCATCTGTACTAGTTGCCGTACGGTTGATAGTAGTTTTTAAGTCTTGTTTTTTCTCAAATCCACTAGGTGTCTGTGGCTCATACAAATAAGATTCCATCTTCATTAATAATTGCTCTACCGATTTTCTTTTTCTTTCTAATTCGGTTAAAACAGCTACTTTTTGGGAACTTATCGATATTTTCATAAACCATTTATTTTATATAATTAACGCGCCTTTTTTCAATTGATTGTGTTAAAAAATAAAGTTTCCTTAAAAATTGGACGTAATACACAAAAATCATATTTGCTTTTAGGAATAAAAAAACCGCTCATTACTGAGCGGTTTCATTTGTACGATGCTAAAAGTAATTTCTCTTAGAAAAGTCCTTTTGCCTTGTCTAGCAAGCTACCGGCATCTCCGCCAACTAAACCGCTAAGGTTTTCTAAACTAAAAGCCGAATCTGAAGCTTCATTCGATAAAAATTTCTCCTTAAGCCCATTTACCAAATCTGGTGCTACGTTGCTAGCTTCTGCTTGCGCTTCTTCAGCGTTCATACCTTTACTTTCTAGTATTTCAGCTAGTTTTCCCTTTAAATTCTGAACAATACCACTATCCTCCGTAGCATTGCCATCATTTGAAAACAAACTTGTTACCGCGCTTAAGTCACCGGCACTTATTTTATCCATAAGCCCACTAATTAAAGAGTTGGCTCCTTCTTCCGCGGCTCCGCTAGTAGCTTCAGAATTTAAAGAATTTGCGCTCATGGTTTCTTGCAATTTTTGAATTGCCATTTGTTTTAATTGATCTAACATGTGTTTATAATTTATATAGTTAATAATGGTATTACTCTTTATTAACAAGGAGTTACAAGATTGCACCTACCTTGAGACCTCTAAAAAGATGGTAGACATTTTAAAGATTAGGTTGTCTAGACCTTATTTGGATAGTGTACCAAAAAAAAGTCCGTCATTGCTAACGGACTTCTTAAAGTTTATTCTATAACTCTAACGTTAACTGCGTTTAAACCTTTTTTTCCTTGGGTTAGTTCGAATTCTACTTCATCGCCTTCACTAATTTCGTCAACTAATCCTGAAATGTGAACGAAATGATCGTTCGCTGAACCTTCTTCTGTAATAAAGCCGTAGCCTTTTTCATCGTTGAAGAACTTTACTGTTCCTGTACTCATAAATGTAATATAATTTGATATTATTATTTACCAACCCAACCCTACTGTAACAACCATTTAACAAGGAATTTCAAAAAAATTAGGATCACTTAAATAAATGCTTTATTTTAGTATCGTAAAATAATTATTGTGACGACCAAACCAAATTTTGTTCTACTTTCTGAAAACAATACTTACTACGTAGAATACCTTATTGGGCATCTTGTTTTAGCGAACAGCATTACGGAAGCCGTAATTTTTGAATCGCAATCTCAAGCCTTAAAATTTCAAAAATATCTTTATAAAAACTGTAGTGTCCGTTTTTCCGTAAACACTTTTATTGCATAATAAGTTGGGTCTCTATATGCCCTACAATTTTATTAAAATCCAATTTCTGTTCAAGACTTATATTATGAAATACTTTTTACTATTCTTTGCTGCAACTACAATGGTTTCTTGTCTATCCTCTGATGATAATGATGCAATAACGGTTGAACCTGTTGATTATACTGAAATCAATGAAAAGCAAATTAATGATTACTTGACCGCCAATGAACTGGATTCTGAAACTACAGCGTCAGGTCTACATTATATTATTGAAAATTTAGGTGATGGTCCAAAACCATCTTCGGCTTCCGCAAATGTTACCGTTGCCTACAGAGGCTATTTCTTGGACGGTTCCGTTTTTGATCAAAACAATGCTGGCTTTACTACTGATCTTTCCAAAGTTATTGCCGGATGGACAGAAGGTATTCAATTATTTAACGAAGGTGGCAGTGGCGTTCTATTAATACCCGCTCATTTAGGCTACGGTAGTTTTGATTTTAATGGAATACCAGGTGGATCTGTATTGGTTTTTGACATTGAATTAATATCTGTCAATTAATCATAAAAAGCGTCTACGGACATTTTTGCAGTACGCACCTGAGTTAATGCTCCCTCTTGCTCTGTCCATGCAAAATATAATGTTTCTTCCACCATTTCCATTTGGGGAAAACCAGACTTACGGGAATCTGCCATTGTGGTAATCAACCTACTTTTAGAGACAGTACCGTTCTTATGAACGGCCATAGCTTTATACAAAGCTGTTTTGTCATTGGCTTCCATCCAACTGACTATCGCATTATCTTCATTCTTCCAAAGTACATCTACACGCCCCACAATTGTACCTATGGCAACAATAACTGGTTCTGTAAATTCTGCACCTCCATCAGAAGAGAAAGCGATTTGCACTTTTTGCTTTTTTGAAGCTCCCGTAAACCAAGCTACTACCAAATTATTACCCAAAGCATCGACCTTGGGTCCATTTACGGGACATCCTTTAATTTTCCATTCATCTGCGTAGACAACTTTAGGTTTGGTCCACTCCCCTTTTACTTGGCGCACAATGCTTATGTCACGTATTTCATTTTCCGAGCGATCACGATATAGTACAACCGGACCGTTATCCGTAATCGCAGAAGTGGTCTGGCAGCAATCACAAGTCCTGGAGTCAAGCTCATATTCTTCAAATAATTCTCCGCTAGTAGAAACAATTCCTGCCCTTAATGTCATTGCCCCACGTTCACCATTCTCATTTTCCTCCGTATTTCTGCCATCAAGCCAGTTCACAAAAAAATTATTATTATAGGGCACAACACTTACAAAACCATGTTCAGTTGGTGTATTATCGTTATGTAATGACAAATCTGTTCTCCAACTAGTTGTACCTTTTAACTTAATGTTCATCTTTACATCATAAGAATAGGTGCCCTCAGTTGATTTTTTTAAGATGTGAGACCATAAATTTCCATTATTCTCGGTAATCATAGGGTAGTCTGCCCAGTTCACGAACCAATCTGTACCACTCAGTATATTTTGTGGTTTTTGCCACTTGCCATCGACCAATTCTGAATATCTCATGGTGGTCAAAGTATCATTAGAAGTTTCTACCCATGAAAGTAAAGCAACATCTTTATTTGACATTAGGTGTGGCAATGCACTAGATGCCGCTGCCGGAGATTTCATTTTTTCTACCACAATTATAGGCGCTTCCGACTTTGGTGTTTTAAATTCTTCCTTGCAACCCATTAGCAAACCGAACAATACACAAATAAAAAAGTAAAATGATGTTGCCCGCATTATTGTACCGCTCTAAGTTTTTCGATCATTTCCGGACTGTCCCATTTCAATCCGCCGTCAAAACGCAATACCTGCTCCCCCATTTTGTTATATATAAATGTTGCGGGCAGGGCACTTATATTCTCTTCTGCATAGACTCCGTTAAACTTTATAAAATTTAATTTAAATCCGCGAGATTCCTTAAACTTATTGATTTTCTCTACAGACTGATCAGATGCAAACAAAAATACATAGTTGTCATTCAATAAAAGCGTTTGGGCTTTTTCCATATCGGGCATTTCTTCAATACATGGTCTGCACCACGTAGCCCAATAGTTAACTAACACGCGTTTACCCTTGTAATCGGTTAATTCTATAGGGTTACCCTCTAAATCTTCATAAGTTGAAGTAGCTACTTTATCTTTGGCAGGTTCTATTTTCTCAACTTTAACCGTCCTAGATTTCTCCTCTTTACAACCTATAAAAAGTAAAGCCGTAATAAGTACTATCAATATTCTTAAATGCATCTTCAAATATACTATTTAGCACTATGAATTCGATAGACTCTGAAACAAAAAAACCGCCAAAGAGGCGGTTTTTCATATCATAAATTAATGCGATTTATTGAACTTCAACCAATTCTAGTTCAAAGGTTAAATCTTCACCTGCTAATGGGTGGTTTGCATCTACTACAATATCATTTTCGTTAACTTCCGCAACACGTAATTGTCTTTCGCTACCATCTGCGTTGGTTGCCATTAACGCCATATCAACTTTTGGCTCCATATCTGCAGGTAAATCCGATTTCTGTACCGTTTGAAAAAGCTCTTTTTGCTTTTCACCGTATGCATCTTCTTTGGCAATAACGATAGTTTTCTTCTCATTAACCTCCATATCAAGCAATCCTTTTTCAAATCCCGGTATTAAACTACCTTGCCCTAATTTTACATCTAATGGTTCTCTACCTATTGAACTGTCAAATGTTTGACCATTACTCAATTTACCTGTATAATGAACTTTTACTTGACTATCCGCTTTTACTTTACTCATACTATTAAATTCTACTATTTAACTTTATTTAGGTGCAAAGGTATAGTTCTCAATAGGGAATAACGAAGATTATGAGAAAACCTTCCCTTTTAGGGGTGTTCTTTACCTTAAGAAAGACATTACCGAACCAAATCACTTATAGTAAAGCGAATATTACCTTTTTTCAATGGTACCAATACGCCCGTTATATTGAATGGTATTACGATTTGCCATATTAACCGAAACCAAACCGGACATATTAGGGTAGATATCTATATAAACCGTATAATTATCAGATAAATCGTTTATTTGAAAACGAATGGTATACTTTTGCTTTATTGCATCAAAATCTTGAACATAATTATCGGGAAGTCCATCAAACTCTATTCCAGATGCATCCCCGTAACCACCACCAAATTGCCGTTCTCCGTAGTAGGGTAAATTAGCGGTAACGCTGTCACCGTGTATCCTTAAAAAATTACCATTTCCATTCAGGTCTATTCTTGAGACCGTATTACCGGGAGCAATAAGGCCACTGTTAGCTATTGCCGTTAAACTTTGGGTTACCATAGGGTTTGCAGATTTTGCCGTAAATTCAATCCTTTTAGATGCAACTAGCGCATGAATAGTATGTGATTCGTTTATCATCGTTTTTGACGATTTGCAACTACAAATTACACATAGGGCAAAAAATAAAAGAAGTGGAGCTCTCATAATATACTGTGTTTATTCACCCAATATACCACGAAATCTATGCCAAAAGACAGTATTTAATCTTCATAGTCCTCTTCTTCAAATTCAGTATTTACCAACACTGATTTCTTGAAATTCAGGTTTCGAGATTCTTTATAAAATGCTTTTATCATACGTTGACGCTTCCTATCGGATATGTTTAACGTATCCAAACCTTTAATCTTTTGTTTCAAAGCTTCTCTTTGCAACATTACCGCAGTTTCATAATTGGGTTCAAATTGAAACATTACAGGACCTTCGTCTTCTTCATTTGATTTTGTAGTGGTAGAATCTTTGGTTTGTGAGTACAACAGTGTCGTACAGAAAAATGTACAGCAAAAAGCTAGCCGCATAAAAATTTTCATGTCAAATTCATTAATGTTCTACCCCTAAATTAGTAACATTTTTTTTAAACTAGGACATAATCATGATCTATATAGGGAAATAATAATCGCTTTTACCAATCACCTAAGAAATAGGCATTTAAACGTGCGGTCTTAAATTGACAGGTTTCCTGAATTTTAAGGTATATTCCATAAAATCAAACTCCAGCTCTGAAGTTTCCCTAATATGAAAATTGACCATTTTATATTGCTCTGGCAATATTTCCTTAGTTGATTTCAAATAGTCCAACAATTTACTGTTTGCCTCGGAAAGTTTTAAAATCTTACTTTTTAAATATACTTTGGTTTCAAACAACGCCACAGTTGAAGGTTCATATAAATACGAATCTACCCTAATTTTAAAATGTTGAATGGTATTTTTACACCGTTCCAATTTTCCTAAACATGTAGATTTATCCTTTACATTTTCCATAGCGGTAACGTTAAAAATGAAATTGTGGGAATTTTACTTCAAGATAAGAAAATAGGACTATATTTATACCACGTTTGCGTAAGTTTAACTTTACTTTAAAATAAACCTATTTTAGCTAACGTTGTAGAAACAAAAGGGTTAATGAATCTTAACTTCTAGAGCAATAAATATTATGAATTTTTTAATTGTAATACGTTGTTGAAATGAGTACCTTAAATTAAATTTTTAGCCTATGAATATCAATTTTGAGTACGACGATGTTAAAGCAAGCAACCGATTAGAGATAATGGCTGCTGAGAAATTAGAAAAATTACTGGATAAATATGACTTCATCGTCAGGTCCGATGTTTTTTTCAAAAAAGAAAATACATCTTCACCAGATTCCGGAATGATTTGTAATATACGCTTAAGTGCACCAGGTCCTCGCCTGTTTGCCCAGTCGTCTTCAGATAGTTTTGAGGCCGCAATAGCTTCCTCAATTGAAGACCTAAAAAGACAATTGGAAAGAAGAAAAGCTAAAATGCAGTCTCATTAGACTGCATTTTTTTATTGATCCAAACTATCTATAGTAGCCGTATGATTTGCAATTACGGACTGTACCCGTTCTGAAAATGGATTTTCTTTTAGTTCCCGTATTAATCGTTTTCTTCTTGCATCGGATATATCTAAAGAATCTAAAATTTCTTTCATACGATATTGATGCGCCAAACGACTCTGTTTTAACGCTACTCTTTCAGAAGCGGTCAACACATAATCGGCTTCAAATTTATTTAAAAGCATTCGCTGTTTTACCCTTGCATCAAGCTGCAAAGAATCCTGTGCCCAGGCCCCTTGAATACCTAAAATAAGGCATACCAAGAAACCACAAAAAATGGTTAGTTTTTTCATTTTAATAACTTGTTCTACCCTAAATTTAAAACAAAAAAATTATACTCCTCTTGATTTCAAAATAAAATTGCACTTCATCGATTAAAAAAAGTCGTTTATCCGACAAAAGCTTAACACCCTACTTCTACATTTAAAACTAACTGATTTACAGTTTTTTAAGAACTTAATTTTGACAAAAAGTTCACACCAAATGATGTTCAACATTGCTTCTCTCTGTATTTTAACAGTGCTAGCACCAGGAAATGACTTAATTTATTTAATTAAATTTTTAGAGGATAAAAGTAATTTTATAGGACATACTCTGTGATCTTTATAAAATAATAGGAAAACATAAAATTTTGATTTTCAATAGTTGTACAATTTAAATAAATACAATAGTTAAAGTCAAATTTTAATACCTTTGCACCTTCAAAAATTACATATGATAGTTTGGATCGTCTTTATAGCCTTTGTTCTTATATTTCTTGCCTTGGATCTTGGTGTTTTTCATAAAGATGAACATGTTATTAAATCTAAGGAAGCGGGTATTTGGACCGCTATTTTTGTAACTGTTGCTTTTGCTTTTAGTGGTGTAATCTATTGGGTATTTGATGCCGGAATAATTGCAAACCCAACAGGACTAACTCCTAATGACGCTGTTTTAAAATATATAACGGGGTATCTTATTGAACTTTCACTTAGCGTAGACAATGTATTTGTTATCGCAGTAATATTTTCATCTTTTAAGATTCCCGCCTTATATCAACACCGTGTACTATTTTGGGGAATTTTAGGAGCCATTGTTTTTAGGGCTTTAATGATTTTCTTTGGAGTTGCACTAATTACCAAATTTGAGTGGATTATATATGTGTTTGGTGTCTTCTTATTATATACGGCCTTTAATATGCTAAAGGGTGACGATGATGACTTTGACCCAAAGGACTCGTTCGTTTTTAAGCAGATTAAAAAAATATATCCGGTTACGACAACCATGCACGGTCATGATTTCTTTGTAAAGAGAATGGGACTCAATGCTGCCACTCCCCTTTTTGTAGCGCTTATTGTTATAGAACTTACCGATATTCTTTTTGCCCTAGACAGCATACCGGCTATTTTAGCAATTACCGCAGACCCGTTTATTGTTTTTACGTCTAATATTTTAGCGATTCTAGGTTTGCGATCTATGTACTTTTTAATTTCAAGAATGCTTGAAAAATTTAAGTATATCAACTATAGCCTCGTAGTTATTCTTGCCTTTGTAGGTTTAAAAATGTTATTCTCCCATTACATTCATTTACCTGAATGGGTATCGCTGACCGTTATCTCTGTTTCTTTGGTTGCAGGAATTCTAGCTTCGGTTTTGATTAAGGGCAAAGAATAAAAATTCTTAAAGTTTACACTGATCAGTCTTGTGCCAGCTTGGCATCTATTATTGCCATTGCATCGTTAACCGTTTGCATCTTTTCCATGTCCTCATTTTCCAGACGAATGTCAAATGCATCCTCAACATCAAGTACGATATCTACAAGATTTGCAGAGTTAATATTTAAATCGTTCATGAAGTAACTATTTTGCTCAATGTCCTTGACTGCTACGTCTTCGGGTAAGTAGATTTTTACGATATCCTTTAATTTCTTATATTTTTCTTCTTTTAGCATATTAAAATCATTTAAAATACCTTTTGGTATACGTTTTTGATAGTTAGTATTTTTTAAAAATAATACAAGCATTAACATCTCCAAATCCAAAACTTGCTTTTGCAATTACTTTAGGAGCATACTTAATTGTTTGCCGAGGTATATTAGCTTCCGAAACTAATGCTAAAATTTCAGGATTTATTTCATCACAGTTTACATTTTTAAAGACTACTTGTTCTTTAAATTGCAAAACGGTTGCCACACATTCTATACTACCTGCGGCCGCTAAACAATGGCCTACAGAACCTTTAAACGAATTTATGTAAGGAAAATCATCTTGCTTCCTAGATAGAGCCTTGGTCCAGTTTTCTATTTCTAAGGCATCTTTAGTGGTTGCGGTCAAATGACCATTTATGACATCAATATCCGCCGCTTCAATTCCTGAATTGGCAATGGCATTACGTATGCAGCGCTGCACAGCCATACTATTTGGAGCTGTCATGGACCCTTCTCCCATCTGCCCACCACTATTGATTTCCCCTCCCAATACTTCTGCATAAATATTTGCACCTCGTTTTTGGGCGCTTTCCAAAGACTCAAGAACCAATGCCCCGGCTCCACTGCCGGGAACAAATCCCGCAGCTGTGGCACTCATAGGCCGGCTTGCCTCCGTAGGCTTATTATTGTAACCTCTTGGTAAAATACGCATGGCATCAAAACCGCCCCACACATACGGACCACTATCACTACAACTGCCCGTTAACATTATGTCGGCCTTTCCTTGACGAATTCTTTCGTACGCCATGATAATACCTTCGGTACCTGTAGTACATGCCGCGGAGTTCGTGGTCACTTGATTTCCACAACCTAGTATTCCGCCTAAATAGGCACTTATACCACTCGCCATAGTTTGTATTACCGAGGTACTGCCAAGCCTACGTACATTACCATCATCTATTAAATGTATGGCTTCCCTAAACTTATCCACACCTAAAATTCCGGTACCAAAAATGATACCCCGATCCCAGCTTGGTTCATCCGTATTGTTCTTATCCAACCCCGCATCTTTCCAGGCATCCAGACCTGCAATTACTCCATATACAATTCCCGTTGCATTTAAGCCTCTACGTTCAAGTGGCGTAAAATAGTTATCTATAGTTTTATCCGCTACCAGTGGCTCGCCAGCTACTTGGCAACCAAAACCCAACTGCTCTAAAATTGGTTGATGCCGAAGCCCACTTTTACCTTCCAGCAAGGCATTTGTGAAATCGGTTAAACCTACACCATTTGGTGCACATACCCCTAACCCTGTAATAACTACACGTCTATTCATTGGCTACACCTATCATGCCCGCTAAAATTCCTTTGCAGACCAGTTTATCATCTTCATTGTACATTTTAACCTCGCACTTTAATTTCTGAAATCTAAAATATATCAAATTTGAAACCACCCTAACTCGTTCTCCAGGTAATACCGGAAGCAAAAACTCCATTTGAGAGCTGCTCATACCAATGGTAAAATTTTCTAATTTGGTCTTTTGCCCTAAAAGATAAATACCTAAACAAACCAGGCCAATTTGAGCACAACACTCCGTTAAAATTACTCCTGGTGTAATTGGGTCGTTTTTAAAATGGCCTTGATAAAAATCCAATTTTGGCGAAAACCTATAACTGCCTTCCACCATTGTATCATTAATATCCAAAATTTCATGCACAAAAAGGAATGGATCCGAATATGGAAGTTTATTCAATATCCAATCATATGTTTCTTTCATTTTCTTCCCTATTAAATCAAACTTTCGCCACCATCTACTTTGATTACTGTACCGGTAATCCACTTAGCTTCATCCATTGTTAATAAATACACGGCATTTGCAACATCTTCAGGTAATGTTAACCGATTTTGCGGATTTCTCTTCAACGCATTTTCTTTTATCTTTTCAAAACCGGGAATCATAGATAAAGATTTTGTCATGGTAATACCGGCCTGAATACAATTTGCTTTTATACCTATTGGTGCAAATTCTAGGGCAATACTTCTGGTCAGCGCCTCTAAAGCTACTTTAGCTACAGAGACGGCACTATAATTTGGCAATGCTTTCGTATTTCCTTCACTTGTAAAAGATACGATTCTGGTATCTTCAGCAAACAAATCTGCAGTTACCAATGCCTTGGTCCAATCATACAGACTTAAAGCCATCGCATTAAACGTAATTCTAAAATCAGTATCGCTTAACGATGCTTCACTACGTGAATACATTGGTTTTAAAGTACCTTTTGCGACACTGTGAACCATGACCTTTATTAGATGCCCTTGCGGCAGTTGTTGCTGAATATCAGAAATAATACCTGCCCGTTTATCGGCATTTAGCACATCTACGTTCATTGATAAAAAGTCATTTCCGTAGCTTCTAATTTCAGTAAAATCCTTTTCTATTTCATCCATAGCGGCACGGCGATCACGGTGCATTATAAGAACATGATAACCATGACGAGCTAATTTCTTTGCCGTTGCAAGTCCTAATCCACTACTTCCTCCTAATATTAATGCCCAATACTTACCTCTCATCATCGTAATTTAATAGTTCTACCATTCAATTAAAACGCGTTGTGCCGAGAAACCGGGACCAAAACTCAATATTAACCCCTGCTCACCTGCTGCTATGTCTTTCTCTAAAAAACGCTCCAAAACGTATAAAACAGTTGCACTACTCATATTACCATACAGGCGTAACACTTCTCTAGTATCATCAATATTCTTACCAAGGGCACCAAAAAGCGATTCTACTGTCTGCACTATTTTTTTTCCTCCGGGATGAAATATTAAATGATCTACTTTATTTATATTACTCTCATACTTTTTTAGAAATGGATGAACGATATCCTCAAAATGATCGGAAATAGTTTCTGGTACCGCTGGATCTAGAATCATTTTTAATCCGTGGTTGGTTAAATCGAAACCCATCATTTCGGTAGCATCCTTAAAGTGATACATTTCTTCTCCTACTATCCTAGGACCAACTGCATCTTCTTCTGATGATAATAGCACGCAAGCCGCACCATCTCCAAAAATTGCGGCACTGACCATATTTGCCATAGAAAAATCCTGAAGCTGAAAGGTTGCGGTAGGACTTTCTACCGCGACTAATGCTAAGCGCTTACCAGGATTGGCTTTCAAGAAATTATGGGCATAAATAAGACCCGATACCCCTGCAGCGCAACCCATTTCTGTGACCGGAAGCCTAACAACATCTTGTCGCAATCCTACATCATTGATCAAATAGGCATCTAAAGACGGAATCATAATACCTGTACAGCTAACCGTAATGATATAATCTATTGATGAAGCCGCCCATTCACTTTTCCGTAATGCGTTTTTTAGGACATTTGCGCCCATTCGTTTAGCTTCTCTACTGTAAATCTTGTTTTTATCTTCAAAAGATGTAGTTATGAACACATCTTCAGGAGGCATAATAGAATAGCGTTTATCTACGGCAGCACCTTCAAAAATCTTAACCACCTTTCTGGTAAAACGATCTTCCTGATCACTCAACCAATATTCTACAAGGGGAATAATATCCTTTGTATCTCTAGAATACGGTGGCAATTCTTTAACAACATTAACAATTCTTGTATGACCCATAGCTATTCTTAATCTTCAATCTACCTATTTCTTTTTTAAAATCCACACATATCTAAATGCCCATTTCCATTTTATTTTATGGGATGCATTGGTAACCCTACTTGCAAAATGTTTTAATTCCTCTTCTTTAAATGCCCTACGTATAGATAATAATCCGTCCTTTTTGGCAATATCTGTTTTTATAAAAAAGAAACTAAATGCCTTAAACAAAGAATACGCTACAGGACTACGTTCCAAATCATTTATAACCACCCCTAATTTTGCTATTTCCACAAATCTATTTACAAATTTTATGATTCCATTATCCGTAAAATGATGCAAGGTCAACGTAGACATTACCACATCAATATCACTATTAGAAAAATCGGTCTTTAAAATATCGGTATTAACGTAACTGATTTCTGGATAGTTAGATGAATACTGTTGTGCCAATCGTAAGGCTTGTTCGTTAAAATCAACTCCAATCAATTTTACCTTGATATTGTGCTTTCTTGCTTCATCCGCCAGCTTTCGTAACATGGTTCCCTCAGCACAACCCACATCTAAAATCGTATACGATTCTTTATGCCCTTTGTTAATCATCTCAAATACAGCACTTAAAGTAATACTATAACCACCCAACAACTTATTTACCCTATTGATATCTTGTAGAATAGTTTCGAGCTCACTTATGTTACCAGAAAAGGTATCCATAATCTCCACCTCGCTACTTCTATGTGTAAAATCTACCATTATGTTATCAAGTCCCCGTGGGTTTTAGAGATTATATATTTCAATATTGAACTGGACCTTCCAACGGATTTTATTCCTAACGAAACCAATGCTTTGTTCATTAGAATACCTTGTAACTTTCTACCAAACCATAGGCGTTTTTTAAAAGCTTTTGCCCAAGCCAACTTATAATCTTGTTCTAATAGGTTTCTCGAATAATCTGCATCACTAAAAAACCGTACAATTAATTCAGAAGCTATTTTGGCGCTATGAATGGCAATTGCCATTCCATTACCGCATAGTGGATGTATAAGACCTGCCGTATCTCCGCACATAAGCATATGATCGACAATGGTTTCTTTTTTATCGAAAGCTATTTGGGCAATGGTCATGGGCCGTTCAAATATAGACTCTGAAGTTGACAAGAATTTCTTTAAAAAAGGATTTTCAGCAACTACCGCCTTATTAAAACTATTTACATCTTTATACGTCTTGAAACTATCATAATGTGCCAAATAACAGAAATTTACCGCCCCGGTCTCTGTTTTTGACAATCCCCCATAACCTCCTTTAAAATTATGTAGCGCAACCAAATTCTCTGGAAAATCGTTATTGTTATAATGCGCCTTTACCGCTAACCAAGATTGTTTATTCTTACTAAAATCCCGATTTAAATTTTTATCAAGAACGGAACGTTTACCATAAGCACCTATGGCCATTTTAGAAGAATAACATCCGGTCTTGGTTTTGATAGTAAAAGAATCTTCTTTAAAAACTGTTTCAACAACCTTTTCAAAATAAAAATGGACACCTAATTCCTGAGCTCTTTTAAATAATAAATTATCAAATGCATACCTACTGATCCCGAATCCGCCCAATGGTAATTCTGTTTGCACCATAAATCCGTCTTGCGTACTTATTTGAAATTTTGAAATAGCCAAGGCACCAGAAATTTTTAAGTCTACACCTAATCCCTTCAAATAGGGCTCAATTTCCTTTGAGACATACTCGCCGCATACTTTATGTTGCGGATATTGCTGAATTTCAATAACGGCAACGTCTAAGCCTTCCAAAGCCAAATGAATGGCAGCAGTCAAACCTGCCAATCCGCCTCCAATAATTAATATGCCATGCTCTTTCACTGCATGGAAGTTACACCAAAAACAAAAAAGCCCTGCAAATGCAGGGCTTTAATTTTAACTCAATACTAAAATTCGTATCTATTAGTTGGTTTGCGTCTGTGCCTCTTGTTTCAAGGACTCACTTGCAACAATAGCTAATTCTACACGTCTATTTTTAGCTTTACCTGCTGTAGTGGCATTATCACCTACTGGCTGCGTTTCACCATACCACTTGGTATCAAAACGGCTAGCGGCTACACCTTGACTAATAAGATAATTGGTAACAGATTCCGCTCTTTGTTTAGAAAGATTTAGATTATACTCTTCTGCACCGGCACTATCCGTATGCCCTTCAACTAGAATATTAGACTGTGGGTACTCCTTAAAAATGTTCACTAGCTTATCTAAAGTAGCCGCTGATGTACCCTGTACATTACTTTTGTTGGTATCAAAATAAACACCGGCATCTTCGTTGAAGGTTACGTTAATACCTTCACCCACACGTTTTACCTCTGCCCCTGGTATCTCTTCCTCTATACGTTCTGCTTGACGGTCCATTCTATTGCCAATATATCCACCTGCGGCCCCACCAATGGCAGCTCCTAAAATTGCACCAAGAGCGGTATTATTACCACTGCCTACATTGTTCCCTAAAACACCACCGATCACCGCACCTCCAGTGGCACCGATTACAGCTCCTTTTTGTGTCTTATTTGCATTTTTTACCGTACTACAGCTCATTACCAATGCAAGAGCAAGAAAGTAACTAGTTCTACGTAATATCATTGTTTTCATATGTTTAATTTTAATTGAAGTAGGTTATTTTTTTGTGAATTCGTATACAACATTTACTGGAGCACCTTCTACCATAACATTGGACTTTAAAGTCATGGCGTATTCTGTAAGGTTCTCTATATTTAAACGATATCCTACGCCTCCAGATATATCTTGATTTTTCTCATTAATAAATTTAAATTGCAGCTGGCTCGTATAGTTTTCTTCACGCTCAACTACAGACCATCTAATATAACGATCGCCACCGGTACAAAAAGTAGATGGACTAATTGTATACCTTCCCGTACTGTTGTTATCACGAAAGAACCATTCACTGCCTTCTAGACAAATATCTTCTACATCATTGAACAAAACAGCTTTTACATTACCGGTATTGCCTTCAAAGGACACATTGTTCAATGCCCATGTGCCACTTAAAAGGTTACGCTTTTCTCTCGCATTTTTAGAAACTGAACAAGAGGATGCCAAAAGCACAATGCTTAAAAGCCAAATCATTTTTTTCATAAGTAATTATTTAGGTTTGATTCATATACGTTTTAAATCATTTTTTAGATTAAAAATCAATATTTAATCGACCAAATGACATGGCAAAGATGTAGCTAAACCCAAAAACCTATTACCTCTTTTAATACTATTGTTAACGGGTTTACTTAATGAACAGATAGCTAACAACCTAAAATGGATACTTGATAATGCTGAAATGAGGATACTAAAGTTAATTCTAGAAGCTCTATATAAATGGTTTGAATTAAATACAAATTATTTAATATGCTATTAACTCTTTTAAATCAGCTTCAAACCTTGATTTTGCCAGATATTGCTGTTCTAACTTTGTATTAAAAGGAATTGGAGTATCTAAACTACCCACCCGTTTTATTGGTCCGTCTAAATATTCAAAACAATTTTCAGTGACCATTGCCGAAATATCACTTGCAATACCACCAAAGAGACTATCTTCTTGAAGAATTATTAATTTTCCAGTTCTCACTACAGAATCAAAAATGGCCTTGGTGTCCAATGGCTGTAATGTTCTTAGATCTAGTAAGTCTGCACGTATTTCCGGATTTTTTTCTAAAACCTCCAAAGCCCAATGTACACCTGCGCCATAGGTTACAATAGAAATTTGATCACCTTGCTTTAAAACACTGGCCTTACCTAAGGGCAAAGTATAGTAGTCTACGGGCACTTCTTGATAAAGACTTCTGTACAAACCTTTGTGCTCAAAGAACAAAACGGGATTAGGATCTTCTATTGACGTTGCCAATAACCCTTTGGCATCATAAGGAAAAGCTGGATATACCACTTTAAGTCCTGGCGTTTTTGTAAACCAAGCTTCATTTGTCTGTGAATGAAAAGGACCAGCGGCAACACCGCCACCACAGGGCATTCTTATAACTACATCCGCTTTCTCGCCCCATCTGTAATAACTTTTTGCCAAATAATTTACTATTGGGTTGAAACCACTACTGGCAAAATCCGCAAATTGCATTTCCATAACGGCTTTCATTCCATTGATCGACAAACCCATTGCCGCAGAAACAATGGCAGATTCACATATGGGGGTATTGCGCACGCGTTCTTTACCAAAATCGTTTACAAAACCATCCGTAATTTTGAATACACCACCATACTCGGCAACGTCTTGACCCATAATTACTAGGTTATCAAACTTCTTCATAGATTGTCGCAACCCCTCTGAAATGGCATCTACTAATCGTATATTGGTGACAAATCTACTTGGTCTAATTTCTTTTAAATCAAATTTTTGATATACCTCATTTAATTCTTTACTTTCACCTGGTCTAATTGCATCTTCGGTGAAGGCTATCCTTAGGTGCTCGTCAATTTCAGCTTTAATATCCGCCTTATAATTTGCAATACTTTCTTTTGTCAAAAGTTTTTCTTCAATAAGATATTGCGTAAAATTTTCCAGTGGATCTTTCTCTGCCCAAGCATCTAAAAGTTCTTGGGGTACATAGTGCGTACCGCTAGCTTCTTCATGTCCGCGCATACGAAATGTTTTAAATTCCAATAAAACCGGTCTAGGATTTATTCGCATATCCCTGACCAAATGAGAGACCTTAAAAAAGACTTCCAATATGTTATTGCCATCTATGATATGAGATTCCATTCCGTAACCAACTCCCTTATCCGCTATATGTTTACACCTAAATTGCTCATTTGTTGGTGTTGACAAGCCATAACCGTTGTTCTCTACACAGAAAAGAACGGGCAAATCCCAAACTGAAGCCACATTTAAGGCTTCATGAAAATCTCCTTCGCTAGTAGCTCCTTCTCCCGTAAAAACGGCGGTAATCTTTTTCTCGTTTTTTAATTTATGGGCAAGTGCAATACCATCGGCCACACCTAATTGCGGACCCAGATGTGAAATCATTCCTACAATTTTAAAATCTTGGCTGCCAAAATGAAAGCTGCGATCCCTACCTTGGGTAAAACCGCTTGCCTTACCTTGCCACTGGGCAAATAATCTGTAAAGGGGTATTTCCCGTGTAGTAAAAACACCTAGATTTCTATGCATTGGCAATATGTACTCATCATCATTTAAGGCCATAGCAACCCCTACAGAAATTGCTTCTTGACCAATACCACTAAACCATTTAGAAACTTTGCCCTGCCTCAATAGAACCAACATCTTTTCTTCTACCATACGAGGCTTAAGCATTGATTTGTAAAGTTTTAACTTAACATCGTGAGCTACCTTAAAATCAGTATAATTCATTGATTGGATCAATTTTGGCTATTAAAACATAAATGTAACGAAATTACCTATAGTAACTATCGATTGTAACAACGCCAATAACTGGACAATAATTATTAATTTTACGTAAAATCTTTATAAATATGAGCTTAGTACCCAGTGTTGATTTGAGGGATTTTCTTTCTGAAGACCCTAAAAGAAAACAAAAGTTTATTGATGAAATTGGAAAAGCGTTTGAAGATATAGGGTTTGTAGCCCTAAGTGGACATTTTCTATCGGAAGAATTTGTAGATACCTTATATTCAGAAATCAAAAAATTCTTTGATTTGCCAAGTGATGTAAAAGACAGCTATGAAATAGAAGGTATTGGTGGTCAACGTGGTTATACCTCTTTTGGTAAAGAGCATGCCAAAGGTAGAAAAGAAGGAGATCTAAAAGAGTTCTGGCATTTTGGACAATATGTTGAAGATAATGAACAATTAGAAAAAGAATACCCGGCAAACGTCATTGTCAAGGAGCTTCCCAAATTTAACGAAGTAGGTAAAGAAACCTATAAAATGCTAGAAAAAACAGCCAGATACGTTTTACGTGCCCTAGCGTTACATCTAAATTTAGATGAATATTATTTTGACGATTTCATTAAAAATGGAAATTCAATTTTACGACCAATACACTACCCCCCTATTACAACTGAACCTAAAAATGCGGTAAGAGCGGCAGCCCATGGAGATATAAATCTCATAACTCTGCTAATGGGGGCTCATGGTAAAGGTCTTCAGGTACAAAACCACGATGGAGAATGGGTTGATGCCATTGCAAGACCCGATCAATTGATGATCAATGTTGGGGACATGCTTAGCCGCTTGACCAATAATAAATTGTTATCAACTATTCACCAAGTAGTAAATCCTCCAAGAGAGTTATGGGGAACTTCCAGATATTCAATTCCATTCTTTATGCATCCGGTTAGCGAAATGCCCTTAAATTGCCTGGAGAACTGTATTGATGAGGACCACCCAAAGTTGTACGAAGATATTACGGCAGGTGAATTTTTGCATGAAAGATTAATAGACCTTGGGTTAATCAAAAAGTAATAACTATGGACCTCAAAGACCAATTAAAAAATTTATTTCCCGATCTCGAAATAGAGGAAACACCTGTTGAGAAAAAAGCGGACAATGCCATTTGGCTTCAAGACGACCCAATTATTTGTAAATATGAAAAACGCAAAGGAAAACCGATAACTATATTAGAAGGATACACCGGTGCCGATGAAGATTTCAAAAAATTGGCCAAAGAATTGAAGACCAAACTTAGTGTAGGAGGCAGTTTTAAAGACGATAAAATTATTATTCAAGGTGATTACAGAGACAAAATCATGACTATACTTAAGGATAAAGGCTTCGCGGTGAAGCGTGTAGGTGGTTAATAATGCTAAAAACACTACCTTGAAAGTTCTATTTGTTTTCTGTTAAATTATTTTATAACGTTGTTTTTAGTATTATTTTTAATCTAATCAAACTAAATCAAACCTGGTATGAGTTCTCTCTTGCACATAACCAATGGCGATGTTTTCACAGAACGTCTTAAAAAATTAAATTTAGATGGCGATGTCATCACATGGCGCGAAATGTTATGTGAAGGAAAAACGCTACCCAATGTAGGTACGGAATCTTTCTGGAAAGCTCGTTTTGAATTTCTGCATAAAAACTACAAAGTTTCCAAGTCATGGTTTATTGAAAAGACCCTTAAAGAATATAGATCCTTATGTAGCCATAAGCAACAAGACCATATTGTACTATGGTTTGAATATGATCTTTTCTGCCAGGTAAATATGCTAGCGGTGATTAGTTGGTTACTAACGCATAGAAAATACGCTCAAATATCTTTGGTCTGTAGTGGCAAGGAAGATAATTCCGATAAACTATATAGTCTTAACGAGCTTACGGACGACCAATTGTTGAGTCTTTATAAGAATAAAAAAATATTGTCCCAAGACGATACGGAATATGCCGATTATGTTTGGCAATTGTATTGCAGCAACAATCCTATTCGTTTAGAAAACCTAACGGACTTCAATGATTATCAGTTTGATTATCTAGGTGATGCCGTAAAGTCTCATTTAAAGCGTTTCCCTAGTATTAATAACGGTCTAAACGAAATGGAGAACACCATTTTACAACTCGCTATTGACAAAAAACCAAAATCAAAAACAGAATACATGGATATTCTGCTTAAAAACCAGGGTAACTTAGGATTTTCCAACACGCAATATGACCGTGCACTAACAAGGTTAAAACCTTTGATAACAAGCCTTAACCCGGTTAGACTTTCTAAAAAAGGAAAAGAAATTTTGGACGGACAAACTAGTTATTATTCTTGTATTCAAGACAACGATGTGTATTTAGGAGGTGCTTTAAAGTACAATTTCCTATATAACACCAGTACAAACCGAATCTTAAAATTATAGCATGCAACTAAAGCCTGCTGAGCTTATCATCAATGAAGATGGTAGTATCTACCATCTCAACTTATTACCAGAAGATATTGCAACAACCGTTATCACCGTAGGCGACCCGGATAGGGTTCGTCAGGTTTCCCAACATTTTGATACTATTGAAGTAAAAAAGGGAAAACGCGAATTTCATACGCACACCGGGCACTTAAACGGCAAGCGTATATCTGTAATATCTACCGGAATTGGTACGGACAATATTGATATTGTACTAAACGAGTTGGATGCTCTGGTAAACATTGATTTTAAAACAAGAACGCTTAAAGAAAAACATACTTCTTTAGATATTATACGAATTGGTACAACCGGAGCTATACAGCCAGATATTCCTATCGATTCTTTTCTGATCAGTAAATACTCCATAGGTTTTGACGGCTTGTTACATTTCTACGAGCATGATAAAATCAACTATCCTGAAATAGAAGATGAATTTATTGCACATACCTCATGGAATGCCCACAAAGCGAGACCTTACGTTCTCTCATACTCGGAAAAACTTGGAAAGCGGTTCAGCGATAATCGTATACGATTAGGCTTTACAGCAACAAATACCGGGTTTTACGGACCCCAGCAACGACAATTAAGAATCAAGCCCAGCCAGATGGAGTTAATGGAAAAATTATCGACCTTTAAATTCAAGGAGCTCAAATTGACGAACCTGGAGATGGAAACTTCGGGTATTTATGCCCTGGCTCAACTATTAGGTCATGAGGCAGTTTCAATGAACTGTATTTTAGCCAATAGGTCAACGGGCGAATTCTCCATTACCCCAACCGAATCTGTTGACAGATTGATAGAATTTTGTCTAAAACAATTGGCTTAACATTCTTTTACAATATTTTACTATTGTACTTCTTATTTTTACGCAAACCCTATCATGAAAAAAGACAACTTTAAGCATAGAGATATTAATTGGCTTTATTTTAATGAACGTGTTTTGCTTGAAGCTAAAAGTGCCGACACGCCATTATTAGAACGATTAAAATTTTTAGCCATTTTTTCATCTAACCTAGATGAGTACTTTAAAGTACGTGTTTCTCAACTACGTCAAATAAAGCAATTGGACAAAAAATTTCGAAAGAAATTAATGTTTAAGGCCAACACTACCTTACAACATATACTACAAACAATAAACCAGCAACAAGTTGAATTTGGCAATGTTATAAAAAACACGCTTTCCGAATTAGAGAAGCATGATATTTATATTCGCAATGCTTCCAACTTTACAGATGAACAAGAACAATACGTAGCGTCTTTATTTGACAAGAGTATCAAAGAATTGTGTGCGGTGCACAAGGAAAATTTAGAGTTAACGGACGGAGCTCTGTACATGGTGGTTTCGCATCCTAACCAAGAATATAGTATTGTTGAGATACCTACCCGCAACCAAGATAGATTTATTAGTTTACCTGGAATTGGACATCAATTTTGTTTTCTGGACGATGCCATTAGATTGAATATTAAAAAATTGCTACCTGAAAAAGAAATTATAGGCTGCTATTCCATTAAACTTTCCAGGGATGCGGAATTATATCTAGAAGACGACTATTCCGATATTGAACTAGTAGAAAAAATTTATAATTCGCTGGATAAACGCTTACATGGACAAGCCACGCGATTACTTTACGATGAATCTATGCCAAGCTGGTTAATAGAATCCCTAAAGTCCGATTTTGATCTGGGTACTGTAGATCTTTCCCCAGGAGGTATCTATCACAACTTGTCAGATTTCTTTTCTTTCCCTCTTCCGGAAGGCACAGAACATTTGCAATATCAAGAAAAGCCGCCATTACCACATCCTAAATTATCTTTTAGCGAAAATATTTTTGAAAGTATTGCCCAAAAAGACCAATTGGTACATTTTCCGTATCAAGATTTTAAAGTTGTTGAAGATTTTTTGAGTTCTGCAGCTACCGATCCACATGTTACCGCTATAAAAATGACTATTTACCGTATTGCCGAAACTTCTTCTTTGGCAGATGCTATTTTAAAAGCATTAGAAAATGGTAAGAACGTCACCCTATTCGTAGAAGCACAAGCTAGGTTCGATGAAGCCAACAATATAAAATGGGGACGTATTTTTGAGGAAAAAGGTGCCAAAGTAATTTTTAGTATACCACAAGTAAAAGTGCATTCTAAAATAGCTATGGTATTTAGAAAGGAAAACAGCAAATTAAAACGATATGCATACATTGGTACCGGTAATTTCAATGCCAAAACCTCTAAAATTTATTGTGACCACGGCCTATTTACAGCTAATAAGAAAATTACAAAAGATTTAGGTCAGGTTTTTCAGGTCCTAGAGCGCAAAATTATTGTGCCAAAGCTAAAACGTCTATTGGTTTCTCCGTTTACCACTAGAATTACTTTCCTGAACCTTATACAAAACGAAATAAATGCTGCTAGAGAAGGCAAAAAAGCTTCAATCACAGCCAAAATGAACAGTCTAGAAGATTCTGACATGATCAGGGCGTTGTATAGAGCTGTAAATGCAGGAGTTAACGTAAGACTTATAGTTAGGGGCTTTTGTTGTTATTTGACCGCAAATAATAGCCTTACGGAGGGTATGAAAGACAATGTATATATCACCAGCATAGTAGATCGTTATTTAGAACATGGTAGAATTTATGTATTTGAAAATGGTGGGGATGAATTAATGTATATTGGTTCTGCTGACTGGATGACCCGTAATCTTGACAGACGAATTGAAGTATTGACGCCAATTTTAGATGAAGACATTTTTGATGAATTAAAACACATTCTTACCCTTCAACTGAAGGACAATCAAAAGGCCCGTATATTGGATTTAGAAAACTCTAACAGAAAAGTTGAAAAATTGCCTAATGAAAAAAGTATACGTTCTCAATATGCCATTTACGATTACCTTAAAAACAAATTAGATGAAAACCGTTAAGATCATAGGTGTTCCAGAACACTTTAACCTACCATGGCATTTAGCCATTGAAGAAGGTGCTTTTGAAGAAAGAGGTATTAACTTGGAATGGACGGAAGTTCCTGAAGGTACTGGCAGAATGAGCCAAATGCTCAGGAATAACGATACCGACCTGGCTATCATTTTAACTGAGGGTATCGTAAAAAGTATTACAGAGGGCAATCCTGTAAAAATTATTCAAGAATATATTGCATCTCCCCTTCTTTGGGCTATTCATGTAGCTGCAAAAAGTTCTTTCAACTCTTTAGACGATTTAAAAGACACTACAGCTGCCATAAGCCGTTATGGTAGTGGTAGCCACCTAATGTCCTATGTTCAAGCAACAAACATGGGCTGGGACACTGAAAATTTGAAATTCAATATAATAAACAACCTTGACGGGGCCGTTGAGGGTCTTTCTACAGGTACGGCAGATTATTTCATGTGGGAGCGTTTTACCACAAAGCCTCTTGTTGACAAAGGGATTTTTAAACACTTAGGAAATTGCCCTACACCATGGCCATGCTTTGTTTTGGTGGGTACGAATTCTTTTCTGAAAGAAAATGGAAACCTACTGAATCATATCCTTGAAATAATTAATATGTACACGGCAGAATTTAAACAAATTCCTAGAATAGACAGTACCTTGGCAAATCGATATCAACAAAAATTGGAAGATATTCAAGAATGGCTGAACATTACGGAATGGAGCCAAAAACAATTACCGGAGCCTACATTGACCAATGTTCAGAATACGCTAAAGAAATTGAATTTGATTGACAGTATTCTTCCCTCAGAAGAAATATTGAATTGAATTGAATTAAATTGCGGCTAGACTATAATGTTTTTGAATTAAAGCCTTAAAGGTTTCATCAGAAAGTGGTTTCTGGGCAAAATCCGCAATATGCTTGTTATCAATTGCACGTTGTTTATCCTCCTTATTATCACTTATGGTAACCAGAACAATGGTAATTTGATCTTTCAATTTTTTAGGTACTAAATCTTCGTAAGCATCCATAAACTGCCAGCCATCCATAACGGGCATTCTTAAATCCAACATGACCATACATGGCAATTCCAATTGCTCTTGACCTTTACCAAGTATAAAATCTATAGCTTCTTGACCATTTAAAGCAGAATTGATATTTACATCCATATCCAATTTATTGATAAAGATGGAATGTAAGAAGTTACTGGCATCATCATCGTCTACCAATAAAATGGTATTTAGTCTATCTAAATTATTCATTTTGAGTTGTTGTTTAAGTTAGAATCTTAGATTGTACCCTTAAGTACAAGCTAAATTTAATGCTTTTAATAAATATCTAACTTACCACGCTATACATTTATTGCCCAAATTGGTCAATATTTTATTACAAGATGAAAAATGTTCGTTACCAAACCAATAGCCACGATTTGCACTTAATGGTGAAGGATGGCCCGATGTCAATATATGATGTTTATTAGTATCTATAAGTTTTACCTTTTTTTTTGCATATCCGCCCCAAAGCATAAAAATTAAATTATCTCTATTCTTGGACAATTTGGAAATCACTGCATCCGTAAATACCTCCCAACCTTGTCTTTGATGACTTCCCGGCTCATGAGCCCTTACGGTAAGCGTAGCATTTAATAGTAAAACACCTTGTTTTCCCCATTTCTCGAGATTGCCACTTTCAGGATAGGGATTACCTAAATCACTTTCAATTTCTTTAAAAATGTTGACCAATGATGGTGGATGCTTAATTCCCTCCTTGACCGAAAAACATAAACCATTTGCCTGATCAGGACCGTGATAAGGATCTTGACCAATAATCACCACCTTGGTGTCCTGGAATTTGCAGTGATTGAACGCGGAAAAGATATTTGAATATTCCGGATAACAGGTATGTTGCTCATACTCGCTTTTTACAAATTGCATCAAGTTTTTATAGTAAGGCTTATCAAACTCTTGTTCCAGTTCATTTCTCCAACTTTGATCTAAATAAACATTCATAATAGTATCGTATTCCATTTCAACATCAAAGTTACTATTAACCATGTCAAAAGTCAATGAACTAATAAACACCTATTACCTGTTTTAGCCGGCCGAATACTATCTACAAAATATCATTGCCAATGCGTACCTTTGCAACTCATTAAAAAGAACGTGGCAAACATACATTCCAAAACATTACAAGACTTAGAATTCCCTTCTGTATTGCAACAAGTTTCTACTCGTTGCCATACAGAGCTGGGCAAAGAAGCAGCATTGAACATAACACCTTTTATAACGGAAGAGGTCATAAAATTAGAACTGGGCAAAACTGCAGAATACCTGTCTTCGTTTATAAGCGAAAATAGAATCCCCAATCATGGATTCGACTCCATAAGTGCTGACCTGAAACTCTTAAAGATAGAAAATACAACACTAGAACTACAGGGATTTAAAAGAATTGCAAGTATTTGTACCGCAGTAGTTGAACACCAAAGATTTTTTAAAAAATTCAAGGATTATTATCCTCTATTGCATGATTTTGCTTTGAGATTAGAGCAAAATACTGAAATCCCAGTACTGATCAATAACGTAATAGACCGGTTTGGAGAGGTCAAGGACAATGCCTCCAATGAATTATTGATTATTAGAAGACAGATCAATGTAGTTCGTGGAAAAATCAGCCAAAGCTTTGGTTCCGCACTAAACAGCTATCAATCATCTGATTATTTAGACGAAATTAGAGAGTCCGTTGTTGAGAACAGAAGAGTGCTGGCGGTGAAGGCAATGTACCGTAAAAAAGTAAAAGGTGCGGTTATGGGTACTTCTAAAACAGGCAGTATTATTTATATAGAGCCTGAGGCGGCCTTAAAATACAGCAGAGAGCTCAACAATTTGGAATTCGAAGAAAAAGAAGAAGTTCAACGCATTCTTAAGGAGCTAACAAATCAAATAAGACCATTTAGAGCACTTTTAAGCGATTATCAAGACTTTCTAAGTCAAGCAGATGTTATTGCGGCAAAAGCTAAGTACGCGCAAGATATCAACGCTTTATTGCCCAATATCAATTCCAACAATAGGTTGTTTCTACGTGATGCCTATCACCCGCTGTTATTCTTGAACAACAAGCGCAAGAATGAAAAAACCTATCCACAAACCATTGAGCTTCATCAAGAAAATAGAATCATAGTCATTTCCGGTCCTAATGCCGGTGGTAAAAGTATTACCTTAAAAACCATTGGGTTACTTCAAGTAATGCTTCAAAGCGGAATGCTGATCCCTGTTCATGAAAGAAGCGAGGTTTGCTTCTTCAAAAAGATTTTAACCGATATTGGAGATAACCAAAGTATTGAAAACCATCTAAGTACATACAGTTATCGCCTTAAAAACATGAACCAATTTTTAAAACGGTGCGATGATAACACCTTATTTCTAATTGATGAATTCGGTACCGGTAGTGATCCTGAACTTGGCGGAGCGCTTGCAGAAGCCTTTCTAGAAGTTTTTTATGAAAGAGGTTCATACGGCGTAATTACGACACACTATGCCAACTTGAAGGCACTTGCCAATGAACTGCCTCATGTGACCAATGCCAATATGCTTTTTGACGGTAAAACACTTGAACCTACTTTTCAGCTGATTTTGGGACAAGCAGGAAGCTCATTTACATTTGAGGTCGCCCAGAAAAATGGTATTCCATATTCGCTTATCAATAAGGCGAAAAAGAAGATTGAACGCGGCAAGGTCCGATTTGATGCCACCATTGCCAAACTACAAAAAGAACGTAGTAAAATGGCGCAGACCGGCTCTAGGTTAAAAGAGGAAGAAGACAGGGCCAGGGAAGAAAATGAAAGGTTAGAAAAATTGAACGCCAAAATAAAGTCAAAACTAGAGAACTACCAAGAACTCTACGATCATGATCAGCGTATGATACAATTGGGCAATAAAGTTAACGTTGCCGCTGATAAATATTTTCAAGACAACAAGAAAAGACCTTTAGTTTCCGAACTATTAAGAATAGTTGAAACCGAGAACAGTAAGCGTAAGAAGAAGACCGCAAACCAGGCAAAGGCAGAACGTGCTAAAAAAGCAAAAGTGGCCCAGGAAGTTCAAAAAGAGGTAAAGGTAATTCGAGAAAAAAAGAAGGTTGAAAAGAAAAAAGCCCTTTTCAAAGAAAAAAACAAGCCAAGACCAGTATTTAAAATTGGTGATCGTGTTCGCATGCTAGATGGTAAAGCTGTTGGCAGCATTGACTCCCTGGAAAAAGGCAAGGCAATTGTTAACTATGGCATTTTTACCACTAATGTTAGCGTTGATCAATTAGAAATGGTAGAAAAAAAGAAATAGCAACTCAATTTCAAATAGTTACATTAAATCGTATACGATTAAAAAACAGATGTAATACGCATATCTAGAGCTACCGACTATTATTCAAAAGCAGTTTTAAGTTAAGAAATTATAAATATGTTGTGAATAGTTGTTTGTCATTTGTCTTAATTTTACAAAGTGGAATCAAATAAAAAAATTATTCTTTTTGATGGCATTTGCAATCTTTGCAATAGCAGTGTTCAGTTTGCCATTAAAAGAGATGAAAATGACATTTTTAGATATGCTGCCCTACAGAGTGAAACCGGTAAAAGGTTATTGGAAGAACGAAGTATTGACACTAAGAAAGTGGACTCTATAATTCTTATTGAACCTAACATTGCTTACTACACTAAATCTACCGCAGCACTTGAAATTGGAAAAAATTTAAGAGGCTTGCGTACTATTTCCTCCATTTTACTGTGGCTTCCCGAGTCTTTTCGCAATATCGTATACGATTTTATAGCCGCAAACAGATATAAATGGTACGGTAAAAAAGAAGCTTGCATGATTCCTACTGAGGATTTAAAACGTAAATTCATTTAAATACCGCCTTTAGACATTTAAAAAGCTATTTTTAATTCTAACCTTAATTTTTTTACTTCTATCGCCTTGTATATCAATAGTTTTAATTTAAAACGTTTATATTATAAATGTTTTAAATAAATTTTGAATTAGATGAACGAGGTACATAAATCACGCTACAAGAAGAAGAGATACATAATCCCCATCCTATTGGTAGTATTTCTGCTTATACTTCGTTTATCTCTGCCCTCTTTAGCAAAAAATTACGTTAACAAAGTACTTGCAGATATACCTGGTTATTACGGTCATGTTGAAGATATAGACATATCGCTGATCCGCGGAGCATATACCATTCATGGAATGTACTTAAACACGGTCAATGGCAATAACGAGTTGCCGTTTTTGGATATTAAAGAGACCGATATTTCAGTAGAATGGAATGCTCTTTTTCATGGTAAAATAGTAAGCGAAATTGAGATGACCGAACCTACAATATTATATGTATTTGAAGACCAACAAGATACTACTGGTGTGGCAGATACCGAGGATTGGTCAAAAGCACTTACAGATTTAGTACCAATTGATATAAATCAATTTACCGTTAAAAATGGCAAATTTGCTTTTCTACAATTACAGGCAGATCCTAACATTGATTTACATTTGGCCAACGTACAATTGTCTGCATCAAACCTTAGAAATGTGGTAGAAAAGACAAGGACTTTACCTTCTAATATTCACGCCACAGCAACTTCAATAGGAAATGGAAACGTTGTTCTAGATGGCAAGATGAACCTGGTAAAGGAAATACCTGATATGGATATTTCTTTTAGCTTGGAAAGTGCCAATGCTAAAGCTCTTAATGATTTTACCAATTATTACGCAGGTATTGATTTTGACGAGGGCTCTTTTGATCTCTTCGGCGAACTTGCCATTGCCGATGGTTATATGAAGGGATCGTTTAAACCAATTTTAAAAAATGCAAAACTTATTGGTAAAGACGATGGATTTTTAAAAACCCTATGGGAGGGATTTGTCGGCTTTTTTAAGTTCATTTTAAAAAATCATAAACAAGATACCCTTGCGACCAAAATACCCGTTGAAGGCGATTTAAACAACGTAAAAACAAAGATTTTACCTACCGTTACAAGAATATTTAGAAATGCATGGATTCAAGCCTATAAAGATGTTGTTGACAATGACCTTAGTTTTAAGGATGCCACTGACGGCGCAGATAAACTTAAAGAGTAAAATAGATATATTTACTTTTTGTAGTTATCATCCCAATTCTTAATTTTTGGTTCATGTAATTTCCCTACAGATTTAGCCACCATCATAGAAACAGATGCATCACCGGATACATTTATGACCGTTCTACACATATCCAAGGGTCTATCTACGGCAAATATTAAAGCTAAGCCCGCTTCCGGTATACCTGCTTGGGCAAGAACTATGACCAACATGACCATACCTGCCCCAGGTACTGCCGCACTACCTATAGAGGCCAAAGTTGCGGTAACTATAATCCCTAGTTGGGCGGACAAGCTCAACTCCATCCCAAATGCCTGTGCTATGAAGACAGCTGCTATAGCTTGATAAAGACTAGTACCATCCATGTTTACCGTTGCACCAATTGGCAATACAAAACTTGTTACCTCCTCGTCTACACCCAAATGCTCCTCAACCCTTTCCATGGTTACCGGTAAGGTAGCAGCACTTGAACTTGTGGAAAAAGCAAGCAGTTGAGCGGGCGACATACCTTTCATAAACGTATTGGGCGATGTTTTGGTAAATACCCAGACCATTATTAAATAGACCCCTAACATTAGCGAAAGTCCTAAAACCACGCAAAAGGCATACCACGCCAAAGCTTTGAATAGATCTAAACTTGGCGATTCTACTATTAAAGCGGCCAGTAACGCAAATACACCGAACGGTGCGGCCAGCATAATCAAATCGATCAGTTTTAGAATAACTTCATTAAATCCGTCAAAGAATTTTTTTACCGGTGTAGCCTGTTCTTCAGGTATTAGAATAAGTCCTATACCAAAAAATATTGCAAAGAAAATTACCTGTAACATATTACCGTTATCTGAAGCAGCTTTAAAAATATTACTAGGAACCAAATCTTCTAAAGCCTGCAACGGTCCTGCTTCTTTTTGCTTATCGGCTTTGCTTTTAATTGCATCCGCATCACCTTTGTAGTTCTCAACAAGTTCTACCCTGGTTTCTTCCGTAATGGAGGCACCAGGTTTTACAATATTTACCACTCCTAATCCTATAGTAACAGCAATTACTGTTGTAGCAATATAAATACCGATGGTACGACCGCCCATTTGGGAAAGCTTGGAGATATCCTTTAAATCGGATACACCTTTGATCAATGAGCCTAAAATAAGAGGAACGGCTATAAGCTTTAATGAATTGATAAAAATGTTACCAAAAGGTTTAATCCAATCCGAAATGAATTTTGGTCCCCATTCCAATTGAACCATTGCCAATGCAAATAAAACACCTGCCAACATTCCTATCAGTATTTGCCAATGCAACTCAAGCTTCCTCATATATAAATTAGTTTAGGGAAGTAAGATAGTATTTTGCTAGGAAAAGTGCTAAAAAGGAACCTATAATTTAATGGTCCTGTTCATTAGAGTATAGTCCGCCAAGACCAAAGCAGTCATCGCCTCAACAATAGGTACGGCTCTTGGCACAACACAGGGATCATGTCTTCCCTTACCTTGAGTCTTAACCATATTCCCCTCTTTATCAATAGTTTCGTAACCCTGGATCACTGTAGCAACGGGTTTAAAGGCTACATTGAAATATATATCCATTCCGTTGCTTATACCGCCTTGTATACCCCCACTGTAATTTGTTTTTGTAGAGCCATCACTATTAAATTGATCATTATGCTCGCTGCCCTTCATCTTTACACCGTCAAAGCCGCTACCATATTCAAAACCTTTGACCGCATTTATGGATAACATTGCCTTACCCAATTCTGCGTGCAACTTGTCGAATACGGGCTCACCCAAACCAATCGGTACATTTTTGGCAACACAGGTAATAATTCCACCAATAGTATCTCCGTCCTTTTTAATGGACTTAATATAATCCTCCATTTTTACCGCCATTTCCGGGTCGGGACACCTAACTGCGTTAGATTCTGTCAACGATAAATCCAAATCTGTATAATGTTTGCCCAAACTCATGTCTCCTACTTGAGAAACGAACGCCTGTATTTCTATTCCTTTCAAAAATTGTTTTGCAATAGCGCCCGCCACTACCCTACTGGCAGTTTCCCTAGCAGAACTTCTACCTCCGCCACGGTAATCCCTAAATCCATATTTCTGATCATAAACGTAATCTGCATGAGATGGTCTGTAAGAATCTTTAATATGTCCGTAATCTTTAGATTTTTGATTGGTATTATGAATTGCAAATCCTATAGGTGTACCCGTTGTCTTTCCTTCAAATATTCCTGAATAAAACTCTACTTCATCCGGCTCCTTTCTTTGGGTAACAATGGCGGACTGCCCAGGTTTACGACGATCAAGATCTTTTTGAATAGCAGCGAAGTCCAAAGATATTTCTGAAGGACAGCCGTCTATAACTCCCCCAATTGCTTTTCCATGAGATTCTCCAAAAGTGCTGACCCTAAAAAGGTTTCCAAAAGTATTTCCGGCCATAATACGTACGTTCTATATGATATTTTACTTATTGTAAAAAATTACAATTTAATTGACATCAAAGGTAAATGTTAAAAGCATGAAAGAAAAATTTAAAAAGCGCTTAATATTAGCTTAACCTTACTCTTTTGTGATAATGATTATTTAACCTAAAGATTAATAATTGTTGACCAACTAAACTACTGTCAACTATAGCGTTAGCATTAATTTTGACCTAAAATTTATCCCCTTGAAAAAACGACGTCTTGAAATAGCTGTTTTATCGGATGTTCATTTGGGTTCCTACGCTTGTCATGCAGAGGAACTATTGACCTATCTATCTAGTATAGACCCGAAAATCTTAATTCTAAACGGTGATATACTTGATGCAAAGAAAATGCGTAACAACTACTTTCCCCCTTCGCACTTAAAAGTAGTAAAGAAGATTTTCTCTTTAGCGGCAAAAGGTACCGTCGTACATTATATTACCGGTAACCGAGATGAACCTTTTCGTAAAATAGATGACATTTATATGGGCGCCATACAAGTTTCCAATAGGCTAACACTTAAACTTAATGGCAAAAACACGTTATTCTTTCACGGTGATATATTTGACTTTTCTTTTCGTCACTCACAGTGGCTATTAAATTTTGGAGAATTTGGTTTCGATGCACTTTTAAAATTGGCAAAATTAAAAACAAAGGGGTTAGAACTATTTGGAAAGAAAAACAAACCTTTTACAAATCCAGATTTAGAACAGGGCGATCGTGACCCGGAGCAAATTGCCTTGTTCGAAAAAAACGTAGCCAAAATGGCAATAAAGCAACACTATGACAATGTTGTTTGTGGTCATAGCCACGCACCTAACAAAAAACTTTTTGAAACTAAAAAAGGAGAATGCCTATATCTAAACTCTGGCGATTGGGTAAAACATATGACCGCCCTAGAATATTCTTTTAAACGTTGGAAACTGTACCGCTATGAAAATGACAAGCTAGCTTCATTTTACATGGATGAGGAACTTAAATCTATGGATATGAACGAATTAATTGCGACCATAACCGAACGTAAGGCCAGAAAACTAAAAAATCAGAAAGAAAAAGACGGTCTTAACGATTTATAATTATAATAAAGCCTCTTTTAAAATACTTACCGGATGTTTTGCTATTCTCTTAGTACCATCAAATATTTGATGCCTGCAACTAGTGCCATTTGCCGCAATTATTGTTTCAGGAGCTGATTTATTTACTGCCGGAAATAATTTTAACGACCCAATTTTCATACTGGTCTCATAATGCTCTTCTTCATACCCAAAAGAACCCGCCATACCACAGCAGCCAGAAGCTATAATGGTTACCTTATAATTTACGGGAAGATTTAAAACATCAAAAGTTACTTTTTGATTACTCAATGCCTTTTGATGACAGTGATTATGAATTTTAATATCCCTAGCTTCATCGGTAAAATTAGATGAACTTAAATTACCTTCCGCTATTTCATTTGCCAAAAACTCCTCTATTAAAAACGAATTGTCGGCTATTGCCTGTGCTGTTTTCTTATCAGAGGTTAAACGTTTGTATTCATCCCTAAACGATAATATTGCAGAAGGCTCCAAACCTAAAACCGGTAAATTTGATTCTGCGAATTTCTTTAACTCCAGAACATTTTTAATTGCCAATTCTTGAGCTTGCCTTAAAAAGCCTTTTGACAAAAATGTTCTACCGCTTTCTGCATAATACAACTCTACATTGTACCCTAAAGCCGTTAAAAGTTCAATGGCATCTTGACCTACTTCAATATCTAAATATTTCGTAAATTCATCAATAAATAAAATTACCTTTTTATTTTTTTTAGTATTTTGATTATTAGATTTTTGAAGATGCTTATCAAAATTAAAGCTATAAACTTTTGGAAGACTCCTTTCTTTGGCAACTCCGCTAGTTTTTTTCAATAAACCGCCAATCAATTTAGAATCGTACATGGCATTTGTAAGCGCGGAAACCTTACTTCCCAATCCGTTCAACTTTGTATTATAGGCAAACAATTTTCCTCTTAAGGAATAACCATTGGCCTCTTGATACTGATATAAAAATTCTGCCTTTAGTGTAGATACATCTACGTTACTTGGACATTCGCTAGCACATGCCTTACAACTTAAACAAAGATCAAAAGCTTCCTTGATTTCAGGACTATCAAAACTATTTTTTGCAGTACTGTTAGGGTTTGTCAGAAACTCTCTTAACGTATTGGCCCTTCCTCTGGTTGTATCTTTTTCATTCTTGGTCGCATGATAACTTGGACACATGCCACCCTTCATATGATGGGTTTTCCTGCAATCACCACTGCCATTACATTTTTCGGCAGCCTTGAGTATACCTTCACTGTCCGAAAAATCCATTAATGTATTGATATCCGGCTCTTTACGATCCACCTCATAACGAAAAGATTGATCCATTGGATAAGCGTCTACAATCTTACCCGGATTAAATATACCTTTTGGATCAAAGTAATACTTAATTCTTCTTAGCAATTGATAATTCTTCTCACCTATCATTACAGGTATAAATTCCGCACGAACAATCCCGTCGCCATGTTCGCCACTAAAAGAACCTCTATATTTTTTGGTCAGCTTAGCCACATCTGTAGTTATGGCACGGAAAAGACCTACATCGCTTGATTTCTTTAAATTCAGAATAGGACGCAAATGCAATTCACCAGCACCTGCATGTGCATAATACACCGCACTTTGCCCATAACCTTTCATAATTACGGAAAACTCTGTAATAAAATCTTTTAAATCCGGTAAAGCCACTGCAGTATCCTCAATACAGGCTACGGCCTTCATATCACCTACAATATTTCCCAACAAACCTAATCCTGCTTTACGCAACTCAATGGCTTTGGGAATTTGATTGCCATATAGGACAGGGTTGGCATAACTAAGACCTGATTCCGCTATAGTTTTCTGCAAAGAAGCCACAGATGCATTCAATTCCTGTTCGGTATGTGCCGATACCTGTAACATTAACAGCGCTGCCGGATCGCCTTCAACAAAAAACCGATTGGCCAACTGCGCACGGTTATTTTTGGTACAATCTAAAATGACCTTATCCATCATTTCACACAATTGCAAGGGGTGTTCCATTACCGGAACTACATCCATTAAGCAATCTTCCAAAGAGGTATAATGCGTAACTACCATTGCCGACAATGCTGGCGGAAGGTCATCTAATTGAACCGTAATTTCGGTGGTAAAAGCCAATGTACCCTCACTGCCACATAATAATTCCGCCATATTAAAATACGGCAATTCACCTCCCAGCACTTCTGATTTTAATAATTCGTCCACGGCATAACCGGTACTCCTTCTATGAATTTCAGGTTTTGGAAAATGTTCTTTTATTTCAGAAGCTACATCTTTATCAACTAGTTCATTAAATATGTTATTGTAAAGAGATGCTTCAAGTGAATTACCTTGTTGTTTTTGTTTGAATTCAGCTGCTGAAATTCTTCCAAATTGAGCTTCACTACCATCTGACAATATGGTTTTGATAGAAACAACCTTATCTCTAGTAACCCCATATTGTATGGATGTGGTGCCCGATGAATTATTACCTACCATACCACCGATCATACATCTATTAGAGGTAGAGGTGTTGGGCCCAAAAAACAGACCGTAGGGTTTTAAGAACTGGTTTAGCTCATCTCTAATAACACCTGGCTGAACGGTTACCTGTTTCTTTTCTTTATCTACCCTAATGATCTCTGTAAAATATTTTGAGACATCCACTACCAGACCATCACCCACGCATTGTCCGGCCAAAGAGGTACCAGCAGTTCTAGGAATAATTCCTATTCCTTCCTTATTTGCAAATTGTATTATTTTTTTGATATCATCTACACTCTTTGGAAAAGCGGCCCCTAAAGGTATTTTTCTATATACGGACGCATCTGTAGCGTAAATAGTCTTGGTAAGATTATCAAATCGTACATCTCCCTCTATATCTTGTTGTAACTTTAACAGCGAATTATTATCCAACGTAACACAATTTTGATTGCTAAATTAAGTTTTATTGTGTGAGCTACATTACAAATTAGCTCATTTTTCATCACAAAAAAATACAACTATATGAAGATTTTAAAGGGTATTACCGTATTGATTTTTATGGCAACCTGCTCGCTTTCCGCTCAAGAAATAGCTAATCACGCCTTAGGATTACGATTAGGGGATAGTGACGGATTTGGAGCAGAAGTCAGTTATCAAAAGTCATTAACTAGGGACACCAGGCTGGAGTTTGACCTAGGTTGGAGGGATAGCAGAAATTTTAATGCCTTTAAAATTGCAGGACTTTACCAATGGGTAAGACCCATTGAAGGTGACTTTCAATGGTACTACGGTGTTGGTGGCGGATTGGGCAATGTTGATTTTCCCGGTGACGATGGAGGGCTATTTGTTTTTGCCGCAGGCGATGTTGGTATTGAATACAATTTTAACATACCACTGATCCTATCTTTAGATTTTAGACCAGAACTAGGCGTTGTAGGCTATGACGGATTCTCTGATAATTTTGATTTTGATATTGGATTAGGTATTCGCTATCAATTTTAAAACTAAATAAAACAATATTAAAAAGACCTTTGGCCATTGCGCCAAGGGTCTTTTTTTATATCCTATATATAAGTACATTTGCAACTTAACCTAAGTGAAATTTATGAAAAATAGTATTTTAATACTGCTTGCAGGCGTCTTATTGTTCAGCTGTAATTCAAAACCGGAAGGCTTTACCCTTAATGGTAAATTAAGAGGTGAAATGACCGATGGAACTCGTGTTTTTTTGAAGAAAATAGGAGAAAACAACCAACCTATGGAAGTAGACACGGCTACGACCACCAATGGTGAGTTTACCTTTACAGGTACTGCTGATATTCCTGAGCTTCACTACATCTTCGTTGAACAGTTGCCGGGCTATACCGCAGTTATTTTAGAAAATGGGGAAATACAATTTAGCGCTCAAAGAGATAGTATGGGTTTTGCAGATATAGGCGGAACTTTTCAGAACGACACCTTTGCTGATTACATGGAACAGTCCAGGGAAATATCGTTACAAGCACAATCTATACAGCAAGATATGAAATCTGCATCTGGCGAAGCGGCATTGGCACTACAAGACGAGATGAAAGAGTTGCAAGAGGAATATAAAACTTTTGAGCTTGACTATGTAAAGAAGCATCCTAAGGCACTAATCTCTGCTTTGGTGCTGGACAGAGCAGTTGCTACCAAAGCAATTGAACTACAAGAAGCCGAGGAAATTTACAAGACATTATCCGATGAAATAAAAAACTCCAAGCCCGGAAAACAGATTTTAGAAGGTATTGAAAAGCTAAAGGCTTCTGAAGCTGCCGGTAAAAACTCAAGTATTGGTGCAAAGGCTCCAGAATTTTCAGGTCCAAGTCTTGACGGCACAGAAATTGCACTAAAGGATGTTATGGGTAAGGTAACCCTAATAGATTTTTGGGCCGGTTGGTGTAGGCCTTGTAGAGCAGAAAACCCTAATATTGTTGCAGTTTACAATAAATATCATGACAAAGGATTAAATATACTTGGGGTTTCTTTAGATAGAACGGAAGAAGCTTGGAAGAAAGCAATTGCGGAAGACGGATTGGAGTGGAACCATATTTCTAATATTTCTTATTTTGATGATAAAATTGCAAAGCTATATAATGTTGATGCTATACCTGCGGCTTTTTTACTAGATGAAAACGGGATTATTGTTGCCAAAAACTTAAGAGGACCCGCCTTAGAAGCTAAAGTGGCAGAATTACTCAACTAGATTTTAAAGTATTAAAAAAAAAGCCCGAACATTAAATGTTCGGGCTTTTTTTTTATGTCCTTATATCAAAATGATCAAAACACATCTCTTACATCTCTAAAGGTACCTTCTATCGTAGTATTAGCTGCTCTAGTAACTCTACCAAAGATATTTACTACAGAGTCATCTCCTATAAATTCAATGGAAGCACCATCATTAAGAATTAAATCGCCATAAATGGTCAAATTACCTTCTACCCTTAATGTTGCACCAGAATTAATGGTTACATTTCTTTGTCTATTATTTCTACCAACAACCAATGTACCGTTTATTTCAAACAATCCATCTGCATTTACATTAACACCATCCCTTACGGTCCATGATCCACATAGCAATAAATTTCCTCCAACATTAATATTGTTGAATCTTTTAGAACCTCTATAAGCAAGGGTATCTTCGTTATTAACGTTTAAATAGGAACTACCTGAGTATGCATTCAAATCCTCACATCGTGTAACCAAACTATCATCTGGCCTATTTAGTTTTATAATCTGAAAACCTTGTTTTCCTGAAGCTGCAAAAATATAATCGCCTTTTGTAGCTACATAGTTAATAGAACCTGTAAGCTCAATTACACCTACACCAACCGTATTATCATCATTGGTTTCAGAAAGACTTAACCCTCCTGCACCGTTTGCCATTAATAATACATTTTCATTGACGGCTACACCATTGGTCACTATTTCTCCCGGCTCGGCATTTTCAGGACTCGTCAATATTGGCAAGTATTCTATAAAGCTACCTGAAGTTGCGTTATATACACCTGCTCCTCTGGTTCCTTCCGAAACAACAATATTGTCATTTAAAAAATCTAATGTACGTTTGGCATCTATTCCAAAATCGGAATCTATAGCAATACTACGCGTGGTATTCAAATTCTGATCTAAAAAGCTCACTCCTTGCGCAGCGTCCAAAACAGCCATTTCATTACCATTATAAGCAACGGAACGTAAATCTGAAAATGCTGCCTCGTTCAACACACTTAAATCATTTTTATCATAAACGACCACAAAGCCATCTTGACCACTTGTAACCACTACATTATTATTGATTATACGTACATCTGTTGCATTAAAGCCCTCTTGAAAACCATAAGTTATGTTAGACGTATTCATTCTACCACCACTAACAGCTATTTTGGCCACAAGGGAATTTGCCGTTGCGGTAACGGACTGTTCCGCATCTACGCCACCTGCAACATATATATACCCATTATCATACGCAATAGAATTTAAATCGGCATTCGTATAATATACTCTTGACGTAACTCTAGGGCTTGTTGGATCACTAATATTTATAACATCAATGGCACCAACATAGTCTAGGCCAACCGTATTATAAGATACATAACCATAATCACCATCTAAGGCAACATGTGTAGCCGCTAAATTTTGTCCGTTAGTAAATGTAGGAGGCTCTATTTGAGCAACTAGAGAAAGTGGATAATCACCTGCTTGTTCCTCTTCATCTTTACCGGTAATAGTTGATCTTTTTCCGCTGACCGACGGATCTTCAAAAATATCCAATACACCGGCACGCTCAAAACTAATACTGTTATCCAGTTTAGATTGATCAGTTTCACTTACTAAATTATCTTCAGGGTTTTCAAAAATTGTGGTTTCATCACTACAACTTGCCGCAAAGAAGGATGCAGCAATTGATAAAAACCATACTTTTCTTACAGATAGGTTTGATTTCATTTAATTCGGGGTTTCGGTTTTAACGTACCGAATTGCCCTCTTGTTGTCTATACACAGAGAAATACGATGAAATGCATGTTTTTAACGTAAAAAATACACTTCATCGATAAATACTACTGAAAGTGGTCTAAATCTTACCCATTTTTTCAAGTACTATCAATAAGATAATCGGTAAGGCAAGCAAGCCTACCATTAGTGTCTCGGTCTGTAAAAGACTTGGCATAAATAAAAGTGTAGTCAGATAACCCCCTATTGCACCACCAAAGTGTGCGGTATGCCCAATGTTGCCCAAACGTTTTTTCATACCATAAATTGAATACAATAAATAACCGATACCTACTACGTAGGCAGGTACGGGGATTGGAATAAACATAATACCTAAACGCATATTAGGCTGAAGAAGAATTGCTGAATACAAAATACCGGTTACGGCACCACTGGCACCTACTGCGGAATAGTACGGCTCATCCTTATGAAAACTTAGCGCTAATAAACTACCGCCTACAAGGCTTATTGCATATATAATCAGAAATTTTGTTGTGTCGAACCAATTAATTACAACGCCTGCAAAGAAATAAAGTGTCAACATATTAAATAGCAAGTGAGAAACATCTACATGTAAAAAACCTGATGTGGCCATCCGGTCTTTTTGCCCCGCTTTAATAGCACCAATACTAAATTTATAACGTTCAAAAAACGTAGTATCATTAAACCCTTTTATTGATACTAATACATTTGCCGCTATTATTGCTATGGTCGCTATATCAATGTTGTACATTTACTGCCCTTTATTTGGCGTCAAATATAACTATATTTGTCCATAATTTTTTTGAGAATGCAACTATTGGCCTTTGTTTTAATCTATCCTTTTTTATGGGTCGTTTCCATTTTGCCGCATCGCCTTTTTTATGGTTTATCCGATATTGCCTGTTTCTTTATCTATCGTGTTTTTGGTTATAGAAGAAAAGTAGTTCAAGAGAACTTAAATTTGGTCTTCCCTGAAAAGTCTCAACAGGAAATTGAGCGTATTGAGAAGAATTTTTACAAACACCTTTGTGATATGTTCCTAGAAATGGTCAAAACCATGAATTTGAGCAAAGAGGCCGTTGCAAAAAAATACCAGCTGGTCAATCCTGAAGTTTTGTTGGAAATAGAAAAAGAGCGTAGTATTATAATTTTATGCGCTCATTACGCCAATTGGGAATGGAACGTAAGTATCAATAATTACGTTAATTCTAAAGGCTATGCGGTCTATCAAAAAATAAACAATTCTTATTTTGACAAATTCATTAAAAAAGTTAGGGCACGCTGGAATACCGTATTGATTACACAGGCCCAAACAGCTAAAACGATTATTCAAAACTACCGAAACAATGTAAGGGCAACCTACGGCATGGTGAGCGACCAATCTCCACAAGCACACAAAGCTCATTATTGGACAGATTTTATGGGGATTACGGTACCTATATTCAATGGCGGCGAAGCTTTGGCCCGTAAGACAGGGATTGCTACGGTATTTCTAAAAGTCAGTAAAGTAAAACGAGGTTTTTATAAGGCAGAATTTATTCCTATATCCATTAACAGCAAAGAAACCAAAGAGCACGAAATAACCGATAAGTTCCTTAGACTTACAGAAAAACAAATTAGAGAAAAACCGGAATATTACCTATGGACGCATAAACGCTGGAAACATAGGGGCAAAAAACCTGCGTCATTTGCAGATGTAAATTAAAATCATAAAAAAAAACCGGTTATAGCTGAACTATTTCCGGTTTCTTTTTTATCTCAAATTTTAGAAGTATACCCTACAAACCTGCAATTGTTTTTATCTCACCAATAATTCTATCCGCTAGTGCATCAGCTTCAATTTGACTCTTGGCTTCTGTGTAAATTCTTATTATAGGTTCTGTATTCGACTTTCTAAGATGAACCCAGTTTTCCGCAAAATCTACCTTTACACCATCAATGGTTGAAATATCTTCATTGGCATACTTTTCTGCCATAGATTTTAAAATACCATCAACATCTAAACCAGGTGTTAATTGAATTTTCTTTTTACTCATATAATAACTTGGGTAGCTAGCCCTAAGCTCGGCAGCGGTACCGCCTTTTTCTGCCATTAGCATTAAAAACAATGCCGTACCCACTAAAGAATCACGACCATAGTGACTTTCAGGATAAATAATACCGCCATTACCTTCACCACCTATTACTGCATTGTTAGCCTTCATTTTAGTAACAACGTTAACCTCACCTACAGCTGCAGCTTCATAAGTTCCGCCATGTTTTAGGGTAATATCCCGTAATGCTCGCGAAGACGATAAATTGGAGACCGTATTGCCCTTTGTTTTACTTAAAACATAATCCGCACAGGCAACCAAGGTATATTCCTCCCCAAACATTTCACCATCGTTGCTAATGAACGCCAAACGGTCAACATCCGGATCTACAACAATACCAAAGTCAGCTCTTTCTTTTACCACCAATTCGCAGATATCCTTTAGGTGTTCTTTTAAGGGCTCTGGATTATGAGGAAAATGACCAGTAGGATCGCAATACAGTTCTACCACTTCTACACCAAATTCCTTTAAAAGTTTTGGTATGGCAATTCCACCTGTAGAATTTACCCCATCAACAACAACCTTAAACTTAGCTTTCTTGACCACTTCGGCGTCAACCAAAGAAAGATTTAAAACTTCGTCTATATGTATATCTATATAACTGTCATTCTTATTGATAATACCTAAATCATCAACCTTAGAGAAATTAAAATCTTCTTTCTCCGCTATTTCCAAAATCTTGGCACCTTGTGCAGCATCTAAAAATTCACCCTTTTCATTCAAGAGCTTAAGTGCATTCCATTGCTTTGGGTTATGGCTGGCAGTTAAGATGATACCACCATCTGCATTTTCCATAGGCACCGCAATTTCAACGGTGGGCGTGGTAGATAAATTTAAATCTACAACATCAATACCTAAACCCACCAAAGTAGAAACTACAAGGTTTTGAATCATCTCGCCAGACAAACGTGCATCACGACCTATAACCACTTTTAACTTATCTTTTATGGAATAGTCTTTTAGCCAAATGCCGTAAGAAGCAGCAAATTTTACCGCGTCTATAGGTGTAAGATTGTCTCCTGGCTTTCCCCCAATAGTGCCCCGTATTCCTGAAATAGATTTTATTAGTGTCATATAATCTTAATAAGTTTTTTGCAAATATAAACGGATCATACTTACCACTATTGCCCTTCTTTGTAAATTCGAACTACTAAGCTTAATTTAATCCAATGAATTTTTTAGCACATATTTATCTTTCTTTCAACGATAAAGAAATTACTATTGGCAACTTTATAGCCGATAGTATTCGTGCCAATAAATTTGAACATTTACCTATTAAGGTACAAAAAGGCATAAAATTACATCGCCATATAGATACCTATACAGATAGTCATGTTATACCAAAGTTGAGCAGTAAGCGGCTTCATGCAAACTACAGCCATTACAGTAGAGTTATCGTCGATATTTACTATGACCATTTTTTGGCAAAGAATTGGTCTAAATATTCTGACGTTCCGTTAGATGTTTTTGTAGATAATTTTTATGACCTCTTAGAAGATAATTACGAGATTCTGCCTATAGGAGTCAAAAAGATGATGCCTTATATGATTGCCGATAATTGGATATATAACTATTCTAAGATGGATGGAATAGCTCGCGTACTTAACGGTATGAACCGTAGAACCAACAATAAGTCCAAAATGAATTTTGCCATTCTAGACCTTGAAGAACATTATGATGCTTTTGAGGCCGAGTTTACAGCGTTTTTTGAAGAACTTATTACTTTTTCAAAACAAAAATACACATCATTAATAAAAAAAGTATAAATATTATTTACTATTGACCAAATATTTAAACTCATTTATATAAATAATTAATTTAACCATCTATGAACCAAACAAAATTTATATTCTGGTTAGCTGCATTTGTAATATTAGGCAGTTGCAAAGAGAATCCTGCGGCACCTACAGGTAGGGTAACGGATAAAGCAATGGTAGTTTCGGCACGTGAAGAAGCTTCAAAAATTGGTAGTGACATCATGCAAAAAGGCGGTAACGCTTTTGATGCTATGGTAGCTACAGAAATGGCTTTGGTAGTCGCCTACCCCTTTGCAGGTAATCTTGGCGGCGGCGGTTTCATGGTCTACAGACAAGCAAACGGTGAAGTCGGTGCTTTGGATTATCGTGAAAAAGCACCTTTATCCGCTCATAAAGACATGTATTTAGATTCATTGGGCAATGTAATTCCCGGCAAAAGCACATTAGGTGCTACTGCTGTTGGGGTACCGGGTACGGTTGCCGGAATTATTGAAGTACACAAAAAATTCGGCTCTCTCCCCTTAGAAGAAATTATGGCTCCCGTTATTGCTCTAGCGGAACGCGGTGTTGTCGTTACCGCTAATCAAGAAAAAAGACTATCCAGCCAAAGAGATAAATTTATTGAGGTAAATGGTGACAGCACCAAATTTGCAACTGTTTACAAAACAAACGACACCATTAAATACCCGGCATTAGCAAATACTTTTAGAAGTATTGCAAAGCATGGAAGAGACGGATTTTACAAAGGTGAGATTGCCAAGAAACTGGCAGCATTCATCCAAGAAAAAGGTGGTTACGTTACTGTAGAGGACTTAGAAAAATACCAGGCGGTATGGAGAGACCCAATTACTTTTGATTATAAAGATTTGCACATCATTTCCATGAGTCCGCCAAGCAGTGGCGGCGTAACCATCAATCAGATATTCAAAATGATGGAAAAATATGATGTAGCAAAACTAGGTCACAATACCCCTAAAATGGTACAATTATTTACCGAGGCATCTAGAAGGGCCTATGCCGATAGAAATTATTTTTTAGGTGACCCCGACTTTGTTAAAATTCCATATGACAAATTATTAAGTGAGGACTACCTAGCCGAAAGAATGGCCAATTTTACATTTGACAAGGCAACAAAATCTTCTGAGGTAGAGCATGGTAAAATTGATGTTGTTGAAAGTATGGAGACCACCCACTACTCTATTGTTGATCAAGATGGTAATGCCGTTTCCGTAACAACTACTTTAAACGGTGCGTATGGCTCTAAGTTATATTCAGATGAGCTTGGATTCTTTTTGAACAATGAAATGGATGATTTCAGTGCCAAAGCAGGTGTACCAAATATGTTTGGTCTAGTAGGTGCGGAAGCTAACAGTATTGCCGCCGAAAAAAGAATGCTTAGTAGCATGACTCCTACTATAGTTGAACGTAATGGAAAATTATATATGGTAGTAGGTACCCCAGGCGGATCTACGATCATTACTGCCGTTGCACAAACTATTCTAAACGGATACGAATTTAAAATGAGCATGCAAGAAGCGGTTGACGCTCCACGTTTTCACCATCAATGGTTACCTGATATGGTCATTTTTGAACCAGACGGATTCTCCGCCAGCTTAAAGGATGAACTCAAGGCCAAAGGTTATATTATTAATGAAGAAAGAACACCTATCATTGGCAAAGTAGATGCCATTCGTATATTGGATAATGGAAAGCTTGAGGGCGGTGCCGATAAACGTGGAGATGATGCAGCCGTAGGATTTTAAACTTATTAAACAAACTTTTATTATTTTATAAATATTTACTGTACAATAATTTATATACATTATGATTAAGAAACTATTTAAAATAATCGGAATTCTATTTTTACTTGGATTAATAGGTTATGGAATTCTTTACTACCTCTATAATGAGCCATTACCTACAGGGGAATCTGGACCTGAAGCGGACGCTTTGGCCTATAGAATGTTAGATGCCCTTAATTATAAAAATTATAATAAAACTAAAATTTTAGAATGGTCTTTTCGTGACGACCACCATTACAAATGGAATAGAGAGAAGGAGATTGTTACAGTTTCATGGGACAATATTATTGTTCAATTAGACTTGATCACCCCTTCTTCTAGTACGGCAAGTATAAATAACGAATCTGTATCCTACGAAAAAACACAGGACCTTATTGAAAAAGCACAAAGTTATTTTAACAATGATTCTTTCTGGCTGGTAGCGCCATTTAAAGCCTTTGACCAAGGCACAGAGCGCTATTTAATAGATATGGAAGATGGTTCAGAAGCACTACTGGTTACTTATACGAAAGGTGGAGATACCCCAGGTGATTCTTATATGTGGATTATTGAACCCAGTGGAAGACCTAAAAGTTTTAAATTATGGACAAAAATAATTCCTATAGGCGGAATTGAGGCTAGTTGGGAAGAGTGGGTTAAAACCGAAAGCGGAGTGTTTTTACCAACACAACACAAATTAGGACCGCTTTCAATTTCTATGGGCGATGTTATTGGTCGCTAACACATATTGCAAATCGTTATTAGAATATTGTATCACTGATAATTTGTTCTAACAAGAGAAAAACTCTTTTGAAGATTTTTTTTCTATTTAGAACCTTGTTCAATGATTACTCTGCCGTAAACCTGTACCATGATTTTTGACTTTTTGAGTTGCTAGTTTTTATTTTTCAAGTATTTAAAGGCTTCATTCTAAATTTAGTTTGCTTGGATATTTTATAAAATGAACTAACCGGAATACTTGTAAGCGTGGAAAGTTCATAGCTTACCTACGCTTTACCAGCTATGTTGCAAAAGTTTAATGGAAATCAAAATGCTTTAAGCTTTATTAACAAATGGTACAGATGGCTCTACTCATGCTTTAAAAACTATAAAATTTTGCCACAGCGCATCACTTTATTTAGATATATACTTAGCTTATAAACAATTTAAACTCAGCTAGCATAAATAGTATAAAAAGTAATACCAGATTACATTAGATACAATAAATGAAATTACTTCAATTTTTGAAATATGAATATGGAAATTAAATTAATAACGCTTAACGAAGTCACCTCCGAACTACAATCCCAACTGACCGAACTATACAAGCAACTTAATTCGGAATTAACACAATTGGACATTGCCACAGCATTGTCCGATTACAATACTACTGAAGCCGTAGTTTGTTTGGTAGATAAAAAACTAGTAGGTATTGCCATGATGGCAAAATACAAAGTAGTATCAGGACATAAAGGTATGGTTGAGGATGTAATCGTATCATCAGATTATAGAGGTCAAGGTATTGGAAGAAAACTAATGGAAAAACTTTTAGAACGTGCTGAAGCATCAAAACTAGACGATGTATTACTATTTAGCGGTCACCATAGAACTGCCGCTATAGCGCTTTACAAAAGCTTAGGATTTACGTTAAAAGAAAGCGGAATATATATTAAAAAAATTTAAAGTATTTATTTAATTAACCTTCTTAACATGTTGTAATTGATCTTTTAACTCTTTCATAGACTCTTGAAGCTGTCGCAGCAATCCACTATCCGTTGTAGCATCTACATTGAACGTAATTTTACTGCTCACCTCCCAAATTTCTTGAATTTGAAAAGGTTTTATATCATAAGGAGGGTATGTTTCGTTTAAAGAAATCAGTGTTACATTATTTGAATTCGGTCTTTTCTCCACCTTTTTTACCATTATAGAATCTTGCAAAACCACTACATACATTTTATTCGCACTTACATAATCTATATGTTCAATTGCCCTGGCCAAAACCCATTCACCCGGATGTAAATTGGGCAACATACTATCTCCCTCTACTTGAAAGCCACGATAAGTAGCATTTCTAAATTCGGGAATAGGCAAATCAAAAGCAGGTAATTGCTGATACCAACTGGTATCCGAAATATTTTGAGGATACCCGGCCGCAGCTTTCGCATTCACCAAAACCATGTTATCCCTATTAGCGGAATCAACCGTTACAACTTTGGGTATAACGCTTGTCTTTGACGTTTCTAAATATTGTTCTTCACTTTCGCCAAAAAGCCAAAGCGGATTAATTTTAAATTGCTTCAATAACTCGGAAACCACTTTACCTGAAAGTTTTGTTCTGCCCCGTTCTATATCAGCAGTGGTATTAGAGACTCCGATCAACTTGGCAAAATCTGCCTGGGTATATCCTAATTCCCGTCTCAAATCTGTAAACCGTTTTAACGTCAATTCGTTTTCCATAATATAGCTCGTTATCAATCAAGTATTTAGCATTCTCGATACTTCAAATATAGTGAATATGGATTATATCCAAAAAATAATTAGGAATATTTCCATAATTAGGAATATTTCCATAATTTTGGATTAATTACTAATTGCTATGGATTTTAATCGAATTAAAGAAAAATTGAATATTTTGGCAGATGCCGCTAAATATGATGTGTCTTGCTCAAGTAGCGGCAGTAATCGTAAAAACAAAAATAATGGTTTGGGAGACACCGGTACCGGAATTTGCCATACCTACACAGAAGATGGGCGTTGCGTCTCCTTGTTAAAGATATTGTTAACCAATCATTGTATTTTTGATTGTGCATATTGTGTTACTCGTAAAAGTAACGACATACAAAGAGCTGCTTTTAAAATACAAGAAGTAGTAGACCTAACCATTAATTTTTATAGGAGAAATTATATAGAGGGTCTGTTCTTAAGTTCCGGTATTTTCAAAAGTGCCGACCACACTATGGAACGACTTATTGCCGTAGCTAAAAAATTGCGTGAAGAAGAAAGTTTTAACGGCTATATTCATTTAAAGTCCATACCTGGCGCCAGTGACGAACTAATGTATGAGGCCGGTTTATATGCTGACCGTTTATCGGTCAACATTGAAATCCCCACTATTTCCGGCCTTAAACTATTGGCCCCAGATAAAAAACATGAAGATTTCATTAAGCCTATGCAAAAGGTTAAAGATGAAATTATACGTTACAAAGAAGAACGTAAAATCATTAAAAGTACCGCCAAATATGCTCCTGCAGGTCAGAGCACCCAAATGATAGTTGGTGCTACAGGAGAAAGTGACAAGGACATTATGTACTCTGCCACACATTTTTATAAAAATTATAAAATGAAACGTGTGTATTACTCCGGCTATGTTCCTATTTCTACAGATAGTAGACTACCGTCATTAGGCTCAGAAGTTCCTATGCTTCGTGAAAACAGGTTATATCAGACAGATTGGCTCCTTCGTTTTTATGGTTTTAGTGTAAATGAAATATTGGATGCTGACAATCCAAATTTAGATATGGATATTGACCCCAAATTAATGTGGGCGTTACGTAACCTAAATCATTTTCCGGTAGACATCAACAAAGCAGAACCACGAATGCTGGCAAGAATACCGGGAATAGGTATGGGCTCTGTACATAAAATAATAAGTGCAAGAAAATATCGTAGTTTAAATTGGGAACATCTTAAAAAAATGGGAATCGCGCTCAATAGAGCTAAGTATTTTATTATCTGTAATTCTAATGATTGGGAACGTAGAGATTTAGACGCACCTAAAATTAAAGGAATGATTTTACAATCTCAAAACGGGAAATTCAAAAATCAATATAACAATCAATTATCACTATTTAACTAAAGTATAACTTAATTATAATTTTATGACTATGGAAAATCTAAACAGCCCATTAAATACACAAAACATTTCAATTTTGAACATTGTTTTGAACCGTAGTCAGAGTCAAATTTTAACTTTAGGATACCAATTGGTATTATTAAAAACTAAAATTAAAAAAAGACTAAAAATCATTACTCGTATATTTTTTTTTAACTTCTAAAACTATAATATGAATACTTCAAAAATTCTAGTTTACGATGGTAGTTTCAATGGTTTTTTGACTGCTGTTTTTATTGGCTTTGAACAAAAATTAGCTCATGCCGATATTCAAAAAAACAGTCAATTTCAAAAAGGACTCTTTGCCGAAACCGAAACAATTTTTACAAATATTGAAAAAGCACAGCGTGTTTGGAATGGTGTACGAAAAAAAAATAATTCGGCAATTAAGAATATTTACTTTGCTTTTTTAAGTGAGCAAAATAATATTGAGGCACTACTCTATCACTACATACAAAAATTAATGGGTGGCAAGTACTTGGGCTCAACAGATTTTGGCGATGATGCAATTTTGAAAATAAATCAAATAGCTCATAAAGTAGGTAGAGAAAAACACAGAATGGAAGCCTTTGTTCGATTTCAACTCACTAAAGACGATGTTTATTTTGCCAATATTGAGCCAGATTTTGATGTACTACCACTAATATCAAAACACTTTAGAAATAGATATGCCGATCAGCAATGGATTATTTATGATGTTAAGCGTAAATACGGGATATTTTATGATTTACAGACCGTAGAAATCATATCACTTGATTTAACGGATATTCACACTAATAGTATTGAAAAAAGCGCTGTATTTACAAAGGAAGAATACAATTATCAAGACTTATGGAACAACTATTTTAAAAGTACCACTATTAAGTCTAGAATCAATACCAAATTACATGTTCAACATGTACCAAAGCGTTATTGGAAATATTTATCTGAAAAAAAGGAAGCCGTGTAGATTTATAATTCATTTTTGTTAATTTGGTAATTTACCTTGGTATAAATATGTAATATATTTTATTAAGCTCATATTTATAAGCATTGATTACATGGAGAACCATTACCAATTAGCACAGATCAATATTGCCAGAATGAGGGGAGTAAGCATTAACGACCCAATTATGAAAGAGTTTGTCGACAACTTAGACAAGGTCAACCAGCTAGCAGAACAAAGTGAAGGTTTTATATGGCGACTTAAAGATGAAACCAATGATGCTACCAGCTTCAACCCTTACAATGATGAACAAGTAATTGTAAACATATCTGTTTGGGAATCTACTGAAACTTTAGAAAAATTTGTATACAGAACTTTCCATACAGATTTTTTAAGAAGAAGAAAAGAATGGTTTTTAAAATATGGTAAGGCATCTAATGCAATGTGGTGGATCAATAAGGGTGATTACCCTACTGTGCAGAACGCTGTTGCTCTTCTTGATTACCTTCAAATAAACGGTGCTTCAGAAAAAGTATTCGATTTTAAAAACAAGTTCTCATCCCCTAACCCCTAAATTCTTTTTTCATGCTTTTATGTTTAACTGAATAAGTGTGACTTTAATCAGTTTTTAGTAGCGCATTCAATTGTAATTTTACACTACTAAATATTACAATGGTATACTAATACGGTATTGTTAAAATATAAAAATTGCTACATAAACTATAGAATAAATGCTAATTCTAAATCTAACGATGACGCTACAATTCATATTAAAAAATCCAGTATAGATTTTGTAACTACCAATTCAACTTCAAAAAGTCTTCCAAATCCTGCGGAATTATTTTTGGGTTCTTTTGCTGCTTGCATGTTAAAAAATGTTGAACGTTTTTCTAAAATGATGAAGTTTGAATATCAGAAAACCGATTTAGAAATTAACGCAGATAGGCTTGAAAATCCACCGAGAATGGATAACATTGTTTACAGTTTAATTATTTATAGCAATGATGAAAAACTAAATACAAGACTTTTGAAAAAAAATATTGAAAAACACGGTACTATATACAACACGGTAAAACGCTCATGCCAAATTACAGGCATGATAAAAGTTGAAAGTTTACAATAGTCTTAATTCTATCGTACCAATCTGCCCGTAATATTGCCCGCAATTATATTGTTGACCTCATTTACGGTTGCAAAATTTACATCACCTTCATAAGTATGCTTTAAAGCACATGCTGCACTGGCAAACTCCATGGCTTTATAATCACCATATTGTTGTAACCCGTAAATCAATCCTGCAGCAAACGCATCACCTGTTCCTATACGGTCAACAACGTGGGTTATATCTATATCCTGCGTCTCCCTAAACTCTTTACCATTCCACATTCTTGCCCTTATTTTATGCCAAGAAGAATTTAATGAAGTCCTAATTTTATCAAATACTTTTTCAATGTTTGGAAATTCCTTCATCAGTTGTTTACTAGCCGCTATAAAGTCATCGTTTTCATATCCAAAGTCGGTTCCCAAAACCTCATTAATTTCATTTACGCCACCAATAAATATGGTAGAATAATGCAATAATTCTATTAATGCTTCTTTTGGATCTTGACCATATTTCCATAAACCACTACGATAGGTAGGGTCCGCAGAAACGGCAATACCTTTTTCTCTTGCTAATTTTAATCCTTCTTTCAAGGTAACATAAGCTCCCTCTGACAATGCAGGTGTTATACCTGTCCAATGCATCCACCCTGCATCTTCCAATGCATTTTCCCAATTTACTCTAGAGGGCTCTATTTCAGAAAATGCTGAATGAGATCGGTTATAAGATATCATGCTGGGCCTTATTACTGCGCCTACTTCTAGAAAATAAACACCCAAAGGTCTTTTAGACTTTACAACTGCAGATGTATCTACCCCAAATTTTTGAATATAGGTCAAGGCAGTAACTCCAATAAAATCATCGGATACGGCACTAATGTGTTTTACATTGCCTCCAAAATTAGAAATGGAAATTCCCACATTTAACTCCGTCCCGCCAAAATAAAACTCAACAATATTGGATTGAACGAATTTTTTGTTGCCTCTAGGTGAGATTCTCATTAATACTTCACCGAACGTAACCACCTTACCCATGATATAAATTTTATTCTAAAATAGCCAATGCACAATTAAAAACAAGTCTTATTATAAAATATAATAAAACAGCTAACAAATGAATAATAACTGCGTGATAAAGCTTTATACGGTACTAAAAACTACAAGTTAATTATATGAACCGTGCAACCTTTTGCCTTATTCACTTACTTTGTTTATATGAAGGCGATAGTAAAACATGAATGGAGAAAAACGGAAAAAGGTATTTATTTGCCTAAGAGTACCCCAGAATTAGTAACCATACCAAAGTTTAAATATTTAAGTATCCACGGTGAGGGTAATCCTACTAGTGCAACTTTTACAGAATATATTCAGGCACTGTACAGTCTTGCATATGCTATTAAAATGACTTTAAAGAAAACAGATGTCTTACCAGAAGTATTGGCGGTATTGAACAATGGGTATCCATTAGCGGAAATGACACCAATAATCCCGTGGTGTTGCTGGTTCACGGTGGTCCGGGAAGCACCATGAGCTATTATAAAGAAAATGTCTTTGCTGGTTGGATGAAAGAGTATACCATAGTACATTGGGATCAACGAGGCTCCGGTAAAACATTTGGTATTAATCGACCTAAAGAAATGAACAATGATTTTTATACCAATAATCTACTTTCATTTGAACAAATGGCCAATGATGGTATTGCAGTTTCAGAGTATGTATTAAATCGATTAGATAAGAGCAAATTAATATTGATCGGCACTTCTTGGGGCTCTATATTGGCGACACAAATGGCGCAAAAAAATCCAGATTTATTTCACGCCTATCTTGGCCATGCTCAATTTGTAAAATTTACTAGAAATATCAATAATGCCTATTGTGAAGTTTTTAAATTTGCCAAAGAAAAGTTAGATGATCAAGCCGTAAAAAAACTTAATGATCTGGGCGCGCCACCATACCGGAGAGCAAAAGATTATGGTCAGCTACTAAATGTAGTGCAACGGTTTGAAAAAGAACATTCAGAACCTGTACCCTCTAAATGGCGAAAAATTGCAGATGAATATGACAACAACCATGATAGTAAAAATAGATACGATGGCGATGATTATACTTTTCTAAATCTTGTGGGCGATGAGTATTTGGGGGTACCCGCAATGACCACACACATTGATTTTGATAAAACAGCAGTAACATTTAAGCTACCGGTTTATTTAATTCAAGGAGAAAATGACGTTTTATGCCCAAAGGAATTGACCAAACCTTATTTTGATAAAATTAGGGCCCCAAGAAAAGAATTTGTAATCGTTTCAAAAGCGGCCCATATGGTAAATGAAGCTATTGTTAAAAAACAATATGAAATTGTAAAAGCGCTTCGTGTTCAACATTGAACCGGAAATCTATTTACCCGATTTCTCGCCAACAAAATGATCGCTTTTTGCCTTAAAAAGAACATTAAATGTTGTTAAACTACCATAGATACGAGTAATATACTGTTGCAAATCTATTTTCTCTTGATCATCTAAATTCTTGCTTGAATTTATTTTTTGCTCCATAACCCGTATACGGTCACGCACCATCACAATTTTATGAAAGAACGTATTTATTGGAATTTCTTTATTGCTCATACCTACTTCCCCGGGCTCTAAAATTAAACTTCCACCCTTCCACTTATCGGCAATGGCCACTCGCTGTGTTGCATCACTCCATTTTTGCAAAATAGCTACCAAAGAACTTTCTACATCAAAAAAACTAACGGTATCCACTTCATTTTCAATTGCTTCAACAACCTCTATATCCGCATCAATTTCTATGGTCTCCAATCCTTTATCAATGAATGTGACCCAATACATATTGCTTGAAACATTGGTAATTACTCCTTTGCCGTATTCTTTATGTATTATTCTTGACCCTATTCCTAATATTTTCATTCTGCTGTGCTTTAATTTCCATGCTAATTTAAGATCAGTTTTTATCTTCAGCAAAAAGATGTCTATTTTTTACTCTATACTTATTGTACCAAGTTTTTTGTCATCTTAACTTCTTCATGTACATTTAAAGTCAACAATAATCGTAACCCATCAATATGAAAAATTTAATGGCAATAATTTTATGTAGCTTAATGTTCACCGCTTGTGGCGAGAAAAAGAAAGAAATTGCCGAACAAGCCCAACCACCTTCTAAACTAAAAGCATTAATTATTGATGGACAGAATAATCATTATGTGTGGCCAAAGACTACCATGATGATGAAAGATTATTTAGAGCAGACTAATTTATTCACGGTAGATATTCAAAGAATGGATTCAATCTGGTTGGGCATAAAATATAATAAGACAAGACCTGAAAGCTATACTTCTTTCATAGAATCCTATCCTTTGAACGATAAAGTATATCACATATCTGAAAGTCCTATAAAAACTTCTGATTTTAAATTCCCTTTTAACGATTATGATGTTATAATTTCCAATCTAGGGGCCGATTCTCCTCTGTGGCCAGAACAGACCAGAAAAGATTTTGAGGAATATATGAAAAACGGTGGAGGTCTAGTGGTAATACATTCTGCCGATAACGCATGGGGAGACTGGGAAGAATATAATAAAATGATCGGTTTAGGAGCATGGGGAGGTCGTGATGAGAAATCCGGACCATATGTGTACTATGATGCTAACGGGGAATTGATAATAGACACCTCTGAGGGAATCTGTGGTTCTCACGGTCCTGAATATGAGTTTGAATTGACCAATAGGGCACCGGATCACCCGATTATGAAAGGTATTCCTGAAAAATGGCTACATACACCCGATGAAATGTACGAGCGCATGAGAGGTCCTTTTGAAAATGCAACCATATTGGCGACGGCATTTGCAGACGTTGAAAAGAATGCCCCGCCTTGGGACCCTTCAATTACAGGTTTAGGTCAGAATGTTCCTCAACTCATGGTCATTAATTACGGTAAGGGGCGTATTTTTCATTCTACCTTAGGACATTTTGATTATTCTATGGAGTGTGTTGGTTTTATAACTACGTTACAGCGCGGTACCGAATGGGCAGCTACAGGCAAGGTTACCCAAAAGATTCCTAAAGATTTTCCATCAGCGGAGACCTCCAGTTCCCGATCATGGAAATAGATTTTTAATGTTGATCGGATATTGGTTTACAGTCTTCTCTTCTCCTAGAATCTAGCAAGTGGATGATTTTCCATGCATCTTTTTCTTTCATTAACTGAAAAGAATTAACACCGCAGTGACTGAACTCACCATTATACCAAAATTCGTATGGGGCCCAGACGTGGGCAATACCCCCGTCTATTTGCAATTTATAATCCAATATTTTTTCGTGAAAAGGTATTGAATCCGGTGTGGAAGACATGAAATATATTAAATCCTGAATACCGTTTTTTCGGTAATCCATTTTACCTGATTCATTTAAGGTAACTACGGTCTGCATTAAAATATCAGATTTGACTACACGTTTCATTGCATGTTCATTTTTACCATTTAATGCGTAAAAAAAAGTTTCAACCGCGTATTTGACCTTTACCTCTTCATCTGCTTGTGCCTTAATTAGGTTGATAAACAAGAATGGTAAAAGGAAAGCAAAATATTTCATGGATTCTTATAAAAAGTTACTTGCGGTAAAAATAATCAAATTTAGCACCAACACTTTCCAATGGATTCTATTTAGATCTCGTTAAAACTCCTTACTTTTATGGCTCTTAATCAATATAAAAATATGTCTGTAGCCAAAAAAGAATATAAAAGAGTAACGGTGAAATCACTTGTAGATATGAAGAAGAATGGAGAAAAGATCTCTATGCTTACTGCATATGACTATTCCATGGCCAAAATTGTGGACGATGCCAAGGTAGATGTTATTTTAGTTGGCGATTCTGCCAGTAATGTAATGGCCGGTCATGAAACAACCCTACCCATTACCTTAGACCAAATGATTTACCATGCATCATCGGTCATTAGAGCTATAGACAGAGCTTTGGTAGTTGTAGATTTACCTTTTGGTAGTTACCAAAGTGATCCAAAAGAAGCTTTACGTTCTGCAATTAGAATTATGAAGGAAAGTGGAGCCCACGCTGTAAAATTAGAAGGTGGTGCCGAAATTAAAGAATCCGTAAAGAGAATTCTAGCAGCAGGAATACCGGTAATGGGACATTTAGGCCTAACGCCACAGTCTATTTACAAATTTGGAACCTATACAGTTCGTGCAAAAGAAGAGGAAGAAGCGGAAAAACTGATGGAGGATGCAAAATTATTAGAAAAGTTAGGATGTTTTGGTTTGGTATTAGAGAAAATACCTGCTCAACTCACAAAAAAGGTTTCTGAAAGTTTGACCATTCCTACTATTGGAATTGGCGGAGGAAAACATGCTGACGGTCAAGTTTTAGTGGTGCATGACCTATTAGGTATGACCCACGAATTTAACCCTAGATTTTTACGTAGATACATGAACCTTTACGAGGAAATGGGGAAGGCAATATCAAATTATGTCAGTGACGTAAAAAGTCAAGATTTCCCTAATGACGAAGAGCAATATTAAACAAGATCCACTATCCAAACACCTTAAGGATATTGCAAATTTATACTGTTGAAAAGTTAATGAGATACGTCTGAAATTTGTCAAAAAAACAACATTCTACCGTAGATAATCTTCAAGTTCTGTTTGAAGACAACCACTTGATCGTAATCAATAAACGGCCTGGAGATATTGTACAAGGTGATAAAACCGGGGATAAACCTTTAAGCGACACCGTTAAGGCTTTTCTTAAAAAGAAGTACAATAAACCAGGAAATGTTTATTTAGGCGTAGTGCATCGTTTAGATAGACCTACATCGGGCATTGTAGTGTTTGCAAAAACTTCTAAGGCATTGCCTAGGCTAAACAAAATGTTCGCGGAAAAAGATGCCAAAAAAACATATTGGGCAATTGTAAAGGACAGTCCTACCGAACCCCAGAAAAGACTGGTTCATTGGTTGAGGCGAAACAACAAACAAAATAAATCTTACGCTAACATTAAAGAGGTTCCGGATAGTAAAAAAGCTATTTTAAGCTATAGAATATTAAAAAAACTTGATCGCTATTTTCTTCTTGAAGTAGACTTGGAAACCGGTCGTCATCATCAAATACGCTCTCAACTTACCGCAATAGGAAGCCCTATAAAAGGAGATTTAAAATACGGTTTCAGCAGAAGCAATGCCGATGGAAGCATACATCTACATGCTAGAAAATTAAAGTTGATGCATCCGGTAAAAAAAGAACCTTTAGAAATTATAGCCCCTCCTCCTATTGACCCTATTTGGAATGCATGTCTTTAATTTTCTTACTTTTAACTTAAACACTATAACCATGTTAAAGAAAATATTCACCTTTATTTTATTTGTAAGTATAACTTCATGCGGCAGTTATAATTCTATTGACTCTTTTTACGATGCCCATAAAAATGACAATCAGGTAACCGCTATACGCGTACCACAGTTTATGCTTTCAATGATCAGCGAAATTTCGCCTGAAATGAAAGCTATGGTCGGCAATGCCAAGGATTTAAGATATATGCAATTTCCGAGTGCAACTTCTAGCAAAACACAATTTTTAAATCAGCAGATGAACGGCATTACCGGCAATTCTTTTATAGAAGTTTTTAGAAAAAATGACAATCTAAAGCGTAACGTTGTCTCGATCAGAGAGAAAAAGAACCTGGTTAAAGAAATTCTTATCTATAACAACGATAGCCAAACAGGTTCATTTCTATATTTCAACGGAGACTTTGATCCGGTAAAAGTTAGGGAAATGGCAAAAAACGAACAGTTTACCAAATTTGGAGACAACATCATTAATCAGTTCGGAGCAAGTACACCTGGCATCAATTCTCAAAATTAAAACATATCTCTAAGTCTTCTTTTTTGAGCGAATACTTTCTATTACAACAGAACTTAAAATCAGTATACCTCCTAAAATTGTTGTACCCTTAGGTATTTCAGACAAAAAAACAACTGCAATTAAAATACCATACACGGGCTGTACACTGCTTAAAATGCTAACTGTTGTAATATTAAAATGTTTAAATGTCATTAAAAACATGGTATGGCCAATTGCCGTGGTCAACACTGCTAATGCTACCAAAACCTCCCATTGATTTACTATTGCATCTGTTGAAACGGTTAATAGAAAAGGAAATAAAATAACACCTACAATTGCTGTTTGATATGTCATTAGCACAGTTCCATTATATTTAGAAACTTTTTGCTTTAATATAATGTTTCTTAATGCATATGCCAATGCAGAAAAAACCCCAAATGCAATGGCAATGGTATACGAATTTTCAAAATCTAGTGTAGGACTCAGAAAATACATTCCGGTCAGCACCAAAAAAGCAAGAAGCAAATGCATCAATTGAAATTTGGTTTTAAGAAGAATTGGCTCTAAAAATGAAGTAATTACAGGATATGTGAAAACGGAAAGCATACCAATTGCTACGTTAGATAATTTTAACGAATAAAAATAGGTTACCCAATGCGCGCCCATCAATAATCCGCTTAAAAAAATTACAAGTGCGTCCTTTTTATCGATTTTTAAGTTGAAGCCTTTCCATTTACAATACAGCACTAAAGCAAAAAAAGCTATAACCGCCCTAGCACCAATTGCAACTGGTACCGGTAACTGAACATAACGCCCTAAAGCACCTGAAGTAGCTACAAATAGCATTGCCAGGTTAATTTCAAGCAAATGTTTTACATGGTTGCTTTTCTTCTGCATGAATTTTACTTAACGGGATTTTGCCAACGCTTTTTCTCTCATTATTTGAGAAACAGGTTTGTTCTGTAAGTGACTCTCTAACCACGATAAAATATCCAAATACAGAAAAGCCCTCTTTTCATACGGATGATCCTCGTACTTTTTAAGTTCGTTGTACAGTTTTTGAAATTCTGCCTTTAACTGATTAGGGTAAATACCCCCCAAACTCCTAAGAAACTTGATCATTTCCTTTTGTACGGCATGCATATCATCCATTTTTAAAAGAAACTTATATGTACTTTTTAATTGTACTTCTAAATGATAATCCATACCAGCTTCATAATGGGCAACCAAACTTAAAACACGTGCAAAACACATAAGGTCCTCACGCATTTTTAAATTTTTATTTTCAATTATCTTTTTTAAATATTGAATACAAGTTTTATTATCTCCAATACCAAAATATAGACAGGCAATTTTATAGTACAGTACCATTACATGGTGCACATCTATTCTATCACGATGTTTGTTTATACCGTATTCAATAATTTTAACCAGATACAACCCTTTTTCAAAGGTGCCTTCAAGAAAATGCAAGTTTAATTTATTCGCATTTAAATACATGAATACCAGTGAGTTGATATTGTCGTTATCAGGAAACTCCTTTTCCTTGATCGTATTTTCTAAACGCTCTAAAACTTCTTTAAATTGAGAACTATATTGCACATAAAAAAGTGATTCCAATAAATAATGATTCCCTTTCAAAAAGAATACAGGGTTTAAATAAATCATGTCTTTATTATCGTAGAAAAGATCTACCCATTTACTTGCATATTTAAAACACGATAAAAAATCTTGGGTCAAAAAACTATACCATAAATGAGCCTTATACAGCCACAATTTTTCCCTAAAACCCAAATCCTCTAAATTATATAGAGGCAAATGGTCGTTAAAGTACGTTTTCACCTTTTGATAATCTTCATCGCTACGGGCATAACCAACTTTGAGCATCATACCATAAAGCTGTAAAGACAGATTTGACAGCTTACTGGTCATTACATTATGACCGGACAATTCTTTGGCCTGTATGGCAAGTTCATTTGCGCGGTCAGGTATACTACGAGTAATGTACTGAGTTTCAATAATTTTTTCTAACTCTACTATTTCGTACGCTATGTTCTTCTCTTCGTTCTCAATGGCAACACCCTTTACCTTATCTAAAATTTTTAAACTCTGCTTGTAAAGTCCTTTTTGATATAAGATAGTAGCAAAATCTAACTGCTCACGAATTTGAACCCTTATGTTCTGATTGACCGGATTCAATCTTAAACTTACCAAAATCTGCTTATACAGGTGAGCCTTTAAATTAGATAGCTGTGCTTTCTTGACGATTCCACTTTGTAAAATTATTTTTTCATCATACTGCTTAATTTTATCCAATAAATTGAACAATGCCAAAAATTTGGCATCGGTATTCACCCCTAATCTGCCAACGTAAAGCTTAAATTGACGTTTCTCAGATTTAGAAAGTGATTTAACTAAAACGAACAAAGCATCTTTATGCGCATTTGTCATCGTAAAAAAATGAGTTTAAATAATTGAAATTCAATGTTTTATACACCTAAAAAACTAGCTTAACGTTGTAAACAAGTTTACATTTTTTATAAGCATTATGTTTTAGGTTATATATTCGTTTGACGAGTAAAACTACGTAAATAATATGAGTAAAGATATCGTTCAAATATTTGACACTACATTAAGAGACGGGGAGCAAGTACCGGGCTGTAAATTAGACCGTGAACAGAAACTGGTCATTGCAGAACGCCTAGATGTATTGGGGGTTAACATAATTGAAGCTGGTTTTCCCGTATCTAGCCCTGGTGACTTTCAATCTGTTGAAGCTATAGCCAAGCTCGTAAAAAATGCCACGGTATGTGGTTTGACGCGTGCTGTCAAAAATGACATTGAAGTTGCGGCCCAAGCTTTAAAACATGCTAAAACACCAAGAATTCATACAGGTATAGGTACATCTGATTCTCATATAAAATTTAAGTTCAATTCTAACAGAGATGCTATTATAGAACGTGCAGTTTCTGCGGTCAGCTATGCAAAGACATTTGTTGAAGATGTTGAATTTTATGCCGAAGATGCCGGCCGTACGGATAACGAGTTTTTGGCACGTGTTTGTGAGGCCGTAATTAAAGCCGGCGCTACCGTTCTTAACATTCCAGACACTACCGGTTATTGCTTACCAGATGAATATGGCGCTAAAATTAAATACTTACGTGAAAACGTAAAAGGAATAGATAAAGCTATTCTTTCTTGCCATTGCCATAACGACCTAGGTTTGGCAACCGCAAACTCTATTGCAGGTGTTATAAACGGAGCAAGACAAATTGAATGTACCATTAATGGTATTGGCGAACGTGCGGGCAACACTTCCTTAGAAGAGGTGGTCATGATCATGCGCCAGCACCCTAACCTAAATCTAGACACGACCATAAACAGCCAATTATTGTATGACACCAGTTTAATGGTTTCTCGCAAAATGGGTATGATGGTACAACCCAACAAAGCTATTGTAGGCGCGAATGCTTTTGCACATAGCTCTGGCATTCACCAGGATGGTGTTATCAAGAATAGAGAAACTTATGAAATAATTGATCCCGCAGACGTTGGCGTTACAGAATCTTCTATTGTATTGACTGCCAGAAGTGGTAGGGCCGCTTTGGCCTATAGAGCCAAAATAGTAGGTTACGAATTAACAAAAACGCAACTAGACGATGTATACCAAGAATTCTTGAAATACGCCGACACTAGAAAAGAAATTAAAGATGATGACATTCATCAAATTATTGAAACTTCAAATATAGATTTACAAAGTATTAGCTAATTATGCATTTAGACATTGCTGTTTTAGAAGGAGATGGAATTGGACCGGAGGTCGTTGCACAATCTATTAAGTGCTTACGCTCCGTAGAAGAGACCTTTGGCCATAGCTTTACCTTTAAAAAAGGACTTATAGGCGCAACTGCGATCAAACAGACCGGCAGCCCATTGCCAAAAGAGACCTTAAAACTTTGTAAGAATACCGATGCAACGTTATTTGGTGCATTAGGCTTACCGGAATTTGATGACGACCCCAAAGCAAAAATTTGGCCTGAACAAGGTCTACTTAAATTACGTAAGAAATTAGGACTGTTCGCCAATATTAGACCCGTAAAGGTTTTTCCTTCATTGGTAAAGCAATCACCATTATCAAAAACCCAAGTCCAAAATACAGATTTAGTTATTTTTAGAGAACTTGCCGGTGGAATTTACTATGGGGACAAGTCTATTGATGAAGAAAAAAATTCTGCCACGGACACATGTACCTACACAGAATCTGAAATAAGCAGAATTGCACATTTAGCCTTCAAATCTGCACGTTCCAGAAAAAAGAAGGTAACTCTCGTAGATAAGGCAAATGTGCTAGAAACTTCTCGTTTATGGCGACGTGTAGTACGTTCCATATCCGAAAGCTACCCAGATGTATCCCTCAATTGCCTATTTATTGATAATGCAGCTGTACAGATGATTTTAAATCCGTCACAGTTCGATGTAATTTTGACCGATAATATGTTCGGTGATATTCTATCCGACCAAGGTAGTGTAATAGCTGGCTCGATCGGTCTTTTACCTTCTGCATCAGTAGGACTTGAACATGCAATGTTTGAACCCATACATGGCTCTTACCCAAATGCGGCAGGGAAAAATATTGCGAATCCTGTTGCTTCCATTTTAAGTATGGCGATGTTATTACAGCATTTTAAAATGAACGAAGAATCCGATGCCGTTGTTGCCGCTGTATTAAAGTCTTTTTCCAAAAAAATTGTTACTCCAGATATTTTAGGCAGCTCTAAATACGGCACCAATTATGTTGGAGATTTCATTGCCGATAACATCATGGAACTAGATGGAAGCTTCAATATAAATGATGAAAATATAGGATTGGGAAAATCTACGATCATATAACCTATTCATTGCTCAATTCATCAATCATTGTAGAGAAATGAGTTTTAAATTCCTCATATTTCTCTCCGGTGGCAGGACCGTTAAAACCAGTATGAATTTTTCTAACATTCCCTTTTTTATCAATAAATATTGTAGTAGGGTAAGACAACACATGGTTTAGCATCGGTAATTTTTCTTGAGCTTTTTGCTTATCATAAGTCCCATATTGCGCCAGTAAAATTGGATAGGTCACCCCTACCCTTTCCTTTAATCTTTTTATACCCTTTATAGCCAATTCTTTTGTTTTGGCAGATTCGAACGCCAAACCAATTACTTCTATATCTTTATGCTCTTTCAAATACTCTACCAAAAATTTTGTTTCGTCTAAACAATTTGGGCACCAAGTTCCCATTAATTGTATAACTACCACCTTGTCTTTATATTTCTCATCATCTAAAGAAACCATTTTCCCCTCCAAATCAGGAAATGTAAACGCCAATTTATCATAACCTTTATTAAGAAAGGTCAATAAATCCGGATCAGGCAATTCAAACCCGTCATTTCTGGTTGCAACGAACGGTTCCTTAAAATGATTTCCTGAGTAAAAAATACCGTTCATAGTAGAATCTGTAATCTTTGCATTGAAAAGAAACGCATGGGCACCGTCAAAAGCCGATAATTTTAATGAATCTCCATCAAGTATACCATCTAAATACCTGTAGTCACCTGTAGTAGTTCTAAAAGTACCCGTTACCCTATTGTCCTCCTGTAGAAAAATACCTTTAGCCACATATTCTTCTTCTACATTAGGGCTAAAATATGTTTCCCAAATACCAGAGACATTCTTATTGGTATTATCGTTCTTGGCAGTAAAACGTTCCGCCTTACTTTGCACGGCCTTAAATGGTACTATTCTATCCAAACTTTCTTTAATGAATTTACCTTCAATGCTATTCTTGGTAAAGGTACCTGCTAAATAACCTTCAAAAACAGGTGTACGCATTACAATGGAGTCTCCTTTTATTTCAATCTCATCTACATTAATAACTTCTTCCGCATTAAAAATTTGCATTGCATAATCGCCGTTATCATTTTTATTGACTTTCAGATTAAATGGCAAAACCTGGTTGTCCATTATTTCTAACTCCACAACCCAAAGACCTTCGGACAAGCCCTCGTTTTGCTTATCCTCCTTACAACCAATAAATAACATCAAAACGGCCAGTACTGCAACACCAATTCTCATAGTTCATTTTTAAATTAACTTCTAATAAACAATTAAAATGGCAGAATTAAAAATTAAAATAAAGACTATATAGCTTATTGAATGTATTAGGGCATTGTTTTATCTTTGCTACCAATAAATTTTTTGAATGAAAATATCATATAACTGGCTTAAACAGTTCATACAAATAGATTGGGAATCACAAAAAACCGGAGAACTTTTAACCGATTTAGGCTTGGAAGTTGAAGGCATAGAAAAATTTGAATCTGTTAAAGGCGGATTAAAGGGCATTGTAGTAGGTCATGTATTAAGTTGCGAAAAACATAGCAATGCGGACAAGTTGAACGTTACCATGGTAGATATAGGTTTAGATGCACCGGTACAAATTGTATGTGGCGCTAAAAACGTAGCTGCTGGCCAAAAAGTTCCGGTAGCAACGATCGGGACAACACTCTACACTCCCGAAGGTGAAGCATGGACCATTAAAAAAGGAAAGATTAGAGGAGAGGAAAGCTTTGGTATGATTTGCGCAGAAGACGAATTAGGTCTTGGTAATAGTCACGAAGGTATTATGGTACTAGAAAAAAGCCTAAAGGTAGGCACACCTTGTTCTGAAGTATTTGATATTAAAGAAGACGAGATTTTTGAAATTGGGCTAACACCTAACCGAGCCGATGCCATGAGCCATTTTGGTGTTGCAAGAGATTTAAAAGCTGGACTTAAACAGAAGGAAATTACCAAAGAACTGATTACGCCTTCAACAAGTCATTTTAATATAAACGACAGATCGCTTAAAATTGATATAGATGTTTTAAAGCCTGAATTGGCGCCACGCTATTGCGGCATTACGTTAAGCAATTTAATCGTACAGCCTTCACCTACTTGGCTACAGAATAGACTTAAAGCTATTGGGCTTACCCCAAAGAACAATGTTGTAGATGCTACGAACTACGTTTTACATGAACTTGGGCAGCCGTTACACGCTTTTGATGCAGCAAAAATCAAAGGAAATAAAATAATAGTAAAAACATTAGAGAAAGGCACAAAGTTCACTACTCTTGACGGAGTAGAAAGAACTTTACATGAAGATGACCTAATGATTTGCGACGCCGAGAAACCTTTATGTCTAGCGGGTATATTTGGGGGATTAGGTTCAGGAGTAACCGAGGAAACCACTTCTATATTTTTGGAAAGTGCGTATTTCAACCCTGTTTCCATAAGGAAGTCAGCTAAGAGACACACTTTAAATACCGATGCTTCATTTAGATTTGAAAGAGGTATTGATATTGAAAATGTTGAATACAGCTTAAAACGTGCAGCTCTATTAATCAAAGAAATTGCAGGAGGGGAAATAACCTCTGATGTCTATGACCTTTACCCTAAAAAACACCCTAATTTTGAAGTGTTCTTGGCTTTTGAAAAAATTAATAAGCTTATAGGACAGGAAATTCCCCAAGACACCATTAAATCAATATTGGCTTCTCTAGATATTAAGGTTAAAAACGTAACCGAGGCAGGTATGGGTCTTGAAGTGCCTTCTTACCGTGTAGATGTTCAGAGACAGGTAGATGTTATTGAAGAAATCTTAAGAGTTTACGGTTATAACAATATAGCATTTGGTCAGAAATTAAATGCATCTATCGCTACAACCGAAGCTGCAGCAGACCATACCGTTCAAAACATTGTTGGTAACGCATTGGCAGCAAAGGGGTATTACGAAATTTTGACCAACAGCTTAACGAACCCGGACTACACCTCAATTTTAAACAAGGAGAACGAGGAGCATAAATCCATAGAGATAATCAATCCTTTAAGTGGAGACTTATCAGTACTTAGAAGAACGTCTTTGTTTTCTGCTTTGGAGGCTGCCAGCTACAATATCAATCGTAGAAAACCTAACCTTAAATTATTTGAATTTGGTAAGACCTATTTTACAAAAGGTGATAAAAGGATTGAACCAAAATACTTGAGTATCCTAATTAGCGGAGACTCAATACCAGTTAGTTGGACAAATAAGCAGGTTGCCACAAGCTTTTTTGAACTAAAATCCATAGTAGAGTCAGTGCTTGTTAGATTAGGATTATCCAATTTAAAAAGTACACCAACCAATGCAACAATATTTTCTGAAGGCTTATCTTTTACACACAAGAAAAAAGTATTGGTTTCTTTTGGGCTGATAAAAAAATCAATTCTAAAGCATTTTGACATAAAGCAAGATGTGCTTTTTGCAGATTTTGACTGGGATGCGGTTTTAAAGCAAATTGACACCGCACCTGTTTCCTATATAGAAATTCCAAAGCATCCGGAAGTTAAAAGAGATTTTGCACTTTTGCTAGATAACAATGCATCTTACAAAGAGCTTTATGACCTTGCATTTGGTGCAGAACGCAAGTATTTAAAAGACATGACCCTTTTTGATGTCTATGAAGGCAAAAACCTACCGGATGGTAAAAAGTCTTATGCAGTAAGTTTTACTTTACAAGATGATAAAAGTACATTGACAGAAAAGCAAATTGAGAAAATTATGTCAAAATTACAGAACGCTTACGAGCGTAACTTAGGAGCTACGCTTCGTTGATCAAAACCTATCTTGTGGAACAAATACGGCATCTACCTCGTGAATGATGCCGTTAGATTGATTCGCATCCGCATTGGTAATAGTTGCAACGTTTCCTGAAGAATCTGTAAGAATTATATCTATACCCTTCATGGTAGCAGTAATTTTCTCACCTTGTATAGTTGTAAATTTTGCCACCCCGTTTCCCCTACACATTGCTTTTAATATTTTAGAGGCGGATAATTTATCCGCTATGATATGATAGGAAAGTATCTCCTTTAATATCTTCCTATTTTCTGGATTATATAATCTATCCACAGTGGATTTAGAAAGTTTATTAAAAGCGAGATTTGATGGTGCAAAAACGGTAAACTCTCCTGTGTAATCCAATACTTTATCCAAGTTTGTAACTCTCAGCCCTTTTAACAAAGTAGAATGGTCTGCAATTGACGCTGTACGTTCCAAAATTGATTGTTCATTGACAATGGTAGAAATTATTTTCTCTAGTTTAAATTCTATTACATTGTCCTGTGCATTGGTATAAAGCCCTAGCAATAGGACACACAGGGACACGAGGGATGTCCATTTTTTCATGATAGTTGGTTCTTAGGGGCTACTGTTCAAAAATCGATAAACGGATCGATTTCTCCGTTAATATACAATTAGATGTGTTTTACACCTAACCCAAATTATACGTATTAATTATTTTAACATTTTATTAACTTTTAATTAAGTTAAACAAGATTTTAATAAAATTACCAATTGATTAATTTTGAGAGTATTGCTAAAAAAAGAACATGTTTTTACCTAAGACAAATATTGAACAAAAACTTTCAAAAGTTAGAAATAGCAAGGTGCTATCCGATGAGGCAAGGATGAAAGAGGTTTATCACATTCTTTCTAATTTAGACCAAGAATTTGACAGAATTGAGCAAAACATTTCATCGACTAACAATACCATTTATCATAATTTCAATGTAGATTTATTAGAAAGTTCTAAAATCTTTCATATTGAAGAGATAAAACAAATTTGCATTGACTACAGATTGCGCTTTCTGGATACCAAATATTTTAAAGGCACCATACCGGCTGAAGCTTTATCAAAAATCAAGAGATTGGAAAAAGAGCATGATCTGGAAATTAAAGCTTTTAAAATTATAGCGCCTTCTAAACTTTTTAAGCTGGAAGATAAAGACGACCCATTGTTATTTGCTTCTATTGGCAATGGATATTATTATTTAATACACCAATGGGGCAATGACCTTCACCCATTACGCAAGTTGTTAATGTGGCCTTTTAAAAGCATAGTAAACCTTGCTTTCTTAGTTCTTCTAATAAGTTTTGCAACTACAATACTTATACCAGATGGATTATTTTCAAAATCAAGCTCAAATGCCCAATTTTGGATTTTATTTTTCTTTATGTTTAAGTGTATAGCCTCTGTAGTTATTTTTTACGGATTTGCTATGGGGAAAAATTTTAATCCTGCTATCTGGAACAGTAAATATTTTAATAGTTAATACTATAATTATTTTATAAAAATAGTATTGGGTACTCCATCCAAATCAATATTATCAATTAATTTGAAATCGGGTGCAGGAGTTATTCTTAGAATTCCGCCTTTATCGACTTGACCTTTTTTCTGATAACCAATTAGAACGTAATTATTCGCTTCGTCATAGGCAACCGATGTTGTTTGGGCGATATCATATTTTATGTTTAGTTCGGTTTCTGTCAAAAAATTCTCAAAAAGATATACTACCGTACTGTTTTTTTCAAAGTCATAAATAGCGGGTACCTCTGTTATTTCTGCACTTGGAACATTCTTTTGGAAATAGATTTTTCCTGCATTATCCATAAAGAAATCTGAAGTTGTAACAAACCCAGGTTCTGTATTATCACCATATGAAGTGTATGATTTATCTAAAGTCACAGGATCAATAATAGTGTGTAATTTGGGATAGCTAACAATTATCTCACCTACATTATTGGCAAATAAACGCTTAGCATCTAAGCCCAAGTCAAGTTCCATTAAAATCTCATTGGTATTCAAATCAATGGCGGACAGGTGATACTCTTCGGTTACAAACTCATTTAACGTCAAAACAAACAATCTGTTTGATGAAAACAACAAATCTACCGGCTTCTTGTCCAAGATAATTTCTGTTGGACTGTTGACCGATCCAACAAAAGAGTTTAAACGAACCACAAACTGTTTATCCTTACCCAACAAATCCCGTTCATATGCTACAGCCACAATTTCATTGAAACGTGCCATGGCATGTACATTGATGTCACAAGCATTTATGTCTTCAAAAAGAGCTACAGATGTAGATTCTGAATTTTCTGAATTAAACCACTGCAACGTTGCTTTACAATTTGTTGTAGCAAAGTAACTTATATCAGTTTTTGTTCTATACTTAATTGCGTTGGAAGGGAAATTGCTAAAAGTGCTTAAACTACTTTTTACAGAAAATTCATCTTCACCAGACCCTAAAACAACTCCGTTCAACACATTGTTATTTTGTAAAAAAACAGTGTATTCTACTTGTAAGTTTGGAGCTATATTATCTTCAACTTGTTCTGAAGATTTTTCGCAAGCGAAGAAACTTAAACCCAGCACAAAGCAGGCCACATATTTGTAGGTTTTCATAAAACATCGATTTGGGTTAATCTATTCTATGTTTAATCAGCGTACATTTTATTACGCTGATCTTTTAATGCCTTGTCAGACATATACTCATCAAACGTAGAATACCTATCAATGTTGCCTTTAGGAGTCAATTCTATAATTCTATTCGCTACGGTTTGTGCAAACTCGTGATCATGTGTTGTCAACATAACGGTGCCCTTAAAATTCTTAAGGGAGTTGTTGAATGCCGTAATACTCTCTAAATCTAAGTGGTTGGTAGGTTCATCTAACATTAATACATTAGCACGCATTAACATCATTCTACTTAACATACAACGTACTTTTTCACCACCGGAAAGTACCGTACATTTTTTCAACGCTTCTTCTCCGCTAAATAACATTTTACCCAAAAAACCACGTATATAAACCTCTTCTCGCTCTTCTTCTGTTTTAGCGTACTGGCGCAACCAATCTACTAAATTTATATTACTGGTAAAGAAATCAGAATTGTCCGCAGGTAAATAAGATTGGGTTGTAGTAACACCCCATTGATAGGTACCTTTATCAGCTTTCTTATTTCCGTTTATAATTTCGTAGAATGCAGATGTAGCTCTAGAATCCCTTGATATAATAGCTACTTTATCCCCTTTTGCCAAATTAATATTTACGTTATCAAACAACAGCTCTCCTTCTTCCGTTGAAGCGGAAAGTCCTTCTACATTCAATATTTGGTCACCAGCCTCGCGCTCTCTATCAAAAATTATTGCCGGATATCTTCTACTAGAAGGCTTAATATCATCCACTTTTAATTTTGAAAGCATCTTTTTACGGGAAGTAGCTTGTTTACTCTTTGCAACGTTAGCACTAAATCTAGCAATGAATTCTTGTAATTCTTTTGCTTTTTCTTCTGCCTTTTTATTTTGTTGTGCACGTTGGCGAGCGGCCAATTGACTACTTTCATACCAAAACGTGTAATTACCGGAATATAAATTTAATTTACCAAAGTCAATATCACCAATATCCGTACAAACTGTATCCAAAAAGTGACGGTCATGACTTACGACAATAACTGTATTTTCATAATCTGCCAAGAAATTTTCTAACCAACTAATTGTTTCATAATCCAGGTCATTGGTTGGCTCATCCATAATCAATACATCAGGATTTCCAAACAATGCTTGTGCCAAAAGCACTCGCACCTTCAACTTGGAATCTAACTCTGACATTAAAGTAAAATGCATATCTGCATTGATACCTAAGTTGGACAATAACGCAGCAGCATTACTATCTGCGTTCCAACCGTTCATTTCCTCAAACTTTACTTGTAACTCCCCTATTCTATCTGCATTTTTATCATCATAATCAGCATAGAGGGCATCAATCTCTTTCTTGATCTCATAAAGTGGTTTGTTACCCATGACCACAGCTTCCAATACCGTAAATTCATCGGCAGAGTTATGATTTTGCTCCAATATCGACATCCTCTTTCCCGGCTCTAAATGCACATGGCCGGAAGTAGGATCTAATTGCCCTGCAAGAATCTTTAGAAACGTTGACTTACCAGCACCATTGGCACCAATTATACCGTAACAATTGCCTTGGGTAAAGGCAACGTTTACTTCATCGAACAACACTCGTTTTCCAAATTGAACAGAAAGATTAGAAACAGATAACATAAAAACAAAATTTTAAAAATCCGTGCAAAAATACTGAATTTATAGGCTTGACGTACCTAGATTGCCCTCAAATTCCACAAAAGATTTTTAAGTTGGCACTACATAACATTTAACTAGCTATTAACAACATCTGGTGATTAGGTTTCTTAATTTTGACTGTTACCAGTCCCATATATTATATGATAAGAATTTTACTATCAACATGCGTAGCCTTATTAGTGGGTTGTTCCTCCCAAAAAAAAGATTCTGAAACCGTACTATTTGCAGGCGAAATCGTAAACCCTACAAGTGATCAAGTTATTTTATTAAAGGGAGGAGTTAAAGTTGATTCTGCCAAACTTGACGATAGAAACCGCTTTAAGTTTAAGCTGAATTCTATTGAAAACGGATTGTACCATTTTAATCTAGCGCCAGAACATCAATATGTTTATTTGGAAAAGGGCGATAGTTTAATGGTTAGACTGAATACCATTTATTTTGATGAATCCCTTGTTTTTTCAGGTAGTAATGAGGAAACCAATAATTTTCTTTTAGAATTATTTTTGGCGACCGAAGAAGAGGATTCTGAAATGTATTCTGAATATTATGAATTAGAACCTTTAGATTTCCTAAATAAAATTACATTATTAAAACAGGAAAAAGTCAATAAGTTAAAAGAATTAAATTCTGAAAGCCAACTTTCTGATGAAGCGCTAAAGTTATTGAACGGCAGTATAGATTATACGTACAATAGGTATAAGGAAATTTACCCTTTTAGACATAAAAGAAAAACTGCAGAACAAAATTTTCATGAATTACCTAAAGATTTTTACGGCTACAGAAATCAAGTTAATTATGGTGACCACACCCTAACTTACCTTAGACCCTATTATGATTTCATGAAAGCCCACTTAGGAAATTTAGCATATATGAGCTGCTTAAATGATTGTGATACCGAACATAAACAAGAGAGCAAGCAACTACATTACAAAAAGCATAAACTACATTTAATAGATAGTCTTGTGGTTGAGAAAGAATTGCGAGACAATCTTTTTAGAAACGTTGCTTTTGACTATCTGTTAAAGAAAAAGGACGCTCCTGAAAACACTGAAATTTTCTTGAATGAATTTAAGAAAGTTTCTAAAAATAATATGCATTTAGAGGAAATAGAAAATCTATATGAGGGTATTGCAAACTTACAGCCCACAAAAATAATTCCTAACTTAGATGTTATTTCTTTTGAAAATGAAACCACAACGCTAACCGATATTACCGCCAATAAAAAAGTCCTTTTTTATTTTTGGTCCGGCACCAACAGTAGACAATATAAAAATATCTTTGAAAGAATAGCATTGTTAAGAGAGAAGAAACCAGACCATGTTCTCATTGGTATCAATATTAAAACAGAGTTTGAGCAATGGAAAAAAATTATTGGCACATTAGGTGTTGATCCTTCATTACAATACCATAGCAACGACTTTAAAGAACTGACTGAAAAATTGGTGCTCTATCCTATGAACAAAGCTATTATAACAGACAATTCCGTTATTGTGGACGGCTTTTCAAATATATATAAGAACTAGTGAGAACTATGACTTTCAAGTAACTTCTCAAACCAACGCCCGGGCAGTATATTTTTAAGTGTCAACGAAAACTTTTGAATGAAAGAACCTACTTTGTAATGGGGTTTTGGATTTTTTGTCTCAATTATCTTTGCAACTTTTTTAGCAACATCAGAAGGATCACCACCACTATCAACATCCGCATCTATAGCTTTCAAAGTATTACCATAAGCTTCTTTATATGCAGAATCTTGGTACACAGGAGTGTGGTACCTACCAGAAGCAATATTGGTAGCAAAATCACCTGGAGCCAATGTTGTTAGATGAATGCCAAAAGATTTGGTTTCCATTCTATAACTCTCTGTTACAATTTCAAGAGCTCCTTTAGAAGCTGAATATACTCCTCTATACGGTAAGCCCATGTAACCTGCAATAGAAGTAATATTAATGATCAGGCCTTCTTTTTGCCTACGCATTGTTGGCAATACAGTGTTCATAACATTCAATGGCCCGTTGAAGTTTGTGGCAAACGCTTTTAAGACTTCTTCATGAGGAGTCTCTTCCATAGGTCCTGTTATGCCTACTCCTGCATTATTGATTAAAACGTCAATTCTACCTTCAATTTTAAGCAATTCTGCAATGCAACTTTTAATAGTAGTTACATCTCTTACATCCATCTCTAAGAGTGGAAATTCTGAAAATGAAGGATATTTGCTTTTGCTACGTGTTGTACCATAAACATTATACCCCTTCTCCTTTAAATATGTACCTATTGCTTTACCAATACCCGAAGACCCCCCTGTAATTAGAACTACTTTTGTTTTCATTTTATAGAAAATAAGCGATGCTAAACTTTATATAGAATTGGTTATGAATGTGTTAGCCTAAAATATAAAATTTCACTTTAGGGCACAAAAAAAGGCAAGCTACCTACATCGCACCGCTACGACCGTATACCCTTGCTGCGTTCCCACCCTGGGGGATTCTACAGGAGCTGGTCGTGTAGGACTTGCCGGGTGCAAATATACAATCTTTTAAA
>JAHDDL010000056.1 GCA_020629415.1 Maribacter sp. | reverse complement strand
CCTGCCTGTCACGCAGGGGGTCGCGGGTTCGAGTCCCGTCCAGACCGCAAAAAGCTCTCAAGAAATTGAGAGCTTTTTTTTATATTAGATATCTACCAATTAGATTTTACGCTTTAGAACTATCGGAGATGACTCGTCAATTTTATATAAAATTTGAACAACCTAAGTAACTCTGTTCACCCCCTTAATCACTATTACAAGGTAATTCTTCTTTAGAAAACAAAGTATATAATATCAACAAATGATACCTTATATACCCATATCTCAACTTTTATCTCAAATTCATTTTCATTTTAATTGTTTTACCTTAATCTACCCTTTCAAACCCATCAAAAGTTATAACCGTCAAAAAAAGTTTGAATTAATTTGTTATATAATTTGATGGTACGCATAGTTTTAATTTGACCAATCTTCAGGTTTACCTCCTCTAATACATCTCTAAACATATTTTTTCATCGACTTGCCATATCCCAGAACTATTCGAAAAGAAAATTCCCATATTACAACCTACAGCCTTACCTCCAGACGGATAAATTTTATTTTTTAATATACTTTCCCTAAACATCACAGCCCTTGTTTTTGAGATAACTACGGGTTTTGAAAAAAGGTATTTTATATAATAGTTCCCCTTTGAAACTTTTTGTGAGGAATTAAGTTCTAGTATTAACGTTTTTATTTCATTACATACACTGCTATCAGATTTTTTTTCAAATGCGAGTTCTATTTTTCTCTTTTCTTTACTATTAATGAAACCCTGCTTCTTCCAATCTCTTATAAATGTTAAGCTGGGTATATTATTAACCTTAATAACTAAAGAATCCTTTACATCATCCAAAGTATAAGCTATTGCCTTTTTATAGAATTCAATCTCTTGACACTCCTTCTTTTGTGCAAAAATCAATTGCCCTACTATAATAAAGAACCAAATACATCTGTTTTTTTTCATAAGAATCAATTTTATTTGTTTAGAATTATACTTGCGTTTGTTCTCCAAACTGTTTCTCCAAATATCGCCTTTTCAAAAACTATTCCAGCTTCATCTTCCTCATTACCACTTGACATATGTAATTCTCCCCAAAAAGAGTCTCCAAACATAACGTCACCTAAGTGGACATGCGCATGAACGGTTGTAAAACAAATTAAAAGGTTATTGCATCCCTAATTTCTTGAAAATTACATACAGAAAATATAGGCATTATAGGTGTCCTAAAAAGGGGAAGCACACAAATTAACTTAAAAAGTTTATATATTCTAAACTAAGAACCTCTTATCGACAAAACAACTTGATATTATCTAAATTTTTGGCAGGCTACAGGGAATTGAACCCTATCAGTTATAAGTGTATCATTCAACAATTCCATCCAAATTAAATTCCTTGACAATACGTTCGTTATACGGTCCGAATTCTATTCTCAAACTGAAAATCGGATATTTTTTCTCTTCAATTTTTAATATTTTTGGGTTGAAAAGACCCTCTATTTTAGATAATTTACTTGAAGTATAATAATCACCGTCTGGAGTAATGGAAATGATATAGCTATCTAAAAACTCCTCAGTACCTTCGGAGAAGTTTTCAGGGGTTATTTTAGAATCCGAATACTTAAATATGGTGAGATGCATAATTCCTTATAAATTGGTTTTTCGGGATAAATCCTGGAAAAAATGTAGTTCGCATCGTTTAAATTCGACAAATCGCCTATTTTCGATTGAGTTGAACACCCAAAAACCATTAGACTGGCACAAAGAATATAAATTGAATTTTTCATCGTTCTTACCTTATTTTCTAATATAAGATTAATTATATATTCAAAGAACTAGGTACTGCATTAACAAATAGAATGTTGATATATAAAATTTCTTAAATACATTTGAAATGTGTCAAACCATTTTTTACCGTTTCTTTGAAATAACTAAAGGAATGATTGAAGCTGCTTTTTTGCGTATAAGTTGCAAGTACGGTTGCTAATTCATGCTTATTAAAGTAATAATTAAATTCTAAACCCTAATTAGAATTTAATAAATGTTGCACAAAATTAAAAATTTGTAAATTATATTAATTTGCATAAGGATAGACTTGTTATTTTTTTTATTTACTAAGACATTATATTTTATTCCATGCCTGTTTTATCTAAAATTATAAAGTTTAAATCTTATTATCATAGTATTAAGATACTTATTGTCTTGACTACCTGTAGTCTCATTTCTTACGTGCATTGACGTTTCAAATTTTGTTTTATCCAGTTTATTATTAAAATCGAACCAAGAGACACCATTCAGATATTGAAAATCACTGACTTTAGGTTCTGGTACATTATTATGAAGAACATTTAGACCGATATTTGATTTAGCAGGATGTCTATATCCATAACGTTCAAGATATGTGCTGGATATTCTGGCAATGTTAGGTTTTCCAAACTTCTTTGTTAACTCAAAGTAGAATTCATTTACATCGTCGGTATCAATAAATATCATGAGTTCGATTATTATATTTTCCTTTACCTTAAATGCGACCTTTTTAATTACTCTATTTAAAAAACTATATGTTGCATCATCTGCTATATATAAATAATTATATCCCCCAGCCACACCGTATTCAATACTAGTTAAGGGATCATTTAACGAAAGAACCTTTTGACTATAATACTTTCTAAAATCATCTCCCAATGAGTATTCGTTTATCTCTGAACTTTGTTGTAATGCCATTAATAACAATATGATTTTAAATTTCAACATACAGTACGATACTTTTAATCAATTACAAAAGAAATTTCCTGATACGCCGGCTTCCTTATATTGAGTTATAATACCGTTGAACCCCGGCGGTGGGACTCTATCTACCCGCCCTCCTATTTCTTCAAAAGCTTCCTTCATTTCGATCATCAACTGTTCCCTAATCAAAGGGTTCCAATCGCTTACACAATCTACCGCATATGTTCTTCGATACCAGGCTCCCCAGTTTTCAAAGGCTGTCCAGAGCAGAAGAGCAGAGGTAGATGCCGCTATTTCATAATTATAATAGCCAGGTAATTGAAAATATACAGGCTCAGAGAAGCTTGCCATCGCCAAACCTGGGCATTTACCAAACTTCCAAGCAACATCCCATACCCCAGAAACACCAGCAGCTTTCCAGCCATCGTTGCCAACAACTGTGCTAAATTCAAAACTTTGACAACTTGGATATTCACTGTTTTCCTCTAAAATATAGTTTACTACTTCTTTCGCCAATTCTATGGACTGTAGGCTGAAGTTCTGACCAATCAAAAACCGGTTTATCTGCCTTGCTTTAGCTCTATTGGTATCATCCCTGTTAAAATACTCAATTTCATTGGCATTCAGCCCAATATATCCGTGTAATTTCTGTATGGGCTTGGCCGCCGTGTTGATCGCCGTAACCCCAGAGGTATCTAAACAAGCACCGGTTTTGTTGATGCCCGGAGAATAGGATTTATTATGATTGGATATCTGTACACATGAAATGCCGGTCTCAAAACGCATAGAACCCATGGTGATGACGGTCCTTGAACATTCCGTCCTCGTACTACCACCGCTACCACCATCAGGACCTGGACCCCAATCTACTCGGCTTTCAGTCCATGTAACTGTTTCTGAACTATAATTAGGCAATGTAGCCGTAGGTGCGGTACCCATGTCTGAAATACCAGCCGTAATGGTCTCCACCGGCGTTATAGCATTGGTAACAACTGTAGAAGAGCTACCGTCACCAGGGTTTATGGTAATACTGTACCCGTATGGAATCTGAATATCGCGGTCCCGGAAATTACTTGTTACCGTATGCCCTTGGTAGGTATGGGTAAAAGAACCACCTGCGGGGGTATTTGACATAGGGTCTGGGCTTCCGCTACCTCTAGTAGACCCGCCATCGCAGTCCCCGTTCTTACCAACTTTCCCCAACTTGCTATCATTAAAGAAACTATCAAAACTATAATATTTGTAGGTTGCCTTAAATTTGCTAAAATCTTCACTTCCCTCAAAAAAGGCTTAAACATACTCTGGGGTCAGCTCATAGCCTATAATGTATGGTTCTTTAAACTTGCCGCCAGAATTCTTGGGCATGATAAGATTATAAATATGATTGGGTTGATCCTTAACTTCTAGTGCAAAGGAGTAACTGCTCTCGCCACCTTCAGCTATTACCTCTTTGATGTCTTTAAGATAAATACCTACATTGTTATATTTCATCTTTGAAGTTGTCCGTTTGGACTGCTCAGCAGGTACTCTAGCAGTAAGCTCTCCCATTACATCAGGTATGTCTAAATCAGTGACATAATTCAATGTTGGACATTCCAAATCATTTACTAAATCTTCGTCAGTATTAACAAGAATATTATTTACAGGTTCTTGTTCACAACCCAAAAATAAAATAATAAAAAATACTGCTAATAATGTTTTTTTTGTAGTAATAATCCTCATTTTTATAGATATATTTTCTTTAAGTATAAATAATATTTATTTACCCGATAAAAATTAAGTGGCAGACACATAATTTAACCTGCAAACACTTTTCTGTTTTAACAATAAATTTTTAGTAATGAAGAATTAAATAATTGCCGTTAAATAAAGGATCTTAAAAAGATGAATCAAAATAAGTGAAAGAATTTACTAGAGCAGTATATGTTATATGAAATATTTTTCCATAATTATAATTTTAGATTAGCAAATACTTGATAACATTATTAGGTTGAAAAATTCTGTGTGCTTTAGCTTCTTAAAAACCCTCTATTCAATTTCATCCCGTTTAATAAACTTAAAAATATCATATCTTAATATATGCCACCATATATTTATCAAAACTACTTTTATTGCTAACTTACTTATCACTATCTATAATAATTTACCTACAAAACTATTTTATCTCACTAAAATTTTTACTTTTAAGTCAACCAAAATAAACCACCAAATTTGCTACGCATTATTTCCTTTTTATTTATTGTACTATTTCTTTTATCAGGTGCAATACATGCACAAGAAGCATATTTGAAAAACGCTCTTCAAAGTATAGATCAAGCAATAGGCTTAGAGAATACAGAATTATATAATGGTACAATGTACGTAGAGTACTATAGAACCATAAACGAAAACCATAAATTTTTTGAAAGCAAAGATTTTTTAACAGGAAGTATTGTTTATGGAAATCAATATTACAATAATGTTCCTTTTAAGTATGATCTTGACACTGATGATATATTACTTGATATTTCACATTTAAAAAAATTTCCTGTTTTAAAACTATATAGAAATAGACTTAGTGAATTCAGTCTTAATGGCAAAAACTTCATTAATATTGGCGACAATGCCTCTAAAATTACCAAAGGATTTCACGAAGTTTTATGGTCTTCAGACGATATAAAGTTTCTTAAAAAACACAAAAAGGAAAAGCTTAAAAGATATTCTACAAAATTCGTTCATTATGAGTTTTTTGATGATAGTAGTTACTTTTTTGAATATAATAATCAGATTCATCCCTTAAATAAAAAGGGTGATTTACTTAACGTATTTCCTGAATTTAGAAAAGAAATCAATGAACTTTACAATAAGCGGTTGGTAAAAATTAATCCAAAAGAAAACTACATTTTAATCTTTGGAGAATTACAAAAATCTATTGAAAAATGAGAAAATATTTACAAATAACCATTCTCATTATTTTCATGACATTGGGTCAATGTGTAAACGGACAGGAAAGAAAAGATAATAAACTTTTCTCGGTTGAATTTGCCGATGTTGGTATGCAAGAGGTTTTTAATGTTCTGGAAAAAGAAACGGGCATTCATTTTTATTATAAAAAAAAATGGTTAGAAGATAAAAGAGTAAATTATGTTGCCAGCAATAAAAAATTAGAAGAAATTTTAGAAAATATTCTAACTGGCACAACCATTAACTATTTTCAGTATTCCAATGCTCAAATTGTACTAACGGAAAACAACCTTATCTACGACGAACTACCCAGCACATTTTTTGGAGCGAAACGCGATACCATAATTAAAGAAAGTATTGTTAGAACGCAAAGACCTATTTATTTTGATCAACCCAAACAGTCTAAAAACGTAGTAGAAACAATACGTATCGGCAAAGAAAATTTAAACCAACAGAATGAAAATTTCAAAATTAGTGGTGTTGTAGTAGATGAAAACACCAATCAACCATTACAAAACCTTACTATTTCCTTAAATAATAGATCAACGGGTACTACTACCGATATTAACGGTTATTATGAGCTCATGATTCCATTGGGAGAGAATTTCATTAAATACAGTTCTATAGGAATTGAAAGCGCTGTCAAAAGAGTAATAGTTTACAGTGATGGCACCTTAAATGTATCATTAAGAGAAAGTATTGAATATTTAGATGAGGTAGTCGTAGCGGCAGATGCAAATAAAAATGTTGAAGAAGCATTAACAGGTAGTACATCAATTGTTGTAGAAGAGACCAAGAACATACCTTTAATCTTGGGTGAACGAGATGTGCTGAAAGTAGCAACCACTCTGCCAGGAATTACTACAGCAGGTGAAGGGGCCGCAGGTTTTAATGTTCGTGGTGGATCTACAGACCAGAATTTAATATTATTGGATCATGCCGTTATTTACAATCCATCACACTTTTTTGGAATTTTTCAAGCTGTAAACCCTTTTACAACAGAAGACGTACAAATTTATACCGGTGGCATACCTGCACAATACGGGGGTAGATTATCCTCTGTTTTTGATATTACTTCAAAGAACGCAAATACTGAAAAATTTTCAGGTGAGGCCGCAATTGGTCCTGTAACTAGTAATGTAGCTTTGGAAATACCCGTCATTAAAGAAAAATCAGGTCTTTTGATCGGGGGTAGAAGTACTTATTCCAATTGGATTCTACGTTCACTTGACGAAGAATCTTTAAAGAATAGTGAAGCTTCTTTTTACGATGCAATTGCCAAATATAACCACACTATAAACGAAAACAATACACTTAAAGCAACGGGATACTACAGTAAGGACAATTTCAGTATTACTTCAGATTCAATTTTTAGCTATAACAATCGACTTTTTTCAATAGACTGGGAACATAAGTTTAATGAAAAAAATACTGCACAATTAACCGTTGCCAATAGTCAATACCAATTTAATATTGAGTATGATGGTGCTTCTAACAATGATTTTGACCAAGGTTTTAATATAAACGAAACAGAGTACAAGTTGCGCATGAAATACCTGCACAGTCAAAAACATAAATTCGATTATGGCATCATGGCAAAATTCTACAGAACGCAACCAGGTTACCTTGATCCATTAAACGAAGATTCTGAAGTAAATAGCATAAACATAAATGAAGAACGTGCATTAGAATCTGCAATTTATCTTTCTGACAATTATAAGGTAAGCAATAAATTCTTGATTGACATTGGTCTTAGATATTCCTTTTTTGCAGCATTTGGAGAAAGACAAGAACGTATATATGAAGAAAATGCCCCTAAAAACGATGAAACCCGTTCTGATACCGTAAACTACGAAAAAGGTGAATTTTCCAAAACATATGGAGGGCTAGAAGTAAGACTGGCCACCCGTTATTTACTAAAAGAAGACTTATCCCTTAAAGCTAGTTATAACCGTACATATCAATATATACATAGACTTTCTAACAATACCACTATTTCACCAATTGACACTTGGAAATTATCGGACAACAACATCAGACCTCAATTGGGCAATCAATATAGCATTGGCCTATTCAAAAACTTAGATGCCAATACTTATGAATTTAGCCTTGAAGGTTATTATAAGACTGCAGAAAATATCCTTGATTTTAAAGTAGGATCAGATTTACTTTTGAACCAAACCATTGAAACGGAAACACTACAAGGAGAAGGCAAGTCTTATGGCGTAGAATTTTTAGCCAGAAAAAATTATGGCACATTAAATGGCTGGATATCATACACTTATTCCCGTTCTTTCTTAAAACTAGACAGTGAATTTGCCGAAGAACGTGTAAATGGCGGAGCATTTTTCAAAACCAATTATGATAAGCCACATGATTTTAGTGCTGTACTTAACTATAAATTTACCAAACGTTATAGTATTTCTGCAAACTTCGTCTACCAGACCGGCAGACCTGTAACCTTTCCCATTGGCAGATACAACTATAACGGCGCCGAATATGTCTATTATAGCGACCGTAATGCATTTAGAATTCCAGATTACTATAGGCTTGACCTAGGTTTTAATATTGAAGGCAATCATAAACTAAAAAAAATTGCACATAGCTTTTGGAATATATCCGTATACAACGCACTAGGTAGAAACAACCCATACTCGGTATTTTTTGTTACTGAAAATGGGGAATTAAAACCGTTACAAAGTTCAATTTTCACCATACCAATACCTACGATAACCTATAATTTAAAATTCTAATGAATACGATAATTTACCGTTTTCTTTTTGTAGGTCTATTTCTGTTGGCACTTAATAGCTGTACGGAACCTTTTGAATTTGAAGACAAACCTGTATTTGAAAGTGCACTTGTCATAGAGGCCAGAATCACGGACCAAAATAAAATACAGAACATACTCATATCCCGCTCGTTCCCTTTAGACACCATAATATCTTCAGTGGAAGTTGGCGCAAGTGTTCAAATTACAGATGAAACAGGAAGAACTTTTGACTTTGAGGATGTGGGTAATGGTAATTATAATTCTAGGATTCCATTTGCCGCTGAACAAGACCGATCATACACCTTAAGTATTACTACCTCAAATGGAAATTCCTATATTTCGGAACCTAGTAGTATTAGGGCAAAATCAAATATTGATGAAATTATTGCAGTACGTGAGTTTAAAGATGATTTAGAAGAAGGGGTGTTTATATATCTTAACAGCTTTGACCCTACAAACAGTGGTAACTACTATTTATATGAATATGAAGAAACCTATAAAATAATAACCCCTCTTTCTTCAAGAGGCTTTGAAGCTTATGTAGTATCACCTTTACCTACTCCCGCCGTTGATTATAGGTTATCTGATGAGGTTTCAGCTATTTGTTATAGTACAGATAATTCCAAAAAAATCATTCAGACATCAACAATTGAATTAGGCGAAGATAGAGTCAGTAGATTCCCAGTTCGGTTTATTGATCGTGAAAACTACATATTATCACATAGGTATAGTATACTGGTAAAACAGTTTGTACAAAGTAAAGAGGCTTACACCTATTATAAAACCTTGAATACATTCTCTAGCTCAGAAAGTTTGTTTTCTCAAGTACAAACCGGCTTTTTAGAGGGCAATATTCGCTCACAACAAAATAACAACGAAAAGGTTATTGGTTTTTTTGAAGTAAACTCGGTCAGTGAAAAACGATTGTTTTTTAATTACGAAGATCTTTTTCCCGGGGAAGAAATACCAAATTACATCATTGATTGTAGCATTGTTTCGCCCCCATTGGCTAACGAAGCAGGCCAATCCCCCATAATTAGTTTAATTGAAGCAAATGCAGTAGATTTTTTCAGTGTTTATGACGGTGAAGCAAATCCTCTCAATTTTGATATTTTCGGTCCTTTCTTGATGACTCCAGCAGGTTGTGGAGATTGCACTAGATTTAGCAGTAAAATTGTCCCAGAATTTTGGGAAGAATAACAAGAAAATGAAATATATAATTCTCTTATTCCTTTTATTTATCTCTAGTAGTACGTTATATGGACAAACGGCGAATACTACTTTAGATAATATACCTGAAGAAACTGTACATATACATACCAATACAAGTTTATGCTTTGCCGGAGAATATCTCTATTACAAGTTTTATTGCGTATCATCAGAATCTTTATTACACAGTACACTTAGTAAAGTGGGGTATGTAGATTTAATAAACGAAGAAAAAGAAATCATATTTCAACATAAACTTACACTTACAGAAGGTACAGGGTTTAGTGAGTTCTTTATACCTGCAGATTTACCCTCTGGTAATTACAAACTTATTGGCTATACAAATTGGATGCGAAATTTTGGACCGGCAACTTTTTACAAACAGGACATTACCATTCTCAATCCTTATTTAGGGGACCAAAATGTATTTCTTAAAGATGACCAAATAAAAGATACATTAAACATCTTTAATAGCACCTCCAATAAAAAGAATAAACCTAATAATATTATCAACCTGAAAATTGACAAGAATGTTTATAAACAAAGAGAAAAAGTGAATTTAGAGGTTACCGCTATTCCAGGAACAAAATTAGCCGGCACATATTCCATATCCGTAAGAAGAATAACTACTCTTGATAATGGTATTGATACCATCACAAGTTTAATTACCAACAGAAACAACCACAAGAGACCCTCATCTTATTCTTTTTTACCAGAGTCAAGAGGCGAATTTCTGTCCGGCAATATAGAACAAGAAAAAAATTCCGCTCAAAAATTGATGATTTCATTTCCTGGGGAAAATAATATTTTTCATGTGGCGAGTACAAATAGTAAAGGGGATTTCAACATTCCGTTATCAGCTAGAAACAACAATGAAGATATGTATATCAGACCGTTTTCAAGTAATGGTAACTTTGAAAAAATCAGTATAAGGAATAACCAAAACATAGACTACGGAATAGTAAATTTCAATTCATTCCTTATAAATAAAAAAATGAAGAATCTTATTGTAGAAAGGAGCATTCATAATCAAATAGAAAACGCTTATTTTGACAGTAAACCAGACTCTATAATTCAAACAAAGGCACTACCTCCTTTCTATAGTGGAGAAAGGACCCAATATATCTTAGATGAATACAAAAGATTCTCTACTTTAAAAGAAACATTTGTAGAAATATTAAAACTTGTTTCAATAGGCAAAGATTCTAAAGGGAAAACAATTTTCAAGATAATTCCCAAATTACCATTACTAGATTCGGGTATTTCTTCTTTGGTACTTTTAGATGGTGCTTATATTCATGACCACGAAAGACTTTTAAACCTTCCTTCCAAGTCAATTGAGAAAATTACAATTGCTAGAGACCAATATCTTTACGGTTCATATAGTTTTCAAGGTATAATGGACATCAGAACCTTTGAAGGAGATTCTTATAAAAATTATTTAGACAATAACACGCAAAGTTTCAAAAATGATCAATTTAGAATTATTAAAAAATATTACAGAGAGGATTATTCCGGTAACAAAAAAGAGCAAAAAAAACATATACCAGATTTTCGTAATCAATTAGCATGGATTCCTGAAATAGCCGAAACGGAAAATATTTTTGATCTAAACTTCTATACTTCTGATATTACCGGAGATTATGAAATAAGCATACAGGGTATTAGTAGTACGGGCGTACCAATACAAGTAACAAAAAGATTCAATGTAGAATAAACAAATATTGAACTTATCTGTCATGCTAAGGATACTAGTTTATGGTTCCTGCATATGGTAGATGAGTCAAACTAAAGAATCTAGGCGACTTAATTATTCTATCCCTAGATTTGAGCATGAAGCTTAAAAAGATTTTGTGCGTTCCAGAATTATACACCGTTAATTGGGTCGTAGAAAAATCATAGGCGTAACCCATATTTAACTGCGGTGTTATCTGTAAACCAAAAAACGCACTTACACTGTCGTCCCATCTATAATTAACACCAAAGGGTCAACTTTTCTTTCATTAAAAAAATTAGCGGAAACATCTGCTGAAAGTGGTGCACCTGCAACATGCTATACAAAAAATAAAGGCTAGAACTTTAAAAACGGATTTAAATCGAAAGCATAACCACCAATTAAAAATAAATGGACACGTTCCACCGCTTCGGCTTTCTGTATTTCATCATAGTGGGTATTGGGAAAAATATTAGGTGTAGATAAACCTATATATGCATTTCTGGCACAATAAAATACACCTGCACCAATAGACGGTAACAGCTTTCCGTTGATGTTCACATTTAAAAAATATCTCCTTCATCTCTGTACAGGCCTTTACTCCAATCTATATTTAAAAAACGAACCCCAGCTTTTAAACCAAGTGCTAGCTTATCTCCTTTACGATTAACAACCAATTGATGCGCATAATTACCACCTATATATGTTTCAGAAGAAGGGCCTATTTCAAGAGTTTTTTTTAAAAGCAGCATTCAAAAGTCGGGATCAAAAATCCAGTAAAATTTTGACTATTGTAAACAATAGCGTACAATACCAATATTTACTGGTACTGGTCCATAAGGATTTAAAAAGAGGATGAAAAATTTTGTTTTTTAACAAATGCCAAATTCCTTTCAGAAAAAGAAAAATAACGATTATTTATAGGTAAAGATTACACTAGCTTTCTACGAGTTCTCATCATACGCTCTTGCATAATTTTAGCGTATATAATTTGATTTTCCTCTATTTGCTTTTCCAATGAAGAAACCACGGTAGAAGTTTTCTCTTTTACAGAAACCTCATCTTTTGAAATTTTCTGCTTTTTGCTGCTACTGATCGTTAAATTAGACAATAGAGAATTTAATTCAATAGAGACTGAATTTTCTGAAATAACTTGTGTATTCTCTTGTTTGGAACCGAATTTAAATAGATTAAAAAACATAAGGCGATAAGATTTTGGGTTTAGTATAAAACGACCTAAACCTGATAATAGTATAATATAAGTAATCTTTTTCTTACAATAAAATTTTTTTCAATACTAACGATAAAATGTTCAAATGGCAGAATAGCAATCTCTTAAGCGCATCGATTAAAAAAATACTTATGATATTCACATTTTAAGGCACCCCTAAATACTAGAAAACTAAAAAGAGTGTTACCTTATTACGTAATCTACTTTTACACCCTATGACCAAAAATTGGTACGTACTTTATGTTAAGCCTAAAAATGAAAAGAAGGTAGCCCAAAGGTTATCTGTGCTTCAGGTAGAAGTATATTGCCCCATGATCAAAGAAGTAAAACAATGGAGCGATAGAAAAAAAACTATTGAAGCACCTTTATTTAAGTCTTATGTATTCATAAACATATCTGAAGGGGAAAGACAACGTGTTTTTGATGTACCAGGAGTTGTACGGTATTTGTACTGGTTAGGAAAACCGGCCGTTGTACGAGATATTGAAATGGAAACCTTAAAAAAATGGTTGACTGACGACACCGTTGAAAATTATAGTTTGACCAAGCTAGAATCTGGCGATAAGGTAGCTATTAAATATGGTGCCTTAAAGGATAAGAAAGCACAGATTATTGAAATAGGAAAAACAAGGGTCAGATTAATTTTAGAAGGTATGGGTGTAATTCTAAATATGAAGATCAAAGATCTTGCCTAAATAAGCTCCTAGAAATAAATTCTCATTAATAGCCTGCATTTTACTTTGCATAATTGCTGAACATTTTACTTAAAACACCTTTTTTAGCTACTCATTCTTACCGATTTCAATAGAAATTACCGCCATTGTAAGATTATCCGTCATTAATCTCCTTATAATTTGGCAATTCATATTAGAAGGTAATAATTACAGGTACCCATTTCTATAAATAACCACTTTAATTTTACATTAAATTAGGTTATTCATAATTTATTGATTCGTTAACATTAAATTTTGGAATGTAGGAAATAGCTTCCTATGTTTGTTTAAGTAAATTCCCTCCCCCGTAAATTTTTAAAGAGTTCTGGGTGGGCTCTGTTTTCATAACTTTTCACCTTGTGTTAGACCGTAATTATGTGGCTGACCGCGCGGAGCGCTACGCTAAATTTTAAAAATAAACCGCTCCGTACTTCTTAAAAAACTTATAGGGTTAGTAGTTTCCGGACACTTAACTGTTAAACAAAAACCTATAATATAAAAGGTTTTTAAATCATTGAATTCTCTAATTTAACATGACCAAACCGTAACAAAAAAGTGTAATGAAAAAATCATTTTTTGTCATACCCTTATCGTTTATAGCACATATATTAATAATTAATATTGTCCTATATATTTTTACACCGGTAACCTATATTAATATATTTAGCATTCTATATTATAATATTTCTTGGTTTATAGTCACCTATAGTATAGACTTTTATCCTACTGCGCGTAGAGAGAGCTTTAGGGTTAATCTTAAAAGCTTTTTAACATTGATCCTATTATACGGATTAATATATTTTAGCTCTTTTGCCTTCCTAGTCCATGCTTATACAGGCATATATTTGCTGTTCGTTTATTTTATTATCTGTGTACTGTTTATTCTATTTAGAATTCTCTTTTACTGGAGCAGAAATTTTATTCGCCGTAAGCAATATGTTTCTACCAGGGCGGTGGTCATAGGTAGAGATAAAAACCTCAAGAAAATAAGACGCATTTTTGATATTCCGGAATATGGGTATAAATACATGGGCTATTTTGATAATACGCCCTCTACCAGCCCTACCTATTTAGGCACTATAGAAAGTAGCTACAACTATATATTTAAGAACAATGTGGAAGAAGTTTACTGCCTGGCGTCTCGTCTAAGTAAAGATGAGATCAAACACCTTATGAACATTGCGGACAACAGTTTAAAGAAAATTAAAATTATACCGGATAATAAAGAGTTGTTTTCCAGGGCCATGTCCATAGAACTGTATGACTCCGTGCCCGTATTAAACTTAAGGGCATCGCCATTAGATTTGGAATACTCCAATCTAATCAAACGAATTTTTGATATTCTATTTTCTTTATTTGCCATCATTTTTGTGTTGTCATGGCTAACACCGTTGGTTTACATTTTAATGAAACTAGATTCTAAAGGACCATTGTTCTTTAAACAAAAGAGACATGGGGTCAACAAGAATACCTTTTGGTGCTACAAATTTAGGTCCATGGCAAAAAACGCCGATAGTGACACTAAAATGGCCACAAAGCATGACATGCGTATTACCAAACTAGGTAGAATTTTAAGGAAGACCAGTATTGATGAACTACCCCAGTTTTTTAACGTACTTAAAGGAGATATGAGCATTGTGGGTCCAAGACCGCATATGGAAGTACATACCAAGCAATATGAAACTTCTGTAGAAAAATATCTAGTACGTCATTTCTTAAAACCGGGCATTACAGGCCTTGCCCAAGTTAAAGGGTATAGAGGCGAAATTATACACAAGTCAGACATTGTAAATAGGGTACGGTACGATATTTTTTATATGGAGAAATGGTCCATTTTATTTGATGTTCAAATAATAATACGTACTGTTACCAATATTTTCTTTAATGATAAAAAGGCGTATTAATCTTACCAAGAAAAACTATTTATTATCTTCATAAGGGACATAAAGTTAAGCTAGTAAAATATAATGAAGGATACCAATTACCAAACGCAACTAAATGATGAAAATGATTTTCGTTCAACGATTTACAAATATGTAAGTCATTGGAAATTATTTTTAATCTGCATTATCACCGGGTTATTACTCGCTTTTCTCTACTTACGTTATTTTGCAGTTAACAACTATGAAATACAAGGTAAAATATTGATCAACAATACCAATAATGGTAATGGGATCAGAGATGTTGATAATTTTAATAACATTGGGCTTATTAAAACTTCGCAAAGTATAGATGATGAGATAGGTATTCTAAGTTCTACCGGGATTATGGAAAATGTTATTACCAATAATTCTTTTAACATTGAATATTATCATGAGGGCACCATACGAGATATAGAGATATACGGAAAAAATGTGCCTATTAAGGTAATTGCAGATGAAACTTCAGATAATCTAATATATAATCAACCTATATATATAAAACTACTTGATAGCATCAATTATGAGTTACGAGCAGTTTATAACAAAGAGGAACTAGTATCCGAGCATGCTTTTGGTGAATTAATTGACTTACCGTACGGTACTTTTACCATAACATCAAAATTAGATTCTACAAATAATGACAATCAATTACCGCTCTATTTTAAAATAAAGGATAAAGATGATACTACTTCTGGTTACCTCCGCAATTTTAACGTGGTACCCGCCAATAAGACAGGTAGTCTTTTAAACCTTACCTACATTTCAACACATACGGACAAAGGTGAAGATATTCTAACCAAATTAATTGAAACCTACATTGATAAAACAATCAAATATGAAAATGAATTAGCCGAAAACACCATCAAAATGATTGATAATAGGCTAAACCTTTTGGTTGGTGAAATTCAAGATGTTGAAAAATCGGTAGTAGATTTTAAAACACAAAATGTAGTCACAGATGTTTCAAGTAATGCGGATGAATACATAAAACAGGCAAATGATTATAAAGAGAAAGTAGCAAACTATCAAAGTCAAATTAATATCTTGACACAAATAGAACAAACGTTGCTTAATACATCTATTGAAAATTCTATAGGTGGCGGTTTTTCAATTAATGATCCCACTTTAACAAACCAAATAAGTAAATACAACGAAATATTATTGGAGCGACAACGTCTATCGCAATCTGCCGTTACCTCTAACCCCATGCTCATTAGCCTAGATGCCAACCTAGTAAACTTGCGTCAATCTATATTACAAAACGTACTAAGTGCTAAAAACGGGCTTTCTATTGCAAAAGGTAACTTACAGGCAAATGCCAATAGATTTGATGCCCAGTTGGCAAGGGTACCGGCCATGGAGAAAAAATTATTGGATATCAGTAGGGATAAAGGCACCAAAGAAGGTCTTTATCTATATCTTTTGCAGAAAAGGGAAGAAGAAGTATTGTCGCTTGCTACACCGGTTTCGTCTACCAGAATTGTCAGTTTCCCAAAAGCCAGTAAATTTCCAATTAGTCCAAATAAAAAAATACTGTATTTAACAGGTTTACTGTTTGGTTTTTTTGTGCCCGTTTCCATAATCTTCATCAAAGATTCTTTAAATAATAAAGTTTCTAAACCAAGTGATATTACCGATGTATTAAGCGCCCCTTATTTAGGTGAGATTTCAGAAACGGACGGTAAGCAGGATTTTTCAACCTATGAAAGCTCAACATCACCGGCCGTAGAACTTTTTAGGTTACTGACCTTCAACTTAGACTATTTAAAAAAGAAAGATAAGAACCAGACTATTTTGGTTACATCTACAATTAAAGGAGAGGGAAAAACTTTTATTGCTTCAAATTTAGCGGTAACTATGGCATCTAACGGTCATAAAGTTGCATTACTGGCATTTGATTTACGCGAGCCTCAACTCATGAACGACTTTAATTTGCCAAACTCACCAGGTCTATCTGATTTTATAATTAAGAAGGGAATGGATGTAAGTCAAATTATTCAGAAACATCCAACAATTGACGACCTGTATTTAATTGGTCCCGGAATGTCCAATACTTTTGTTGGGCGCTTATTGTTAAATGACCGGAATGATCTTTTAATGGAAGTACTAAAAAAACAATTTGATAAAATTATAATAGACACCCCACCTATAGGACTCATATCGGATGCTTTTGCGCTTAATAGGTATGTAGACAGTACCATTTATGTGGTACGAAAAGATGTTACCAAAAAAGAAGATTTGAGCAAAATTGAAAGTATCTATCTTAATCGGAAACTCAATAATACCATGGTATTATTGAACCATACACCAGAAACGGAATCATACGGCTATAGCAATAAAATTTAGAGTAAAACTTCTTTTTAATTAATATGGGTATTTAATAGTATTATCTATCCCTATTAGATCAAAAATAATTCATGAGCTTAAAAAAGCGTTTGTTAAGTAATGGTATAGCTTCTATATTTCAGAAAGTTGTACGCGTACTTGAACAATTGTTTCTTGTCCCGTTTTTTATTACCGCATGGGGCGCCGCCTATTATGGTGAGTGGCTTACGCTTACAATTATACCAAGTGTCATGGCTTTTTCTAACTTAGGTTTCGGTTCTGCAGCAGGAAATAGTTTTGTTTTAACATATACTTCTGGCAATAAGCAGAAAGCTGCAGACATTGGAAGGACAGGATTATATATTATAACTATAATGATACTTGTAGCTATGGCAATTAGTGCAATAGTTATCGTTGTTCTTAATTATTTTAAGGTATTTGACAAGTCTTTAATAGATGGTACCGACGCAATTATTGCAGTATCCATCATGATAATGGCTCAGCTATTAATGTTTTACTTACAATTGTTCGAAGCCTACTTTAGAGCGGCACAGAGAGCCGCACTAAGCATAAACTTAATTACTACAAAGTCCGCTGCTTCCATAGCATTAGGTTTGTTGGTACTATTATTGGGGTATGGCATTGTGGTATTTGCAACTTCGCAGCTATTGGTAACCATAATCTTCATTATTTTCTATAGTCTAAAAGGCAAGCGCGTACTAGGTTTACATAAAACTTATGTTGGTGTAAAAGATAAGGTTGTACTAAAATCCATTACTACAAAAGGCCTAAGCTATTTAATGTTGCCCATGTGGCAGATTATCTATTTTCAAGGGACAACTTTTGTGGTAAGAATTGTTTTAGGGGCCGAAGCTGTTGCCATTTTTAATACTACACGTACATTAAGTAGATCGGTCAACCAAATACTTTATATGATAGAACCTACTGTTTTCCCGGAACTTCAAAATCAAATTGGAAAAAGCAATTGGAAAATGGCACAGAAAATATTTAGAATTTCCTTACTAGGGGTTTTTCTAGTTTCTTTTTTAGGCTTTATATTTTTAGCCTTATTTGGTTTATGGCTCTATAATATGTGGACACAGAACCAATTAGAAGTACCGGAAACAATGTGGTATATTATGATATCGGCAATGCTGTTCAATGCCATATGGTATATAACAGAAATGGTTTTTCGTGCCTTTAACGAACCTAAATTAATGGGGTGGTTTGGCATGGGCAGCGCATTGGCTTCCGTACTTTTTACCTATATATTAGCCAATTATATGGGACTTGTAGGCGCAGCTATAGGTGCGGTCCTATTAGATGTCATTCTAGTGTTTGTTGTATTGCCCCATGGTTGTAAATTATTAAAACTACCGGTGAAGGATTTAGTACGTAATGGTATTAAAGATTTTAAGGAATTGTATGTGTTGTTAACCCATAAAATTCAAACACTAAAGAACTAATAAACACCAGTTATAAAGTAGAATGTTTAAGGAAAAAAATCATACCATACGGCAAATTAAGACTTTACTAGTTTTAGTGCTATTCATCTCCGTTATAGGTGAAATGATATTTTTTCCCTCTACGGCAAATATGTTTGGTTGTGTTATGGCCACAATAGCACTTTTTATATTTCTATTTTTCTTTAATGAAAGGTTTATACGTTTATATCCATTTGTGTTTTGTATTTACCTTTCTATGTTCATGTATAGGTTTCTACCCTTGATAGCCACACTTATAGAAAACAAGCCCATAACCTTTGGTTTTGAAAGACCTTACGAAACTTTTTTCTATGAAATA
>JAHDDL010000055.1 GCA_020629415.1 Maribacter sp. | reverse complement strand
CAAAGTTGTTTTTTACCTTTATGGAAAGTCCCTTTTTTGTTCCAATAAACAAGGAATCGTTAACGGTGTAAAGTGCATCTATATAATTGGAAAGCAAGCCATCACTTTCATTCCATACTTCAAAAATTTCTCCGTCAAAATTTGCTAGTCCGCCACCTTGAGTCCCTAGCCACCAATAGCCCATATCATCCTGTACAATATCATATACCTGTGATTGCGGTAAACCATCTGCAATGGTATATGACCGTAGCTGACTGTTTTGCGCAAACAATGGTATTGTACCAAAACAACAGCAAACAATCAAAAAGTATTTAATAATCAGATTCAAAAAAAACGGATTTCTTTTATGTATTAAACTAACGCCAATGCTACTATAATATTTGATAAAGCGAACAGTCTTCTACCCTTACATTTTGGTACTCATTAGCACAATTAGACTGCAAAATAGGTGCCAATACGCACAGCACCGTAGTTTTTCCTTTTATAATTAGCATATTGCCATTTACCCTACTTCTCCAACGAAATTTTTCTATCGGAATTTGCAAGGCAAACAATACCTCCGCCATTTCTGGGGATTCTGAAACCCAATCCATGATAGCTTCCTTATCTGCCAATTTAGGCATATCGTTGCTGTTGTCAAAAGTAAATTCCCATTCAACCGGAATATTAAATTTAAAACTATAAGCCTCACCAAATGAAGACTCCTGTCTAGTGGTTAAAGCAGTTAACCAATCTATATGTACATTTGGGTAGTTTTCTCTAAATTCTTGGGAGAGAAATGCTGGTCCTTTAGACTCTGCCGTTGGGTAAAACCCATAGTAAGGTTTTGCCAGATAATGTTCTGCATATTTACCGCCAAACACATTAAAATAGGGCGATGCACTTACTTGGTCTGCCTTAAAAACATGCTTCAATTCTGTTAATAATGCTTTGTTTTCGCCCAATCCACATGAATGAAAAATAATCTTGGTATTGCCCGTATATTCTTTGCAAATGGTTTCTATGTTATACTCCTTAGCTGCATGTGCTAAACTCTTTACGGTAATGCGTTCGCCATTTTCCTTAATTCTCATGGACATTCCTAACCAGGCATTGCTATGGCTTACTACGTGAATTTCTTTAAAGATAACTTGGTTTTCCCCTGCTTTGTTGATGTAAGCGATTATCTCATTAATGGTATGCAAACCCTCTACAATAGGCATTCCCTGTTTTTGAAAATACTGTTTTGCATTGCTGTAATAGGTATTATCACTCTCATCAAAACCAGCTATAAATACGATAGATTCTTGAATGCTTATGTTTGATAAAGCAAGTGCCGTTTCCGTCTGCTGCGAAAACGGCTTCTTGCCACCAAGCATTAGCACACTCACCAATACGATAATAAAACACTTGTTCATCATTGCTTTATTTTAAAAGTCGATACTTACTACGGCATTGTCTTCTATTTCACGGTTTTCTTGCTTTTTTATCAGCTTAGAACCGTTCCATATATATGGCGTAGTAATGAACTCCACATTGTTTTGAGCCAAAGCATCATCTAAGGATTTTATGTTCTTTGTAATCGTTGTTTTCAACAAAATAGTACTCTTAACTCCTTGCATATCCGAAGGAAAAACAAAATGTTCTGTCTTTAAATAATTGGTATCTGCGTAGTCTATTAAACTCGCTACTTTCTTAAATCTGCCATTGTTCCAAAATACATAGCTTTTACCTACTTGGTAACCGGTATCCGCATCGGCTAAATCTACCGTGATTACATCTTCCACATTGAACAAACCTAAACTACCGTGGTTTTCAATATGAACAGGAATTGCAGACAAACTGTCCAAAACCATTTTATCTAATTGCTGACCATTTTTAAAGGCACGTAACTGGTATTTTACTTCTGTCATACCTGCTTCATTTGTAGCACTGCTTTCATAACCGTATACAAACTTTACTTGGTTATCCGCAATACTTCCAAAAGACTTCTGAGCGATCATTCCGCCCCAAACCCAGCCGGTTTCATTACCGGTAGTTACTCTGTACCAGTGACTTTTAATTCCATCAATCTCTTTGGCATAAAGGCTCTTTTCCCACAAAACCATTTTAGTACCAATATTAAGTAAGGTTACTTTTTTACTACGTACAGATGGCTTTTCTCGTAAAAATACCTTGTGTGCCAATAAATACTCATAGGTTAATTCTTCGGCTGGAATTTCTTTATCCATAACTTCAAACTCTACTTGTTCTACACTTTGCGCAAATAAATTTGCAACTACAAATAAGCAAATGAACAGGACACTTTTCTTTACATTTTTCATGATTTTAAATTTTAAAGGTTATTACTAATTAATTGCTGTTATAGCATCTTCTGTATCAAAGTCATCATCGTTCCAAGCAATGCTTCTTAGCACTTTTATGTCTTTGATCGTATATGTTTCCGTGTATTGTAATGCGGCTCTTAGAATAGTTCCTTCCTTGCCAAAAGACTGGTTAGGAAATATGTAATGTATGTCTGAAATGGGTTCGTAGGCATACTCATTTTTTATATTTGGCAGGGCAATGACCCCATCTTCACCAAGTAAATAATAGAACTCTTTTGTACTTGAGCAACATGCATTATACTCAAGGGTTATTTTCAAAATTTCGGTGATTCCTTCTAATGCCGGTTCTTCTAAAACCGAAATTCTTATTTCATCTAACAAACCAAAATCTGCAATATTCAAGGTGGCAATAGTCTTCTCTGGATTTTTGGTTTCAATGACATCTACCGCCCAGGTGTCTTCCTCCTCTTGCCCAACGGTTCTTTGGTTAGTAACATCGTAGGTATTGGTTAGTTTAAACTCTTGTGCATTAGTGGCACAAACACAAATTACGAACGCAAAAAAGATGAATTTTCTCATGATAATTATTTTAGTTGTTTTCTTTCTACACTACTAAATTACTACGGAGACAAGGCTTTTATAAGGGTGTTCTAGTATTCGTAGCTATTCATCTAGAATTCGTTGAATAGCCCGTATTTATTAAAGTTTCAACATGTTTATTCTTCAATGTATTGCAAAAGAAAAACCTGCAAAATGACAGACATCTTACAGGTTTTCTTCTCCTTTCGGAGAACCAACTAACCAAAACTAACTACTTATTTTTTCAATGTTAATGTGATTTCTTTTTTAACTGATTTTAAACTTATTTTTTCAAATTCCAACAACATACTTTCATCAACTGTCCAGCTGCCATTCTCAAATTTTTCTACACGTATAACCTTGCCTTGAGCATTGAATTTTATACGCAGACTTTCATACTTTTTTAAGTATTCCGAAACTAATTTGGCATACATCACTTTAAATTCCATCGTTAACTGTCTTTTTACATTCTTTGCGATCTCGTCTTTAAAAATGATGTTGAACGTACGTTTGAATTTGGTGGTTTCTTTGACCTCAGCTTCTGCTCCTACGGCGGAATTGTTTACATTATCTGGCATTGGCAACGGCTGTTTTACTTTCGTCAACGTACCATCTTTATTGACTATGGCTTCATCGACCGCTACAAAAGAGGTGTAATTCGTTAACAAGTTATATTTGAGTCCTAGTGCCACCACCTCAGCTTTCACATCTTCATTAAATAGCTTGTGGTAATCATCCAATTCCCCTATTCGCTTTCTAGCCCACAAATAACCCAAGGCTTTGTTCTGCTTGCTTAATTGCCCGTCAGTTACGTTATACACTTGTCTAAAGCGTTTTTTACCTTGGTAACCGGTTACGATAATTTTCCCTTCTGCCTTACCCTTATATTTGCCGTGAACCACAACCGGTCTTGCTGCAAATACATCTGGTATGCTCTTTTGGGCAAGGTCATACATATCAAACCCTTTGGATTCAATCTTTACTCGTGTCAATAATGGAGTTGCTATATAATTTGCAAAGTCTTTAGCCACTTCTGCAGCTTCTTCAGACGTTGTGGCAATGAACGATTCGCTGTTAGAAACCTTTGCCATACCTTCAACTAAATACCTATTGACACTAGAACCAATACCAAAAGTGAAGACACTGGCTTGGTCTAGATTGTTACGTACAAGTTCAAAGGCTTCTTTTTCAACGCTAACATAGCCGTCGGTGATGACCACCATAGACCTTGCTACGCTCATATCTTTTCTAGGCAATTTATATGCTGTTTGCAGCGCACTTAACAATTGTGTGCCTCCACCGCCTTGACCTTCCGATAAAAACCGAATTGCCGCCTCTATATTCTGCTCGTTTATTTCTATAGGCACTTCACTAAACATAGTTGAACTTGATGCAAATAGCTGAACATTGAACGTATCCGTCATTCTTAAACCACATAAAAGATTGCGCATTAAGGTTCGCGATACTTCTAAAGGATACCCGTTCATAGAACCCGATACATCAACGATAAACAAATATTCACGTGACGGAATATCGTCTAAAACCACATTCTTATTAGGTTCCATTTGAAAAGAAAAGAAGTTTTCTTCTTCGCCTTCGTACAACAATAATCCGGTTTGTATTTGATTGCCCCTTAAATTGTATTTTAAGATAAAATCTCGGTTCGACGGATTTTTATTTTCTTCGGATAGTACAATCTCGGCTGTTTTCGCATCAGGATAATCCACTGTAATTTCGTGTGATGCACTATTGACATGCTGAATGATCATACCTGCGTTTAGCCTAACCGAAATATCGAAATCAAAACTATCTGCAATACCTTTTGCCGTATAGGGCATTGCAAAACTACCTTCTGTTTCAGTACTTTCCCCAGTAAATCGTGGACCCACTACGGCAGGTGCTACAAACTGATATTCGCCATTTACAGGCACCAACATTTCGGTGTAGTAAATGTCAATGGTTATTTCATCGCCAGGCATAATATTGCCCACATTCATTTGAAACACATTGGGTCTATGTTGCTCTAACTTTGCAGCACGCTTACCTTCTTCAATGGCGGTATCGTATACTTTTTTAGCTTCTTGCTTTTCAAAAATTTTGGCAACTACAAGTCGGTCATCAACTATCATATGCATTTTATGAACCGCTGCCTGTGTAGATAGCGGAAACACATACTTGGCTTCTATAGGTTCGGCTCCTTTGTTTTGATATACTTGTGTAACCCTAACATGGGCAATGGTACCCGCTATATTTGCTTCTGTTATGGAAGATTTTAAAGGTATAGTGGCGTTCTCGGTAGAGACCAATAAATACGGACTGTCAGTATCTTGGGAAAAACCTGCAAAGCAGATTGTGCACAGTAAAAAGGTGTAAAGTAGTTTCATGATCGTTGTATTAGATTATTATTTGGTGTCAAATCTAACAGTGAACAATCGCTAAAAAGGGTGGCTTTTAGTATTCGTTGGGTATTATCTAGAATTCGTTGTCAAAGTAATTTTCTACTACTGACCAATATCATGTGCCACTAAATCAATGATGTATACTTTTATAGTATCAACAAAAAACAATTGGTCATGAGAAGAAATATGAATCTAGAAGAATGTAAGGCGTTATTAGGACAAAACTACATTGGCAGGCTTTCCTACCTATCAGGAGGACACCCATTCATTGTGCCCATTACATTTTATTACGATCCTAACACGCATTCCATTACCAGCTATTCTAGCGAGGGACACAAAATTCAAGAAATGCGAAAAAATACCGCGGTTTGCTTGGGAGTTGATGAGATAACCTCCATAGCCAATTGGAAGTCCGTTTTAGTTCAGGGTACCTTTGAGGAGCTCTCTAGAATTGATGCCAAACATATGCTACATGAATTCTCGGATGGCGTTAAAAAAGTAATAGCAACCATTTACGGTGAGCACCCAAAATATATAAGTGAGTTTTCTGCAAAAATTGATGCCGAAGAAGCGCCGATCGTATTTCGTATTAATATTAACGAACTGACCGGAAGGTTAAGAAGTAAACGCTAAATTTATCACGAACGCCAATAAAGGTTATACCTCTATTTTAGGTCCATATGCCAAATCACCGGCATCACCAATACCAGGTATGATATAACCACGGGCATTTAATTCCGGATCTACTGCCGCAATCCATAAATGCGTCTGTGCCGGGAAAACGCTTTGTACAAACTCAATACCCTGTTGCGAGCCAATAACAGAAACAATATGAATTTGTTTGGGTGTGCCATGGTCCTTTAAACCCTTTAACACATTTTCCAACGTTCTACCGGTAGCTAACATAGGGTCTGTTAACACCAATACCTTACCTTCTAGAGATGGTGCCGCAAAATAGTCGACCACGACTTCAAACTCATCTTCGCCGTTTTCATGTTTACGGTAGGCAGATATAAACGCGTTTTCAGCCGCATCAAAATAATTTAAAAGCCCTTGGTGCAATGGTAAACCTGCTCTTAAAATAGAACATATAACAACTTGATCTTGACTTAAATGCATTGATTTATTACCAAGCGGAGTTTCTATATCTTTAGGGCTGTAAAGCAACTCTTTACTGAATTCATAACCTAGCACCTCTCCTATTCGCTCTATATTTCTACGAAATCGCATGGGATCTTTTTGAATCTGTACATCGCGTATTTCGGAAATAAACTGATTAAGAACTGAATTTTGGTCTCCTAAATTATGAATGGTCATAAATACTGGTTTTACAATCAAAAGTACCCATTTTAATCAAAAATGGCATATCATTATCATTACAAAACATAGTACTACTGATATTTATCATAGGTATTCTTCTTTGTTGATTTTACATTTAAAATATCAATTAGATAAACCATGAAAAATATTCTTATACCCACTGACTTCTCTAACAATGCCGATCACGCCATCTCGTATGCATTGAATGTGTTTAAATGCGAACGCGCAAATTTTTACTTTTTACATGCGTATGCCGATGAAGTTTACGGACCTTATCATAAGGTAGATACAGAAACATTTGAGAAACAAAAGAAGATTATTGCTGATGATTCTGAAAATAAACTGAACAAACTTGTTACCGAAACCCAAACTAAAACGCATAACCCTTTACATAAATATGAAGCAGTACCCGCTTTTGAATCTTTGGTAGATGCCTTGAACAACTTTGCCGATTTAAAAAATATTGATCTTATCATAATGGGTACCAAAGGTAAAACCGCCAGCTCTAAAATAACTTTTGGAAGCAATACCGTACAAGTTTTTAAATATGTAAAATGCCCTGTTTTGGCAGTCCCAGACCAATATGATTATAGCCAACCTAAAAAAATACTTTTCCCCAGTAACTACATGATACCCTACAAACGAAGAGAATTGAAGCTACTGGATATTTTAGCGGGAGAGTTTAAGGCTGAAGTTCATAGTTTATATATTTCTGATTTTGTTGATTTAAGCCATAGGCAGTTGGACAATAAAAAATTCTTGGAAGAATCTCTACCTCACGCCAGGTTATCATTTGTGACCAAAGGTTTAGAAAATAGAGCCAAAGCCATCTCAACTTATATTACCGATCATAAAATGGACCTTTTGGTCATGGTAAATTCAAGACACTCCTTTCTGGAAGATATGCTGTATAAATCTACTATTGATGAAATTGGTCTTTCACCAACCATTCCGTTTTTGGTCATGCAAAACCTTTCTCGATAACTAATCTTCTATAGCCATGAAAAATATATTGATAACTACAGATTTCTCTGATAATGCATGGAACGCCATTTTTACCGCATTGAAAATATATGCAGAAGTCGAATGCCACTTCTATTTACTTCATGCTTATGAGCCTACCCCTTTAAATCTTATGGGTGCTAAAAGTCAGCAACGACTTGGAGCAATATATGATTCTCTTTCAAAATACTCGGTTCAAGAATTAGAAGAAGTACTATCCTATTTAAAAACAAACCATAAAAACCCAAAACATCAATTTTCGACTTTGTCAAAACCGGGAAGCCTAGAAACCGCGGTGGAGAACGTTATCCATAAAAATGATATAGACTTTTTAATAATGGGCACACAAGGTGCTACCGGTGCCAAAGAGGTTTTCTTGGGAAGCAACACCGTAAAAGTCTTAAAGCATATCAAGAACATTCCTGTACTTACGGTGCCTACGGGACATAATTTTCAAAACTTGACCCAAGTAATCTTTGCTACGGATTATAATTCACCTTATAAGAAAAGTGTATTAGAGCCTATTCTAGAACTTTCTAAAATATGGAAAGCTTCTATTGAAATTGTACATGTTGCTTTGGAATTTAATTTAAACGACAATCAAGAATTACATAAAGATGTGCTTAGAGAAAGACTCACCGGTCAAAAATATAAATTCAGTAACATACCGTTTGTCATAAACATATCTACAAGTATTGATGAATATGTAGGCAATAATACTGCGGCAATTCTTAGCTTAATTAGACATCAACATACATTTTGGGAGAAAGTTATAGGAGAACCGGTTGTCAACAAAATTGCGTTTCATTCTAAAATTCCGGTTTTGTTTTTGCCCCAATACTAATTAGTCAAAATTAAACGGTCACCATGAAAAACATATTAATCCCTACCGATTTCTCCGATAATGCCTGGAACGCTATTTTATACGGAATTACATTCTTCAAAAAAACGCAATGTACCTTTCATATTGTGCACATCAACGCTATAAATACCAATTCTAGTGGAGAAGCCGCATTATATGTTTCACCAGATATTTTAGAAGAAACCATACTTGCGGAACCTAAAGAAAAATTACAGCATCTATTAAAGAGAATTGAAAAACTTCCATTAAATGCAAAACATAATTTTAAAGTTCAGGCGATATATGGTTTTCTCATTAATGAACTAAAGACTTTGGTGATCAATAAAAAAATCGATTTAATAATTATGGGCACAAAAGGTGCCACGGGACTTAAATCAGTATCCATAGGTAGTAACACCGGTAATGTAATTACCAAAGTTCCCTGTAATGTAATGGCTGTACCTGAAAATGCATGTTATGAAAATATTCAGGAAATTGGTTTTCCTTCAGATTTAAATATCGCATACGATATCAAAGTCTTGGAAACGATAAAAGATATAATTCTTCTAAAAAGATCTGTCTTACGCTTACTTTATATTTCTGGCGCAAATGAAGCATTGAGCCAAAATCAAACTAAGGTCAAAAATTTCATATTAGATTATTTTAAGGATAATGTTTGTACCTATCATAATATCACAGGAAAAAACATAGACGAATCCGTACAATGTTTTACCGAGAGCAGAAATCTTGATATGGTAATCATGGTGGCAAAAAATCTTAATTTTCTAGAACGAATTCTATTTAGGCCAACAGTTGAAAAAGTTAGCTACCATACCAAAGTACCATTTCTGGTTATACATGAGTAACAAAGAAGGTTTTATAGCAAAAGTACTTTAACGATGTTCATTTATTGCCAATCTAATATCCTCAATGGGCATAACACCTGTATGCCTCCACATGGGTAAACCGTTCTTGAACAATACCAAGGTAGGTACACCCTTAATTTTATATTTTTTTACGATTGTCTTTTCTAGCTCTACGTCTATTTCAAGACTATTGATCGCTGTTGCCCCTTCTTCTACTATTTTCTCCACTGTTGGCCTCATAAGTTTACAGGGTACACACCAAGATGCAAAAAAGTACACCAATGTGGGATTTTCCGAGGATATGGTCTTTTTAAAAAGCTTTCTCATTACATACCACTTTTATACTATATAATAACCAATTAAATACTTTTCAATACTGACGAATATCATACTATAATCTACCTAATGAAGGTAACTTTATTCTATTAAATTATAGAATTATGACACGTATTTTACTACCTACAGATTTTTCTGAAAACGCATTGACCGCTATACGGTATGCCCTAACACTATACAAAGATCTTAAATGCACATTTTTCCTATTGAACAGTTACGTGCCGCCGGTATATCATACAGAATATTTAATGGGGAGTCCGGCGCAAATTGGTCTTGGAGATATTGTGCAACAGAACTCACAGGATAATCTTGAAGCACTAAAAGATACACTAGAAAAGGAATTTAATAATCCCTTGCACACTTTTATCATCCATTCTGCTCTAAATGTACTTTCTAGCGAAATCACTAGAACCGTAGAGGCAGAACAAATAGATATCATTGTCATGGGTACGCAAGGTGCTTCTGGGGCTAAGGAAATATTATTGGGCACCAACACCGTACATGTCATTAAAAATGCAAAATGCCCAGTTTTGGTCATTCCTACAGGCTTTGAATATGAAGCTCCAAAACAGATACTATTTCCAAATGATTTTGAGGTATGGCTAGACAAGAACAGTTTGGAACAACTACTAAAAATTACCAAATCGCACGTTTCTCAAGTAAATGTAATGCATGTTTACACAGGCGATGAATTAAATACCACACAACAAAAAAATAAAGAACAACTTGCCAAAGTGTTATCCGAAAGTGGCTTTTTTCATGAAGTACCCAGTAATGAAGTTATAGCTGCCATCAATGAATTTCAGATCAAACAAAACATAAATTTATTGGTAATGATACAGAACAAACACACCTTTTTTGAGCGTTTGTTCATTGAGCCTGTCATTAAGAAAATAGGCTTTCATGTAACCGTTCCATTCTTGGTAATTCCACAATAAAAGCTATGACAATTAAAAATATTATTGTTGCAACGGATTTCTCCAATGAAGCGTATAATGCCCTTTTTTATGCAACACAGATTTTTGCCGAAAACCAATGTACTTTCTACCTGGTCAATGCATATGATGACATTGTGGTCAGTGCCAAAAATGCATTATTTACAGGTGAGAAAGTTTTAAAAAAGCTTGAAGCCAACTCAAATGAAAATCTGACTAAAACCGTTCATAAAATTATTTTGGACACAGCTAACGACAAGCATTTATTCAAAACCATTTCAAGCAAAGGAAGTCTGTCTACTTTAATTTCAAAAACATTGGTGGATTACAAAATTGACCTCATTGTTTTAGGCAATAAAGGAAAAACAGGAGCCAAGGAACTATTTATGGGCAGTAATACCATACAGATCGCGAATACCATTACACAGTGCCCAATCTTGGCAATACCCAAAGAAATTTCATTTAAACCTATAAAAGAAATTGCCTTTGTGACCGATTATAAAAAAGGATGTACCAAAAGCACGCTATCTATGTTATTGAACATTGCAGCCATTACAGACGCCTCGGTAGCGGTTCTTCATATCAATGAAGAAGAAATAATGTCTCCCAAACAAATTTCCAATCAGAAATTACTGGATAAATGTTTGCTTCACATACCACATAGTTATGATGAAATCTGGAACTACGCAGACAAAGCCAATGTTATTCAAGATTTTATAGTTGAAAGAGAAATAAATATGCTGGCAATGTCTTATCACCGTAGAAGGTTTTTTGAACGTTTTTTACATGAACCTGTAATAATGGATTTAAGTATCTATGCTACAGTTCCGTTTTTAATACTACCTGTACAGGACTGATATTTATCATAGTAATCTACCTTTATGATACATATATTTAATAATGGAATTAAATCTATCAACAATGAACAAGCGGATTTTAATACCTACGGATTTTTCTAAAAATGCACTTAATGCCATAAGGTACACTATAGACCTTTATGCAAAACTTAATTGTGACTTTTACTTTCTAAACGTGTTCAGTTTTGAAAAATATACGACCAATAGTCTAAATATACCTGAGGAAGGAAGTGCAGAATACTTATTAGCAAAACAGGAATCAGAAAAGAAACTTGATAAACTGATCAACACTCTTAGCTTACATGAAGAGAACTTTAAACACAACTATTTTACAGAATCTACTGCCAATTTTCTTTCAGAAGCCATTAAGCAAAATATAAAAGAGAAAGATATTGATTTGGTGGCAATGGGAACCAAAGGGGCTACAGGCTCTAAAGGTGTCCTATTTGGCAGTAATACCGTTATGGCCATGGAGAAAATTAGAGAATGTCCAGTACTGGCCATACCAGAACATATATCGTTCATGTCGCCTAAAGAGATAGTTTTTCCAACAGATTTTAAAGATGTCTATAAACGATCAGAGTTTAAATACCTTATAGAGTTGGCTAATATGCACAATGCCGAAATTGCCGTATTGCATTTAGAAAACAATAAAGAACTTACAGAAACCCAATTAAGCAATAAGCAATTATTATCATCTATTTTAAGTGAGACTAAACATCAATTTCATACTTTAAAGGAGAAAAATTTGGGGAAGGGTATACAGCTTTTTGTTGAAAGTAGAGAAAGTGATATGGTGTCTTTCATTAACCAAAAACATTTCTTTTTTGGCAATGTCTTTTCTAAACCATTGATCAAAGAAATTGGTTACGATAGTGATGTACCAATTTTAGCATTACACTAATACCTTTCTTTGGTATATACATTTACCGAGAAATGAAAATTACAATAACATTTTAGACATTTTTAGTTGGTTAATGTCTAAAAATTAAACCGTCAAAGAATTCTTTTCATTGGCGGTTTTTTATTCAAAAATATTTGTTGTAAGATTTAGAAATGCCAACGATGGAACTGCCATATTCCAAAACTAGAAGTAAGTATTAACCTATTTCTATAAAACAGTCTTATAAGCTGCTTTACTATAAAATAGAACTGACAATGGTCATTTTTACAACCTTGGATATAAAGTACCTTCGACAGAAATAAAACATACTGTGTCATGAAAAAGTTTATGGTTTTGTTCTCTTTAATGTTGATGGGCTGCTCATCTATCAGTTTAGTTGAAAATTGGAAAAATCCGGATATTGTACTTTTCAACGCCAATAAAGTACTTATAGTTGGCATGGCACAAGATAAAAATAACAGGGAAAGCTTTGAAACCAAACTACAGCATGAATTTTCTGAAAGAGGGGTTGAGGCATGGCGAAGTATTGATATTTTCGACTTATCACTTACAGATTCTCGTAAAACCGAAACCGAATTGGACAATGTTGAACAGAGCTTACTAGATAAGGATTTTGATGCTATTCTTTTGACCAAAATCACAGGCTCTGAAAATCGTGAAAGCTTTGTAAAATCTATTTCCAGATGGGATGACCACCAATCTAGATTTAATGATGATTACCTAGAACACCAAGGTATATATTACGACGATAACTACTATGAAAAATTTACTGTTTACCATGCAGAGACTACCTTATATTGTATCTGCGAAGGAAAGGAAAGAGCCATGATTTGGAGAGGTATTATTGAAATAACAGAACCAGACAACATTGACAAAGCCATGAAAGACTATGTAAAAATGGTTATTATAGCTATGGAAGAACAAGATTTGGTATTTACCTCACAAATAGAGTAAAAAAGCCATTCTAAAATAACGGACTTAATACTCTGCCCACACCTTGTTTCAACTTTTTGCCCCATGATCGTTTTACATATTCATCATAGAATAATTCGTTGCTTACCTTACAATCATTTAAAAAGTCTTCTTTTAAGATCTTAGCCATTTTACTATGATACATAATAGCATTGACCTCATAGTTCTGTTCAAAACTACGGTCATCTAAATTTGCCGTACCAATAGATGATACAGCGTCATCACTCACCATTATCTTACTGTGTAAAAATCCATCAGGAAAAAGATATATTTTAATTCCTGCTTTCAAGAACAACTCAAAATAAGATTGAACCGACCAACTTACTACTTGATTATCTATTTTTTCTGATACCAACAACCTTACATCTACTCCACTTAAAGCAGCAGTTTGTAAAGCCCTTACCAATGCCTGACCTGGTATAATATAGGGGTTGGTGATATAAATATAGTTCTTTGCCATATTTATCATGGAGAAATAAGTTTGTTCCAACACCGGAAAATCATCATCTGGACCACCAGCAACAATTTGTACCAATTCATTAGCTATAGGCTCAATAGAATCGTTCTGCTTTATTGAGATAGGCTCTAACAATTTTGTGCTGACCAAATACCAATCTGTCATAAATACCTGATCCAATTGTGTTGCAGCAGCACCAATAAGTTTTAAATGCATATCATGCCACTTACCTAAGCCAACTTGACCTTTTAAATATTTATCAGATACATTAATGCCACCGGTAAAAGCAATTTTACCGTCTACCACAATTATTTTACGGTGATTTCTAAAATTCAATGAATAAAAATACCTACCAAATTTAAAAGGCAAAAAAGAGTATACCTCTACCCCTATCTCTAAAAGTTTTTTCAGGTATTTTTTACTTAATGAAAAACTGCCAATACCATCATATATCATTCTTACGGCTACCCCATGGGCTATTTTTTCTTCAAATAATGTTAGTAATCTATTGGCAAGATCTCCTTCTTCAAATATGTAATACTGTATATGAATTCTTGTAGTAGCGGCTTCTAATGCACTAAATATGGTTTCAAAAGTTGTTCTACCATCTTTTAAAATTTTTAACTCATTACCGGTAGTTGGTGGAAAATGAGAATTCTTATAACTAAGAGTCATTAATTTGCCATACTTGCCGTCAAATTCATTGATGTGCTCCGTATTTGGTTTGGGCATTTTACGAAACAAATCTTTTTGATGTTCAATAAGTTTATACCTTCTTCTATTTCTTCCCAATAACAAATAAAGAAATATACCCCCCACAGGTAGTGCAAAAATAGCTAAAAGCCATGCCAGACTTTTTGTAGGCTTTGCTGCATATAATAAAATCGACAATACAATTGATATTGCCACAAATACATAAATTCCAATAAAAATTGACGTCCACATCTTTTTTGACATTTTCTCTGTAACCTGCTGTTACCCATATTGCTAGTAAGGTGCAAATTAAGATTCAATTTTCGTTTAAAATATGCTAAATAACGGAATAACTTTATCCATAATCACGCAATACCGAACTAATGGCAGTGTTTTTAGACAAATACTTTGAAGTCAATTTTAGTAGCATAAAAAAAACCGAGATTTTCATCTCGGTTTTTTTATATTATTTTAATGCTTTTCTAAGTTTTGCCTTGTTACTTTTTAAACGTTTGGCAGAAGTTTTAAGTTTACTTTTAACTTTCTTTATTTCACTTTTCTTAGCGTCATTCTTTTTGGCCTTTTTCAATTTACTTTTTAAATCTTCTACTTTTTTTGCTGATTTAGTAACCTTTTTAATCTCTGCTTTCATGCTTTTAGTTAATTTATATTTATAGTGCTTATTTAAAAACGCTTTTAACAAGTTACAGTCAAAATATTATCATCTACTCCTATCTGTAATCTTCATAAAATTTTTTGCCTCTACAACCTGACCAGTTTGTATTATTTTATTTACACAAAATTAACATTAAATTTACATTATAGCAAATCCTATTCTTATTAAATTTTCAAATCAGGCATCTCCCAAAATATGGAAAAGTATAATCTAAAGTTCATTTACATGACTTTGGTCATAACTTTTAAATGCTTTGTATTATAAATTTATCCTGTAATTCTAAACCTAAAATAAAGTTGCTACCGGTTAGTCATTTTATGTAAGTACCGTACAATTGCTTTTGACAATTATAAAAACATGAAACAATTACACAAAATATTAAATGAAATTACAGCGCTAACTACAGATATTGAAACCAACTACCCAGAGCTTTATCGCTCATTGGATGAAAACCCAATGACCTTGCCTGTTAGTCAACATCCACATTTGGACAAGGAGGTTATGCAAGAATATCTAGAAAGCTTAAAACAAATGCTACATCATTATTTAGTAGAGCATAAAAGAAAAACTAAATAGTTATACCGTATTAGCACACCTTTTCAAAATCTATTTTTTAAAAGACCAATTCTACATGGCCATATTAAGAATTCCCACCCAAAAAGAAATAAAGCGGTACGCCACTTTATTTAATATACTTGTTAAGTATGGCTTTGAAGATGTGTTATCCCATAGTCCTATTTTAAAATTTATTCCCAACAAGTATCTAGAAGAACATCCAGAGACTAAAATAAACCTCTCTTTTACTAAATACGAACGCATAAGAATGGTACTTGAAGAATTAGGACCTACCTATATAAAATTAGGGCAGATTTTTAGCACTCGTGAAGATCTTCTACCGCTAGAGCTTATTGAGGAATTAGAGAAATTACAAGATCATGTACCTAAACTTAAAGACTTTGATGTTTTAAACACGGTTGAAGAAGAATTAGGAATTGATAAATTCGGGTATTTTGCTACCATCGAATTAGAGCCGTTAGCTGCCGCATCTTTGGCACAGGTACATAGAGCGCAGCTGATAAATGGCGAAGCGGTAATTTTAAAAATTCAGAGACCACATATCACAGAAGTCATTGAGGCTGATCTAATGGTAATGAAACAGGTTGCAGATAGTCTTGAGAAATATAGCTCACAGGCGAAAGCTTTTCAACCTATTCGTATTATAGAGTCTTTTGAGCGAAGTATAAAAGAGGAACTTCAGTTTGCACGAGAAATAGGCAATACCGAACGTTTTGCCAAAAATTTCGTAGGCAATGCGTTTATTCATGTTCCGGATATTTACAAGGAACTTTCTACAGATAAGATTATTTGTATGGAACTTATTGATGGTATTAAAGTTTCTAATATTGAAGCATTGAAAGCAGCGAACATAAACCCAAAAGCTGTAGCAAAAATTGGTGTAGTCTTTTATATTGAACAGATTTTAGATCATGGATTTTTTCATGCAGACCCTCATCCAGGTAATATATTTATAATTCCAAAAACCGAAAAATATGTTTTTTAGATTTCGGAATGATGGGTACTGTTCTACCCAATGAAAAAGAATATATAAACGACTTATTACTGTATTTTCTCAGCAAAGACGTTAAAAAGATAATTACACTCTTAGAAAACATTGCTATAAGAACTAATATACCCGATTATAAAAAACTAGAGCAGGACCTCTATCAATTACTTGAAGGGGTAAGTAATACCGCTATACAAAACATTAAACTTGGTGATACCTTATCGCAGTTTAAAGTTGTGCTATATGAAAATCAAATTATAATACCACATTACCTTTATATGCTTATTAGAGGTATAATTCTTATTGAAGGTGTAGGTCTTAAACTAGATCCTGAATTTAATATCACTGAAAATCTAGAACCGTATACAGCAAAGATTTTACGAAAGAGATTTAGTTTAAAATACCTGTTTAAAAAGAATCTTAATCGTATAAAAAATATCAATGCCTTAGCAGATACACTACCTGATGATATCAATACCATCCTAAAAAAAATAAAGGAAGGTAAGTTAGAAATCGTCCATGAACATAAAGGTCTTAAAGAGTTTCAGACAGCAACGAGCAAGGCTGTAAACCGTTTGGTGTTTGCCGTTATCATTGCTGCGCTTTCTATTGGTTCATCATTATTGGTTATGGCAAAAATGCCTCCTTTAATTAACGGAATTCCGGTTTTAGGAGCCATAGGTTTTGTTCTATCTGCCCTGTTGGGGTTCTACATTGTAATCTCAATTTTTAGAAACAATCAGCTATAGAAGAAAATACATGGGTGAATTTGAAAAAATAATTAATGTCTTAGACCCTTATATTTTAGGCGTACTCATTAGTTTGTGCATTGGTCTAATTTTAGGACTATAACGAGAATATTACAACTTAAAAGAAGATAAAGGGTTTGCCGATATACGTGCTTTCCCCATTGTAGCCATTTTAGGTTTCACCCTTGGCAGCATTACCGAAATTTACTCTTCTTGGTTGCCCATTATTGGTTTAGGCGCTTTTATTTTCTTTCTAGGCTTCAATCATTTATACAAAGAAATCGTTGAATACGAGCGTAGCTTTACTACCAACATTGCATTGATTTCAACTGCGGTTTTAGGTTTAATGGTTTCTGCCGAATATTATAGAAATGCAGTTGCTACGGCAGTTATCATTGTAACCTTACTTTCTCTTAAAACCCGTTTTCATACTGTAATAAGAAATATTACTTCTGACGAGCTTTTTGCATTGATTAAGTTTTCAATTATAGCGCTATTGATTCTACCCTTTTTGCCCAATAACAATTACGGTCCAAATGAATTGATAAATCCGTTTGAGATTGGTTCTATCATCGTCATTGTATCCTTTACACTCCACTTAAATCACCTCGTAGCATCAATAATAGCATCTGCAATTTCTGGATAGACCCATTCTAATGTATTTCTATTGAAGATACCAAATTCACTGGCATTACCATTATCCCACCAAATGGGACAAATACCACGTTCTGCGCATAGGTTTGCATAAAATTCGGCATGAACCAAACGGTCATTCTCATTATTAGAAAAAGTAGATCCCCATTCACCCATAATTACTGCCCTACCTTCTGTTGCAAACTTAGCTTGAATTAGATTAAATTCTTCGGTTAATTGCGCCTTATCTTCATCTGTACCCCATGTTGGATCAGTTCCTGCAAGACTGAATAAATAAGGAGAATAGCTATGAATAGATACAATAATATTTTCATCATCATTGGGTATTACATAATCTTCTAGAACATTTTCACTGGTTCCGGCCGCATAGGTAGAAACCATAATTTTTCGAACAGCGTTATTACCTCCAGTTGCTCTAATTGCATCTACACTTACCTGATGATATTGGTTGACAACATCTCGCCCTTCTTCGGTACCACCTTCCCATTCTTCTGGAGATCCTTCATAACGGGGCTCATTCAATGTTTCAAAAATTACATAATCTCCATAAGGTTTGAATTTATTAGCTATCTGTGTCCATATTTTTATCAACCTATCTTTTACGTAAGGGGCATTCTCATAGGTAGGCACAATCCATTCATCATCATGATGAATATTGATAATCACATACATATTATTGCTTAGAGCATAATTCGCAATGTTTTCTACCGTGTCTAACCAATCAGATTCCAAAATATAATCTGGCGCTGAACCGGTATGATATTGCCAAGTTACCGGCAACCTCAACGTTTTAAATCCCATGTTGGCAATCTCATCGATCATTGGCTTAGTTGTCAAAGGATTTCCCCATGCCGTCACATCAACATCTTCTGTGTCTAATGTATTGCCTAAATTCCAGCCAGAACCCATGTCAAGTACAAATTCTTTCGGAGAGATTTCTCGCATAGTTCCGTCAATGACTTCATCTGATACGGAGTCGCCACTTGGTGTTTCAACATTTTCTATTTCTTCTGAAGAACTATTATTTACTGTATTTTCTGAATTAGAGCACCCCATTAAAACAGTGAGGCTTAATAGAATTAAATACTGGGGAATATTTTTCATATGTGTCTAGTTAATAAAAAAGTAATTTAGCTGAGCGTAGTACGCAGACCAAGAAATTGTTGATTTCCATCTGCCCGTTATAAGGTAGGTCTGCCAATGTAGTTAAGCTTTTTGTTTTGCTTTATTGTTTCTTGTTAAAAGCTAAATCTATAAAATTTCGTGATATTATAAATATAAGCAGACTTATCGATTTACCTTAAACTCCCCGTTATTTTTATACTTTTTCAGTTTTTTTATTTTAATTTT